>NZ_CP077094.1:4372500-5046521 GCF_014269025.2 Pseudomonas promysalinigenes | reverse complement strand
GGATATCCCCTGAGTTGAAAGCCGGATAAGGCCAAAACAAACCGCCATTGTACCGCTCGAGCGCTCAGTTATCCACATGTGGAAACATTCCAAGCCATGACAAAACAGTCAGTTAGCGGCCAAAACGCCTTCACGGAGTTGTGAATAAGCTCTGTGGATAACCGGGCTTGAAGTCTATGCACAACCCTGACCTAAGACCTGTGGATAAAACCTCTGTGGATAATGGGCAATTCTATCCACAGCCTTTACCCATGGCTGCCACAGGCGCAGCACCTGTTACCGACAAAGTTTCAAATCTCTGGAAGCCTCTTGATTATTGACGTGGAGCTAGTTATCCACAGAAGGTTGTCCACCTAAGATTTATAAGTTCTTTAGAAAAGCTTTTTATATCTCTCTTCTTTTTTCTAATTTTGTCCCCGCCCGTCCTACCGAGCAACCTCGCGGTGCCCCGTTCTCAGAAGTGCCTTCTATAAGGAAAGACTGGTTGGAAATTGACCTATGGGCTTGCTTTCTCTAGAATCGCCGATCTCTTAAAAAGGGGGCCATTCCGGCCCGTAGTCGACAAACCCAGGTAACAACGCCATGAAACGTACTTTCCAACCAAGCACCATCAAGCGCGCTCGCACCCACGGCTTCCGTGCCCGTATGGCTACCAAGAACGGCCGCGCTGTTCTGTCGCGTCGTCGTGCCAAAGGCCGTAAGCGTCTGGCCATTTGATTTTTCGGCACAGGTGGTGAGTCAGGACTTCAGTCGGGAAAAGCGACTGCTTACACCCCGGCACTTCAAAGCGGTCTTCGACTCCCCAACCGGCAAGGTTCCAGGGAAAAACCTGCTGATCCTTGCTCGCGAGAACGGCCTGGATCACCCGCGCCTCGGCCTGGTGATCGGCAAGAAGAGCGTCAAGCTCGCCGTTCAACGCAATCGCCTCAAGCGCTTGATGCGCGATTCCTTCCGGCTCAACCAGCAAGCACTGGGTGGCATGGATATAGTGATCGTCGCGCGCAAGGGATTGGGTGAGATGGAAAACCCGGAATTGCACCAACACTTTGGCAAGCTCTGGAAACGTCTGGCACGCAGCCGGCCCACTCCAGCGGCAGATGCCAATTCCGCAGGGGTAGACAGTCAACATGCGTAAACTGGCCATCGTCCCGATCCAGTTTTACCGTTACGCCATCAGCCCCCTGATGGCCAATCACTGTCGTTTCTACCCCAGTTGCTCCTGTTACGCTCTGGAAGCCATTGAAAACCATGGCCTCTTGCGTGGCGGGTGGCTAGCCGTTCGTCGCCTGGGGCGTTGTCATCCGTGGAACGACGGCGGTTTCGATCCCGTTCCTCCCGCTCCTTCCTCCCGAACTTCTTCGATAGCCGAGTAATCATGGATATTAAACGCACGATCCTGATCGTCGCCCTGGCAATCGTGTCCTACGTCATGGTCCTCAAGTGGAACGAGGACTACGGCCAGGCTGCCCTGCCGACTCAGAATACTGCTGCCAGCACTACTGCCCCGGCGTTGCCCGACGGCGTACCGGCCGGTAACGCCAGCGCCGATGTGCCAAGCGCCAATGCCGAATCCAGCCCTGCCGAACTGGCACCGGCCGCGGTCAGTAAAGACCTGATTCGGGTCAAGACCGATGTCCTGGACCTGGCTATCGATCCGGTCGGTGGTGACATCGTCCAGCTGAACCTGCCCAAGTACCCACGCCGCCAGGATCACCCGGATATTCCGTTCCAGCTGTTCGACAACGGCGGTGAGCGTGTCTACCTGGCACAAAGTGGCCTGACTGGTGCCAATGGTCCCGATGCTCGCTCGTCCGGTCGCCCGCTATACGCGGCCGAGCAGAAGAGCTACCAATTGGCTGACGGCCAGCAACAACTGGTGGTCGACCTCAAGTTCAGCGATAACGGCGTCAATTACATCAAGCGCTTCAGCTTCAAGCGCGGTGAGTACGACCTGAACGTCAGCTACCTGATCGACAACCAGAGCGGTCAGCCGTGGAACGGCAATTTCTTCGCCCAACTCAAGCGTGACGCCAGTTCCGACCCGTCGTCGAGCACGGCCACCGGCACCGCGACCTATCTGGGCGCCGCCATGTGGACTGCCTCGGAGCCTTACAAAAAGGTTTCGATGAAGGACATCGACAAGGGTAGTTTGAAAGAAAATGTGTCCGGTGGCTGGGTCGCCTGGCTGCAGCACTACTTCGTCACCGCGTGGATTCCTGAAAAATCGGATAACAACGTTGTCCAGACTCGCAAGGACAGCCAGGGCAACTACATCATCGGCTACACCGGCCCGGCTCTGAGCGTTCCTGCTGGCGGCAAGGCCGAAACCAGCGCCATGCTGTACGCCGGCCCGAAGATTCAGTCCAAGCTCAAGGAGTTGTCCCCAGGCCTGGAACTGACCGTCGACTACGGCTTCCTGTGGTTCATTGCCCAGCCGATCTTCTGGCTGCTGCAACATATCCACAGCCTGCTGGGTAACTGGGGCTGGTCGATCATCGTGCTGACCATGCTCATCAAAGGCCTGTTCTTCCCGCTGTCGGCTGCCAGCTACCGCTCGATGGCGCGCATGCGTGCCGTGGCGCCCAAGCTCGCCGCACTGAAGGAACGCTTCGGTGACGATCGCCAGAAGATGTCCCAGGCGATGATGGAGCTGTACAAGAAAGAGAAGATCAACCCACTGGGCGGCTGCTTGCCGATCCTGGTGCAGATGCCGGTCTTCCTGTCCTTGTACTGGGTACTGCTGGAAAGCGTGGAAATGCGCCAGGCCCCGTGGATGCTGTGGATCACCGACCTGTCGATCAAGGATCCGTTCTTCATCCTGCCGATCATCATGGGCGCTACCATGTTCATCCAGCAGCGTCTGAACCCGACTCCACCGGATCCGATGCAGGCCAAGGTGATGAAAATGATGCCGATCATCTTCACCTTCTTCTTCCTGTGGTTCCCGGCTGGTCTGGTGCTGTACTGGGTTGTGAACAACTGCCTGTCGATCACTCAGCAGTGGTACATCACCCGCCGTATCGAAGCAGCTACCAAAAAAGCGGCTGCTTGACGGGCTACTGCGCTAGCCTGTGAATAAAAACGCCCCTTCGGGGGCGTTTTTGCTATCTGTCGTATTTGTCGTAGAGGCTTTCGACCATGAACACTGTGCGTGAAACCATCGCTGCCATCGCCACCGCCCAAGGCCGCGGAGGCGTCGGGATCGTCAGGCTGTCCGGGCCATTGGCAGGCAAGGCCGGGCAGCTGATCACCGGCCGCACGCTGACACCACGCCATGCACACTACGGCCCTTTCCGCGATGAAGAGGGCCTGGTGCTGGATGAAGGCATTGCCCTGTTCTTTCCTGGGCCCAACTCCTTCACTGGCGAAGATGTGCTCGAACTGCAGGGCCATGGTGGGCCAGTGGTACTGGATATGCTGCTGCAGCGCTGTGTACAAGTGGGTTGCCGCCTGGCGCGTCCGGGGGAGTTCAGCGAGCGAGCGTTCCTCAATGACAAACTTGACCTGGCCCAGGCTGAAGCCATTGCCGACCTGATCGAAGCTAGCTCAAGCCAGGCTGCACGCAACGCGCTGCGCTCGTTGCAGGGGGAGTTCTCCAAACGTGTGCACGGCCTGACCGAAGCGTTAATTGCTTTGCGCATCTACGTCGAGGCTGCCATCGATTTTCCTGAGGAAGAAATCGACTTCCTTGCCGATGGCCATGTGCTTTCGATGCTCGATGCTGTGCGTGACCAGTTGTCTACCGTACAACGAGAGGCTGGGCAGGGCGCCTTGCTGCGCGATGGCATGACGGTAGTCATCGCCGGCCGGCCCAACGCCGGGAAATCGAGCTTGCTCAATCAGCTGGCTGGCCGGGAGGCCGCCATCGTGACGGATATCGCCGGTACTACACGGGACATTCTGCGTGAACATATCCACATCGACGGCATGCCGCTGCACGTGGTCGACACGGCAGGCCTGCGCGACACCGATGACCATGTGGAAAAGATCGGTGTAGAGCGGGCGTTGAAGGCTATTGGCGAGGCCGATCGAGTACTCTTGGTGGTTGATTCCACCGCGCCCGAGGCCAGCGACCCGTTCGCCTTGTGGCCTGAGTTTCTCGACCTGCGCCCCGAACCGGCCAAGGTCACGTTGATACGCAACAAGGCAGACCTCAGTGGCGAGCAAGTAGGGCTGGAACAGTCTGACGATGGCCATGTGACAATCACCCTGAGCGCCAAGGGGGACAACCAGGGGCTGCAACTGCTGCGTGACCACCTCAAAGCCTGCATGGGTTATGAACAGACTGCCGAAAGCGGCTTCAGCGCTCGCCGCCGCCACCTCGATGCCCTGCGCCAAGCCAGTTCGCATCTAGAGCATGGCCGTGCACAGCTGACTCTGGCAGGTGCCGGTGAGCTGTTGGCCGAGGACCTGCGTCAGGCGCAGCAGGCACTGGGTGAAATCACCGGCGCGTTCAGTTCTGACGACCTGCTGGGGAGGATATTTTCCAGTTTCTGCATCGGCAAATAGTCCACAGCTAGACAAGCTCAATGCCGCTCCCCATGGAGCGGCTTTTTTTTGCCTGAGATTTGGCCACTCGTCGGATCGTTGCGGGTAGCAGCGGGCTGTGCACAACTGATCCGACCGTCAGAGATGGCGAGTCCGGTGTACTGATATTCATCCACAGGCAGAAATTTCATGACAGGAGCCCTGTGGAAAACCCATCATAAGCCCTTTTGATAAACGGGCTTTTTTCATGGTGACAAATCCGCCTGTGGGTAAAGAGCCATTTAATCCACAGGCTGCTGAACGTTATCCATAGGCCTTAGGGTGGGTAAGCCACAGAGTTCAATTTCGCTGTAAACCACATGGATTGTGCCCTACAGAACTTTATCCACAGATAAGGCTGTGCATAAGAATAAACATAAAAACAAAGCTTTTTTAAATTTCTCTCTCTAATTTCTGTTGTCTGCCACTCATCCACAGGCTGGTCAAAATTTGCTCAGATGGTTTCTTTAAAGGGGGGTAAGTCCCTATACTTGTCTGCTTACCTTCTCTATTCGCAAAAACAGGCACGAGGTGCGTGGTGGATTTCCCTTCCCGTTTTGAAGTGATCGTCATCGGCGGCGGCCATGCCGGTACCGAGGCTGCGCTTGCGTCAGCACGCATGGGTGTGAAAACCCTGCTGTTGACCCATAACGTGGAAACCCTCGGTCACATGAGCTGCAACCCAGCGATCGGTGGCATTGGCAAGAGTCACCTGGTCAAAGAAATCGATGCGCTCGGCGGCGCCATGGCGCTGGCCACCGACAAGAGCGGCATCCAGTTCCGTATCCTGAACAACCGCAAAGGGCCGGCCGTGCGCGCAACCCGCGCCCAAGCCGACCGCGCCATTTACAAGGCGGTGGTACGCGAGATTCTGGAAAACCAGCCCAACCTGTGGATATTCCAGCAGTCCTGCGATGACCTGATCGTCGAACAGGATCAGGTCAAGGGCGTGGTCACACAGATGGGCCTGCGCTTCTTCGCGGAGTCCGTAGTGCTGACCACAGGTACTTTCCTGGGCGGCCTCATCCACATTGGTCTGCAGAACCATTCCGGCGGACGCGCCGGCGACCCGCCTTCGATTGCCCTGGCTCACCGTATGCGCGAGCTGCCGCTGCGCGTGGGCCGGCTCAAAACCGGTACGCCTCCACGTATCGACGGGCGTTCGGTGGATTTCTCGGTGATGACCGAACAGCCGGGCGACACGCCGATCCCGGTAATGTCCTTCATGGGCAACGCGCAGATGCATCCGCGCCAAGTCAGCTGCTGGATCACTCACACCAACAGCCGCACCCACGAAATAATTGCCTCGAACCTTGACCGTTCGCCAATGTATTCCGGGGTGATCGAGGGCGTGGGCCCACGCTATTGCCCATCGATCGAAGACAAGATCCACCGCTTCGCCGATAAAGAAAGCCACCAGGTGTTCATCGAGCCCGAAGGCCTGAACACCCATGAGCTGTACCCGAACGGCATTTCCACCTCGTTGCCATTCGACGTGCAACTGGAGCTGGTGCGCTCGATCCGCGGCATGGAAAACGCGCACATCGTGCGCCCTGGTTACGCGATCGAGTACGACTACTTCGATCCCCGCGACCTCAAGTACAGCCTCGAAACCAAAGTCATCGGTGGGCTGTTCTTTGCTGGCCAGATCAATGGCACCACCGGTTACGAAGAAGCCGGTGCCCAGGGCTTGCTGGCCGGTACCAACGCAGCACTACGTGCGCAGGGCCGCGACAGCTGGTGCCCGCGCCGCGACGAGGCGTACATCGGGGTACTGGTGGACGACCTGATTACGCTCGGCACCCAGGAGCCGTACCGCATGTTCACTTCGCGTGCCGAGTACCGGCTGATCCTGCGCGAAGACAACGCTGACCTTCGTCTGACCGAGAAAGGCCGCGAGCTGGGCCTGATCGACGATGATCGTTGGGCTGCATTCTGCGCCAAGCGCGATGGCATCGAGCGTGAAGAACAACGTCTGAAATCGACTTGGGTGCGCCCGAATACCGAACAAGGTCAAGCCATTGTGGATAAGTTCGGTACCCCGCTGGCTCACGAATACAGCCTGCTGAATCTGTTGGCGCGGCCCGAGATCGACTATGCCGGCCTGATCGAGGCTACTGGTGGTGATGCTATCGATCCACAAGTGGCCGAGCAGGTCGAGATCAAGACCAAGTACGCCGGTTACATCGACCGTCAGCAGGACGAAATCGCCCGCTTGCGCGCCAGCGAAGATACCCGGCTGCCTGTGGATATCGACTACACAGGCATTTCCGGCCTGTCGAAGGAGATCCAGAGCAAGCTTGGCCAGACCCGTCCTGAAACTCTGGGCCAGGCCTCGCGCATCCCTGGGGTAACCCCGGCGGCGATTTCCCTGCTGCTGATTCATCTGAAAAAACGCGGCGCTGGCCGCGAATTGGAGCAAAGCGCTTGAGTTCCTTGGTCACCCCGCAACATGCCGAAGAGTTGTCCACAGGTGCGCATCAGCTTGGTGTCGAGTTGAGCGCCGAGCAGCAGGAAAAGCTGCTGGGTTACCTGGCCCTGTTGATCAAGTGGAACAAAGCCTACAACCTTACCGCCGTGCGCGATCCTGACGAGATGGTTTCCCGTCATCTGCTGGACAGCCTCAGCGTGATGTCGTTTATCCACAGCGAACGTGACAGCTGGCTGGACGTGGGCAGTGGCGGTGGTATGCCTGGCATCCCCTTGGCTATCCTGCATCCGCAAAAGCGTGTGACGGTACTGGACGCCAACGGCAAAAAGACCCGCTTCCTGACTCAGGTCAAAATGGAGCTCAAGTTGGACAACCTTACGGTTATCCACAGCCGAGTGGAGGCCTTTACGCCGTCCTCTCCATTCAGCGGAATCATCTCGCGCGCCTTCAGCAGTATGGACAACTTCACCAACTGGACCCGCCATCTAGGCGACACCGGGACGCAATGGCTTGCAATGAAGGGGCTGCATCCTGCCGACGAACTGGTAGCATTGCCCGCAGACTTCACAGTGGAAAGCGAGCAGGCCCTGACCGTTCCAGGTTGCCAGGGCCAGCGCCATCTGCTGATACTGCGCCGCAAGGCTTGATTGGGAACACACGCAACAATGGCTAAGGTATTCGCAATCGCGAACCAGAAAGGTGGTGTCGGCAAGACCACCACCTGTATCAATCTCGCAGCATCGCTGGCCGCGACCAAGCGTCGTGTGCTGCTGATCGACCTCGATCCGCAGGGCAATGCGACCATGGGCAGCGGTGTGGACAAACACGAACTCGAGCATTCGGTCTATGACCTGCTGATCGGGGAATGCGACCTTGCCCAGGCCATGCACTACTCCGAGCATGGTGGCTTTCAGCTGCTGCCGGCCAACCGGGACCTGACCGCTGCGGAAGTAGTGCTGCTGGAAATGCAGGTCAAAGAAAGCCGTCTGCGTAACGCGCTGGCGCCTATCCGTGACAACTACGATTACATCCTCATCGACTGCCCACCGTCGCTGTCGATGCTGACGCTGAACGCGCTGGTGGCATCCGATGGCGTGATCATCCCGATGCAGTGCGAGTATTACGCGCTGGAAGGTCTTAGCGACCTTGTGGATAACATCAAGCGCATTGCGGCACGGTTGAACCCGCAATTGAAGATCGAGGGTCTGCTGCGGACCATGTACGACCCGCGTCTGAGCCTGAATAACGATGTTTCGGCGCAGCTCAAGGAACACTTTGGCGAGCAGTTGTACGACACTGTCATTCCGCGCAACATCCGCCTGGCCGAGGCGCCGAGTTTTGGCATGCCGGCGCTGGCCTACGACAAGCAATCGCGTGGCGCACTGGCCTACCTGGCCCTGGCCGGAGAACTGGTACGCCGTCAACGCCGTCAGTCACGCACTGCACAGACAACTTAAGGAATCCGCATGGCCGTTAAGAAACGAGGTCTCGGACGTGGGTTGGATGCACTGCTCAGTGGTCCGTCCGTCAGCGCGCTCGAAGAGCAGGCTGTGAAGATCGACCAGAAAGAATTGCAACACCTGCCTGTGGAACTGATTCAGCGTGGCAAGTACCAGCCACGCCGTGACATGGACCCCGAGGCACTGGAAGAACTCGCCCACTCGATCCGCAACCACGGGGTGATGCAGCCGATCGTGGTGCGCCCGATCGACGGTAGCCGCTATGAGATCATTGCTGGTGAGCGCCGTTGGCGTGCCACACAGCAGGCAGGCCTGGACACTATCCCGGCCATGGTGCGCGAAGTACCGGACGAGGCCGCCATTGCCATGGCCCTCATCGAGAACATTCAACGCGAAGATCTCAACCCGCTGGAAGAAGCCTTGGCTTTGCAGCGCCTGCAACAGGAATTCGAACTGACCCAGCAACAGGTCGCTGATGCCGTGGGCAAATCGCGAGTGACCGTGGCCAACCTGCTGCGGCTTATTTCGCTGCCGGAAGCGATCAAGACCATGCTCGCCCACGGTGATCTGGAGATGGGCCATGCCCGTGCTTTGCTCGGGCTTGAGGAAGATCGTCAGGAAGAGGGGGCGCGTCATGTTGTCGCACGTGGCCTCACCGTGCGCCAAACTGAGGCACTGGTGCGTCAATGGCTCAATGGCAAGCCTGAACCGGTAGAGCCGGGTAAACCTGATCCGGACATCGCACGCCTTGAACAACGGCTTGCAGAGCGCCTGGGCTCTGCCGTGCAGATACGGCATGGCAACAAGGGCAAAGGCCAGTTGGTTATTCGCTATAACTCGCTTGACGAGTTGCAAGGTGTGCTCGCACACATCCGCTGAAACAATTGCAATTGTAGCGAACAGTCGGAAATCACTACCCAAGAGTTGAATAGGGGTTAATCCACCCCTATACTCTGCGCGCATTTTGTCGGCACAAATTATGCCAAGTCGTTACTGACTTGTTGGTCGACTTCCGAGGAGCAGTTGTGATGGAAATCCGCACGCCAAACCGCCTGCCTTTCCATCGCTGGGCGGTTTTTCCGGTACTGCTGGCTCAATTCGTCGTACTACTGCTGGCAACCTTGGTGTTGTGGCAGTGGAAAGGGGCGGTCAGTGGATATTCAGGCCTTTGCGGAGGTTTGATTGCCTGGCTACCCAATGTGTATTTCGCCTGGAAGGCTTTTCGCTTTAGCGGAGCTCGGGCGGCACAAGCCATCGTCAAGTCGTTTTACGCGGGCGAGGCGGGCAAGATGATTTTGACGGCAGTGCTATTTGCACTGACCTTCGCAGGAGTGAAGCCACTGGCGCCGTTAGCAGTATTCGGCGTCTTCGTGTTGACCCTTTTGGTCAGCTGGTTCGCGCCCCTGCTGATGAATAAAAGACTTTCGAGACCTTAGGGCGTTTGAGGCAACCATGGCAGCAGAAACCGCTTCGGGCTATATCCAGCACCACTTGCAGAACCTGACCTACGGTCAACTACCAGACGGCAGCTGGGGCTTCGCCCATTCGGCTGCAGAAGCCAAGGCAATGGGCTTCTGGGCGTTCCACCTGGACACCCTGGGTTGGTCCGTCGCGCTGGGTCTGATCTTCCTGTTCATCTTCCGCATGGCGGCCAAGAAGGCGACTTCCGGCCAACCAAGCGGCCTGCAGAACTTCGTGGAAGTACTGGTGGACTTCGTCAACGGCAGCGTGAAGGACTCCTTCCACGGCCGTAGCCCAGTGATTGCCCCGCTGGCGCTGACCATTTTCGTCTGGGTATTCCTGATGAACGCCATCGACCTGGTTCCGGTCGACTGGATTCCTCAGCTGGCCATCCTGATCTCCGGTGATCCGCACATTCCGTTCCGCGCCGTGTCGACCACCGACCCGAACGCGACCTTGGCCATGGCCTTCTGCGTCTTTGCGCTGATCATTTTCTACAGCATCAAGGTCAAGGGCCTGGGCGGCTTCATAGGTGAGCTGACCCTGCACCCGTTCGGCAGCAAGAACATCTTCGTGCAGATCCTGCTGATCCCGGTCAACTTCCTGCTGGAATTCGTCACCCTGATCGCCAAGCCGATCTCCCTGGCACTGCGTCTGTTCGGCAACATGTACGCCGGCGAGCTGGTGTTCATCCTGATCGCGGTGATGTTCGGCGCCGGCATCCTCTGGCTGAGCGGCCTGGGTATCGTGCTGCAGTGGGCGTGGGCTGTGTTCCACATCCTGATCATCACCCTGCAAGCTTTCATCTTCATGATGCTCACCATCGTCTACCTGTCGATGGCTCACGAAGATAACCATTAAGACCGCCTGGCGTGTCTGATAGCCTTCCCCGCCTGTTTGGGGGGAGGGCTTAAAAAGTCCGCAAGGGCATGCTGTACCAAACGATTTGTTTTACCGCTTCAAACTAAAAACCTAACCAATACGACGTAAAAGTCGGGAGGAAAGATGGAAACTGTAGTTGGTCTGACCGCTATCGCTGTTGCTCTGCTGATCGGCCTGGGTGCTCTGGGTACCGCCATTGGTTTCGGCCTGCTGGGCGGCAAATTCCTGGAAGGCGCTGCTCGTCAGCCTGAGATGGTTCCGATGCTGCAGGTCAAAATGTTCATCGTTGCCGGTCTGCTCGACGCCGTAACCATGATCGGTGTTGGTATCGCTCTGTTCTTCACCTTCGCGAATCCGTTCGTTGGTCAGATCGCCGGCTAATCACTCGTCACTACGAGTTGATGGCTGTATGAATTAAGACCGAGCGAGGTGTTGGCGTGAACATTAATGCAACCCTGATTGGCCAATCCGTTGCTTTTCTGATTTTTGTACTCTTCTGCATGAAGTATGTATGGCCTCCGGTCATCACTGCCCTGCAAGAGCGCCAAAAGAAGATTGCCGACGGTTTGGACGCTGCCAACCGCGCAGCTCGCGACCTGGAGCTGGCCCAAGAGAAAGCGGGTCAGCAACTGCGTGAAGCTAAAGCCCAGGCAGCCGAAATCATTGAGCAAAGCAAGAAACGCGCTGCTCAGCTTGTCGAGGAAGCCCGTGAACAGGCCCGCGTCGAAGCTGACCGTGTGAAGGCTCAGGCTCTGGCCGAGATCGAACAGGAACTCAACAGCGCTAAAGACGCCCTGCGTGCCCAAGTGGGTGCCCTGGCCGTTGGCGGTGCCGAAAAGATCCTTGGCGCCACAATCGATCAAAACGCGCATGCGGAGCTGGTTAACAAACTGGCCGCTGAAATTTAAGCGAGGGCGATCATGGCAGAACTGACCACGTTGGCCCGACCTTACGCTAAGGCTGCCTTTGAGCATGCCCAGGCCCATCAGCAACTGGCCAATTGGTCAGCCATGCTCGGCCTGGCTGCTGCGGTTTCGCAAGACGAGACCATGCAGCGCCTGCTCAAGGCCCCGCGACTGACGAGCGCAGAAAAGGCCGCCACGTTCATTGACGTGTGCGGTGACAAGTTCAATGCACAGGCACAGAATTTCATTCATGTTGCCGCGGAAAACGACCGTCTCCTGCTTCTGCCGGAGATTGCCGCTCTGTTCGACCTGTACAAGGCCGAGCAAGAGAAATCCGTGGACGTGGAAGTCACCAGTGCCTTCGCGTTGGACCAAGAACAGCAAGACAAACTCGCCAAGGTTCTCAGTGCACGGTTAGGCCAGGAAGTGCGCCTGCACGCGTCGGAGGATGCCAGCCTTATTGGCGGCGTCGTCATCCGCGCAGGTGACCTGGTAATCGATGGCTCTGTTCGCGGCAAAATCGCGAAACTGGCCGAAGCATTGAAATCTTGAGTTTGAAGGGGCAGCAGAGCAATGCAGCAACTCAATCCTTCCGAAATTAGTGAAATCATCAAGGGCCGCATCGACAACCTCGATGTGAGCTCCCAAGCCCGTAACGAAGGTACCGTCGTTTCGGTTTCCGACGGTATCGTGCGCATCCACGGTCTGGCCGACGTCATGTACGGCGAAATGATCGAGTTCCCTGGCAGCGTATTCGGCATGGCCCTGAACCTGGAGCAAGACTCCGTAGGTGCAGTGATCCTGGGTGGCTATGACACCCTGGCCGAAGGCATGAGCGCCAAGTGCACCGGTCGTATCCTGGAAGTTCCGGTTGGTAAGGAACTGCTGGGTCGCGTCGTTGACGCCCTGGGCAACCCGATCGACGGCAAAGGTCCTCTGGGCAACACCCAGACCGACGCAGTCGAGAAAGTGGCTCCAGGCGTGATCTGGCGTAAGTCGGTAGACCAGCCTGTACAGACTGGCTACAAGTCCGTCGACGCCATGATCCCTGTCGGCCGTGGCCAGCGTGAGCTGATCATCGGTGACCGTCAGATCGGCAAGACCGCCATGGCCATCGACGCCATCATCAACCAGAAAGACTCCGGTATTTTCTGCGTTTATGTTGCTGTCGGCCAGAAGCGTTCCACCGTTGCCAACATCGTTCGCAAGCTGGAAGAAACCGGCGCCCTGGCCAACACCATCGTGGTCGTTGCCAGTGCTTCGGAATCCGCCGCGCTGCAGTTCCTGGCGCCATACGCCGGCTGCACCATGGGCGAGTTCTTCCGTGACCGCGGTGAAGATGCCCTGATCGTTTACGATGACCTGTCCAAGCAGGCCGTTGCGTACCGTCAGATCTCCCTGCTGCTGCGCCGTCCACCAGGACGTGAAGCGTACCCAGGTGACGTGTTCTATCTCCACTCCCGTCTGCTGGAGCGTGCGTCGCGCGTTTCCGAAGAGTACGTCGAGAAGTTCACCAACGGCGCAGTGACTGGCAAAACCGGTTCCCTGACTGCCCTGCCGATCATCGAAACCCAGGCTGGCGACGTTTCCGCGTTCGTTCCGACCAACGTGATTTCCATCACCGACGGTCAGATCTTCCTGGAATCGGCCATGTTCAACTCGGGCATCCGCCCTGCAGTGAACGCCGGTGTTTCGGTATCCCGCGTAGGTGGTGCCGCTCAGACCAAGATCATCAAGAAGCTGTCCGGTGGTATTCGTACCGCACTGGCTCAGTACCGTGAACTGGCTGCATTCGCCCAGTTCGCTTCCGATCTGGACGAAGCGACCCGCAAGCAGCTGGAGCATGGTCAGCGCGTAACCGAGCTGATGAAGCAGAAGCAGTACGCGCCAATGTCCATCGCGGACATGGCTCTGTCGCTGTACGCCGCTGAGCGTGGTTTCCTGACTGACGTGGAAGTCTCCAAGATCGGCAGCTTCGAGCAAGCACTGATCGCCTACTTCAACCGTGATCACGCCGAACTGATGGCGAAGATCAACGTGAAGGGTGACTTCAACGACGAAATCGACGCAGGCCTGAAAGCCGGTATCGAGAAGTTCAAGGCCACCCAGACCTGGTAAGCCGCAGCGGGGGCTCCGGCCCCCGCTTGCTAACCTGATAGGTGATACATGGCAGGCGCAAAAGAGATTCGCAGTAAGATTGCGAGCATCAAAAGCACGCAAAAAATTACCAGCGCCATGGAGAAAGTGGCGGTCAGCAAAATGCGCAAGGCACAAATGCGCATGGCTGCTAGCCGTCCTTACGCGGAGCGTATCCGCCAGGTGATCGGTCATCTGGCCAACGCCAACCCGGAATACCGCCACCCGTTCATGATCGAGCGCCCTGTGAAGCGCGCCGGTTATATCGTGGTGAGCAGTGACCGTGGTCTGTGCGGTGGCTTGAACACCAACCTGTTCAAGGCCCTGGTCAAGGACATGAGCGTAAACCGCGAACAGGGCGTGGAAATCGACCTGTGCGTGATCGGCAGCAAGGGTGCGACTTTCTTCCGCATCTTTGGCGGCAACGTCGTAGCCGCGATCAGCCACCTGGGCGAAGAGCCATCGATCAACGACTTGATCGGCTCCGTCAAAGTGATGCTGGACGCCTACCTGGACGGCCGTATCGATCGCCTCTCGGTGGTTTCGAACAAGTTCATCAACACCATGACCCAAAAACCGACGGTCGAGCAATTGGTACCGTTGGTGGCAACCCCGGATCAGGATCTCAAGCATCACTGGGATTACCTGTACGAACCCGACGCAAAAGAGCTGCTGGACGGCTTGATGGTGCGTTACGTGGAGTCGCAGGTGTACCAGGCGGTGGTCGAGAACAACGCTGCTGAACAAGCGGCCCGGATGATCGCCATGAAGAACGCCACAGACAACGCCGGTGATTTGATCAAAGAGCTTCAGTTGATCTACAACAAGGCGCGTCAGGCTGCGATCACCCAGGAGATCTCGGAAATCGTCGGCGGCGCTGCCGCGGTTTAACGGTTCAAAAATTCAGAGGATCCAGCTATGAGTAGCGGACGTATCGTTCAAATCATCGGCGCCGTCATCGACGTGGAATTCCCACGTGACGCGGTACCGAGTGTTTACAACGCGCTGAAAGTACAAGGCGCGGAAACCACCCTGGAAGTTCAGCAGCAGCTGGGCGACGGTGTGGTTCGTACCATTGCGATGGGCTCGACCGAAGGCCTCAAGCGCGGTCTGGATGTCGTCGACTCCGGCGCTGCCATTTCCGTTCCTGTTGGTAAGGCCACCCTGGGCCGCATCATGGACGTACTGGGCAACCCAATCGACGAAGCCGGCCCAATCGGCGAAGAAGAGCGTCGCGGTATCCACCAGCCAGCGCCTTCGTTCGCTGACCAGGCAGGCGGCAACGACCTGCTGGAAACCGGCATCAAGGTTATCGACCTGGTTTGCCCGTTCGCCAAGGGTGGTAAGGTTGGTCTGTTCGGTGGTGCCGGTGTCGGCAAGACCGTAAACATGATGGAACTGATCCGTAACATCGCCATGGAACACAGCGGTTACTCCGTGTTCGCTGGTGTGGGTGAGCGTACTCGTGAGGGTAACGACTTCTACCACGAGATGAAGGACTCCAATGTTCTCGACAAGGTAGCGCTGGTCTACGGTCAGATGAACGAGCCACCAGGAAACCGTCTGCGCGTAGCGCTGACCGGCCTGACCATGGCTGAGAAGTTCCGTGACGAAGGTAACGACGTTCTGCTGTTCGTCGACAACATCTATCGTTACACCCTGGCCGGTACCGAAGTATCCGCACTGCTGGGCCGTATGCCTTCGGCAGTAGGTTACCAGCCGACCCTGGCTGAAGAGATGGGCGTTCTGCAAGAGCGCATCACCTCCACCAAGGAAGGTTCGATCACCTCCGTTCAGGCCGTATACGTACCTGCGGACGACTTGACCGACCCGTCGCCTGCGACCACCTTCGCCCACTTGGACGCCACCGTCGTTCTGTCCCGTGACATCGCCTCCCTGGGTATCTACCCAGCTGTCGACCCACTGGACTCGACTTCGCGCCAGCTGGACCCGAACGTGATCGGCACCGAGCACTACGAGACCGCTCGTGGCGTTCAGTATGTTCTGCAGCGCTACAAAGAGCTGAAAGACATCATCGCCATTCTGGGTATGGACGAACTGTCCGAAGCCGACAAGCAACTGGTAGCCCGCGCTCGTAAGATCCAGCGCTTCCTGTCGCAGCCGTTCTTCGTGGCCGAGGTCTTCACCGGCTCGCCAGGCAAGTACGTTTCCCTGAAAGACACCATCGCTGGCTTCAGCGGCATCCTCAAAGGTGACTACGACCACCTGCCAGAACAAGCGTTCTACATGGTCGGCAGCATCGACGAAGCGATCGAGAAAGCCAAGAAACTGTAATCCCGGCGCCCCGCAAGGGGCGCTAATCAGGTTGAGGCAAGCAGATGGCTATGACAGTCCATTGCGATATCGTCAGCGCGGAAGGAGAAATCTTCTCCGGCCTGGTCGAGATGGTAGTAGCGCACGGCAACCTGGGCGATCTTGGTATCGCTCCAGGCCACGCCCCGCTGATCACCAATCTCAAGCCTGGTCCGATCACGCTGACCAAGCAAGGTGGCGATCGTGAGGTGTTTTACATCTCCGGTGGCTTCCTCGAAGTGCAGCCAAACATGGTCAAGGTTCTTGCCGACACCGTGCAGCGCGCTGCCGACCTGGACGAAGCTCAGGCTCAGGAAGCCCTCAAGGCTGCTGAGAACGCCCTGAACGCGAAAAGCTCGGACTTCGACTACGGTGCTGCCGCCGCACGCCTGGCCGAGGCTGCAGCTCAACTGCGAACCGTCCAGCAATTGCGCAAAGGCAAGTAATCCGGCCAAGCCGCTTACTTCCGTTGCGATTGAGTTAAAGGGTAGCCTCGGCTACCCTTTTTCTTTTTCTGAATTTCTTCTCAGGTCACGCCCCTGACCGCCCAGGATTGGTAGCCAGTCAATGTCCCTCGATATCGTTATTCTTGCCGCCGGCCAAGGCACCCGCATGCGCTCGGCGCTGCCCAAGGTGCTGCACCCTGTTGCCGGTAACTCCATGCTCGGCCACGTTATCCACAGTGCGCGCCAGCTCCAGCCTCAAGGCATCCACGTGGTGATCGGCCACGGCGCCGAGCAGGTGCGTGAGCGTTTGGCCGCCGATGACCTGAATTTCGTCATGCAGGACAAACAGCTGGGTACTGGCCATGCTGTTGCTCAAGCGTTGCCGGCGATCACTGCCGACACAGTGCTGGTGCTCTACGGTGACGTGCCGCTTATAGAAGTGGAAACCCTGCAGCGTCTGCTGGCCAAGGTCAGCGATAAGCAGCTAGGCCTGCTCACCGTCACTCTGCAGGACCCCACAGGCTATGGCCGCATCGTGCGCAACGACGAAGGCGAGGTTACCGCTATCGTCGAGCACAAAGATGCCAGTGAAGAGCAGAAGGCGATCAAGGAAGGCAATACCGGTATCCTGGCCCTCCCAGCGGCGCGCCTGGCCGACTGGATGGGCCGGCTGTCGAACAACAACGCCCAGGGCGAGTACTACCTTACTGACGTCATCGCTATGGCTGTGGCCGATGGGCTGGTGGTCGCCACCGAGCAGCCCCACGACCCCATGGAAGTGCAGGGCGCCAATGACCGTCGCCAGTTGTCGGAGCTTGAGCGTCACTATCAACTGCGTGAGGGCCGCCGGCTGATGGCTCAGGGTGTGACCCTGCGCGACCCCGCACGCTTCGATGTCCGTGGCCAGGTCACAGTGGGCCGCGATGTGCTGATCGACATCAACGTTATTTTTGAGGGCAAGGTTGTCATCGAAGACGACGTACAGATCGGCCCGAACTGCGTGATCAAGGACAGCACCCTGCGCAAGGGCGCGATCATCAAGGCCAACTCTCATCTGGACGGTGCGGTGATGGGCGAGGGTAGCGATGCCGGCCCGTTCGCCCGCCTGCGCCCGGGTAGCGTACTGGATGCCAAAGCCCATGTGGGTAACTTCGTCGAATTGAAAAATGCCCATCTCGGTGAGGGCGCCAAAGCTGGGCACCTGACCTACCTGGGCGACGCCGAGGTGGGGGCACGTACCAATATCGGCGCAGGCACTATCACCTGCAACTACGATGGCGCCAACAAGTTCAAGACCGTGATGGGCGAGGACGTATTCATCGGCTCCAACAACTCGCTGGTCGCGCCTGTGGATATCAAGAGTGGTGCGACGACCGCCGCCGGTTCGACTGTTACTCAGAACGTCGAAGCAGGCCAGTTGGCCGTCGCTCGCGCCCGCCAACGCAATATCGATGGCTGGAAACGTCCCGAGAAGATCGTGAAGGGCTGAGTTATACACAGCGGGTTCGATAAGAAGCCGACTTATGTGAATAAGTCGGCTTTTTTGTTGTCGTGATTCTTGAAGAAGCGGATTTATCCGCGATGAGCCTCACATTGCATCGGCAGGCCAGCATTCAAGGATAAAACCTGCACCTACGGGGCCGATTCGTCGGAATAAACTTATCCACAGCTTGACGGCGCCACGATCTTAGGTTTTGATTGCGATCATTATCTTTCGAATCGAAACTTAAGCGCTCATGTCGAAACGTAACACTCCTCAGCGTCGTCACAATATCCTTGCCTTGCTCAACGAACAGGGTGAGGTGAGTGTGGATGCTCTGGCACGGCGATTCGAAACTTCTGAAGTGACCATCCGCAAGGACCTCGCGGCCTTGGAGGCCAATGGCCTGCTGCTTCGCCGTTACGGTGGAGCCGTTCCCGTACCCCAGGAGATGCTCGTGGAAACCGCCCAACCGGTGTCGGCTTACAAAAAAGCCATCGCCCGCGCAGCGGTCGCCCGAATTCGCGAACACGCCCGCATCATCATCGACAGCGGTAGCACCACCGCCGCCATGATTCCTGAACTGGGACGTCAACCCGGCTTGGTGGTGATGACCAACTCGTTGAACGTCGCCCGCGCCATCAGCGAACTGGAGCACGAACCGGTGCTGCTGATGACCGGCGGCACCTGGGACCCGCATTCAGAATCATTTCAAGGCCAGGTCGCAGAGCAGGTGCTGCGCTCCTACGATTTCGACCAGCTGTTCATTGGTGCCGATGGCATCGACCTGCAGCGAGGTACCACCACGTTCAACGAGCTGCTCGGCTTGAGCCGAGTGATGGCGGAAGTTGCCCGTGAAGTGATCGTGATGGTCGAGTCCGATAAGGTCGGGCGCAAAATCCCCAACCTCGAGCTGCCCTGGGGCAGCGTGCATACCCTTATTACAGACGAACGCCTGCCCGCAGCGGCACGTGAACAAATTCAAGCTCGCGGCATCAACCTGATCTGCGCCGCGATCAGCCAGGAGCAATAACTATGTGTGGAATCGTTGGTGCCGTAGCCGAGCGTAACATCACAGCCATTCTCATCGAAGGCCTCAAGCGTCTTGAGTACCGCGGGTACGACAGTGCCGGCCTGGCCGTGTATACCCAGCAGGGCGAGCTGCAGCGCCGCCGCCGCATCGGCAAAGTCGCTGAATTGGAAGCCGCGGTAGCTGCCGAGCCGCTCAATGGCCAGCTGGGTATCGCCCACACCCGCTGGGCTACTCATGGCGCACCGACCGAGGGTAATGCTCACCCGCATTTCTCCAACAGTGAAGTGGCGGTTGTCCATAACGGCATCATCGAAAATCACGAAGAGCTACGCGAAGAGCTCAAAGCGCTGGGCTATGTGTTCAGCTCGCAGACCGATACCGAAGTCATCGTTCACCTGATCCACCACACGCTCAAGAGCAACCCGGACATCGCCGAGGCCCTCAAAGCTGCGGTCAAGCGCCTGCATGGCGCCTACGGCCTGGCCCTGATCAGCATCAAGCAGCCTGATCGCCTGGTGGCCGCACGCAGTGGCAGCCCGCTGGTGATCGGCCTAGGCCATGGGGAAAACTTCCTCGCGTCCGACCAATTGGCCCTGCGCCAGGTCACCGACCGCTTCATGTATCTGGAGGAGGGCGATATCGCCGAGATCCGCCGCGACCAGGTGAAGATCTGGGACCAGAGCGGCTTGCCGGTACAACGTGAGACCGTGCAGTACCACGAAGGCGCCGAAGCCGCCGACAAGGGCGCATACCGCCACTTCATGCTCAAAGAAATCCACGAGCAGCCAGCCGTGGTGCAGCGCACGCTCGAAGGCCGCCTGGGCAAGGACCACGTGATGGTTCAGGCTTTCGGCCCGCAGGCCGAGCAGCTGTTCGCCAAGGTTCGCAACGTGCAGATCGTCGCCTGTGGTACCAGCTACCATGCAGGCATGGTTGCTCGTTACTGGCTCGAAAGCCTGGCCGGTATCCCATGCCAAGTTGAAGTGGCTAGCGAGTTCCGCTACCGCAAGGTGGTGGTGCAGCCTGATACCCTGTTCGTCTCCATCTCCCAGTCCGGCGAAACCGCCGACACCCTGGCCGCCCTGCGCAATGCCAAGGAACTGGGTTTCCTCGGTAGCCTGGCGATCTGCAACGTGGGTATCAGCTCGCTGGTTCGCGAGTCGGACCTCACCCTGCTGACCCTGGCCGGCCCGGAAATCGGCGTGGCATCGACCAAGGCATTCACCACTCAGCTGGTCTCGCTGATGCTGCTGACCCTGGCCCTGGGCCAAGTGCGTGGCACCCTCGAAGCTGGCGTAGAAGCTGGGCTGGTGGAAGAACTCCGCCGCCTGCCTGCGCGCCTGGGCGAAGCCTTGGCCATGGACAGCACCGTAGAGAAAACCGCCGAGCTGTTCGCCGACAAGCACCACACCCTGTTCCTCGGCCGTGGCGCGCAATACCCGGTGGCCATGGAAGGTGCGCTGAAGCTCAAGGAAATCTCTTACATCCATGCTGAAGCCTACCCAGCAGGCGAGCTCAAGCACGGCCCGCTGGCGCTTGTGGATAACGACATGCCAGTGGTCACTGTGGCGCCGAACAACGAGCTGCTGGAAAAGTTAAAGTCCAACCTGCAGGAAGTGCGTGCCCGTGGTGGCGAGTTGGTGGTGTTCGCGGATGAGAACGCCGGTATGAGTAATGGCGAAGGCACCCATGTGATCAAAGTGCCGCACATCGTCGATGAACTGGCGCCGATTCTTTATACCATTCCGCTGCAGTTGCTCTCGTACTATGTTGCGGTGCTTAAAGGGACCGATGTTGACCAGCCGCGTAACTTGGCGAAGTCGGTGACGGTGGAGTAGGGCGCATAGTGTTCCGGAGCAGTTGGTTTCCGACAATAAAAGCGGTACCGCGACAATAAAAGCTGTCATGCGCGACCGCAGCCTTCTGTAGGGGCCGCGGTCGCGTGAGTCGGCACCACTCAGTTACGTTATCCAAGCAATCTCAGCATGCTCTCCATACCGCGTCTGCAAATTCAGCCTGAAGAGTCGATTCGCTCGTATCTGGAACGTTCTTTGTTCCTCAGCTGGGACTCTCATGCTGTCGACGACATCCGTAAACTTCAAAATAAGGTTCAGATTCTTCAAATCTGACCTGAAAGAAATTTCGGTTTTCTCGGGTGGGGTGGAAGCTACTGTTTCGATCGGCTGCATTTGAGCTCGGCGCGCAGCCTGCGCAGTTCGGCCTGCTGATCACTGTCTTGCTGACGCTGCTCTTGGGGCTTGCTGTAGACCTTGATCCAGGCGTGAAGGCTGTGTACGGACATCCCCAGCCGCTGGGCGACCTCGGCCACAGGTTTGCCTTCTCGGTCACTCGCTTGACCGCTTCGATCTTGAATTCTTTGGAGTAACGCTGGTGACTCATGGCACCTCCTATTTGGGCCTCATTTGAGGCTTGGAGGTGTCTAAGAAACCAGGCGCGAATCATTCAGCCGAGCCGAGCTTATCCCTACGTCACTCCTCGCAGGTGCAAGTCTAGCAATCAATCGCGCTTTGATAGATTCTGATAGAGCGACATCGGAACATCAATCAAATGGGATCAGCATGGTAAGCAAATCAGGGGAGTCTCTCGGCGGTCAGCGTGGGGGAGGTTCGAAAAAATCACTCAGCCCAACCTTAATCGATGTCGCCAAAGTCGCCGGCGTATCTCCCATCACTGTGTCTCGGGCACTGCATCGTCCTGAGGTAGTGAGCAAGGCTGCACGAGAGAAGGTTTTGACTGCTGTACGCCAAGTCGGGTACGTCTCGAACATGCTTGCCGGCAGCTTGGCGAGCAACAAGAGCCGCCTGGTTGCGATCCTGCTTCCAACTATTGCCAACTCGATCTTTGCCGACACAGTCCAAGCACTCATGGACTCGCTCACATCCGCTGGCTACCAAACACTTCTCGGACTCACTGGCTATTCCGCTGAGCAGGAAGAAAAGCTGATCGGCGCGTTGCTTGGCCGTCGTCCGGACGGGATCGTGCTCACTGGCACCCTGCATACCGAAGCCAGTCGTCAGCGGTTAGCTCAATCAGGTATTCCAGTAGTTGAGTCTTGGGATCTTAGTGAGAACCCACTGGACATGCAGGTAGGCTTCTCTCATGAAGCCGTTGGTGAGGCAATTGCACGCCACCTCATGGGCAAAGGGTATCAGCGTTATGGCGTCGTAAGCCTTGGCGACCCACGTGGTCTACGCCGCTGCAATAGCTTGGTCGCCGAGCTGGCACGTCACGGCTGCAGCAATGTGCCAACGGTAATCATGCCCCCGCCTGCTACGTTGGAGGTTGGCCGTGCAGGGCTGTGCCAACTCCTGGACGAAGGACACCATCCTCAAGTCATAGTTTGCAGCTCCGACACGGTCGCGCAGGGGGTACTGGCAGAGGCAGCTAGTCGAAACCTACGAGTTCCTGAAGATCTCGCAATCATGGGCTTCGGCGACTTGAGCAGCGCGGCTCAAGTGCATCCCCCCCTTTCTACGGTGCGCGTCGATGGCAAGTTTATCGGCGAGCAGATTGCCAAGGCCCTGCTAGACAGATTCCGCTATCCGGCAAGCAGTCACGAGCCGATTAGGGTCGACACAGGATTCCGCTTAATCGACCGTCAGAGCACCTGATACATCTTCATCACTTTTTTGAAAGCGACGAATGTGCTCTTGAATGATTGCGCAATCATTGTAAGATCAAAAACACGGTCACCTGCTGCCTACCTGCCGGTGGCTGTTTTTCGATCCAAAAATGGTTGCGCAATCATTGCGTAATCACAACCAGGGCCGAACATCACAACAAGGAAAACAACAGTGATCACTCCATCCTCAGAGGTGGCTAGGACAAATGTCCGCTACCTAATCCTGGCGATGATCTTCATCGTCACCGTATTCAATTATGTTGACCGCGCCACCCTGTCGATTGCCGCACCGGCAATGCGGGCTGACCTCGGCTTTGACGCCGTGACTATGGGCATCGCTTTCTCGGCATTTGGCTGGGCATATACTGCGATGCAGCTGCCCGGTGGTGTAATTCTTGACCGATTCGGGTCGCGTCTGGTGCTGGGCCTGAGCCTCATCATCTGGTCGAGCTTTACCTTTTTGCAGGGCTACGTCGACTTGTTCAGCTCGGCGTTTCTCGCGCTGTTCGTGCTTCGCTTCATGATGGGCGTGGCCGAGTCGCCGGCCTTCCCGGCCAACAATCGACTGACCGTAATGTGGTTCCCACGGCATGAGCGAGGTCTGGCCACGGCGATCTTCCAGTCGGCGCAATACTTCGCCTTGGCAGCGTTTACGCCGCTGATGGTGCTGCTGCTCAATAGCTTCGGCTGGCAACACGTGTTCTTCTGGACTGGCGGTGCCGGCATCCTAATTGGCCTGGCTTGGTTCAAATTTGTCCATGAGCCTCGCCGCGACAAACGCGTCAACCAGGCCGAACTGGACTACATCGAAAGCGGTGGCGGCCTGCCTGATATGGGTGATATCAAAACCCCCTTCAGCTGGGCGCGACTGCGTGATATTGCGGCCAACCGCATGATGGCCGGCATCTACCTGGGCCAGTTCTGCCTGACATCGATCACTTGGTTCTTCCTGACCTGGTTCCCCACCTACCTGATCGAAGCCAAGGGCATGACCCTCCTCAAGGTCGGACTAGTGGCAGCGATCCCACCTGTGGCTGGCTGCCTGGGCGGGATGATCGGTGGAGTATGGTCGGATTGGATGTTGAAGAAAGGTTTCAGCCTGACGGCTGCGCGCAAGACCCCAATCATCTGTGGCCTTCTACTGTCGAGCAGCATTGTAGTGGCCAATTACACCCAGTCGGTACCGCTCGTAATCTTGGTGATGTCCATAGCTTTCTTCGCAAAAGGCGTCGGCAACCTCGGATGGTGCATCGTCGGCGACATATCGCCCAAACGCGCCATGGGCACAAGCGGGGCGATGTTCAACTTCTGCGGCAACATCGCCAGCATCGTCACCCCCATCGCTATCGGCCTGTTGGTCAAGCAAGGCTCGTTTGATGCCGCGCTGGTCTACGTCGCTGCAATGGGCCTGCTAGGCGCCTTTGCCTACCTAGTCATCGTCGGGCCACTAACGCGTTTGGAGGTCGATGGCCTGGAAGACCCGGTTAGCTCATCCGACTCCAACCAACCTACCGTCTCTCAGCCTTTGCGTTGAAACATCACATTCGTCCATCAGGAGAGCCTCATGCTTACCCAAGAACAACAACATCTTTCCTCCGACCACGATCGCATTGCGTATGTGAAGGTCTCGTCAGTGTTCCTGCCACTGGCGAACCCAATCAGTGACGCCAAGGTACTCACTGGCCGACAAAAGCCAATGACTGAAATCGCGATATTGTTCGCTGAAATCGAAACAGAGGATGGGCACAAAGGTATAGGCTTCAGTTACTCCAAACGGGCAGGTGGACCAGGGCAATTTGCGCACGCCAAGGAGATCGCGCCTGCGCTGATCGGCGAAAATCCAAGTGACATTGCCAAATTGTGGACAAAGTTGTGCTGGGCCGGCGCTTCGGTGGGGCGGAGCGGACTTTCGACCCAGGCTATTGGTGCATTCGATGTAGCCCTGTGGGATCTCAAAGCAAAACGAGCCAATTTGTCGCTCTCTCGCCTGCTTGGTGCTCAACGTGATTCGGTGCGCTGCTACAACACCTCCGGAGGTTTCCTACACACCCCGCTCGACCAACTGTTGAAAAACACTGATCTTTCCCGTGAGAAAGGTATCGGTGGCATTAAGCTGAAGGTAGGCCAACCTGACTGCTCGATTGACCTCCATCGTGTGAGTACCGTTAGGGAACATCTGGGTGAGAACTTCCCCTTGATGGTCGATGCGAACCAACAATGGGACAGACCTACCGCCCAACGGATGTGCCGGCGATTCGAAGAATTCAACCTGGTATGGATCGAAGAGCCACTCGATTGCTATGACGCCGAAGGCCACGCGGCCCTTGCTCAGCAATTCGATACTCCAATCGCGACCGGTGAAATGCTGACCAGCGTGGCTGAGCACGCTGAATTCATCAAATTGCGCGGCGCAGACTACCTCATGCCAGACGCACCTCGTGTAGGCGGTATCACGCCATACCTGAAGGTGGCAGCGTTGGCAGAACAGGCTGGGGTGATGATTGCTCCACACTTTGCGATGGAGCTGCATGTGCATTTGGCGGCGACCTACCCTACAGAGCCATGGGTGGAGCACTTCGAATGGTTGGAACCGCTGTTCAACGAGCGACTGGAAACGCGTAATGGCCGCATGATTGTCCCGACCCGGCCTGGTCTGGGCCTGTCGCTCAGCGAGCAGGTGAAAACATGGACCGCCCAGATCGCAGAGGTTGGCAAACGCCCCTGAACAACCTCGCCAGCTACCGCTAATTTGAGTACTTGCTGACTCATATTATCGGTAAGCGTCCGGCGAACTCATCCTTCGAACTCCAGCTTTAAGGGCGATGGTGTCCGTGTATTTTTAAGTGGACGCCATCACCCTTATCGCCAGGATTTCCATGCGCCAACGGGCCTCTTAGACGCGTGCTTGACGCAGTGAATGGCCGGTGGGCTATCGACTGGTATAGCTTTCGCATGATAGAGGCTCTGGCCGGTGTCCTTAGAGGACAGCCTTGCCAATGCAGCGCACAGCCCAACGGACGAATGGCCCGAGTCGATGAAGAATGGTGGGCAAGGGAGCTTCTATCACACTTAGGGATAACTACGGCTATTCATGCCCGGCCAGAAGCGTTCGCAGCGCATCGCCAACGGCGCTTTTTCCTACGTTGTTGGGCCCGACCAGAACTTTCAACCCGGGGTGAAATTTCAGTTTTGTGTCACGCAGCATGCGGAAGTTTTTATGGTGAGTTCAGCGAGGTACATGAAGATCGTTTAATGTTCCATGCTGGCGAGAATGGAATCGATGAGGATTGTACGTTTTCCGATCATAAGGAGGTGAAATGCTAAAAATTCTGGGCAAGGCTTCTTCGATCAATGTTCGCAAGGTGGTTTGGACATGTGCCGAGTTGCAGATTCCCTTCGAGCGACAGGACTGGGGCTCTGGCTTCAGGAACACCGATACACCCGAATTCACTGCGCTGAACCCCAACGCAATGGTGCCGGTAATCGACGACGAGGGGTTCGTAATGTGGGAGTCCAACACGATCATTCGATACTTGGCGAACCGGGAAAATGCCATTCATCTTTATCCGGCAGAGGCGAAACCCAGAGCCCGGGTGGACCAGTGGATGGATTGGCAGGCTAGCGACTTCAATAAGTCTTGGGGCTATGCCTTCATGTCGCTAGTCAGAAAAAGTGTTACCCATCAGGACCCAGAAGCTCTGGCGCTAGGGTGTCGTGAATGGACTAGGCACATGGCGATTCTGGACAGACAGCTCGACAAAACGGGGGCGTACGTCAGTGGTTGCGAGTTCTCCCTGGCGGATATCCCGATCGGCCTTTCGGTGAACCGCTGGTTCGAAACGCCGCTGACCCACCCGGACTTTCCTGCGGTTAGTGCCTATTACGAGCGCCTGAGTGAGCGTACCGGCTTCCGGCTGCATGGCCGCAACGGCACGCCGTGAAGGGCACGTTCAAGGAAACCTAGGCTTATGTGGGGATATATTGCGCTCTATGTGCTGTTCGCAGCGGGCATCTATTGGTTGGATCGTAGTATTCATCGGCCGCTTTTCGTCCGAACTCAGAACCGACACTTTCGCTGGAAACTGAATTTCAATGTCAAACACTGGGCCGTCGACGAGTATCTCGCTGCGATGGTTATGACCTGTGCGTTTGTCTTGCAGGTCATGATGATGCTTCAGTGGTTGGGCAGCACACTTGATAAAACCTTGGCGAAGTGGATATTCGCGGTGCTCAGCCTGGGGTCGATAATGCTGGCTGTACGCTTGCTACGGCTGGTAGAGCGTTATACCCGGCACAAGGGATGGTTGACGGTACTGGCCGCATTGCTGACGGTAGCGGTGGGCCTCGTAGCCAGCGCTGAAGCTGACGCTTTCATCCTCGGGCAGACGCGTATCGAGCCGGGGCAGTTTCCCGGTGCACAGAAAACCCTGACATTCGTCTATTTGGTTTACATCTGGTATCTGGCAGCGAGTTTACTCCTGGCGATGGTGATGTTAATCGGTGCCTTGGTATTCGGCATGATGGCGCCGGCTTTCAAACAGCGTGTAAGGCGTAGCCACACTACTGCTATTTGCTGGAATCTTTTCGTACCCAGCTCGGACGGGTTCCGGCGCCAGTGGGTGAATGCATCGTGCGTGCTAGGCGTGATTTATACCGCCGTGATCCTTCTTGCGTTCTCCGAAGTAGTCAACAGCAAGCTCCGGTGGGCGTCACACGAGTTGTTGGTTTATGCGTCTTTTCACCTAGGCCCCGAAGACTGCGCGATGACTGGGTTACCTGCTGGCACACGGCTGGCGCTGTTGGCCGAAGGCGGGGTAGTAGTCGCCGAACCTGCAGGGGAGATGTATCGCTACAAAGAGCAGGCATGCTCGCTGCAGTCGCTTGAGCAAGTAGAGGCGGCGCGAGATGAACGAATCAGAGCAGCCAGATCCATTGATGATTACTTTTGAAAAGTATTGCTGGTTTGCCTGATCAACATGCCGGCTTTCATCGCAGCATCAGCAGCCTAACGGCCAAACCAGGGCTAAAGGTGAGAGCCGCTTGTGGTCGAAAGCAAGGCCGTTTTCCAAGCGTTCCTGAAACCCAAATACGACGCGCGCCAGAGGGTGAAGCAGGCTTCACCCATGCAGCCCACCGTCCGATGTCAGACCACGAACCGCGTTACCAGCTGATTCAAATTGATGGCCAATTGCGACATCTCACTGCTGGCGCTCGCCGTCTGGCTCGCACCGGCTGCGCTTTGCGAAGCCAGGTCGCGAATGCGCAGAAGGTTCTGGTCCACTTCACGCGCTACGTGGGACTGCTCCTCGGAGGCTGTGGCGATTTGCAGGTTACGTTCGTTGATCTGCGTGATCGCACTGGCGATTTCATCCAATGAGCTGCTCGCCTCCTGGGCGATACTCAGGGACTGGGTGGCCAGGTCACGGCTGGTATTCATCGCCTGAACCGCCTGCTCGGAGTCGGCCTGAATGGTTGCGATCATCTGTTCGATCTCTTGGGTCGACAACTGGGTGCGGTGTGCCAGCGCCCTGACTTCGTCTGCGACCACGGCAAAACCTCGGCCCTGTTCACCTGCGCGAGCCGCCTCGATTGCCGCATTCAGAGCCAGCAGGTTGGTTTGCTCGGCGATGCCGCGGATCACCTCGACGACTTTGGAGATATCTTGCGCGCGATCCGACAGGCCTTGGATTTGCTCGCTGGTCTGCTCCACGTTGCCGCTGAGCCGTTGAATCGACTTCAAGGTCTGCGCCACCCGCTCCTGACCACTTTGGGTGAAGCCTTGGGTACGTTTGGAGTCTTGCGAGGCGGATTCTGCATTACGAGCGACTTCATCCACGGCTGCGCTCATTTCGGTCACAGCCGTCGCCGCCTGGTTGACCTCGTCATTCTGAGCGACCAGGCCACGGCTGGAAGCCTCCGTCACCGCTGTCATTTCCTCGGAGGCCGAGGCCAACTGAGTGGATGAGTCCGAGATCTGCACAATGGTATTGCGCAAGTTCTCTTGCATCTGCGCCAACGCCTTGAGCAGCCGGCCTGCTTCATCGGCCCCAGTGACCTTCACGTCCTTGGACAGGTCACTGTTGGCGATGCGCTCAGCCACGGACAACGCATCGCTGATGGGGGAGACGATGCTTCGGGTCAGCAGCAGTGCTAGGCCCATGGTCAGCAGCACCACCCCGACAATGATCCCGATCACCAGCCAGCGACCTGTGGAGTAGAGGTTGGCTGCGGTCTGGCC
Source organism: Pseudomonas promysalinigenes (assembly GCF_014269025.2). Taxonomy (NCBI): domain Bacteria; kingdom Pseudomonadati; phylum Pseudomonadota; class Gammaproteobacteria; order Pseudomonadales; family Pseudomonadaceae; genus Pseudomonas; species Pseudomonas promysalinigenes. The sequence goes on along the minus strand of NZ_CP077094.1, from coordinate 5,017,566 downwards.
CGCTTGTGCGGCCCCTTTGTCGTTGAAATCGGTAAGTTGATCGATCTGGTCTTCCATGGTGCTGGTCAGCGGACGAATGCTAGTGGCTACCAGATTGACGGCCTCAGCGATGTTGCCCGCGCTCATCAAGGGCACCAGCTGATCGAGCTGCTGCTGATAGGCCTGCGCGCTGGTTTTGACCGCAGAAAATAGGGTGCGCTCCTGATCGCTGGCAATCAGCGGCTCGTAGTTGGCTACGGCGTCCGACATTTCCTTGCGGTACTCAGGGAAGCTTTCCAGGGTTTTTTGAAGGCTACGGGGGTCTGCGATGGCGCGCTGAGTTTCCAAGCGCAGACGCAGCATCGAGGCGTTCATCACCGAGGTTTGGCGAATACTGGCCATCCAGTTGAGCTCGACGTCTTTTTCGATGTCCCGCAGGTTGCTCATTTGGGCGACTGCGAACACCCCAAGCACAACAACGAGCCCCACGATCAAGGAGAAGAACAGCGCTGCTCGCGGCGCCAAGTTGAGGTTTCTAACGTTCACGGACGGACTCCAAGACAAATGATGGCGGGCTGCCCCAGTTGTATCGGTTCGCTTCGCGGAAATTTGAGAGGGAGGAGGGCTTAAAAGAACTGGCTTCAAAGCTAGCCATGATCCAGGACAGCGCGCCGCCTTTGGCAGTTCTCGCACCTCAAGCCGCGCTTGCACGCGAGGCTTCACACACTGATTGATCTCATTCACGCATCAATTAATGAAAAATGAACGATTATCTCCAGCGCCGCTTTCGACGATCATTCCAGAAATAAGCACTTACAATTATTAAGAAACGCTGGAGATCCATCATGAGTCTGCCGTCAAGCTCGGTTTCCGAGGGCAAGTCCAAAGCCGGTATGGTCTTTCGGGTAACGTCCGGAAATTTCCTCGAACAGTTCGACTTCTTCCTGTTCGGCTTCTATGCCACCCACATCGCGGCGGCGTTCTTCCCCGCGTCCAACGAATTCGCGTCGCTGATGATGACCTTCGCCGTGTTCGGCGCAGGCTTCCTGATGCGCCCGCTGGGTGCCGTGATCCTGGGTGCTTACATCGACGACGTTGGCCGGCGCAAAGGGTTGATCGTCACCCTGGCGATTATGGCCAGCGGGACATTGCTGATCGTACTGGTGCCCAATTACGCCAGCATTGGCTTGCTTGCCCCTGCCTTGGTGCTGATTGGGCGCTTGCTGCAAGGCTTCTCGGCAGGTGCCGAGCTCGGTGGTGTGTCGGTATACCTGGCCGAGATGGCAACGCCGGGTCACAAGGGCTTCTACGCCAGCTGGCAATCGGCTAGCCAGCAGGTGGCGATCGTCGTCGCCGCGGCGCTGGGCTTTGCCCTCAACGAATGGCTGACCCCAAGCGAAATCTCCGATTGGGGCTGGCGCGTGCCGTTCGCCATCGGCTGCATGATCATTCCGGTCATCTTCCTGCTGCGTCGCAGCCTGCAGGAAACCGAGGAATTCGCCGCCCGCAAGCACCGTCCAACCATGAAGCAGGTGCTGGCTACCCTGGCTGCCAACTCCAGTATCGTGGTCTTCGGCATGCTGATGGTGGCCATGACCACCACCGCGTTCTACATGATTACCGTGTATGCGCCGACCTTCGGCAAGACCGTGCTGCAACTGAGCACCGGCGACGCATTGCTGGTGACCCTGCTCACGGCAGTTTCGAACTTCATCTGGCTACCCATCGGTGGCGCCATCAGTGACCGTGTAGGCCGCAAGCCGCTGCTGCTGGCGATGTCGCTGATGACCTTGATTACCGCGTACCCCGCGCTGACCTATCTGGCGCAGTCGCCCACCTTCGGTCACATGCTCGAAGTGCTGTTGTGGTTCTCGTTCCTGTACGGCATGTACAACGGCGCGATGATCCCGGCGCTGACCGAGATCATGCCGGTGGAGGTGCGCGTGGCAGGTTTCTCGCTGGCTTACAGCCTGGCGACTGCTCTGTTCGGTGGTTTCACCCCGGCAATCTCCACGTGGATGATCCACGTTACCAATGACAAGGCCGCTCCAGCTTACTGGATGATGTTCGCCGCGCTCTGTGCATTCGTCGCTACCTGGATGCTCTACCGTCGCCTGGCGCATCGTGCAGCGGTGGCCGCATGAGGACTTCAATGAAAGCGTTGCTCGCCGCGACATTGCTCGCAACCTGCAGCCTGGCACAGGCTGCAGAACTGACTGTCATGACCTCGGGCGGTTTCACCGCCGCCTACAAAGAACTGGGGCCAAAGTATGCCGCGAAAAGCGGTGATACCTTGGTCACCGTGCTGGGCCCGTCCATGGGTAAGGCGCCTGAGGCTATCCCCAATCGCCTGGCACGCGGCGAGCACGCCGATGTGGTGATCATGGTCGGCTACGCGCTGGACGAGTTGATCCGCCAAGGCAAGGTTGACCCATCATCGCGCGTCGAGCTTGCCGACTCTCGCATCGGTATGGTGGTCAAACAAGGGCAAGCCAAACCTGCCATCGGCACCCCGGACGAGCTGAAAAAGACCTTGCTGGCTGCCCGCTCGGTTGGCTACTCGGACAGCGCCAGTGGCGTGTATATCGAGAAGGAGTTGTACAAGAAGCTAGGCATCCAGGCCAAGCTTGCTCCAAAAAGCACCATGGTCGAGCGTGTGCCTGTGGCCTCGCAAGTTGCTCAGGGAACCTATGAACTGGGCTTCCAGCAGGTCGCCGAGCTGCTGCCCGTACCGGGTGTGACCTACGTAGGCAAGATTCCGGAAAGCCTGCAATCGGTCACCCGCTTCGCCGCCGGCATCCCTAAAGCCGCAGAGCACCCCGCCGAAGCTAAGCAGTTCCTCCAGTACCTGGCCTCGCCCCAGGTCCAGCCTGCGGTGCAGGCCACTGGGCTGGATTCAGTCGCCAGGTAAAACGCCAGGCAGTTCACGGATCAGCCTGATCATTTCCAGTGCCGCAGGTGTCAGCGTACGCCCTCGGCGCCGGAGCAGCCCCATCGTCCGGCTGACCTGTGGCTCGACCAGCGCAACGCTGGCGAGTATCGGATGGGGAGCCATCGGCAGGGCAATCGATGGCACTGCCGCAATACCCAGCCCCGCCTCGATCAAGCCCAGCAGGGTGGTTACGTGCCGAGCCTCGCATACGCTGTCTTTGCTGGTCTGCATCCCGGCCAGGGCTCGATCCAGCACCAGGCGGTTGCCCGAGGCTTTGTTCAAGGTGATGTAGTCGTGTTCATAGGCCTGCGCCCATGTCACCGACTGCGCTTTGGCCAAAGGATGATCGTGCCGACAGGCGATGACGTAGCGCTCTTCCAGCAACACGCTGAATTCGATCTCTGGGGCCAGGTTGCCGGTGAAGCTCAGGCCGAAGTCCGCTTCGCCCGATGCTACGGCGGCGCTGACTTCGTTGGCGGAAGCGTCATACAGATTGAGCCGCACTTTAGGGTATTGCGCGTGGAAGGCGCGGATTGCATGGGGCATGAAGTAGTAGGCCGCCGACGGTACGCACGCGATGGTCAGCGTACCGGTGCGCAGCGAGCCACCGTCGCCCACGCTCAGCAGCGCCAGGTCCAGGTCGTCGAGCAGTCGCTCGACTTGAGGCAGGAAGGCACGCCCCACATTGGTCAGCGAAACTTTGCGCGTAGTGCGCTCGAGTAGCTTGACCCCCAGTGCCGATTCAAGTTTTTCGATGCGCCGGCTCAGTGCCGACTGCGTGATACGAATGGTCTCTGCGGCGCGGCGGAAACTGCCTTGCTCTACCACAGCGCGGAAAGCCTGCAGGTCGTTCAGATCGAAGTTGATGCTCACCCGGTGGGCTCCGCTGGTTTGATCGAAAGCGTGCATCAATGGTATTTCGAAAAAACCGGCGGAGCCAGCAGCCTCAGATTTGCATGGCCATGCCGTGCACATTCATCGCAGCCTGACGCAGAGCCTCTGAGCGGGTAGGGTGGGGGTGGCAGATCAGGGCAATGTCCTCAGCGGAGGCTGCAAACTCCATGGCCACGCAGAATTCGCCGATCATTTCGCTCACGCTTGGGCCGACCAAATGCACGCCCAGCACTTCGTCGGTGTTGGCATCGGCAATGACCTTGGCGAAGCCTTCGGTTTCATGATTGATCTTGGCGCGGCTGTTGGCCGTGAACGGGAACTTGCCAACCTTGTAGGACCGGCCTTCGGCTTTGAGTTGCTCTTCAGTCTTGCCCACGGTAGCCATTTCAGGGCGGGTGTAGATCACGCCAGGGATCAGATTGTAATTCACCTCATGCGGCTTACCGGCGATGCGCTCGATGCAGGCTACCGCTTCGTCCTCAGCCTTGTGCGCCAGCATTGGCCCAGAGGTAACGTCCCCGATCACCCACAGGCCAGGGACTGAGGTGCGATGGTGCTCGTTGCTCAACATACCGCGCTTGTCAGGTTGAAGGCCCACGCTTTCCAGATTAAGACCTTGGGTATACGGACGGCGCCCGATGGCGACCAATACATAGTCGGCCTGAAGGGTCTGCGCGGGGCCACCAGCGGCCGGTTCGAGGGTGAGGTTGACACCCTCGGCGTCAGTCTTGGCCTGGGTGACCTTGCTGCCCAGTTTGAATGCCATGCCCTGCTTGGCCAGCGCTTTTTGCAGGGTCTTGGCGGTTTCTTCATCAGTACCAGGGCAGATGCGATCGAGGTATTCGATGACGGTGACTTGAGCACCCAACCGACGCCACACCGAACCCAGCTCCAGGCCGATCACGCCTGCCCCGATCACCACCAGGTGCTTGGGCACCTGTGGCAGGGCAAGGGCGCCGGTAGAGTCGATGATGCGCTGGTTGTCCACGTTCACCCCTGGCAGGGGAGTAGGCTCGGAGCCAGTGGCGATGACGATGTCCTTGGCTTGCAGCGCGGTTTCGCTGCCGTCCTCTGCCTTGACGATGACCCTGCCGGCGCCATCCAGGCGGCCCCAGCCTTTGACCCAGTCCACCTTGTTCTTGCGGAACAGGTATTCGATGCCCTTGGTCAGGCCGGCCACGCTCTCGTCTTTCTGTTTCATCATCTGAGCAAGATTCAGCGTTGGCTTGACCTCGATGCCGAGGTGAGCGAATTCATCGCCACTGGCGGCCTCGTAAAGCTCGGAGGCATGCAGCAATGCTTTGGACGGCATGCAACCGACATTCAGGCAAGTGCCACCTAGGGTTGGGCGGCCTTCCACGCACGCCACGCTCAGGCCCAATTGGCCCGCACGGATTGCTGCGTTATAGCCGCCAGGACCGCCGCCGATGATCACTACGTCGTAGGATTTCATGGGTGTGTACTCCAGATGAGGAAGCGCGAGAGGGGCATAAGATTAAGCTGAGAAGGTTGGATTGTATACAATCTAGGGGTTGCGACTGACCAGCTCGCTCTAGACTTTGGTCTGCACTACAGGAAACATCCCACGAATGAACTACTCTTTTCCGGCGACGTTCGAAATATCAGGCGTCGTGGCCTATTAGGGAATGGAGGGGTGATTCATGCTTGCTCAACTTCCACCGGCACTGCAGAGCCTGCATCTGCCGCTGCGGCTCAAACTGTGGGACGGTAATCAATTCGATCTGGGCCCAAGCCCCCAGGTCACGATCCTGGTCAAGGAGCCTCAGTTGATCAGCCAGTTGACCCATCCAAGCATGGACCAGCTGGGCACCGCATTTGTGGAGGGCAAGCTGGAGCTGGAAGGCGATATTGGCGAAGCCATCCGGGTGTGTGACGAACTCAGTGAAGCGTTGCTGGTTGATTCGGATCAAGCGCCGCCTCAGCGCCTTGCCCACGACAAGAGCACGGATGCCGAGGCCATTTCTTACCACTACGACGTCTCCAACGCGTTTTACCAACTGTGGCTCGATCAAGACATGGTCTATTCGTGTGCCTACTTCCGCGAGCCGGACAACACACTCGATCAAGCCCAGCAGGACAAGTTCGACCATCTGTGCCGCAAACTACGCCTTGATGCTGGCGAATACCTATTGGATGTGGGCTGTGGCTGGGGCGGGCTGTCGCGTTTTGCTGCTCGCGAATACGGCGCCAAAGTGTTCGGCATCACCTTGAGCAAGGAGCAGCTGAAGCTGGGCCGCGAGCGGGTAAAGGCCGAGGGCTTGGCGGACAAAGTTGATCTGCAGATTCTCGATTATCGTGACCTTCCTCAGGACGGCCGCTTCGACAAAGTGGTGAGCGTTGGTATGTTCGAGCATGTCGGGCACGCCAACTTGGCGCTGTATTGCCAGAAGCTGTTCGGGGCAGTGCGCGAGGGTGGGGTGGTGATGAACCACGGCATCACTGCCAAGCATATCGACGGCCGACCTGTGGGGCGTGGAGCAGGTGAGTTCATAGACCGGTACGTTTTCCCCCATGGTGAATTGCCTCACCTTTCAATGATCAGTGCCAGCATCTGTGAAGCAGGGCTCGAGGTGGTGGACGTTGAAAGCCTGCGTTTGCACTACGCCAAGACACTGCATCACTGGAGCGCGAACCTGGAGAATCAATTGCATAAGGCAGCCGCACTGGTGCCTGAGAAGACCCTGCGCATCTGGCGCTTGTACCTGGCCGGTTGTGCCTATGCATTCGAGAAGGGCTGGATCAACTTGCATCAGATTCTAGCCGTGAAACCTTACGCCGATGGGCACCATGACCTGCCTTGGACGCGTGAAGACCTTTACCGCTGAACCTGAAGGGGCCGCGTAAGCGGCCCCTTCAGCATTCAGAGGATAGGTGAAATCAGCCTCGCGATGCGCATACCCAGCTGTTGCACCCTGTGGGTGTCACGGCTGTCCTCTGCAGTGATCTCCCGAGCTTGCGCAAAGTCGTCCAGCAACATCGCCTCCACTTGATCGGCGAAGGTACGGTCTACAGTGAGCAAGGTGATTTCGAAATTGAGCCTGAATGAACGGTTGTCCAGGTTGGCACTGCCGACCGCACTCACCTCGTCATCCACCAGTACAACCTTCTGGTGCAGAAAACCCGGCTGATAGCGAAACATACGCACGCCAGCCCGAACTGCTTCGAATGCGAAAAGGCTTGATGCCGCGTAGACGATTTTATGGTCGGGGCGCGCGGGGATCAGTACCCGTACGTCCACCCCGCGCAGTACCGCCAGACGCAACGCCGCAAACACGGCTTCATCAGGGATGAAATAGGGCGTGGTGATCCACACGCGCTTGGTTGCCGACTGAATAGCTTCGATGAAAAACAGCGAGCAGGTTTCCTGCGGGTCCGCTGGCCCACTGGCAAGGGCCTGGCAGAGCACGCCATTGTCAGGATAGGTATCGGGCAGTATCAAAGGGGGCAGCTCGCGGGTTGCCCAGTACCAATCTTCGGCAAACGATTCTTGCAGGCAAGCCAGAACTGGCCCCTCGATCTGAACATGAGTATCGCGCCAGGGTGACAAGACTCGGTGTTTGCCTAGGTACTCATCACCCACATTGTGACCCCCGACAAAACCGATCAGGCCATCGATCACAACGATTTTGCGGTGATTGCGGAAATTTACCTGCAGGCGATTGAACCACCCGCGGCGTGTAGCGAAAGCATGAATCTGTACACCGCCATCACGTAGCACTTGGCTATAGCTGGCGGGTAATGCGTGGCTGCCCACCCCGTCGTACAGAACAAAAACTTGCACCCCTTCTGCCGCCTTACGCAGCAGCAATCGCTGAAGGGCCTGGCCCAATTCGTCATCATGGATGATGAAGAATTGCACCAGCACGACTTCGCGAGCCTGCTCGATGGCATTGAATATGGCATCGAAGGTGGCCTGACCATTGACGAGCAACCTGACTTGGTTGTTCGCCAGGCACGGCATCCGTCCCAGTTTTGGCATGGCGCGCAACGCGGCGTAGCTTTCTGACTCTCTGGCGGTCAGCGCTTCCTCCACCCACGGCCGCCAGTTCAGGTTGGCCATGGCAACGTGCATTTCCTGGTTGGCCTGGCGCCGAGCTTTGATGTAAGCGTTGAATGAGCGAGCCCCGAAAACCAGATAAGGAATCAGTGTGAAATAAGGTATGAAGAACAGTGACATCGCCCACGCGATTGCTCCTTGTGCGGTGCGCACGGTGAACACCGCATGCAACGCGGCGATGATCCCGAGCAAGTGAATCAGCCCGAGCACATAGCCGAAGAAGTAGGGGCTGTGGTAATCCATACGCATCCTGCCTGCCGAATACACAGCAGGTAACAGAACACGTTCCAGGTCTGCCTGCAACCTGAAAGCGGATTTGGCGTCTAACCCTGAGTCCGGCTCGATGGCCGGTTTTTCGAGGAGCGTTGTTTCATGAAAATTCGTCTTCCACTGTTGGCTCTGGCGTTGGGCCTGAGCAGTCCACTGGTACATGCACAGATGTTGCAACCTGGCCTGTGGGAGCTAACCACCAGCAATATGCAGGTCGATGGCAAGCCGTTACCTGACATGCAGTTCATGCTGGGCCAGTTGAAGAATCTACCGCCTGAACAGCGGGCCATGATGGAAGGGATGCTGGCCAAGCAGGGCGTCACCATAGGTGGCAATGGTGTGCGCTCGTGCCTGACGCCTGAACAGGTGCAGACCAACGACATTCCTTTGCAAGACCCTAAATCTGGCTGCACTCAGAAGATCACCGACCGTACAGATAATGTCTGGAAGTTTCAGTTCAGTTGCCCCAAAGCCCAAGGTACCGGGCAGGCAACCTTCCTCAGCGACAAGGAATTCACTACGCAGGTCAATGGCACATTCAATGCCTCGGGTGTTCAGCAGCAAGGCAGCATGAATACCCGAGCTGTGTGGCTTGGCAATGACTGTGGAACGGTCAAGCCACGTACTTGAGATTCACCACTGCCATTGGCTGGCGGCGACCGCATCGTGGGCATGCAGGCTTTCTGCATGCACCACACGTAGCTTGAACGCCGTGGCCCACTCCAACGCACGTAGCGCTTTATGCAAGCGCCTTGCGGCGTCCTCACAAAACATTAGGTTCTGCCCATTCGCCAACGCGAAGGCTTGTTCATCTGCGCGTTTTACTGCCGTCTGCACGGCGGTGCCAAGGCTGGCTTCGACCTGATCGATAAGCTCCTTGATAGGTAATGCAGCGAGATTGTTCTTCAGACGAACTTCGATCTGCGCCTCGCTCCGCTGGCTGTGGGGCGTGGCTACAATCCCTTCACTGCTGCCTAACCACTGCACCACTGCCTCGCGTTCGAGCGATTGCTCCGGGAAGTCTGCCTCGAACTGCTGCTGGATGAGTTGCCTGGCCAGCGCTGCCGAGCAAGGGCAAGTCGAGGAATAGGGCACACCGACAGATAGTTCCACGTGGAACATTTCATTCTCAATCTTGGCGCGCAGCGTGATTGGATAGTGCTTCCAGCCGGCGAGTGGGCTGATCAACGCAGGCCTTTTGAGAAGATAGTCAAAGCTAAGGTCGATGTACGCTGCGTCTGATAGACCTTCGTGGCTTGCAATAAAGTCTGCCAGCAGATGCCGCAGGGCCAAAGGGGTCAACGGCTGGTGTTCGAGCGATTCCAACGCAAGGTAGAGCCGAGACATATGGATACCCCTTGCTGTCCCATCGACCAGGCTGACGCCGGCACTGGCGATGGCCGCCATCGTTTGGCCGGCAAACTGGATGGGTAAAGCGATGCCGCTCATCCCGACCCAATCAAGTGGTGCGGTTTGCTCTTGGGGCTGTGTGGCGATGTCTGGAAGGGTCAGGCTAGTCATAGGGGTACCAGGCGTTGAGGTCAGCGACATCCGCCGACCAGGCTGCAATGCAAATTGAAACGTTGACCACTGGAGCTGGAGACACGGTTAAAGGTGGTCCAGCCAACGCGACGGCTATAGCCAAACCAAGCTTCACCATCGCTTGCCACGCCGGTGAATAACGTTAGTGAGCCGTAGCGGCTGTTGGTCTGCGCCCACAGCCGGCGTGTTTGGGTATCGAACCCGCGCAGGTAGAGCTGGGTACCTTCGGTACGCACGCTGTAGTAACTGCCCTTGTTATCCTGGCACGCCAGCAAGGTAGCGCTGCGGGTGCACAGCGCCAGTGAACTGCCTTGCGCTGATGCAACTGCAGGCAACGGCATCAGGCACAGCAGTATCAGGGCGAGGGACGACCGGGTCATGTGCGTATCCAGAGATGCGTTCGACGAGTGTGACTTGGCGAAATTGTATTGTTACTTTATAACATTGTGCAATGCATCGTTTCGAATGCGCAGCCTGAAGGGGTTTCACCATGTCCAATCGTCTTCCTGTCACTGTACTTTCCGGCTTCCTCGGTGCCGGGAAAAGCACCTTGCTCAATCATGTACTGCGCAACCGCGACAATCTCAGGGTTGCGGTTATCGTCAACGACATGAGTGAAATCAACATCGATGCCAGTGAAGTGCAGCGCAACGTCAGCCTTAACCGTGCCGAAGAAAAACTCGTTGAAATGAGCAACGGCTGCATTTGCTGCACCTTGCGCGAAGACCTGTTGGAGGAAGTGGCGCGGCTCGCGCAAGAGGGCCGTTTTGACTACCTGTTGATCGAGTCCACTGGGATCTCCGAGCCGTTGCCTGTGGCTGAAACCTTCACCTTCCGCGATGAACAAGGTCGTAGTTTGTCCGACATGGCGCGTTTGGACACCATGGTCACCGTGGTCGATGGCCTGAACTTTCTGCGTGATTATCAGCAAGCCGAGAGCCTGGCCAGCCGCGGCGAAACCCTGGGCGAAGAAGATGAGCGCTCCATCACTGACCTGTTGATCGAACAGGTCGAGTTTGCCGACGTGCTGTTGTTGAGCAAGATCGATCTGATCAGCCAGCACGAACGCGAAGAACTGATCGCCATCTTGCGCAGCCTCAACGCCCGCGCTCAGATCGTGCCGATGGTCATGGGCCAGGTCCCGCTGGGACGGATTCTAGATACTGGTCTGTTCGATTTTGATCAGGCCGCTCAGGCGCCCGGCTGGTTGCAGACTTTGCGCGGGGCGCACGTGCCTGAAACCGAAGAATACGGTATTTCGGCGAGCACCTGGGTAGCTCGTCGGCCCTTGCACCCACAACGCTTCTACGACTTTATCCACAACACCGGAAGCAACGGCCGGTTGCTGCGTTCCAAGGGCTTTTTCTGGCTGGCCAGTAAATATCAGGAAGCCGGTAGCTGGTCGCAGGCTGGCGGCATGATGCGCTATGGCCTGGCAGGGCGGTGGTGGCGGTTTGTACCGCGTGAGCATTGGCCGCAGGATGAGCAGAGCACAGCAGATATCCTCAAGCATTGGCAGGCAGACACCGGTGACTGCCGCCAGGAGTTGGTCTTCATCGGCCAGAACATTGATTTCGCACAGTTATCCACAGCGCTGGACGCCTGCCTGCTCAACGATGAAGAAATGGCCCTCGGGCCAAAAGGCTGGGCCAGGCTGCCTGACCCCTTCGGTGCATGGGATGCCGAGGTTGCTGCATGAACATGGCGTTGAAGACTGCGGCTATTCGTCAGGTTTTCGGTGAGGCGCCATCGGTGTTTACCGAGGTCTATCAGGACGGGGTAAACATGGCGGTCTGGCAGCGGCGCTTGCCAGCCCAGTTGGAAGACTTCGCAGTTTTGGCCGTCAGCCTCGGCCAGCCGTGGGCTGACCAGCGCGTTATCGATGTGAACGAACATGAACCGCCGGCTCTGCCTGGCTTGCTGCAGGAGGCAGCAGATCTGCAAGGTTACGAGAGCTTCGTGGCTGACGTGAAGTGGTTGGTGTCGGCCTATACCTGCCTGCTCGGCGCACGGCGGGTGGGGTTGCGATTAAGGGTGCTGCAAGGAGCGATGTGCCCGCGCTTTCATGTGGATAACGTGCCTGTGCGTCTGTTGACGACCTACGTGGGGCCCGGCAGCGAGTGGGTTGAAGAAGGCGCTATGGAACGGGTCGGCTTACACCTGGCTGAGGCCCCTGTGGATAACATTCGAAGCCTACGCGTGGGAGACGTTGCATTGGTCAAAGGCGAAAAATGGGCCGGTAATGAGGGCGCCGGGCTCATCCACCGCTCCCCGGCCAGCCAGCAGCGGCGACTGTTGCTCAGCCTTGACTGGCTGGCATGACGGGGCATAGTGGACTGAATTCCACTTAGAAGCGCTGGCATGCTGCGAAATATCCCCACCCACGTCATCGCTGGCCCCCTGGGGGCCGGCAAGACCAGCCTGATCCGGCAGCTAATGGCCCAGCGCCCGGCCAATGAACGCTGGGCGGTGCTGGTCAATGAGTTTGGTCAAATCGGTCTCGATGCGGCGCTGCTCAGCCATAACGATGACGGCATCGCCATCGGTGAGGTGGCTGGCGGTTGCTTGTGCTGCGTGAACGGTATGCCATTTCAGGTTGGCCTGGGCCGCCTGCTGCGTAAGGCGAGGCCAGATCGGCTATTCATTGAACCGTCCGGGCTGGGTCATCCATTGCAGTTACTCAACCAGTTGGGCAAATCTCCATGGGTCGGAGTGCTGGCGTTGCAGCCATTGGTCATGGTTTTGGATGGCCAGGCGTTAGCCAAGGGTGAGGAATTGCCCGAAGCTCAACAACAGGCTCTGCAGGCGGCAGGCTTGGTGCTGCTGAACAAGGCTGACACTGTGGATGATTTCGGTAAGCTGTTGATAAATAACAGATTAAAAGATATCAACAGTGTTTGGACCCAGCAGGCTCTGGTTGACATGAAAACCCTGCCCAGTTCATCCACAACACAACCGCTCGGTTTGCTTGTGGGTAATTTGGTGGATGCTGATCTGTCCACAGCCCCTGAGCCCCTGTGGATAGATAAAACCCTGCCGCTCTGTACTGCACTGTCAGGGGATGGCGGTTGGAGCATCGGGTGGCGCTGGCACCCGAGCCAGCAATTCGACCCGCAGCGCATGCAGGCATTTCTCGCCGCTTGGCCTTGGCGGCGCGCCAAGGGTGTTATCCACACCCAGCATGGCTGGCAATCGTTCAATGGGCTGGAAGGCCAAGTGCCGCAGTGGCAGCCCAGCGAATGGCGCAAAGATACGCGCATCGAGTTAATCTTTGAGCAGGCTCAGCCAGCACCACCTCTGCAGGTGGCGCTGGCGCAATGCTTGATCACATAAACGCGGCGCGCCTCAGTTGTGCCAGCGGTTATGCTCCTGGCGCCATTGCTGCATCTGAATCACATTGTCGGCCCGTGGCGGTGTCTTGATCTCGAACGGGTAGGGCGCCAGCTCAATCTGTGCGCTGTGGGCACCGAACTGGGTCACGCTGCCGGGGTGGCGCTGCTCGCCGGTGACGGTGAACTCGAAGGCATAGACCCGCGCCAGGCGTTTCCTGCCTTTGGCATCACGGATGAACGCGATGCGTTTGAGCGCAACGGCGTCATCCAGCAGTTCCAGATCGAGTTTGGCGCAATGCTGTTTGACCCGCTCCAGGGCCTTCTCGCGCAGCCCGTGGTTATGCCATAACCAAGCGCCTGCCGTGGCCAACAGCATCAGGACGAAGAGATTCTCCAGGGTCAACATTTACGTATGCTCCAAACAGGTCGAACCAGCTTAACTGCGCCACTGGCCTGTCGTACAGGTGGCGATCGAGTTCATACTGCGCGCCGCACAAACCTTGAAACAGCTTTGGAATCCGCTCCCATGAAACGTACTCCGCACCTGCTCGCCATCCAATCCCACGTGGTGTTCGGCCACGCCGGCAACAGCGCTGCGGTGTTTCCCATGCAGCGAGTTGGAGTCAACGTCTGGCCTCTTAATACAGTACAGTTTTCCAACCACACACAGTATGGCCAGTGGGCGGGGGAAGTGCTTGCTCCAGCGCAAATTCCTGCGTTGGTGGAAGGGATTTCCAATATTGGCGAGCTGGGCCACTGTGATGCGGTGCTGTCCGGGTACCTGGGCAGTGCCGCCCAGGGCCGGGCGATCCTCGCGGGTGTGCAGCGGATCAAAGCGGTGAACGCCAAGGCTTTGTATCTGTGCGACCCTGTCATGGGCCATGCCGAGAAGGGTTGCATCGTGCCGCAGGAGGTCAGTGATTTTCTGCTCGATGAGGCCGTGGCCAGCGCGGATATCCTCTGCCCCAATCAACTGGAACTCGACAGTTTTTGCGGGCGCCGTGCGCAATCGCTCGAAGACTGCGTGAGCATGGCGCGCAGCCTGCTGGCGCGCGGCCCGCAGGTCGTGTTGGTCAAGCACCTGGCGTATCCGGGGCGCCCTCAAGACATGTTCGAAATGTTGCTGGTTACCCGCGAAGAAAGCTGGCACCTTGGCCGTCCGCTGCTGGCTTTCCCACGGCAACCAGTAGGTGTGGGCGACCTGACCTCGGGCTTGTTCCTGGCTCGGGTTCTGCTGGGAGACAGCTGGCGACAAGCGTTCGAGTACACCGCAGCGGCGGTGCATGAGGTGCTGCTGGAAACCCAGGCCTGCACCAGCTACGAATTGCAACTGGTGCGGGCCCAGGATCGTATCGCCCACCCGCGCGTGCGGTTCGAGGCGCAGCGCCTGGCGGTCTAGATCGAATCGGTTTTCAGGTTCTGGTAGCGTTTTTCCAGTTCCTGACGGATCTGCCGGCGTTGCTGGCCTTGCAGGAAGCGGCGTTTCTCTTCGCTGGACTGCGGCTGGCGCGCAGGGACCGGCACCGGGCGACGGTTGTCATCTACTGCAACCATGGTGAAGAAGCAGCTATTGGAGTGGCGTACCGAGCGCTCGCGGATGTTCTCCGTGATTACTTTGATGCCCACTTCCATCGAGGTATTGCCGGTGTAGTTGACTGAGGCCAGGAAGGTCACCAGTTCGCCGACGTGCACCGGCTCGCGGAAGATCACCTGGTCAACCGACAAGGTCACCACATAGCTGCCGGCATAGCGGCTGGCGCAGGCGTAGGCCACTTCGTCGAGGTATTTGAGCAAGGTGCCGCCGTGTACGTTGCCAGAAAAGTTGGCCATGTCCGGGGTCATCAGGACGGTCATGCTCAGCTGGGCGTTTCCAGGTTCCATAGTGTGCTCACGGTGAAATTGCGCTGAATCGGGGCGGGTATCTGCTGACACTTCTGTTTCCCCCTTTCTGAAGGTTTGCCTTCCTTTTACGGGACGTTGCCCGATGTGGCGTCGTCACGCCTGCGTTGCCATTTGGGGCGGCTGATCAGCCGATCTGTTTCTGCATATTGCACCGGCAATTTGTGACGGGGTGCGATGTTACCCTGAGTACGCCCATGCAACATGGGCTTTCCTGCATTCAATACAGTATGTACTTGCTTCTTGCTTGGCTCGGCCTTGACAGAGGAGCGGTCTGCCCCGGCATTGAGCAACGTCGAAAAGGAGTATCGCGCCATGCATGCCATCAGCTTCATCCAGGACCTGGCAGTGATAATGCTGGTCGCAGGTGTCGTGACGATTCTTTTTCATCGGTTGAAACAGCCCGTGGTGCTGGGCTACATCGTCGCAGGCTTCATCATCGGGCCACACACCCCGCCCTTTGGGCTGATCCATGACGAAGACACGATCAAGACCCTGGCCGAGCTTGGGGTGATTTTCCTGATGTTCTGTCTTGGCCTGGAATTCAGCCTGCGCAAGCTGTTCAAGGTCGGTGCCACGGCGTTCATCGCGGCGTTCCTGGAAATCGTGCTGATGATCTGGATCGGTTTTGAGATCGGCCGGTGGTTCGGTTGGAGTACCATGGACTCGCTGTTCCTCGGTGCCATCCTGGCGATTTCCTCGACGACCATCATCGTCAAGGCGCTCAACGACTTGAAGATGAAGAACGAGCGCTTCGCCCAGTTGATCTTCGGGGTGTTGATCGTCGAAGACATTCTCGGCATTGGCATCATCGCCTTGCTTTCAGGCATCGCCGTAAGTGGTTCGGTGAGCTCCGGCGAGGTGTTCTCGACCGTCGGCAAGTTGTCGCTATTCATGATCGTGGCGCTGGTCATCGGCATTCTGCTGGTGCCGCGGCTGCTGGCCTATGTGGCCAAATTCGAAAGCAACGAGATGTTGTTGATCACAGTGCTGGGCCTGTGTTTCGGCTTCTGCTTGCTGGTCGTGAAGCTCGAGTACAGCATGGTACTGGGAGCCTTCCTGATCGGTGCGATCATGGCTGAATCGCGCCAGTTGCTGAAGATCGAGCGGCTGATCGAGCCGGTACGGGACTTGTTCAGCGCAATTTTCTTCGTTGCCATCGGCCTGATGATCGACCCCCAGGTGCTGGTCGATTACGCCTGGCCTATCGTGGTCATCACCCTGGCTGTGGTACTGGGCAAAATGCTGTCGTGCGGCATGGGCGCCTTCATAGCCGGTAACGATGGGCGGACCTCGCTGCGCGTAGGTATGGGCCTTTCGCAGATCGGTGAATTTTCGTTCATCATCGCGGCGCTTGGGATGACGCTGCAGGTCACCAGTGACTTTCTCTACCCTGTGGCAGTGGCGGTGTCTGCCATTACCACGCTGCTGACGCCTTACCTGATTCGCGCTGCCGACCCGCTTTCGCACAAGCTGGGTCATATGGTGCCAGGGCGTCTGGCGCGGGTGTTATCGCTTTATGGAGAATGGTTGCGCAGTATTCAGCCGCAAGGAGAAGGCGCCATGCTGGCGGCCATGATTCGGCGTATCTTGTTGCAGGTAGGTGTCAATCTGGCGCTGGTGATCGCAATCTTCTTCAGCGGCGGTTATTTCGCTGCGCGCATTGGCGCCTGGCTCAGCGAGTGGGTGACGGATGTCAGCCAGCAGAAGGCGCTGATCTGGGGCGCAGCATTGCTGCTGTCACTGCCGTTTCTGATTGCGGCTTATCGCAAGCTCAAAGCCCTGTCCATGCTGCTGGCCGAGATGGGGGTCAAGCCGGAAATGGCCGGGCGGCATACCCAGCGTGTGCGCCGGGTGGTGGCCGAGGTGATTCCGCTGCTCTCGCTGCTGGTGATCTTCCTGCTGCTGTCGGCCTTGTCGGCGAGCATCCTGCCGACCAGCGAGCTGTTGCTGGTGATTGCAGTGGTAGCAGCGGTGGTGGTGGCACTGCTGTGGCGCTGGTTTATCCGCGTGCATTCACGCATGCAGATAGCCTTGCTGGAAACGCTGGAGAACAGTCGCGACCACTCTCACTGACAGCGCCACAACGGGGCGTCAGCTCTCCAGCCAGACGTCCCGTGCCCAGTGCCACACCGATTCCCAGCTTTCTTCAGTGATGGCTTCTTCATCGCCATCCCAGAGCACCACGGTGCCGTCTTCCTCGACACAGTAATAGCTATCGCCGTCCTGGCACAGGGGGATAAGGTCGCGCGGTACGCCCGCTTCCCAGGCGTTGGCGGCCACATCAGGCAAAAAGGTGTGGGACTGCGGGTCGGTGCAGGTCACAGGCTCCAGGGAGCCATAAACCACATCGCTGACCGTCAGCAGAAACTCTTTGAAAACGAACGGAATGTTGATGAACAGCTGTTCTTCGATTTCGACCAGTTGATCCTCATCGGGAAGCTCCAGTGGCACTGGCACGGGTTCATTGGCTTCACGGAGTTGTTCGATCACTTCTTCCACGGTTACATCCTCTGACCTTGATGACAACGCTGCGGGTTATACCCTAGTAGCCCGCTCTGGCAAAAGCAAAACCCCGGGCAAGCCCGGGGTTTTTTGTGCAACGTGAGTCGGTTAACCGTTTTGGCGGATACCGGCCACCAGCCAAGGCTGGTTCTCGCCCTGGGCGCGCACCATGTGCCAGCTTTCGCTGAAAGCTTCGCCCTGGTCGAAGCGCGAAGTCTTCGACACGCCACGGAAGGTAAGGGTGGCGTCGGTGCGGTCGGCACGATCGTCGACGCCATCGAGCTGCACGTCGAGGTCATCGATGTAGGTGGACTGGAAGCCGTCACCCAGGTCAGCACGCTCGCGCTTGAGGAACTCGAGCATTTGCGGTGTGACGAACTCTGCGATCTTGTCCATTTCATTGGCATCCCAGTGCTGCTGCAGCGACTGGAAGTGGCTGCGGGCTGCGGCAAGGAAGCTTTGCTCGTTGAACCAGGCCGGGGCATTGATCACCGGCGCGGCTGTGGCAGCAGGCGCTGCCGAACCGCCGAAGATCGAAGGCTGAGCAGGCTGGCCATGGGCTTCACGCTGGAGCGGCGCGTGACCTGGCGCGGCCATTTGCGGCTGCTGCTGGCGACGGCGTGCTGCAATGAAGCGGAATACCAGGAAGGCGATCAGGCCGATGATCAGGAAGTCCATGATCTGCATGCCCTGGAAGCCGTCACCCATGAACATGGAAGCCAGCAGGCCACCGGCGGCGAGGCCGGCCAGTGGGCCCAGCCAGCGCGAAGCACCGCTGGTGGCGGCCGGTGCGCGGCCAGGCGCAGTCGGTGCGGCTGCAGGCGTGGTTGGCGTAGCCTGGCGGGTCTGGTGGATAGGCGCGGAGCCCGAACTCTTGCCGCCGCCGAAACGCTTGGCGTTGGCGTCCAGGCTCAGCGTCAGGCCGACGCAGAGCGCCAGTGCGATGCTAAGAAAACGTTGCATAAATGGGATTTCCCCTGTTGTGGATTGCACGCGCGTCATGGTGCACAGGTTCCCGTGCACATGACCAGCGACAAGATGTTTCCAGCTTTTGCCTGAATGTTTCGACGCCTTAAATGGCCTCGAGTTTGGCGTACCCAAGCATGAGCCATTTACTGCCTTCTGCAAAATTCACCTGCACCCGCGCCTGGGCGCCGGAGCCCTCGAAATTGAGGATGATGCCTTCGCCAAACACTGCATGCTGCACGCGCTGGCCGAGGTTGAACGTGGTTTGCGGAATATTGGCATTGGCGAACAGGTTGCTGCTCGTGGCAGTTGAACCACCAAACGGGCGGCTGACACTGTTGGAAAGGCGAACTTCCTGAACTAACCCGCTGGGAATTTCGCGTACGAAACGAGACACCTTGTTGTAGGTCTCGCTGCCATAAAGACGGCGGGTTTCGGCGTAGGTCATGATCAGCTGGCGCATGGCGCGGGTGATCCCGACATAGGCCAGGCGACGCTCCTCTTCCAGGCGGCCGGGCTCTTCCAGGCTCATCTTGTGCGGGAACAGGCCTTCCTCCATGCCCACCAGGAACACATAGGGGAACTCCAGGCCTTTGGCGCTGTGCAGGGTCATCAGCTGGATGCTGTCTTCGTGCTCGTCGGCCTGGGCATCGCCAGCCTCCAGCGAGGCGTGGCCAAGGAAGGCCGAAAGCGGCGACAGGTCCGCATCGTCTTCGCTGGTTTCGAAGTTGCGCGCCGCGCTGACCAGTTCTTCAAGGTTTTCTACCCGTGCCTGGCCCTTTTCACCTTTTTCTTCCTGGTGATAGATGATCAGCCCCGACTGCTCGATGGCGGTTTGGGTCATGGTGTGCAGAGGCATTTCGGCCACTTTGCTGGCCAGGCCCTCGATCAACTCGATGAACGCGCCAAGCGCGGAAGCGGCGCGGCCTTTGAGCGCTTTGGCAGATACCAGCTGGCACATCGCTTCCCACATGGACAGCTGGCTGTGGCGGGCGTGCTCGCGAATGGCTTCGACAGTCTTTTCGCCGATGCCCCGTGGCGGCACGTTGATGACCCGTTCGAGTGCGGCATCGTTGCCGCGGCCTTCGATCAGACGCAAGTAAGCCATGGCGTTCTTGATTTCGGCGCGTTCGAAGAAGCGCTGGCCGCCATAGATGCGATAGGGAATGCGCTCGCGCAGCAGAGCCTCCTCCAGCACCCGTGATTGGGCGTTGGAACGATACAGAATGGCGATGTCGTTGCGTGCGCTGCCTTGTTTGATCAGGCTTTCGATGGTTTCCACTACATAGCGGGCTTCATCGTGCTCGTTATAGGCCGCGTACAGCGTCAGTGGCTCGCCTTCGCCCATATCGGTCCACAGTTCCTTGCCCAGGCGCCCGCTGTTGTTGGCGATCAAAGCGTTCGCGGCCTTGAGTATGCCCCCGGTGGAGCGATAGTTCTGCTCCAGGCGAATCGTTTCGGCGTCTGGGAAGTCGGCGGTGTACTGGTGAATGTTTTCGATCTTGGCACCGCGCCAGCCATAAATGGACTGGTCGTCGTCGCCTACGGCCATCAGGCTGCCGCCGTCTTTGCCTGCCAGTAGGCGCAGCCAGGCGTACTGCACGGCGTTGGTGTCCTGGAACTCGTCCACCAGCAGGTGGCGGAAGCGCCGTTGATAGTGTTCCAGCAGGCCGGGGTGGTCGCGCCACAGATCCAGGGCGCGCAGTAGCAATTCGGAAAAGTCGATGACCCCGGCGCGCTCGCATGCCTGTTCATAGGCACTGTAGACATCGCGCATGGTCTGCAGGAAAAGATCGCCCCCGGGCTGGATATGTTGCGGGCGCAGGCCCTCGTCCTTCTGCCCGTTGATGAACCACTGGGCCTGACGCGCCGGCCACTTCTGCTCGTCCAGGCCCAATTCGCGCATGACCCGCTTGACCAGCCGCTGCTGGTCGTCGCTGTCGAGAATCTGGAAATTCTGCACCAGGCGCGCCTCTTGCCAGTGCGCCCGCAGCAGGCGGTGGGCTAGACCGTGGAAGGTACCTACCCACATGCCGGCCGGGTTGATGCCCAGCAATTGCTCGATTCGCTGGCGCATTTCGGCAGCAGCCTTGTTGGTGAAGGTCACCGACAGAATCGAGTGCGGCGAGGCCTGCTCGACCTGGATCAACCAGGCGATACGGTGCACCAGCACGCGGGTTTTACCGGAGCCGGCGCCAGCAAGCACCAGCTGACGCCCAAGCGAGGCCGCGACGGCCTGGCGTTGGGCATCGTTCAGGGAATTCAGCAGGAGGGAGAGGTCGTCTGTTTGCATCTGGCCATTCTAGGGGCAGGCCGAGCAACGGGCAAACGCATACTGTATGAATATTCACCTGTGCCCCGGGTGCTCATCGGCTTTAGGCGCAGCGCGCCAGTGCAGGTATGTGGGGCCTGGCTGGACTGCTGGGGGTGAAACCCGTCGGGAGCAGTTTGGCCAGCTCGGACGTTTGTGTAAGATCCCTGCTCGTTTACTGCCAACCATAATAAGAACACTACAAGAATTCACGATATGACCCACGACTGCACGGCGATCGGAGTATCGCCTGGGATGGCCAGGAAGGTCCGCAGGCAGTTTGCCACTCAACTTTCCGTCGAGCGGACGCGGCTGCTGTACCAAGGCTCTTTGTTGCCGACATTGTTCATGCTGCTCAACGGCCTGCTGTGCGCTTGGCTGTTGTGGACGCCTGGGCGCTATCTGATGGTGGCCGTTTGCCTGGCCTGGCTGCTGGCGCTGGTTGCGCTCAGGGTGATCCAGGTGGCGGCGTTCGACTCGGCCGACCCGCAGCGTCAGGCCGAGCCGGTATGGCGGCGCATGTTCCTGGTCGGTTCGGCATTCAGCGGCATGACCTTGGCCTGCGCGGCGATCGCTTTGGTGCCGCAGCACAACTTCGAGCAGCAGGCCTGGGCATTCGGCTTGCTGGCGATGGCCAGCCTGAGTGCAAGCATCGCTTATGCTGTCAGCCTGCCGGCTTTTCTCAGTTTTGCGTTGCCCTGTCTGCTGCCGCCGATCCTCTTCCTGTTCTTTTTCGACGCAGGGCAGCGTGGGTGGGGCTGGTTCTGCCTGATCCTGCTAGCCACGCTGCTGGTGGTGGCCTGGCAGGTCAACCGGCTGCTCGACCGCAGTTTGCTGCGGCGGTTTCAGAACCAGTCACTGAACCAGGACTTGCAACGGATTTCTGCACAGAAGGTGCTTGAGGAACAGCAGCGCCTTGCCTCCACGGTTTTCGAGGCATGCAATGAGGGGGTGGTGATTCTGAGCGCTGATTTTGTGGTGCTTGCGGTGAACCAGGCGTACTGCCAGATGACTGGATATCTACGTTGCGAATCGCTTGCCAGTGCGCTGTTCGAGCTGCCCTGTCACAGCGATGCCCGGCGGCACAGCCAGGCCATTGAGGTGGCGCTGCGCCAGCAAGGTGGGTGGCAGGGCGAACTGGTCGAAGCCCGCAAGCATGGCCAGCTGTATCCGCAGTGGCTACAACTGACGGCTGTGCGCAACTCCAGCGGCCAGCTGAGCCAAGTAGTCGGCTTCTTCACCGACCTGTCGGCGCGTCGAGCCTTTGAAGAGCGCCTGCGTTACCTGGCCCATTACGACGAGCTCACCGGGCTGGCCAACCGATCACTGTTCCGTTTGCGTTTGCTGGACGCCGCACGGCGCGTACGCAGCAATGGCCGCAGCCTGGCCTTGCTGCACATAGACTTGGACCGTTTCAAACTGCTTAACGAAAGCCTTGGCCATGAACTGGCCGACCAGCTGATTCAAAAGGTTGCTCGGCGCATTGTCAGTACCTTGCCCGAGGCCGATACCGTGGCGCGCCTTTCTGGCGATGAGTTCGCCGTGCTCTTCGATGGCTACAGCAACCTGTCGAGCCTGGTACGGGTCACCACCCGCTTGTTGAACAAGTTGCGCAAGCCACAGCGGCTAGATGGCCACGAGGTGGTGATAAGTGCATCGGTAGGTATCAGTGTACTGGCTGATGCCACGCTCGATGCCGAAGCCATGATTGGCCAGGCAGACATGGCCAAACAGCATGCCAAGCACTTGGGCGGCGACAATTTCCAGTTCTATACCGAAAGCCTGCGAGCCAGCACGCTTGAGCGCTTGCAGTTGGAAAACCAGCTGCGCAAGGCTATCGAAGAACAGCAGCTGATGGTGTATTACCAACCCAAGCTGTGCGTGCTTAGCGGGCACGTCAATGCCGCCGAGGCACTGGTGCGCTGGCAGCATCCTGAGCGGGGGATGGTGCCTCCAGGGGAGTTCATCGGCATGGCCGAGGAAACTGGGCTGATTGCCCCGATCGGCGAATTCGTGCTGCGCCAGGCCTGCAAGCAAGCCCGGCAATGGCAACGGCAGGGCCTGGAAGTGCGGGTTTCTGTCAACCTTTCGGTCTACCAGCTGCGCCAGGGCAAGCTGGTCAGCCTGGTGCGCCAGATGCTCGAAGACACCGGGCTGGCGCCGAATTTGCTGGAGTTGGAGCTCACCGAAAGCCAGTTGCTCGACAGCGTCGAGCACATCATTTCGACCTTCCAGCAGTTACATGCCCTTGGGGTGAAGCTGGCCATCGACGACTTTGGCACCGGCTATTCGTCATTGAGTTACCTCAAACGCCTGCCGGTGGATTACTTGAAGATCGACCAGGCCTTCATCCGCGGCCTTCACCAAGGCAGCCAAGATGCCGCCATTACTCAGGCGATCATCACGTTGTCCAAGAGCCTGGGCATGAAGGTGGTCGCCGAAGGGGTGGAAACGGCGGAGCAACTGGCGTTTCTTCGAGAGCATGGGTGTGACGAGGTGCAGGGCTACCTGATCAGCAGGCCAATCCCGGAGCAAGAGTTTCGCCAGATGCTGGCCCGGCCATGGGGCAATGAGGGCGGTTAGCCGTGCCAGTGTCTGCCGTGCCTGGCCATAAGGCTGCTGGCTTGTTCCGGGCCGTTGCTGCCGGCAGCGTAGTGGCGGGGCGCCTGGAAATGTTCTTCCCAACCTCTGATGATCGGGTCGATCCAGGCCCAGGCGGCCTCTACCTCGTCGCGTCGCATGAACAGCGTCGAATCGCCTTCCAGGATATCCAGCAGCAGGCGCTCGTAGGCGTCCCAGCGACGGGTCTGGCCGAACACCTGTGCCAGGTTCAGGTCCAGGTCCACAGGCTCCAGGCGCATACCCTTGCCGGGGCTTTTGGTCATCATGCGCAAGCTGATGCGTTCCTCTGGCTGCAACTGGATCAGTAGCTGGTTGACTTGGCCACCGCTGAACAACTCGTGAGGCACCGGTTTGAACTGGATGACGATTTGCGAAGAGCGCCGTGCCATACGCTTGCCAGTGCGCAGGTAGAAGGGCACGCCGGCCCAGCGCCAGTTGTCGATATGCGCGTGCACCGCAACGAAGGTTTCGGTATCTGTGTCGTTGTCGACGTCCTTTTCGAAGTAGTACGCGGGTACTTCCTGACCGCCGATGTAACCGGCACCGTACTGGCCACGCACGGTTTTGTCTTGTACGTCCTGGCCGGTGATGGGTTTGAGTGCCCTGAGTATTTTCACTTTTTCGTCGCGTACCGCTTCTGCCTCGAATTGCGCCGGTGGTTCCATGGCCACAAGGCACAGCAGCTGTAGCAGATGATTCTGCAGCATGTCGCGGGTCGCGCCTGCGCGGTCGTAGTAGCCGCCACGGTTCTCCACGCCGAGGGTTTCACAGACGCTGATCTGCACATGGTCGACCCGGCCGTTGCACCACACCGGCTCCAGCAGGGCATTGGCAAAGCGCAGGGCCATTAGGTTCTGCACGGTTTCCTTGCCCAGGTAGTGGTCGATGCGAAATACCTGCGACTCATCGAATACGGCACCGATCGCCTCATTGATGGCGGTAGCCGATGCCTGTGAATGACCGATTGGCTTCTCCAGCACGATGCGCGCTTCGCTGTCGGCCAGGCCTGCGACACGCAGGTGGTTGGCGATAGGTACGAACAAATTGGGCGCAGTCGCCAGGTAGAAGATGCGGGTCAGCCCACCAGGCTCGCCGAGGTAGCGGGCCAGCCGGCCGAAGTCTGCGCTTTGCGTGGCATCCATGGGGAAGTAGTCCAGCCGTGCGCAAAAGCGTCGCCACACTTCCTCGTCGAAGTCGTTGCGAGCAATTTGCGCGCGGCAATGGCGCTCTGCAAGCTTGAGGTATTCGTTGCGGCTGAGGTGGCGGCGGGCCAGTGCGATGATGCGCACGGCGTTGTTCAGACGGGCTTCGCGATACAGGTGATAAAGCGCCGGTAACAGTTTGTGCAGGGCCAGGTCACCCGTGCCGCCGAACACCAGAATGTCGCAAGGAATAGTCAAACCACCACTCTCCACGTTCGTTTAACTGGGCGGGTTGGCGTCCATGTAGTATAACTACAAGAAAGCTACATCCCGGCCAGCCGATCATAACCGAGTCCAGCCCGTGAATCTGTTGCAACATATCGCCCAATCGCGCCACCTGCTGCGCAAATCGGAACTCAAAGTGGCCGACCACGTGCTGCTCGACCCGGCAGCCGTGATGCATAGCTCCATGGCCGACCTGGCGCACAGCGTGGGCATCAGCGAACCGACCATCGTGCGCTTCTGCCGGGCGATCGGCTGTTCCGGGTTTCAGGACCTTAAGCTCAAACTGGCGCAAAGCCTGGCGGCCGGTGCCAGTTTCGGTCAGTTCGCGATCCACGAAGACGACTCGGTCGCCGACTACAGCCTGAAGATTTTCGACACCACCCTGCACACCCTGATGGAAGTGCGCGAGCACCTCGATCCGCAGGCCCTGCAACAGGCCGTCAGTGCCATGGCTCAGGCGCAGCGGGTCGAATTCTACGGCTTTGGTGCATCCGGTGCGGTGGCCGCCGACGCCCAGCACAAATTCTTCCGCCTGCTGCTCAGCGCCGCGGCCTACTCTGACCCGCACATGCAGGCGATGTCGGCGGTGACATTGAAGCCTGGGGATGTTGCGGTGTGCATTTCCCAATCAGGGCGGTCGAAAGA
Source organism: Pseudomonas promysalinigenes (assembly GCF_014269025.2). Lineage (NCBI taxonomy): Bacteria > Pseudomonadati > Pseudomonadota > Gammaproteobacteria > Pseudomonadales > Pseudomonadaceae > Pseudomonas > Pseudomonas promysalinigenes. The sequence continues at coordinate 4,992,164 of NZ_CP077094.1, read as the reverse complement.
CTTGCTGATCACTGCCAACCTGGTGCGTGAGAGTGGAGCCAACCTGATTACCCTGTGCCCAAGTGCGACACCTCTGGCGGAATTGTCTACGGTCAACCTGGCGATCGATGTGCATGAAGACACCGAGATCTACACCCCACTCACTTCACGCATCGCGCACTTGGTGGTGATCGACGTATTAGCCATGGGTGTGGCCATGGCCCGTGGGCCGAGCCTGGTCAACCACCTCAAGAGCGTCAAGCGCAGCTTGCGCAGCCTGCGGTTGTCGCCCAAGTCGATCAAGGCTACCGAGGACTGATGGCGGATCGTGCTGGCGACTTTACCGGTGAATCCGCGAAGTAATCGGCAAAGATTCACCGTTTTGTCACCTTTCCAAAACCTAAACGTAAACACTCCCGGCCAGTCTGAAACTCCCGCATTCAAACTGGGAGACAGGCTATGGCTCGTGACTTCGACGGTTCCTACCAACCCAGCGCCAAGGCTCGCAAGCAGCAAGAGAAGGACCAGCGCCGCATGGAGTTCCGCCGCGCGATCGAAAGTTACTGCGACCAGCGCCAATTGTTGCGCGAACTAACTGATTACCCCGATCTGCAAGCGCTCACGGTGTGGCAGGGATCGTCGGCAACTTCCCAGAAAATCGTTCAACAAGCGCGCTGATCAATGCTCGTTCGCTACGGATGAACGCGTGAAATGCCAACGCCACTGGTGACTGTCGTTTGGCCTTGGCCTGGACTACGCACCAGCTGCGGTACAACGGCAATTCCTCGACAGGCAACTCCGTCAGCACACCCGTGGCTAATTCCATGTTCACCGCATGGCGCGTTAGCAAAGCGATACCCAAGCCTGCGATTACGCATTCACGTTGGGCGTCGGCCGAGGCGACTTCCAGGGTTTGGCTGAAATGCACGCGTTTGTCCTTGAAGTACTCCTCGCAGGCTTTGCGTGTGCCCGAGCCTTGCTCCCTGACGAGCAGTGTGTGAGGTTCCAAGTCCTGTAAGCGCAACTGCTCCAGCTTGCACAGCGGGTGCTGCGGCGGCGCCACTGCGACGATAGGGTTGTTGAGAAACGGCAGAAACTCCAAGCCCATGTCTTGGGGCACCATCGACATGATGATCAGGTCATCCCGGTTATCGGAAAGCCGGCGAATCGCCTGCGCTCGGTTGACCACGGTGAGGGTCAGGTTGACCTCAGGGTGTCGCTGTTTGAAGGCGGCAAACAGGTGAGGCACGAAGTATTTGGCACTGGACTCGATGGCCAGTTTCAGCTGCCCTTGCAACGAGCCCTGCATATCGGACAGCTGCATATCGAGGCTTTCCAGGCGCCCGAATATGTCACGGCTAGCGCGTTGCAGCGCTTCGGCAGCGTCGGTCAGGTAGAGCTTCTTGCCCACGTACTCGAACAGCGGCTGGCCAATCAGCTCCTCCAGCTGGCGTATTTGTAGACTCACCGCCGGTTGCGTCAGTGCCATCTCTTCTGCCGCGCGGCTGTATGAGCGCAGATCGCAGACCTCATTGAAAATCTGCAATTGGCGTAATGTCATACGCATCAAGGACTTACGCATTCTTATAGTCTCATTGGTAATACCCTGTTACCAAACTATAAGCTTTTGCTAATACAGCCCCTAACAAATATTGATTTTTGTTTATCGTCCTTCAGCGCTAGGGTGAATATGCGACTGGCCAGCTAGCTCTGGTCACGCGCCGACCGGTAGAACCGGGTCGTCTGTTCCAACGGCTTTGGGAAGACTCCAGTGATAAAAAAAATCCTGATCGCCAACCGGGGTGAAATCGCAGTTCGCATCGTGCGAGCCTGCGCCGAGATGGGTATTCGCTCTGTCGCGATCTATTCCGACGCCGACCGTCATGCCCTGCACGTCAAGCGTGCCGACGAGGCTCACAGTATTGGCGCAGAGCCTTTGGCGGGTTATCTGAACCCACGCAAACTGGTCAATTTGGCGGTGGAAACCGGCTGTGATGCCCTTCACCCAGGCTACGGGTTCTTATCGGAAAACGCCGAACTGGCGGAGATCTGCGCCGAACGCGGGATCAAATTCATCGGCCCGGCAGCGGATGTCATTCGCCGCATGGGCGATAAGACCGAAGCGCGCCGCACCATGATCCAGGCCGGTGTGCCGGTGACCCCTGGCACCGAAGGCAACGTGGCCGATATTCACGAAGCGCTGAGCGAAGGTGACCGCATCGGCTACCCGGTGATGCTCAAGGCTACCTCCGGCGGCGGCGGGCGCGGTATTCGCCGTTGCAACAGCCGAGAAGAGCTTGAGCAGAACTTCCCAAGGGTCATTTCCGAGGCGACCAAGGCCTTTGGTTCGGCCGAAGTGTTCCTGGAGAAGTGCATCGTCAACCCCAAGCACATCGAGGCGCAGATCCTCGGTGACAGCTTTGGCAACGTCGTGCACCTGTTCGAGCGCGACTGCTCTATCCAGCGCCGTAACCAGAAGCTCATCGAAATTGCCCCAAGCCCCCAGCTCACCCCAGAGCAGCGCGCCTACATCGGTGACCTGGCGGTGCGTGCGGCCAAGGCGGTGGATTACGAGAACGCCGGTACCGTGGAGTTTCTGCTCGCCGATGGCGAGGTTTACTTCATGGAGATGAACACTCGGGTGCAGGTGGAGCACACCATCACCGAAGAAATCACCGGGATCGACATCGTCCGTGAGCAGATTCGCATTGCCTCGGGCCTGCCGCTGTCGGTGAAACAGGAAGATATCCAGCACCGCGGTTATGCGTTGCAGTTTCGCATCAACGCCGAAGACCCGAAGAACAACTTCCTGCCCAGCTTCGGCAAGATCACCCGCTACTACGCCCCAGGCGGCCCGGGTGTGCGTACCGATACGGCGATCTACACCGGCTACACCATCCCGCCCTTCTATGACTCCATGTGCCTGAAGCTGGTGGTCTGGGCATTGACCTGGGAAGAAGCCATGGACCGCGGCCTGCGGGCCCTGGACGACATGCGTGTGCAAGGGGTCAAGACCACTGCCGCGTACTACCAGGAAATCCTGCGCAATCCAGAATTCCGTAGCGGCCAGTTCAATACCAGCTTCGTCGAAAGCCATCCGGAACTGACCAACTACTCGATCAAGCGCAAACCCGAAGAGCTGGCTCTGGCCATCGCCGCCGCCATCGCCGCCCACGCAGGCCTGTGAGGAATCCCATAATGTCCAAGAAAATTCACGTAACCGACACGATCCTGCGCGATGCTCACCAGTCCCTGCTGGCTACCCGCATGCGTACCGAAGACATGCTGCCGATCTGCGACAAGCTCGACAAGGTCGGTTACTGGTCGCTGGAAGTCTGGGGTGGTGCTACCTTCGACGCCTGCTTGCGCTTTTTGAAAGAAGACCCTTGGGAGCGCCTGCGCAAGCTGCGTGCTGCCCTGCCCAACACCCGTCTGCAGATGCTGCTGCGTGGCCAGAACCTTCTGGGCTACCGCCACTACAGCGACGACGTGGTCAAGGCGTTCGTGGCCAAGGCGGCAGTCAACGGCATCGACGTGTTCCGTATCTTCGATGCCATGAACGACGTGCGTAACCTGCGTGTTGCCATCGAGGCTGTGAAGGCCGCCGGCAAACACGCCCAGGGCACCATCGCCTACACCGTCAGCCCTGTGCACACCATCGACGCATTCGTCGCCCAGGCCAAGCAGATGGAAGCCATGGGTTGCGACTCGGTCGCGATCAAGGACATGGCTGGCCTGCTGACCCCGTTCGCTACCGGCGAGCTGGTGCGGGCGCTCAAGGCTGAACAGTCGCTGCCGGTGTTCATTCACTCCCATGACACTGCCGGCCTGGCTGCCATGTGCCAGCTCAAGGCAGTGGAAAACGGTGCCGACCATATCGATACCGCGATCTCGAGCTTCGCCTGGGGCACGAGCCACCCAGGTACCGAATCGATGGTCGCCGCGCTCAAAGGCAGCGAATTCGACACCGGCCTGGACCTGGAGCTTTTGCAGGAAATCGGCCTGTACTTCTACGCTGTGCGCAAGAAATACCACCAGTTCGAGAGCGAGTTCACCGCCGTGGATACCCGCGTGCAGGTGAACCAGGTACCAGGTGGGATGATTTCCAACCTGGCCAACCAGCTCAAGGAGCAAGGCGCGCTCAGCCGCATGAACGAGGTGTTGGCAGAGATCCCGCGCGTGCGTGAGGACCTTGGCTTCCCACCTCTGGTAACGCCGACCTCGCAGATCGTTGGTACTCAGGCGTTCTTCAACGTCCTGGCGGGTGAGCGTTACAAGACCATCACCAACGAGGTGAAGCTCTACCTGCAAGGCGGCTATGGCAAGGCCCCCGGCGTGGTCAATGAGCAACTGCGCCGCCAGGCGATCGGCAGCGAAGACGTGATCGACGTGCGCCCGGCCGACCTGCTCAAGCCTGAGATGGCCAAGCTGCGCAGCGATATCGGCGCCTTGGCCAGCTGCGAGGAAGATGTGCTGACTTTCGCCATGTTCCCGGACATTGGCCGTAAGTTCCTCGAGGAGCGCGAAGCGGGCACCCTCACTCCCGAAGCCTTGTTGCCGATCCCCGAGGCCGGTGCCGTGGCTTCTCCTGCAGGTGAAGGCGTACCCACCGAGTTCGTCATCGACGTGCACGGCGAAACCTACCGCGTGGATATTACCGGTGTAGGGGTTAAGGCCGAGGGCAAGCGGCACTTTTACCTGTCGATCGACGGCATGCCCGAAGAAGTTGTCTTCGAGCCGCTCAACGAGTTCGTCGGTGGCGGTGGCAGTAAGCGCAAGCAGGCCAGCGCTCCTGGCCACGTCAGTACCACCATGCCAGGCAACATCGTCGATGTACTGGTCAAGGAAGGCGATGTGGTCAAGGCCGGCCAGGCGGTGCTGATTACCGAGGCGATGAAGATGGAAACCGAAGTGCAGGCGGCCATCGCTGGCAAGGTCGTGGCCATCCATGTTGCTAAAGGCGACCGCGTGACGCCCGGCGAGATCCTGATCGAGATCGAAGGCTGAGATAAGCCTTTATCTACAAATGGTTAACCTCTGGGGAGCGGATGCTCCCCTTTTTTTGCCTGGCATCAGGTATGTGGCGCCTGTAAGACCGAGCGCAGCTCACGATGCGCCGCGCGGGCGGCGCTCGATCTCAAAGGCGCCGCCGCCCTAGTGCCAGTCCCTCATGGACAGAAGATCACCCCCTACGGCAATCCTCAAGTGTCCGCACTTGGCCTCCCAGCCCCTGGTTCTCTGCACTCAACCACCGCTCGAACCCCGCCGCCACCTGCGGCCACTCGTCATCGGTAATCGAATACCACGCGGTGTCGCGGTTATGGTCCTTGACCACCAGGTGCTTGCGGAAAACCCCCTCGAAAACGAAGCCGAATCGCTCGGCCGCGCGCTTGGAGCGGGCGTTGGCGTTATTGCACTTCCATTCCAGGCGCCGGTTACCTAATTCGAACCCCAGCTTGCCCAGCAGGTATACGGCCTCGGTGCCTTTAGGCGTGCGCTGCATGGCGGCACCAAAGGCGATGTGGCCGATCTCGATACGGCCGTGGTCGGGCACGATCGACATCAAACTGAGAATACCTTGGGCCTGGCCGCTGTTGCGGTCGATCACTGTGAAAAAAAGCGGGTCTTGGCCAGCGGCGTTGCCTTGCAGCCAGCGGTCGAAGGCGCCGCGCTCGGTGAATGGGCCGTAGGGTAGGTAGTCCCACAACACAGGGTCCGATGCCGGGCCTTGCAGCACCTCCCATAGATCGTCCCCGTGGCGCGCCGGGTCGAGTTTCTCCAGGCGGATGAAGCGGCCGTCGATAACCTGGGCCGTGGGTGCTGTAGCGGGTTTCCAGTTCAATGCGTCAGTCATGTGCGGCCTACAGCCCTTTACGGAATTGGATGAAGCCAGGGCGCTCGGCAACCTGCTCGTACAGGCTAATGGCGGTGGCATTGGTTTCGTGGGTCAGCCAGTGCACCTTGATGCAGCCGGCAGCCCTTGCGGTGGCGTATACATGTTCGATCAGCTGGCGGCCAATACCCAGGCCGCGCTGGCTACTGTCGACATAGAGGTCCTGCAGGTAACAGGAATTCTCGATGCTCCAGTTGGAACGATGGTAGATGAAGTTAACCATGCCCACCGCTTTGCCATCGACCCAAGCCAGGGTCGAGTGGGTTGGCTCACTCGGGTCGAGCAGTCGTTGCCAGGTGCTAAGGCTCACTTCTTCGGCGAGTTCGGTCTGGTAGAAGCGCAGGTAGTTCTGCCAAAGGGCGAGCCAGTCGGCGTGGTCTTGAGGGCTGACGGGGCGCAGGGTGACGTTGGCCATGGGGCTTTTCCTTCAGAGTTGGCGCATGTGCGCGGCGAGTTGTTGGTCCAGGTAGTCCGGGCTGGCGTTCAAGCCCTCACGCACGCCAGCGATATCCTGCGCCGAGCGATTCTGGCTGAGCTTGCGCGCGCCTTGCAGGCGGGCCACAGGCAGGCGGATGCCGACGATCGCGCGCAGCATGCCGTCGAGGTAGCCGGCAGGGGCGTCGCTGACCTTCCAGGGTTGGCTGCGGCCTTGCTCGTGGCGGTCGGTGAGACGGCTGACGATCTGCAGCAATGGGGCTGCATCGTGGATCACCTCGGCGGTGCCGTAGGCGTGTACGGCCAGGTAGTTCCAGGTCGGCACCACTTTGGGGTTCTGCGCCTTGCTTGGGTAAAAGCTTGGGCTGACGTAGGCGTCTGCGCCGGGGAAGACCAGCAGTGCTTCGGCGCCTTGCGCCAAGTCCTGCCATTGGCGGTTGGCGCGGGCCAGATGGGCATAGACCGTACCGAACTGGCCTTCGTCGGTGTCGAGCAATACCGGCAAGTGCGTGGCCATCAGGCCTTGATCGCCATGGCTGATCAGCACCGCTAGACGGGTATCGCGCATATGCTGATGCAGGCGCTCAATGTCGTGTTCTTGGTGGGGTTTGCTGTTGTACATGTGTGCTGTCCTTGTCCAATGGCTCCATCCTAGGCAGGCTATTGGATCAAGGTAAGAGCCATTAATGACTGTTTTGGTAGGGCCAATTTCATGCGCGAGCGCTCCATCGTGTTGCCTTTCGATCCCGCAGGGATCGTGCTTGATCGTCGGCGCGGGCTCAGTCAGCAGCTGTATCAGGCGTTGCGTGCCAGGGTTTTGGATGGGCGCTTGAGTAGCGGCACCCGGCTGCCTGCCACTCGGGACCTGGCAAAGGTGCTGGCGCTTTCGCGCAACAGCGTAGTGCGCGCCTATGACCAGCTGTATGCGGAGGGCTATATCGAAAGCCGCGTGGGTGATGGCACCTATGTGAGCCGGCTGGAAAAACTATCCACACAGTTACCCACAGGGTTATCCCTAGGGTTATCAACAGAGTTATCCACATTTTCGCCCTCGGACACTGAGGATTTAACCAGCAATAGGTTCGCCAGCGAGCCTTTATTGCGTTTGAAAAATAACCACCTGCCGGCACAAAACGGCGGCCCACCTAGGGCGTTTCGCGTCGGCATACCGGCTTTCGACCTGTTCCCATTCGATGTGTGGGCCAAGCTACAAGCGGGTTTCTGGCGTAACCCTTCACCGGCTCTACTGGGCTATGGGGACCCGGCGGGCGAGCCCGCTTTGCGCGAGCTGATCGCCGCCTATCTGCGTCGATCAAGGGGGCTATCCTGCACGCCTGAACAAATTGTGATCACCCATGGTGCGCAGCAGGCCATCAGCCTTTGTGCACAGTTGTTATTGCAACCAGGTGACACAGTGGCTGTGGAAAACCCTGGGTATCGCGCCGCAGGGCGGGCGTTTGCGGTGGCCGGTGGCAAGCTGATCGGGGTGCCGGTGGATGAGCAGGGCATGGACTGCCACCGCCTGGTGGATCTCCCGGGCTGTCGACTGGCCTATGTCACACCGGCGCATCAGTATCCTACAGGGGTGACCATGAGCCTGGCCCGACGCCTGGCATTACTGGCCTGGGCCGAGTGCAACGATGGCTGGGTCATCGAGGACGATTACGATGGCGAGTACCGCTACAGCGGTGCGCCCCTGGCCCCGCTAGCTGCGCTCGACCGCCAAGGCCGTGTGTTGTACGTCGGCACTTTCGGCAAGATTGCCTTCCCGGCATTGCGCCTGGGCTACTTGGTTCTGCCGCCGCAATTGGTGCAAGCATTCAGTCAAGGCCGTGCGCTGGCAGTTCGGCACTCAGAGGTGGGAACCCAATGCGTGATGGCTGAGTTCATGGCCCAAGGGCACTTCCAGCGGCATATCCGGCGCATGCGCAAGGCGGCGCTCGCCCGCCGCAACGTGCTCAAAGCGGGATGGCCTGTTGGGGTGGAGGGCTTGGGGGAGATGCCGGAAGTAGCTGCGGGGCTCCACGTAAAGGTGGATGTGGATAGTTTTGCACGTGAGCAGGCTTTGGTGGCCAGCGCTGCGGCGGTAGGGGTGGAGGTCAATCCCCTGAGCGGTTACTGGCTGCCAGACTCTGACGTGCCTGTGGATAAGCGGGCAGGGCTGGTACTTGGATTTGCAGCGGTGCCGGAAGGGCAGATTGCCGAAGCTTTGCTGAAACTGCGTAAGGCTTGGAGACCTCTTCGCGGGTGAACCCGCTCCCACAGCTACCGCGTAGGCTCTGTGGGAGCGGATTACTCGCAACGAAGGCGACTCAAGTTCCGGATTTGATTCGTGTCCACGCTCGCGTGCGGGCCCGCTCGCCCTCACGGGACAATGGCTTGAGTGTGTACAGCTTGGTCATGGCCTGCTCGGTCGGGTAGAGGTTCGGATTATTGCGTATCGCTGGGCTGACCTTGTCGGTGGCATCCTTGTTGGGGTTTGGATAGCCGACGAAGTCGCTGATCGGCGCAATCACTTCAGGGCGCAGCAGATAGTTGATGAAAGCATGGGCATCTTCCGGGTTTGCTGCATTCTTCGGAATCGCCAGCATGTCGAACCAGATCGGCGCCCCTTCCTTGGGTAGGCGCATGTCCACCACCACACCATTGTTTGCATCTTTGGCGCGGTTGGCGGCTTGCGAGAAACTGCCGCTGTAACCCACCGCTACGCAGATATCACCATTGGCGATGTCGGCCATGTACTTCGAGGAATGGAAGTAGGTGATGTAAGGGCGGATCTTCATCATCAGCGCCTCGGCCTTCTTGTAGTCTTGCGGCTTGTCGCTGTTGGGCGGTAAGCCAAGGTGTTGCAGGGCCAGTGGCAGAATCTCCGACGGCGAGTCGAGCAGCGCGACGCCGCATTGTTTGAGCTTGGCGATGTTCTGCTCTTTGAATATCAGATCCCAGCTGTCGACCGGGGCCTGATCGCCGAGCACGGCCTTGACCTTGTCCGGGTTGAAGCCGATCAGGATGGTGCCATACATGTAAGGCACGGCGAACTTGTTGCCCGGGTCGTTGGCTTCGATCAGCTTCATCAGCGCCGGGTCCAGGTGTTGCCAGTTCGGCAGCTTGCTGCGGTCCAGCGGCTGGAACACACCGGCCTCGATCTGCTTGGCGAGAAACACGTTGGACGGCACCACCACGTCGTAGCCAGAGTTGCCAGTCAGCAGCTTGGCCTCCAGCGCCTCGTTGGTGTCGAAGATGTCGTAGATCAGCTTGACGCCGCTGTCTTTCTGGAAGCTGCTCAAGGTCTGCGGCGTGATGTAATCGAACCAGTTATACACGCGCAGGGTGCGCTGCTCGGCTTGAGCGTGCAGGGCGCCGGTGAACAGGGTGGCAGCGATGAGCGGGGCGAGCAGACGCTTGAGTCGGGCCATTATCGGGCTCCTGGCTGGGCGTGCTGGAAGCCTTCCAGCACATTGACTGCGTTGATACCGATTTCTTCCACAGCGTAGCCCCCTTCCATCACGAACAGGGTAGGTTTGCCGAGTTGGGCGATGCGCTTGCCCATCTCCAGGTAGTCCGGGCTGTCCAGCTTGAACTGGGAGATCGGGTCGTCCTTGAAGGTATCCACCCCCAGTGAAACCACCAGCACATCGGCGTCATAGGTGGCGATACGTTGGCAGGCGTCTTCCAGTGCCGCGCTCCAGGCCGTCCAGTCGCTGCCAGCGGGCAACGGGTAGTTGATGTTGCAGCCTTCACCTGCGCCTTCGCCGGTTTCGTCGGCATAGCCAAGGAAGAACGGGAACTCATCTTGTGGATCGCCGTGTATGGAAGCGAAAAACACGTCATTGCGCTGGTAGAAGATGTCCTGGGTGCCGTTGCCGTGATGGTAGTCGACGTCCAGGATAGCCACCTTGGCACGGCCTTGGTCGAGGAACGCCTGGGCGGCAATCGCGGCATTGTTCAGGTAGCAATAGCCGCCCATGACCTCGGCGGCCGCATGGTGCCCTGGTGGCCGGCACAGCGCGAAGGCCGAGTGTGCGCCTTGCTCGATCGCCGCCTGGGCTGTGAGGGCAACCTGTGCGGCGCTATAGGCTGCCTGCCAGGTACCGGCGGTGATGGGTGCGCCAGCGTCGAAACTGTAATAGCCCAGCTCACCGTGCAGCCCGGTAGGTTTGACTTGGCGCAGGGTACGCGCGGGCCAGGTGAAGGGCAGCAGGTCGCCGTCGTGGCCTAGGGCGGCCCAGCGAGCCCAGGCACCCTGGAAGAAGTCCAGGTATTGAGCACTGTGAATGCGTTGCAGGGGAGCGAGCCCGAAGTCGTTAGGCGCTTTCACTTCACCCAGGTTGCGCTTTTTGACCTGCTCGAGCACATGGTCCGCGCGGGACGGCATTTCGAAGCACGGCATCAGCTTGCCGTCGATCAGCTCGCAGCGGCCGTGGTGCAGGCGGTGATCATCGGAATAAATCGTCAGCATTTGTTGTTCTCCGGGGGACTGGCGTGAACCCATTTTCACGGGTGACCCGGTGGCGGAGAACGACGCAAACGGCCAAAAGGGGATCGATATGGCCACAGGTTGTGGCCAGTCTGGCTCAACCCCGGAAGTGGCTAGGTGCAACCCCGCTCCAGCGCTGGAAGGCATGACGGAAACTCGCGGTCTCGCTGAAGCCCAAGGTTTCTGCAATGCGGTAGATCGGCATCTGGTCATCGGCCAGCAACTGCTTGGCCCGGTCAAAGCGCAGTTCATCGAGCAATTGCTGGTAACTGCAGCCCAAGGCTTGCAAGTGCCGGCGCAGGGTGCGTGACGAGCAGTTCATCTGCCGCGCAAGGCCCTCCAGGCCTGGCGCCGCATCCAGTTGCTGCAACAACAGCTGGCGAATCCGCCCCAGCCAGGCCTGGCGGCCGGTGAATTCCAGGTTCAAGCGCCGGCAACGCTCACTCATGGCCTTGTGAGTAATGGGGTCGGCCAGCGGAAGGGGGGTATCCAGCCAGCGCCGCTCGAACGCGAAGGCGGTATCTTCTGCATCGAAGGCAAGGGGGCACTGGAAAGCCCCGCTATAGAGGGGGTGATAGCCTGGACGCGAATGCTCGAAGCGGGCACCGAGCAGCGGTAGTGTGCGGCCGAGCAGGTCGTCGCAGATCACTTTCAGCGACACCAGACAAAATTCGGCATTGAAGGCAGCCAAGGCCGGGCTGTCGTGATATTCACTGGCACTCAACCAGACGCGATGGCCATCGTCGAGCAAACGCAGCTTGAAGACTGTTCCCAGCAGTGCCGGATAATGCAGCGCCAAGCGCAAGGCGTCACCCAAAGTGGCACTGGAGAGCAGCGCGTAGCCGAGCATGCCATAGCACGACACATGCATGCGCCGCCCCAGTTCCAGGCCGATTTCCTCGCGTCGGGCAACGGCGTTGGCGCACACCTGCAACTCTTGCTGGGTGGTGATGCGCGCATCGCTGTGGCCTAGATCGGCGGGGGCTATACCGCTACCGGCGAGCAACGTCGTCGCCTCGCAGCCCTCTTCCTGAAACAGGTTGAGGATCAGCGAAACTGCGTTGAGGGTGGTCAGGTGGCTGTGCAGCATGCTCGGTCATCCCGTGGGCGTGGGAGGCATTATGGAGCAAGTTGTATGCCGAAATGGGCGAGGGCGGATAGTGTGGCAGGGATGAAGCGAAAAAAAGGCCCGCAGCTTGCGCTCGGGCCTTTGAAAGGTTGAGAGGTGTCTAGTCCCTCGACCTGGTGAGACGGTGTGCAGCAGCCTGGTTTACGCTTTCAGCGGCACCAGACGTGGGGCGATCATGTTTTCAGGACGCAGGATGTCGTCGAGCATCGCGTCGTCCAGCAGCTTCTCTTCACGCACCAGTTCCAGTACGCCGCGGCCGGTTTCCAGGGCAACGCGGGCGATACGGGTGGCGTTCTCGTAGCCGATGTACGGGTTCAGGGCGGTGACCAGGCCGATGGAGTGTTCGACCAGCTCACGGCAACGCTGTTCGTTGGCGGTGATGCCAACGATGCAGTGCTCGCGCAGCATGTCCATCGCGCGCTGAAGCAGGCGGATCGAGTCGAAGATCTTGTAGGCGATCAGCGGTTCCATCACGTTCAACTGCAGCTGGCCACCTTCGGCCGCGACGGTCAGTGCCAGGTCGTTGCCCATGATGGCGAAGGCCACTTGGTTGACCGCCTCAGGAATGACCGGGTTGACCTTGCCTGGCATGATCGAGCTGCCAGGCTGGCGCGCTGGCAGGTTGATTTCGTTGATGCCGGTGCGCGGGCCGCTGGACAGCAGGCGCAGGTCGTTGCAGATCTTCGACAGCTTGACCGCAGTACGCTTGAGCATGCCGGAGAACAGCACGAAGGCGCCCATGTCGGAGGTAGCTTCGATCAAGTCGGCAGCTGGTACCAGCGGGTGGCCGCTGATGGTGGCCAGGCGTTGTACGGCCAGGGCCTGGTAGCCAGGGTCGGCGTTGATGCCAGTACCGATGGCGGTACCACCCAGGTTGATTTCGGTCAGAAGCTCCGGGGCCAGCGAGCGCAGGCGCTGGAGGTCTTCGGTCATGGTGGTGGCGAAGGCGCGGAATTCCTGGCCCAGGGTCATCGGCACGGCATCCTGCAGCTGGGTGCGGCCCATCTTCAGAACATGGTCGAATTCCTTACCTTTGGCAGCGAAAGCCTGGATCAGGCTATCGAGGCTGGCCAGCAGGGCGTCATGGCCCAGCAGCAGGCCCAGGCGGATGGCGGTTGGGTAGGCGTCGTTGGTCGACTGCGCCATGTTCACGTCGTTGTTGGGGTGCAGATACTGGTACTCACCCTTCTGGTGGCCCATGGCCTCCAGCGCGACGTTGGCGATGACTTCGTTGGCGTTCATGTTGGTGGAGGTGCCCGCACCCCCTTGGATCATGTCAACCACGAACTGGTCGTGGTAATCGCCTTTGATCAGGCGGGCGCAGGCTGCACTGATGGCAGCGTGCTTGGCATCGCTCAGGTGACCCAGCTCACGGTTGGCGTCGGCAGCAGCCTGCTTGACCATGGCCAGGGCCACGACCAGCTTCGGATAGTGCGACAGCGGAACGCCGGAGAGATGGAAGTTGTTGGCAGCGCGCAGGGTCTGGATGCCGTAGTAGGCATCGGCAGGGACTTCCAGGGTGCCAAGCAGATCTTTTTCAACGCGGAACGATGCAGCGGAGGACATGATGGATATCATCTCGATTTTGACCCGGCACATGCCGGAATGGCGCCAATCCTAGGCCTTAAGGGGTTTTTGCCGCCAATGCTGATGCACGCTAACCTATGCACAAACGGCATAGTGATTGATGTGACGCCAATTGACATTCAAGCGTGTTCCATTTTGGTGCGCGCCGGGAGATCTGCTTCATGAACCTCGAAAGCAAGTGGCTGGAAGATTTCAGCGCCCTGGCCTCCACCCGCAGTTTTTCACAGGCGGCTGAACGGCGTTTCGTGACCCAACCGGCCTTCAGCCGACGTATCCGCAGCTTGGAAGCAGCGTTGGGTCTGACCTTGGTGAATCGTTCCCGCACGCCCATCGAGCTAACCGAGGCCGGACAGCTTTTTCTTGTCACAGCCCGCACCGTTGTCGACCAGTTGAGCGAAGTTCTCCGTCATTTGCATCACCTGGAAGGCGGGCAGGGGGAGGTTATCCAGGTTGCGGCTGCGCACTCGCTGGCGTCGGGGTTTTTCCCGCGTTGGGTGGCACAATTGCGCAACGATGGATTGAACATCGCCACCCGATTGGTGGCGACCAACGTTGGGGATGCCGTGCATGCCTTGCGCGAAGGTGGCTGTGACCTGATGCTGGCGTTCTATGACCCTGACGCCGCGCTGCAGATGGACGCCGAGATCTTCCCATCGCTGCACATGGGTACCACCGAGATGCTGCCGGTATGCGCTGTGGGCGCCGACGGCAATGCCTTGTTCGACCTGGAAGGCGATACCAGCGTGCCGTTGCTGGCCTACAGTGCCGGGGCGTTTCTCGGCCGCTCGGTGAACCTGTTGTTACGCCAGCGCAACCTGCGCTACACCACCGTGTATGAAACTGCCATGGCGGACAGCCTCAAGAGTATGGCGCTTGAAGGCATGGGCATCGCTTGGGTACCGCGGTTGTCCATGCGCGGTGAGCTGGAGCGCGGTGAGTTGATGATCTGCGGTGGTAGCCAGTGGCATGTGCCGCTGGAAATCCGCCTGTATCGCTGCGCTTTGGTGCGCAAGGCCAATGTGCGGCTTTTGTGGCGCAAGCTGGAGTCGGCAGGTAGCCCAGGCGAGGGATCAGTTTGAGTGGTAGTTGAGGTAATCGGTGATGGCGGCTCGGTTTGCTTCGCTGTAGTGGTAGCAGTTCGAGCGCAGCGCAATGCGCGCCGGGACCATGTAGCTTTCGCAGAACCAGCCGTTGTAGCGGGTTTCGGCGTCCTTATGGCTGGCCGAGAGCATATGGCCGATGACATGCCCGGGCATCGCGTAGCTGCGCATCGAGGCGATGGCCGTTGTGCCGCTAAGGTGTGCAAGGCCGCCCACGAAGGTCATCCCGCTTTGGTCATAGCTGTCCTTGGTCAGTAACACGTCCTTGTTCATGAACGAAAAAGGCCTGACCGAACGCTGAATTTCGACTCCCCGTGTGAATGCGTCAAGGGCCTGGATAGCGGTCATCGACTGATAATCGATGTCCGTCAGCCCGGAAATGGCACGCTGGTAGACCAGTTCAATCGGCTGTTGCGTGAAGCTGCGCATTTCTTCGAGCCAATGTTGAAAGTAGTCATCGTGCAGTTGTTGGTCGCTGATGCCTGCCAGCTCGTCGTGTGGGTAGATCGTGACCACCAGCGCTCTGCGAGCCCAGGCCGGTGACAAGGTCAGGCTGCAGGCAAGGCCCATGACGAGCGCTATTAGGCGGGTTTTGTGCATCTTTGCGTCCTTCGATGACCCTGGTCGAAAGGGCGAATTGTCTGAGGCACCATTGCCCTGTGCCAGGGGGAAAAGTTGTCCCGCGAGACAGCTTGCCCTTTGATCCGACATGTGCTTATGGGGGTGGGCGCAGCGCCCCCTTATACGCTACAATCCCGCGCCTTCGGCCGACCCGGTCGATTCAGAATCCGTATGACGAGCCACGCCGGTCTACCTGCGTGGCTTGTTGCTTTTAGCGCGCCACAAGGCGCTTGCAGGAGAGGCTCGACGATGAGTGCACTGGTTGGCGTGATCATGGGCTCCAAGTCCGATTGGTCCACCCTTAGCCACACCGCCGATATGCTGGAAAAACTCGGCATTCCCTACGAAGTGAAGGTGGTTTCCGCCCACCGCACCCCGGACTTGCTGTTCCAGTACGCTGAAGAGGCCGAAGAACGTGGTATCGAGGTGATCATTGCCGGTGCTGGTGGCGCTGCCCACCTGCCGGGCATGTGTGCCGCCAAGACTCACCTGCCGGTGCTGGGCGTGCCCGTCCAGTCATCGATGCTGTCCGGTGTCGATTCGCTGCTGTCGATCGTGCAGATGCCTGCCGGCGTGCCGGTTGCTACCCTGGCCATCGGCCGCGCTGGCGCGGTGAATGCCGCACTGCTGTCGGCGAGCATCCTGGGGGCCAAGTACCCGCAGTATCACGCGGCGCTCAAGCAGTTCCGTACCGAGCAGACCGACACCGTGCTGGACAATCCAGACCCCCGCCAGGCTTGAGGTTCAACCCATGAAGATCGGTGTTATTGGTGGCGGCCAACTGGGCCGCATGCTGGCCCTGGCGGGAACCCCGCTGGGCATGGACTTCGCCTTCCTCGACCCAGCGCCGGATGCCTGTGCCGCTGCGCTGGGCAAGCACCTGCGTGCCGACTATGGCGACCAGGAGCACTTGCGCCAGCTGGCCGACCAGGTCGATTTAGTGACTTTCGAATTCGAAAGTGTTCCGGCCGAAACCGTGGCTTTTCTGTCGCAGTTCGTCCCGGTCTATCCAAGCGCCGAAGCCCTGCGCATTGCCCGCGATCGACTGTTCGAAAAGAGCATGTTCCGCGATCTGGGTATCCCGACTCCGGCGTTTGCCGACATTCTCTCGCAGGCTGACCTTGACGCAGCGGTAGCCAGCATCGGCCTGCCGGCAGTGCTCAAGACCCGCACCCTGGGCTATGACGGCAAGGGCCAGAAGGTTTTGCGCGCGCCTGAGGACGTAGTCGGCACCTTTGCCGAACTGGGTAGCGTGCCCTGCCTGCTTGAAGGTTTCGTGCCGTTCACTGGTGAAGTCTCGTTGGTGGCAGTGCGTGCTCGCGATGGCGAAACCCGTTTCTATCCGCTGGTGCACAACACCCACGAAAGCGGCATCCTGCGCCTGTCGGTGGCCAGCGAAGGGCACCCGCTGCAGAGCCTGGCTGAAGACTACGTTGGCCGTGTGCTCAAGCAACTGGATTACGTCGGGGTAATGGCGTTCGAGTTCTTCGAAGTCGACGGTGGCCTCAAGGCCAACGAAATCGCCCCGCGGGTGCACAACTCCGGCCATTGGACCATCGAAGGGGCCGAGTGCAGCCAGTTCGAGAACCATCTGCGTGCCGTCGCCGGCCTGCCGCTGGGCTCGACCGCTAAAGTGGGCCAGAGCGCCATGCTCAACTTCATTGGCGAAGTCCCGGCGGTGGAGCAGGTCGTAGCCATCGACGACTGCCACCTGCACCACTACGGCAAGGCCTTCAAGGCCGGTCGCAAAGTAGGCCATGCCACCCTGCGCAGCAACGACATGGCCACCCTCAAGGCCAGAATCGCCGAAGTAGAGGCGTTGATCAGCAACTGATCGACGTGCCCGATCGAACTTCTGCAAGCGGCTTGCCCTCTGAAATGGCAACAAGCCAAAGTGCTGTCTAGGCTTTGGCTTGTTCCATCTTCACTTCAGAGGGACTGTCATGGGCATCATCGGAACCATCTTCATCGGCCTTATCGTCGGCCTGCTGGCCCGCTTCCTGAAGCCGGGTGACGACAGCATGGGCTGGATCATGACGATTCTGCTGGGTATCGCAGGCTCGCTGCTCGCCACTTATGGCGGCCAGGCACTGGGCATCTACCAGGCAGGCCAGGCTGCTGGATTCATCGGTGCACTGATTGGTGCGATCATCCTTCTGGTGATCTACGGGTTCATCAAGAAACGCTGATTACTGGTTAGAATGCTCGGCAATTCATTCTGAGTTGTCGAGCATTTTCATGCGTGCCCTTTTTCTTGTTCCCCTGCTTCTGGCCAGCACCCTGGCCCATGCCGAGCTGCCCGAAACCGACTGGCTGGAACTGATGCCCAAATCGGACCAAAAGGCGCTCGAAGCCATGCCCGAAATCGACCACAACTCACCGGAAGCCAATGGCACCTTCACCGCCAAGGGCGGGCTCAAGCAGAGCAAGGGCCTGCCAGCGGTGATGTACTCCACCAAGACCGTGGCCGCCATGAATGGCAAGGAAATCCGCCTGGGCGGTTACCCCGTTCCGCTGGAAAGCGATGCCAGGGGCAACAGCACGCTGTTCTTCCTGGTGCCATACCCGGGTGCCTGCATTCACGTACCACCACCGCCGCCTAACCAGTTGGTATTGGTGCGGTATCCGAAAGGGCTGAAAATCGCGGATATCTACACACCGCTGTGGGTCAGCGGCAAGCTGAAAGTGGAGAAGGTCAGCAATGACCTGGCCGATGCGGCTTATGCGCTGGATGCAGCGAAGGTCAGGGTAGTGGAGGATGCTGACCTCTGAGCGGCTGAACTGGCCTCGTCGTGGCTAAAGCTGCTCTGGCAAGTTTGCGCAGCCCCAGTAGGAGCGGGTTCACCCGCGAACAGGCCAGCCCTGCAAAGGCATCATTCAGATCTCGTCACTAGCGATCTTCACCTGCAGTGAATGACTGGCGCCGGGCTTGAGCTCAACCACATCATCCCAGACATTGGCCGTCTCGATGCACAACATTCGCTGCCAGCCATCATCGGCCATGTCTGGCAAATCCTTGGCCCGCTCGGTCCAGGGGTTCCAGATCACCGCCGAGCGTGACCCGCTGCAGGTCAAGGTAATCCGCCGCGCCCAGTGCGGGTCGACGATGCTGAGCGCCTGTGGCGTGTCCAGATAGATACGGTCGGTTTCCCCGGCGAACTGCAACGCCCCTTGTTGTTGGCGCTGCTCCCAGTCGGCCAGGGTTTCGATGTAGTGCAGCCCATCTACGCCTTCAACCCGGGCCTGGCGCACGTCGCTGACGGCGAAGTAGCTATGCAGGGCCTGGCTGATGGTCACCGGGCTGTCGCCCAGGTTGCGGCTGGTCAGAGACACGCTCAGCGTGTCGCCCAGTTCGATCAGCAGTTTCAGCTGAACGTCATGGGGCCAGCCCGGCAACTGGCCACGGGCTTGTGGCAGCTCGAATTCGATCTGCAAGCTCGCCCCCTGTTCCTCGACACCGAGCAGCTGCCAATCGCGGGTGCGTGCCAGGCCATGGGCGGGCGCTTGCTGGCCGCCGTACATGGCCTGCACCGGCTCAGGGTTGCGCTGCAAGTTGCCAAACCAGGGCCAACACACTGGTACACCCGCCCGCACCGATTTGCCTTGGGCGAAGATGGCCTGGTCGCTCAGCCACAACAGCGGCGGCGCACCAATACGCTGGTAGCTGAGGATCTGGGCGCCCTGCTGGGCGATCAGTAGGTCGGCACGCTCGTTGCTGATGCGCCAGCAGTTGAGTTCGCCGTGTTGCTCGGATTCGACCTTGAAGGTAGCCATTGCGCTCTTCTCATTGATTGCCTGTGGGCCTTGGACCCGGTGACGTGCAATGAGTTTACCGCCCGCAAGGCTTAGCGACGAGGCACCGAGCGGGTGCGGCCGCTGCCATCGATGGCGACGAACACAAAGGTCGCTTCGGTGACTTTGCGCCATTCGCTGGACAACGGGTCATCGCTCCACACTTCGACCATCATGCGGATCGAGCTACGGCCGATTTCCAGTGTCTGGGTGTAGAACGACAACTGCGCGCCGACTGCCACCGGCACCAGAAACGCCATGCGGTCGATGGAAACCGTGGCTACCCGGCCACCGGCGACGCGGCTGGCCATGGCGGTGCCGGCCAGGTCCATCTGCGCGACCAGCCAGCCGCCAAAGATGTCGCCGAAGCCATTGGTTTCGCGCGGCAGCGCGGTGATCTGCAAGGCCAGATCGCCCTGCGGGATAGGATCTTCTTGTTCGAGTTCAATCATGCGATGGGGCCTCTGACCCGTGACGCTTTCGTTGGTGTAGCGCAATGCCGGGAAAACGATTCAGCTGACAACATACTACGCCGAATCTGTTTAGATGGGCGGCTATAGGGAAACTCTGCGAAACCGTCTGACACTCCGACCGGCGTTTTCGCACAACTTCCCACGCTTGACGCAAACTTTTCCTACGAGCGGGCAGTATATATAGCCTGTTGCCGAGCGACGACTGGGTAGTCATGAATATCTGTATGGATTTTGTATCGCTTTCAGCCAGGCTCGGCAATTTGCTATCTTCGCTCCTCGCCTAATCCAGAAGCCGCGTGCCAAGCGGCCTGCATGCCCTACAAGAGAACAACGAGCGATGACCTCCGTGCCGAGCAGTATCGAGCAGCCCTCGCGGCCGCTGACCCGCAGTGACTACAAAACCCTCTCACTGTCGGCCTTGGGTGGCGCGCTGGAGTTCTACGACTTCATCATTTTCGTGTTTTTCGCCACCGTGGTCGGCAAGTTGTTCTTCCCAGCGGACATGCCCGAATGGCTACGGCTGATGCAAACCTTCGGCATCTTTGCCGCGGGCTATCTGGCGCGTCCGCTGGGCGGCATTGTCATGGCCCACTTCGGTGATTTGCTAGGGCGCAAGAAGATGTTCACCTTGAGCATTTTCATGATGGCCCTGCCTACCCTGATCATGGGCCTGCTGCCGACGTATGCGCAGGTTGGCCTGTTGGCACCGATCCTGTTACTGCTGATGCGCGTGATTCAAGGCGCGGCCATTGGCGGCGAGGTGCCCGGTGCCTGGGTATTCGTCTCCGAGCACGTGCCGGCGCGTAACACCGGCTATGCCTGTGGCACGCTGACTGCTGGGTTGACCGCAGGTATTCTGCTGGGCTCGCTGGTGGCGACGCTCATCAACACCCTCTACAGCGCCGAACAGGTGGTTGATTACGCCTGGCGTATACCGTTCGTGCTGGGCGGTGTGTTCGGGTTGTTCTCGGTGTACCTGCGCCGCTGGCTGCATGAAACCCCGGTGTTCGCCGAAATGCAGCAGCGCAAGGCCCTGGCAGAAGAGTTGCCGCTGCGCGCGGTGCTGCGCGATCACCGTGGCCCAATCATCCTGTCGATGCTGCTGACCTGGGTGCTGTCCGCCGGCATCGTGGTGGTGATCCTGATGACCCCGGCATTGCTGCAGAGCCTCTACCACGTCAGCCCCACCGACTCGCTCAAGGCCAACAGCCTGGCGATCGTCCTGCTCAGCATTGGCTGCATCGGCGCTGGCAGCCTGGCCGACCGCTTCGGTGCTGGCCGGGTATTCGTGATCGGCAGCCTGCTGCTGCTGGCCAGTTCCTGGACCTTCTACCATAGCCTGCCGACCCGGCCGGATCTGCTGTTCCCGCTGTATGCCATCACCGGCTTGTGCGTGGGCGTGATCGGCGCTGTGCCCTATGTGATGGTCAAGGCGTTCCCGCCTGTGGTGCGGTTCAGTGGGTTGTCGTTTTCATACAACGTTGCTTACGCCATCTTCGGTGGGCTTACGCCCATGGTGGTGACTGCGCTGCTCAAAGTGAGCCCGATGGCGCCTGCTTACTATGTGGCAGGCCTGTGTGCCGTCGGGCTACTGGTGGGCTTGTACCTGCTCGCCAATAAGCGCTGATCTGCACCCAGGTTTCCGGCCTCTTCACGGTTGAAGCCGCCCCCCGAGTCTTGCAGCCACTGTAAGGCCCGGCAGGGGCGGCTTTAACCGTAAAGAGGCCGAATCTGTTTTCGATGATGGCCTTTCATCCATTTGTCACAATTAAGTCATATCGTATTCATGCGGCCTGCAGATACTGGGCCCCGTTCCATCCAACACCCCAATATTCCTGCTAGGAGCAAGGCATGAAACTGAAGCGTTTGATGGCGGCCCTCACCTTTGCCGCCGCTGGCGTTGCAACTGCCAACGCGGTAGCCGCTGTCGACCCTGCGATCCCGACCTACACCAAAACCACGGGTGTGTCGGGCAACCTCTCCAGCGTCGGTTCCGACACCCTGGCGAACCTCATGACCTTGTGGGCCGAGGCCTACAAGAAGGAATATCCGAACGTAAACATCCAGATTCAGGCTGCCGGTTCCTCGACCGCGCCACCGGCGCTGACTGAAGGCACCGCCAACCTCGGCCCGATGAGCCGTAAGATGAAGGACGTCGAGCTGCAGGCCTTCGAGCAGAAGTACGGCTACAAACCGACCGCGATCCCGGTCGCCGTCGACGCACTGGCGGTGTTCGTGCACAAAGACAACCCGATCAAAGGCCTGACCATGGCTCAGGTCGATGCCATTTTCTCCTCCACCCGCCTGTGCGGCGCCAAGGCCGACGTCAAGACCTGGGCCGACCTGGGCGTGACGGGTGATCTGGCTAACAAGCCGGTGCAGCTGTTCGGCCGCAACTCGGTGTCGGGCACCTATGGCTACTTCAAGGAAGAGGCCCTGTGCAAAGGCGACTTCAAGCCTAGCGTCAACGAGCAACCAGGTTCCGCTTCGGTGGTGCAGTCGATCAGCTCCTCGCTCAATGGCATCGGCTACTCGGGCATCGGCTACAAGACCGCCAGCGTCAAGACCGTGCCGCTGGCCAAGAAAGAAGGCGGCGAGTTCGTCGAAGACAACGAAACCAATGCCCTGAACGGTAAGTACCCGTTGTCGCGCTTCCTGTATGTCTACGTCAACAAGGCGCCGAACAAGCCGCTGGCTCCGTTGGAAGCTGAGTTCGTCAAGCTGGTGCTGTCGCAGGCCGGCCAGCAGGTGGTGGTCAAGGATGGCTACATCCCACTGCCGGCCAAAGTGGTCGACAAGACCTTGGCCGACCTGGGCCTGTCCCACACGGACAATGTTGCCAAGAAGTAAGTAATTGGGGTTGAGGCCGGCGCTGCTACCGGCCTCTTCCACGACTTCCCAGTCCGTTGCCAGGGTTCCTGAGCGGCGGGCTTTTTTGCGTCAACTCACTGTCATGTTTTTGTCATACAGGACCGCTAGGGTGTGCGCATGAACGATCTGGCCAATTCCACAATGACCCCGAACTCCCCGCCCGTGCGGATTGACTTCAATACGCCCGAGTTGCAACGCAAGCGCCGCATGCGCGCCCTCAAAGATCGCCTGACCCGTTGGTATGTCCTGGTAGGCGGGCTTGCTGTGTTGGCAGCCATTACGCTGATCTTTTTTTACTTGGCCTATGTAGTACTGCCGCTATTTCAGGGCGCCGAGCTGACAAGCAAAAAGGCCCTGACGCCGGCCTGGCTGCAGCAGGGTGCTGGCAAGCCGCTGATGGTTGCCCTCGAAGAGCAGAACCTTGTGGGCATGCGCGTTTCGGACAAGGGGCAGGTCATCTTCTTCGACACCAAGAGCGGCAATGAGCTCAGTAGTGTCGACCTTCCGCTCCCCCCAGGCGCCCAGGTCACCTCGATCAGCGCCGACCAGCCGGGCAGCCCGCTGGTGGTGCTCGGTTTGTCCAATGGCCAGGCACTGGTATTCCACCACGCTTATAAAGTCACCTACCCGAACAACAAAAAGACCATCAGCCCCGCTATCGACTATCCGTATGGCCAGCAACCGTTGGTGCTCGATGACCAGGGCCGCGCGCTGGAACACGTGAGCGTCAACGTCAACGGCGATACGCTGATGCTAGCCGGCTCTACCGGTGCGCACCTGCAAGTGGTCGAGCTGTCGCGCAGTGAAAACATGCTGACCGGTGAAACCACCACCGAGCAAAACCGCATTGAACTGCCGCAGATGACCGAAGCGGTGAAGAACATCTTCATCGATCCGCGCCAACAATGGCTGTACGTGATCAACGGCCGCGCCACTGCCGATGTCTTCAGCCTGCGGGACAAGAGCCTCAACGGCCGCTACAAGCTGTCCGAGAGCGGCGATACCGAAATCACCGCCGCTACCCAACTGGTTGGGGGGGTATCGCTGATCATAGGGGACTCCAAGGGCGGCCTGGCTCAGTGGTTCATGGCCCGCGACCCGGATGGTGAGCAGCGCTTCAAGCAGATTCGTACCTTCCAGCTGGGTAAGGCAGCGATCGCTCAGATCGATGCCGAAGAGCGCCGCAAGGGTTTCATCGCTCTGGATGCCGACGGCAAGCTTGGCGTGTTCCACAGTACCGCGCACCGCACCTTGCTGGTCGAGCCGGTGGCCGAGGGTGCTGGCGTCCTGGCCCTTTCACCACGCGCCAACCGCATTGTCATCGAAGAAGGCGGCAAACTACTGCCGTTGAGCCTGCGCAACCCGCACCCGGAAATCTCCTTCAGCGCCTTGTGGGGCAAAGTCTGGTATGAAAACTACGACGCACCCCAGTACGTCTGGCAGTCGACGGCGTCCAACACCGACTTCGAGCCCAAGCTGAGCCTCTCGCCTCTGACCTTCGGTACGCTCAAGGCAGCATTCTACGCGATGATCCTGGCGGCCCCGCTGGCCATTGCCGCTGCCATTTATACCGCCTACTTCATGGCCCCTGGCATGCGCCGCAAGGTCAAGCCGGTGATCGAACTGATGGAAGCGATGCCAACGGTGATCCTGGGCTTCTTCGCCGGGCTGTTCCTGGCCCCTTACCTGGAAGGCCACTTGCCCGGCGTCTTCAGCCTGTTCCTGATCATGCCGCTGGGCATTCTGCTGACGGGCTTCGCCTGGAGCCGGCTGCCGGAGTCGATCCGCCTGCGTATCCCTGACGGCTGGGAAGCGGCGATCCTGATCCCGGTGATCCTGGCCATCGGCTGGTTCGCCCTGGCGGTCAGCCCATTGCTCGAAAGCTGGTTCTTCGGTGGTGACATGCGCCTGTGGATCACCAACACCCTGGGTATCCGCTATGACCAGCGCAACGCCCTGGTGGTCGGCATCGCCATGGGGTTCGCGGTCATCCCCAACATCTACTCGATCGCCGAAGACGCCGTGTTCAGCGTGCCACGCAGCCTCACCCTGGGCTCTCTGGCCCTGGGCGCGACGCCATGGCAGACCCTGACCCGCGTGGTGATACTCACCGCCAGCCCAGGCATTTTCTCGGCATTGATGATCGGCATGGGCCGGGCAGTGGGCGAGACCATGATCGTGCTGATGGCCACCGGCAACACTCCGGTGATGGAGCTGAACCTGTTCGAGGGCATGCGCACCCTGGCCGCCAACGTGGCTGTGGAAATGCCCGAGTCGGAGGTGGGCGGTAGCCACTACCGTGTGCTGTTCCTCGCCGCCCTCGTGCTGCTGATGTTCACCTTCGTCATGAACACCTTGGCCGAGCTGATTCGCCAGCGTCTGCGCAAGAAATACTCGTCGCTTTGATAGAAAGGTAGCGATCCGTGAAAAAGGATTCCCTCAAAGGCTGGTTCAAAAGCGGCGCCCCAGGCGTCTGGATCAGCGGTGGCGCAGTGGCCATGGCGGTGATCATGACCGTCGGCCTGCTGGCAGTGATCGCCGTGCGCGGCCTCGGCCACTTCTGGCCGGCCGACCTGATTCAGGCCACCTACAAGGTGCCCGGCCAGGCTGACCTGGTGGTTATCGGCGAGGTGGTGCAAAAGGAAGAAGTGCCACGCGCACGCCTCAAAGGCGCCGGGTTGCCGGTGCCGGATGACGGCCCCGAGTTCATGACCCGAGAGCTGATCAAGGTCGGTAACCGCGACCTCAACGGCAGCGACTTCACCTGGGTGGTGGGCGAGTGGTTGTCGGACCAGCAGCACCCAGCCGACCTGATCGCCCTTGAGCGCCGCGAGTGGGGCAACTTCTACGGCTACCTAGTGAGCGTCAAGCAAGACGGCCGCGTGGTGGCCCAAGGCCCGGGGGCGTGGAACGAGCTGCAGGCTCGTCTCAAACGCGCTAACCAGCTCAATAGCGAGCTGCAAACCCTCGAGAAGAAAGACATCGGTGCCATCAACCATGGCTTGGAGCGCCTGCGTCTGCAGGGGCGCAAGCTGGAACTGGACGGCAAGCTGGACGCCGCCGCTCAGGCCGACATGGACGCCGAGCGCGCCGAGCTCAATAGCCGCTACAAGGCCATCGAAGAGCGCCTGCTCAGCCTGCACCAGGCGTTTGCCCGCGATAGCCTGGTGGCCCGTGACGGCAGTGGCCGAGAAGTCGAGATCAATCTGAGCAAGGTAGTGCACGCCATCCAGCCCAACGGCATGTCGGTGTTGAGCAAGCTGGGTACTTACTTCGCTAAGGTGTGGGAGTTCCTCAGCGACGACCCGCGTGAAGCCAACACCGAAGGCGGGATCTTCCCGGCCATCTTCGGTACGGTGATGATGACCCTGATCATGGCCGTGATCGTCACGCCTTTCGGCGTACTGGCTGCTGTCTACCTGCGCGAGTACGCCCGGCAAGGCCCGGTGACCCGCTTGATCCGCATCGCCGTGAACAACCTGGCCGGTGTGCCGGCGATTGTCTACGGCGTGTTTGGCCTGGGCTTTTTCGTCTATGTGCTGGGTGGCTCTATCGACCGGCTGTTCTTCCCTGAAGCGCTGCCGGCACCAACCCTGGGTACTCCAGGCCTGCTCTGGGCTTCGCTGACCTTGGCATTGCTGGCCGTGCCAGTGGTGATCGTGGCCACCGAAGAGGGCCTGGCGCGGATTCCGCGTACCGTACGCGAAGGGTCCCTGGCCTTGGGTGCGACCAAGGCCGAAACCCTGTGGAAGATCGTTTTGCCGATGGCGAGCCCTGCCATGATGACCGGCATGATCCTCGCCGTGGCCCGCGCCGCCGGCGAGGTGGCGCCGCTGATGCTGGTGGGGGTGGTCAAGCTGGCACCTTCGCTGCCTCTGGACGGTAACTACCCGTACCTGCACCTGGACCAGAAGATCATGCACCTTGGCTTCCACATCTATGACGTCGGCTTCCAGAGCCCGAATGTGGAAGCGGCACGCCCACTGGTCTACGCCACTGCTTTGCTGCTGGTGCTGGTGATCGCCACGCTGAACCTGTCTGCCGTGTGGATCCGTAACCACCTGCGCGAGAAATACAAGGCGCTCGATAGCTAAGCCTGATGTGCAAGCGTGCCGCCTGCCAGCCAGGCGGCCCTGTGAAACGAATTGATAGCGTATGGAGTTGACCATGCAGCAAGAATCCCATACCCACGGCATCGATATGTCTGCCCTGGGCCGCGACAAGCAGAGCCTGCGCCTGGCCGAAGAAACCGTGGCCATCGAAGTCCCCGGCCTGAGCCTGTTCTATGGCGACAAACAAGCCCTGTTCGATGTGCAGATGAACATCCCCAAGCAGCGCGTGACCGCCTTCATCGGCCCGTCCGGCTGCGGCAAATCTACCTTGCTGCGTACCTTCAACCGCATGAACGACCTGGTCGACGGTTGCCGCGTGGAAGGCGCGATCAATTTGTACGGCAACAACATCTATCGCAAGGGCGAAGACGTGGCTGAGTTGCGTCGCAGAGTCGGCATGGTGTTCCAGAAGCCCAACCCATTCCCCAAGACCATCTACGAGAACGTGGTCTACGGCCTGCGCATCCAGGGCATCAACAAAAAGCGTGTGCTCGATGAAGCCGTGGAGTGGGCATTGAAGGGTGCTGCACTGTGGGACGAGGTCAAGGACCGCCTGCATGAGTCTGCCCTGGGTTTGTCCGGTGGCCAGCAGCAGCGCCTGGTGATTGCTCGTACCATCGCCGTGGAGCCAGAAGTGCTGCTGCTCGACGAACCCTGCTCGGCCCTGGACCCGATCTCGACGCTCAAAGTCGAAGAGCTGATCTACGAGCTCAAAGCCAAATACACCATCGTCATCGTGACCCACAACATGCAGCAGGCGGCCCGGGTTTCGGACTACACAGCGTTCATGTACATGGGCAAGCTGATCGAATTCGGAGACACCGACACGTTGTTCACCAACCCTGCGAAAAAGCAGACCGAGGACTACATTACCGGTCGTTACGGCTGATTCAGTCCAGATGACTACGTGGCATCTGTTGGAGCGGATTCACTTGCCAAGCAGGCGGCCTGACACCGGCTTTGCCGGCGATCGCAGGTGAGCTGCTCCTACGGGGCCCGATACGAACCACTTGAAGCTTGCAGCTGCTTCGCGGAGCGAAACGATGATCAACAAAGAAAGCCTGACGCACCATATTTCCCAGCAGTTCAACGCCGAACTGGAAGAGGTGCGCAGCCACCTGCTGGCCATGGGTGGCCTGGTCGAAAAGCAGGTGAACGATGCCGTTACCGCGCTGATCGAGGCGGACTCGGGCCTGGCCCAGCAGGTGCGAGAAGTCGATGAACAGATCAACCAGATGGAGCGCAACATCGATGAAGAGTGCCTGCGCATCCTTGCCCGTCGCCAGCCTGCGGCCTCCGACCTGCGGCTGATCATCAGCATCTCTAAGTCGGTGATCGACCTCGAGCGCATTGGTGACGAGTCGACCAAGATCGCCCGCCGCGCTATCCAACTGTGTGAGGAAGGCGAGTCGCCCCGTGGCTACGTTGAGGTGCGACACATTGGCGATCAGGTACGCAACATGGTGCGCGATGCCTTGGATGCCTTCGCTCGCTTCGACGCCGACCTTGCGCTGGCGGTGGCTCAGTACGACAAGACCATCGACCGTGAGTACAAGACCGCGCTGCGTGAGTTGGTCACCTACATGATGGAAGACCCTCGTTCTATCTCCCGTGTGCTGAGTGTGATCTGGGTGCTGCGCTCGCTGGAGCGGATCGGCGACCATGCGCGCAACATCTCCGAGCTGGTGATCTACCTGGTACGCGGCACCGACGTGCGCCATATGGGCCTTAAGCGCATGAAGGCAGAGGTCGAAGGTAACGCAGGTGAAGCGGGTGAAAACGCTAATGTTCTGGGCAAAGTTGACGATAACTAAAGTTGCTCGTGAGCATCGACGCCCGGCCTGTGCCGGGCGTTTTCGTTGATGGCAGAGCAAAACGGCAGGCACCCGCGAACGATGCGAAGAAGTCCCGGCGTGACCAAGAGTTGGCAAGTGGCCACCATTGCGCGGTAGGCTAGTCGGGTTCAAGAGGAGTATCGATGAGTAAAGTCAATGTGCTGGTCGTGGACGACGCACCGTTCATTCGTGACCTGGTCAGAAAGTGCCTGCGCAATGCCTTCCCTGGCATGGTCATCGAAGATGCGGTCAATGGTCGCAAGGCCATGGCCATGCTCGGCAAGGAGTCGTTCGACCTGGTGCTGTGCGATTGGGAGATGCCAGAAATGTCCGGCCTGGAGCTGCTGACCTGGTGCCGTCAACAGCCGCAGATGAAGGATTTGCAGTTCATCATGGTTACCAGCCGTGGTGACAAGGAGAACGTGATTCAGGCCATTCAGGCAGGTGTTTCCGACTTCGTCGGCAAGCCGTTCACCAACGAGCAGTTGCTGACCAAGGTGAAAAAAGCCCTGACCAAGATCGGCAAGTTGGAAAGCTTGATTGCTGGTGGGCCGGCACGGGTGAATTCTGCATTCGCCAACGATTCGCTCAATGCGTTGACCAGCGGCAAGCCGGAAGCCGCCAGGATGGCGGCGCCCGCAGCGGCGCCGGCAAAGCCATTGCTCAACCCGCCCAAGCCTCAGACCGCAGCAGCCGCGGCTCAAACCGGGCGTGGGCAGGGCCAACTGCGTCTGTCCAGTGGCACTCAGCCTTGCGTGATCAAAGCATTGAGCCTCAAGGAGGCGTTGTTGGTGGTGCGCCGTAGTGCAGCGCTGCCACAGGTGCTCGAGGGTGCGGTACTTGACCTGGAACAGGGTGAAAACGCCGAAGTGGCTCGCTTGAACGGCTATCTGCACGCCATCGCGGCCTTGGAGCCCAAGCCTGAGAGTGACTGGCTGCAGTTGACCTTCAAGTTCGTCGACCAGGATGCGCAGAAGCTCGACTACCTCTCGCGGCTGATCGCCCGCGGCACCCAGCAGAAGCATTTCACCCCCGGCGCCTGACCTGCTGTTGGAGCGGCAACGCCGCTCCAAAGGGGCGTTCCGACCAGTTGCACGGCTGCCGTGCAATGGCGCTGCTAGTCTTCGACAGATAGTCACTATCAAAAAGCCACTATCATGCCAGCCGCCGCCCGCTTGCTGTTGTTGTGTGCCTTGCTGTCGGCCTCGGCGTCGAGCTTGGGTGTGACGGTCTACAAGAGCGTCGATGATGCCGGTGTGGTGTCATATTCCGAGCGCTACAGCCCTGGCGCCAAAACCTTCGAACTTGGCGAGCCGATCCTCGACCAGATCGAGGGCAAGCTGCGCCTGCAGGCCGAAACCTTCCCCGGCGGGGTGCGTTTCATGGTGCGCAACGAGTCGTACGTGCCCATGCAGGTGGAGCTGTACATCGACAAACTGAACAACGCCTTCGGCGGCAACCAGCCGCGCCATGTCCGCATGGTGGTAGGGCCACGTTCGAGCAAGGTGCTCAGTTCTGTGCTGGCAGCGCCTGGCGGCCAACTGCAGTATGCCACCCGCTTTCAGTACGCCATGGGCGACCCGGCCCCGCGTTCACTGGCCTACCGCTACCCGTTCCCCTGGAGGGGTGGGCCTTTTCGCCTGACACAGGGGCCTAACGGCCGCTTTAGCCACTTCGGGCCGAAAAGCCGCTACGCCATGGACATTGCCATGCCCGAAGGCACGCCAATCATTGCCGCGCGCGGCGGCATGGTGGTGAAGGTGGAGAATGGCCAGAGTGGCCGGGGGACCAATCCAGGGGGCAATTTTGTGCGCATCTTGCACCCTGACGGCACCATGGGCGTCTACCTGCACCTGATGCAAGGGTCGGTGAAAGTGCATGAAGGGCAGCAGGTCGTGGTCGGGCAGGCCCTGGCCAAGTCTGGCAATACCGGCAATAGCACCGGCCCCCACCTGCATTTCGTGGTGCAACGCAATGTGGGGCTGGCGTTGGAGTCGATACCGTTTCAATTCGACCGTCCGCTTGGCGGGTTGCCGGACTTCACGGCCGGGAACCCGTGAGTACTCTTGCTAGAGTGTGATTTATAAGCTACAAATTGCCCATGAAGAGTATCAAGCAGACAGCCACCTACAGGAATTGGGAGCGCAAGCTACGGGACAAGCAGGCTAGAGCAATTATTGCTGCACGCGTTTTTCGTCTGGCGCATGGTTTGCTTGGTGATGTCCAGCCAGTGGGTCAAGGTATCAGCGAACTGCGTATCCATCATGGACCCGGTTACCGTATCTATTATCAGCAACGCGGTAATCAGTTGGTACTGTTGTTATGTGGTGGGGACAAGAGCAGCCAGTCGCGAGATATCGAGACAGCGAAATCACTGGCCAGCCAGTGGAGTGATGATGAATGAAAGAACAGTTTTATGATTACGACCCAGCCGAAGCGCTGACCGATGCAGAGTCCATTGCCATATTCATGGAGGATGCGTTTGAGACGGGTGACGCGGCGTACATTGCGCAGGCCCTCGGTGTAGTGGCCCGCGCTAAGGGTATGACCACTATTGCCACTGAGGCGGGTGTTTCCCGGGAGCATCTGTATCGGTCGTTCTCGGAGAAAGGTAACCCTACGCTCAAGACGATGTTGGCTGTGATGCGGGCGGTTGGTCTGGACCTGACCTCCCGCAGACACAGCAAACCGGCGCAGTGATACGAATAAACCAGCGGGGCCATCGAGCGGCCCCGCAAGTCAATCCAGCTTAAGCACCTTGGCCAGGACAATCTTGGGCCCTTTCATCTTCTTGATGATGATGCGCAGGCCTTCGACCTCCAGCACTTCCTCTTCCTCAGGCACGCGCTTGAGGGTCTCGTAGACCAGGCCGGCGAGGGTTTCCGCCTCGATGTGGTCAAGGTCGACACCGAGCAGGCGCTCGACCTTGAACAGTGGCGTATCGCCGCGCACCAGCAACTTGCCTGGCTGATAGGCGAGGATGCCGCGTTCGGTCTTGCGGTGTTCGTCCTGAATGTCGCCCACCAGCACTTCCAGCACGTCTTCCATGGTCAGGTAGCCGATCACCTTGCCGTCGGCTTCCTCCACCAGCACGAAGTGCGCGCCGCCCTTGCGGAACTGCTCCAGCAACTGCGACAGCGGCATATGCCGTGATACGCGCTCAAGCGGGCGGGCCAGGTCTTCAAGGTCGATGGTTTCGGGCAGGTGTTCGAGCTCGGCAAGCTCCAGCAGCAGGTCCTTGATATGCAGCAGGCCCGTGAACTCCTCACGCGCGGCGTCGTACACCGGGTAGCGGCTGAACTTGTGCCGGCGCACCAGGGCGAGGATCTCTTTGAGCGGCGCATGGGCGTCGATGATGACCATGTCCTCACGGGAATTGGCCCAGTCCACCACTTCCAGTTCGCCCATTTCCACGGCTGAGGCGAGCACCCGCATGCCTTGGTCGCTTGGGTCCTGGCCACGGCTGGAATGCAGGATCAGCTTGAGCTCTTCACGACTGTAGTGGTGCTCGTGGTGCGGGCCGGGCTCACCTTGGCCTGCGATGCGCAGGATGGTATTGGCGCTGGCGTTGAGCAGGTAGATGGCTGGGTACATGGCCCAGTAGAACAGGTACAGCGGCACCGCCGTCCACAGCGACAGCAGTTCGGGCTTGCGGATGGCCCACGACTTGGGCGCCAGCTCGCCGACCACGATGTGCAGGTACGAAATAACGAAGAACGCGACGAAGAACGACACCGCCTTGACCACTTCGGCGCTGTCCACGCCCAGGTAGGCTAGCAATGGCTCGAGCAGGTGGGCGAAAGCGGGTTCACCGACCCAGCCCAGGCCCAGCGAGGCCAGGGTGATGCCTAGCTGGCAGGCCGAGAGGTAGGCGTCGAGCTGGTTGTGGACTTTGCGCAGAATGCTGCCGCGCCAGCCATGCAGTTCAGCGATGGACTCCACGCGGGTAGCGCGCAGTTTGACCATGGCGAACTCGGCAGCAACGAAGAAGCCGTTGAGCAGTACCAGCAGGAAGGCAAAGAAAATCATGCCGAAATCGGCGAATAACGAGGCGAGGCTGAAACCAGGGGAAGGGTCCATGATGGAGTTTTTACGGGGTCCGTCTTAGCAATGGGGAGAAAAAAAGTGCCAGCTCTTGCTGGCACAGGGGGTTCAATGTAGCCGCTGGGGCTCTAAAAGCAAAGGGCTGCCAGATCGGCTCAACGCTTCAACTTTCGCGGCTGGCCAACTGAGCCGTAGAAAAATGGCAGGTGAATGTGCTGCCATGGCCCGGAACGCTGCTGATTTCCAGTTTGCCTCGATGGCGCATCAGCACGTGTTTGACGATCGCCAGCCCAAGCCCGGTCCCGCCGGTATTGGATGCGCGGCTGGAGTCGACCCGGTAGAAGCGTTCAGTCAGGCGCGGCAGGTGCTTGGCGTCGATACCCACCCCAGAGTCCTGCACCGAAAGGTGCGCGCCCTGATCGTCGCCCCACCAGCGAATGCGAATGCTGCCTTCGTCCTGGGTGTACTTGACCGCGTTGAACACCAAGTTGGAGAAGGCGCTGCGCAGCTCTGACTCGCTACCTTTCAAGCGCAAGCCTGGTGCCGCCTCAAGGGTGATTTTCTGCTTGCGTGGGCCAGACAGCGCCTGGGCATCGTGCTTGATCGCGGTGAGCAGTGCGTCGACCGCCACCGGCTGGTTGTCCGACGGGTAGTCGGTGGCTTCCAACTTTGCCAGCAACAGAAGGTCGTTGAGCAGCGTCTGCATGCGTGAGCCTTGCTGGGACATCTGCTGTAATGCCCTGGCCCAGCGCGGATTCACATCTTCGACGTTATCCAGCAGGGTTTCCAGGTAACCGGTAATCACCGTCAGCGGTGTGCGCAGTTCGTGGGATACGTTGGCGACGAAATCCTTGCGCATTTGTTCGAGCTGGTGAATACGGGTAACGTCGCGCACCAGCATCAGATGCTCATTGTTGCCGTAACGGGTGATATGTAGCTGCACGCGCATGCGGTCATTGATCGGGGAGGGGATTTCCAGCGGTTCGGCGTAATTCTCTGCCTCGAAGTATTCCTTGAAACGCGGGTGCCGTACCAGGTTGGTCACCGGCTGGCCACCGTCCTGGGGGGTCTTGAAGCCGAGCAGCGTCTCTGCTGCGCGGTTCCACCACTCCAGGTTGCCATCGCTGTCGAGCATGATCACCGCGTCGCGCAGGGCGGCAGTGGACTCCTGCACCCGGTCGATCACCGCCTGCAAGCGCCCGCGCACCCGCTGGTCGCGGCGTTGCAGGTGGTAGATGCTGTCGAACACCTCGCCCCAAAGCCCGTAACCATCCGGCGGTGCCTCGTCGGGTTGGTGATTGCGTAGCCAGTCGTGCAGGCGCAACAGCTGCTTGAGGGTCCAACCCAGGTAGAGTGCCAGGCCAATGGCCAGGCTCCAGCCGTAATAGCCGCTGACCAGGCCACCGATCAGGCAGACGCTGATCAGCAGCAGCAGGTGGCGAATCAGGGTGGCGTGCCAGTTCTGGTTCAATTGACGGTCCTTGTACAGCGGCTTGCGGCTTGGTGCTGGTAGGCTCGATCAGCTTTTGGTCGAGAAGCGGTAGCCAGTGCCCCGGACGGTTTGTACCAGATTTTCGTAAGCCTCACCCAACGCCTTGCGCAGGCGACGGATATGTACGTCGACGGTGCGCTCCTCGACATACACGTTACCGCCCCACACTTGATCCAGCAGCTGGCCACGGGTGTAGGCACGCTCCTGGTGAGTCATGAAGAACTGCAGCAAGCGATATTCGGTCGGGCCCATCTCGGCCGGCTTGCCGTCGATGGTCACGCGGTGGCTGATCGGGTCGAGCAGCAGGCCACCGACTTCGATCGGCGCTTCACTGTCGCTTGGGCCGGTGCGCCGCAGCACGGCCTTGAGCCGAGCAACCAGCTCCCGTGGGGAGAATGGTTTGGTGATGTAGTCGTCGGCACCCACTTCCAGGCCCTGGATCTTGTTGTCTTCCTCGCCCTTGGCAGTGAGCATGATGATCGGGATGTCACCGGTGAGCTCGTCGCGCTTGAGGCGGCGTGCCAGTTCGATGCCAGACGTGCCGGGCAGCATCCAGTCGAGCAGGATCAGGTCAGGCTTGCGGTCGACGATAATCGCGTGGGCCTGCTGGGAGTTTTCCGCCTCAAGGCAGTCATAGCCGGCCATTTCCAATGCAACGGCGATCATCTCGCGAATAGGCGCTTCGTCGTCGACGATCAGAATGTTTCTGCCAACCATGCTTAAAACCTCTCCCAGGATTCGTGTCTTGGCCCGCATTAGATAACGGAATTATTGCAGCTGTGTGACAGGGCGTTGGCCGTTCTGGCGACATTGCATGACTGCGCTAGGCTTCACAGGGCCGCCAAGGCGGTAAACAGGCTGCACTCTACCCCCCGAATTCACGGTGATTCCAATGACACGACATACGCTGAGCTGGATGGCCCTTTTCGCTGCAATCGCATTGCCGGGGGTGGCGTCTGCCCAACCTGCCATGGAGAAAGACGGCATGTTGGTCGACCACCAAGGCATGACCTTGTACACCTTCGCCAAAGATGCCGACGGCAAGTCGATGTGCAATGGCGACTGCGCGATGAACTGGCCTCCCCTGATGGCCGGGATGGACGAGAAGGCCGAAGGCAAATGGACGCAGATCAAGCGTGACGACGGCAAGATGCAATGGGCCTACGACGGCAAACCGCTCTATACCTTCGTAAAGGACAAGAAAGCCGGAGACATGACCGGTGATGGCATGAAGGACGTCTGGCACGTTGCCAAGCCCTGAGAGCACCGCTTAACCCCGCCTCAGCCCTGAGAGACGGCTTTAGCCGCGAAGTACGCAATACGGTGCACCGCATCGGCTGCGCCGGTGTGGGCGGCTAGAGCTGCTCTGGGAAGCATGCGCAAGCTTTCAGATGACCTCAGCCCTTTAGCAGCGGCTTTGGCCGCGAATCTGGGTAGCTAGCGTAGTGCGTAATCCAGCACCACCCCGATGAACACCAGCAACCCCGCCCAATGATTGTGCAGAAACGCCTTGAAGCATGACTCCCGGTCCCGCTTGCGCGTCGATCGGTACTCCCATGCAAAGCACGCCGCTGCGCCGAGCAAGCCCAGGTGGAACCAACCACCGAGCTCGAAGCGGCTGCCGGCCAGCAGCAAGCAGCCCAGTGATAAAAGCTGCAAGGTCAGGATGATCGTGCGATCCGCGTCGCCGAACAGGATTGCGGTCGACTTCACCCCGATCTTCAGGTCGTCGTCGCGGTCGACCATGGCATAGTAAGTGTCGTAGCCCACGGTCCACAGCAAGTTGGCGATGTACAACAGCCAGGCACTGGCCGGCAACTCGCCTCCGGCTGCGGTGAAGGCCATGGGGATGCCCCACGAGTAGGCCGCACCCAGCACTACCTGGGGGTAGTAGGTGTAGCGCTTCATGAACGGGTAACTAAAGGCAAGGGCCACGGCGCCGAAGGACAGCCACACGGTGCGGCTATTGGTGCACAGCACCAGCAGAAAACTCACACCCACCAGAATCGCGAACAGAGCCAATGCCTCGCGCGGCTTGACCCGGCCACTGGCAAGCGGGCGATCGGCGGTGCGCTTCACATGGCCATCGACCTTGCGGTCGGCGAAATCGTTGATGCAGCAACCGGCAGCGCGCATCAGCACCACGCCCAGGCCGAATATCAGCACGTTGCTCAGGGTGGGCGAGCCTTGCCCGGCGATCCATACCGCAGTCAGGGTCGGCCACAACAGCAGGTAGATACCGATCGGCCGGTCCATGCGGCTAAGCTGGACGAAGTCCCAGGCCCTTGGATGCAGGCGGTTGAGTGATTTGAGCAAGTGCAGGTACATCAGCGGTTTTCCTCCTTGGCCGCTTGCCACAGGGCAGGCAGAAACACTTCGGCCACCAGCAGCTCCAGGCCGTCCCGTGCGAAGCGTGAGCGGCGACCCCATAACCCCTCTTGCCTGACATCGGCTGGCAGCCAGGTATGTGGGTAGCGGCACACCTCGATGGGATGGCGGATGAACGCCTGATCGCAGAAGAGTATCTCGCCCAGTGAACGGCTACCCAGCGTTTCCAGGTCCAGGCCACCGCTTTCCAGGGCGCTGCGGCTGGCCACGCTGCGGGCGAACACCCACGGCTGGCCATGCCCGCGCAGAAACACCTCGCGCACCCACCCTTCGGCGCCTGGGGCGATGTTCAGGGCCAGGCATTCGTCTTCGCGCAGCGGTTGCCAGCCTTCGAACAGGGGGGTGACACTGAAGTGGTCCAGGGAAAGCCGGATCAGACGGCGAGTCAAGGAGCCTTCGTCGAACAGCCAGTCCAGGGTTGGCCGGTCGATGTCAGTGGCCAGCTGTGAATACGCCAGCCACGCGACAGCGGCTGCTTGCGGGGATTCGTACGACACGTCGGTATGCTTGATGACAGCCAGAGAGGCGGCGAGCTTAGCATGATTGCTCTGACTGCTTGCATAATGCCGGCCTACAACAAAACCTTCGCGACACCGAGGAAAAACCTGATGAAAAAGTGGCAATGTATCGTCTGTGGCCTGATCTATGACGAAGCCGAGGGTTGGCCGGACGACGGCATCCCGGCGGGCACCCGCTGGGAGGACGTGCCGGCAGACTGGTTGTGCCCTGACTGCGGTGTGGGCAAAAGCGATTTCGAAATGATCTCCATCGGCTGAGAAAGGAAACTGCGCCATGACGTCCCCCGTGGTAATCATCGGTACCGGACTGGCCGGCTACAACCTGGCCCGTGAATTTCGCAAGCTCGATGGCGACACGCCGTTGCTGCTGATTACCGCCGACGATGGTCGCTCCTATTCCAAACCCATGCTTTCCACAGGCTTCGCCAAGCAAAAGGACGCCGATGGCCTGTGCATGGCCGAGCCTGGGGCCATGGCCGAGCAACTGAAAGCCGAAGTCCGCACTCACACCCGTATCAGCGGGATCGATCCGGGTCATAAGCGCGTTTGGGTTGGTGAAGAGGCCATCGTCTATCGCGATCTGGTGTTGGCCTGGGGAGCCCAGACCGTGCAGGTGCCGATTGCAGGCGAGGCTGGCGATCGCGTGTTCCCGATCAATGACCTGGAGGATTACGCACGCTTTCGTGCCGCCGCCAAGGGCAGGCAGCGTGTGCTGATCCTCGGTGCGGGCCTGATTGGCTGCGAATTTGCCAACGACATGCGCTTGGGTGGCTTCGAGGTGGACGTGGTAGCACCTTGCGAGCAAATCATGCCGACCTTGCTGCATCCGGCTGCTGCTTCGGCCGTGCAGGCCGGTTTGCAGGGCTTGGGCGTGCGCTTTCACCTGGGGCCGGTGCTCAACCGTCTGGAGCAGGCTGGCGACAACTTGCAGGCGCATTTGTCCGACGGGCAGGTGATCCCTTGCGACTTGGTGGTTTCGGCCATTGGCCTACGCTCACGCATCGACCTTGCCGCAGCAGCGGGCCTTCAGACCAACCGTGGCGTGGTGGTGGACCGCGAGCTGCGCACCTCGCACAGCAATATCTTCGCCCTCGGCGACTGCGCTGAAGTGGACGGCATCAACTTGCTGTACGTCATGCCATTGATGGCCTGCGCCCGCGCTTTGGCCCAAACCCTTGCCGGTAACCCGACGGCGGTCGCCTATGGGCCTATGCCAATAACCGTGAAGACTCCAGCTTGCCCCTTGGTGGTGTCGCCACCGCCTGCGGGGCGTGATGGGAATTGGCTGGTCGAAGGGCAGGGCAGCGACCTGAAAGTGCTCTGCCGCGCCCCTGACGGCGAATTGCTCGGCTACGCCCTGACCGGCAGCGCAGTCATGGAAAAACTTGCGCTGAATCGGTTGCTGCCTCCCGTGATGGCGTGAATGACGGGCGTTCTGTCGGATTTATCCTGTTGATCCCAGCACAATGGCCGCCCCGATACTGGCGCGGCCTTGGCCGGCATGCCATTCTCAGTTGCGTCTGCCGCAGATTAGAGCCTGCGGTGCCTTGAACGCTGCTCCAATGGCAGCACGGCATAACAACAAGAAATTCCGTCAAAGAGGCTTCACTATGCGTAAACCAGAACTCGCCGCTGTCATTGCTGAAAAAGCCGACCTGACCAAGGAAAAGGCCAACCAGGTGCTGAACGCCATTCTCGACAGCATTACCGGTGCCTTAGACAAGGACACGGTCACCCTTGTCGGTTTCGGTACTTTTGAAAAACGTCACCGTGGCGCCCGCACTGGCAAGAACCCGCAAACCGGTGAACCGGTGAAGATCAAGGCCAGTAATACCGTTGCCTTCAAGCCTGGAAAAAACCTGCGCGACAGCGTTAATGCCCCCGCCAAGCCTGCCAAGCCTGCCAAGAAAAAGTGACTTGCGGCTGACCGTGCGTTGACCAGACGGGCGCCCAACGGCGCCCGTCATGCGTTCTCAGGGCTGATTGTTTCGAAATTGCATAATTGGTCCAGGAAAAGGATAGACTGCGCGCTTCAGTCATTTTTGAATCGAGGCGCGTTGATGAAGTTTCGCTTTCTTCTCTGGGCCATGGGGCTGTTGATGGCCAGGGCCAGCCGCAACAACCCAGCGTTTCAGCAGCAACTCAAGGGCAAGGACCTGGTATTCCAGATGCAGACGCTGGACGGCAAAGTAGCGCGGCACTTCATCGTCAGCGGCGAGCGTATCAGCAGCAAGGGTGGCAGCTACCCCCAGCCAGCCTTCGCCATCGCCTTCAAGGACGCAGCCTACGGCTTTGCCACTATGCAGGCCGGTAACAAACAGCTCGCGTTCATGCAGGGCATTCAAGACAAGAACATCCAGATCAAGGGCAATCCGGCGCTGGTGATGTGGTTTCAAGGGCTGATGAAATACCTGAAACCTAAGAAAAGCTGATCAACGACGACCTCGTACTCGGTGGAGCAACCTTGGTGGGCTACCCGCGATTGCGCCTGTGTTCGATCACAGTCCTCGCGGCTAAACCCACTCCAAAGGCGCCTGCGATGCCATCAGTGCGGAGCGTTGAGCTGCGAAGCCAGATCTCGTAGTAAAGCCTCAGCTTCAAGCACTTTGTTCACCACGTCGTCGGCCTTTTCCCGGCTAATGCCCAGGCGACTGAGCAGCTCATCCGGGATCTGTTCTTGCGGCCCCGAGCCTATACCGCGGGCACGCAACAGGCGGGTCGCCAGGCATACCAGGTTCGGATAGGCCGAGAACTCGCCGTCATAGGCCGGATCATGCTGAAACCGCAGCGCGGTGGACAGTTCTTCAGGCATGTCCCACAGCTTCATCAGCCAGGCGCCGATCTGCTCGCGGCTGATTCCCAGCAGATGCTGTTCCACGAAGGTGTGGTTCAGGTGAGGGTTGACCTCCAAATGCCGGCAAATCAGCGAGAAATGTGGCGGAAAGACGTGCGCCAGCAATAAATAGCCGAAGTTGTGCAGCAGCCCGGCGAGGTAGGTCAGGCCAGCCTCAGGGCGTTCGGTGCGGGGCATCGCACGGGTCAGGCCTTCGATGATGGCAGCGGTGTAGATCGACTGCTGCCAGTATGGCGTGGCCTGCTGCGGGTTGTCCTTGGGCAGGCTCAGGGTCTTGCCCAGAGCAAGGCCCAAGGCCAGGTTGATCACCAGGTCGAAACCCAGCACGCGGACGATGGCGTCCTCCACAGAGCGGATTTTGCCCGGCGACGCGTAGTAGGGCGAAGCGGCCCAGCTGACCACCTGGGCGGCCAGGGCTGGGTCGGTTTCAACTACACCGGTGATGTCGTCGATGCTGGCGTTAGGGTCGACCCGCAGTTTGATGATCTTTTGCGCGGTATCGGCCAATGGCGGGATTTCGATGGTTTCTTCCAGGCGCTTCTGAATGCGCCGGGCAGTGAATGCCTGGACAGCCTGGGTAATTTCCTTGGGGTCGTCATCCGGGCGGTCGAGGTTGGGGCGAATGTCGCGCACAGGTTGACCGAAGCTGCCGGCGCTAGCCTTGGCGAGCATTCGCTTGTAGTCGTCACGATGAATTTTCAGCAGCAAACCGGCTTCACCGGATTGAATCAGCAGGTATTGGGCGTCGAGCAATTTGCCTTCGTACAAGCACGGCGAGCTGGTCAGCGCCGGGATGGCCGGCAGAGCCTTGAGCTGGTGTTTGTCCAGCATCTGCTTCAGACGCGGCACGGGTACGGCCTTGAGTTTACGGCCTGTCAACTCTTCAAGACGGTTGAGGTCCAGCAGCTTGCTATGGGGGAACAGCACCAGCAATGCACCGATCTCGTCATCAAGAAGAATCGCCTGCACCCGAGACTCGGCCGGCAGCTCAGAGTGCTCAGGCACCTCTTCGAAGCCCACGCGAAGTTTTTCGAGCAACAGCCGGATAACAGACGGTGCGTGTGGGGTTGCGGTGTCCAAGGCAACTTCAGTCATGGTCTGTATCCACAATTTCTTTTAAACGCGAAGTATAACCAGTCTGGTGGCAAGACTGGATCCATTCTGGGACTGTCGTCACACTTGGCCATATTGCTGGCCATGGCGCAGCCATCGATCGAGCAACGGGCTGACATGGTCCGGCCAGCGAGCCAGTAGGGCTTGAGCCGCGTCGCGTACCGCAGGGAGCAGGTCGGCATCGCGCATTAGATCGGCTACCTTGAACTGCAACAGCCCAGTCTGGCGCGTGCCCAGCATCTCGCCGGGGCCCCGCAACTCCAGGTCTTTCTCGGCGATGATGAAGCCGTCGTTGGTTTCGCGCATGATGCCCAGGCGTTCCCGCCCGATCTGTGACAGCGGTGGGTGGTAAAGCAACACGCAGTGGCTGACCGCGCTGCCCCGGCCAACCCGGCCGCGCAGCTGGTGCAACTGAGCCAGGCCCAGGCGCTCGGGGTTCTCGATGATCATCAGGCTGGCATTGGGTACGTCGACGCCGACCTCGATCACCGTGGTGGCCACCAGCAATTGCAGTTCGCCCTGTTTGAACTGCGCCATGACCTCGGCCTTTTCGGCAGGTTTCATGCGGCCGTGAATCAGGCCCACGCGCAATTCGCCCAGTGCACTGCCCAGCTCTTCGAAGGTGCTCTCGGCCGCCTGGCAGGTGAGCTCTTCGGACTCTTCGATCAAGGTACACACCCAATAGGCCTGGCGCCCCTCGGCGCAGGCAGCGCGGACCCGTTCGACCACCTCGAAGCGGCGGCTATCGGCGACCAGCACGGTGTTGACGGGCGTGCGCCCTGGCGGCAGCTCGTCGAGGACCGAGGTGTCGAGGTCGGCGTAGGCGCTCATGGCCAAGGTGCGGGGGATCGGCGTTGCGGTCATGATCAGCTGGTGCGGGCACAGCTCGCCAGCCACGCCTTTCTTGCGCAGGGCCAGGCGTTGCTGCACACCGAAGCGGTGCTGCTCGTCGATGATCGCCAGCGCCAGGTGCTTGAAGCGGACTTCTTCCTGAAACAGTGCGTGGGTGCCAACTACCATTGGCGCACCCCCGGCAATCTGCTCCAAGGCGCTGGCGCGGGCCTTGCCCTTGAGCTTGCCGGCCAGCCAGGCCACTTCGATGCCTAGCGGCTCCAGCCAGCGCTTGAAAGTGATGTAGTGCTGCTCGGCAAGGATTTCTGTAGGTGCCATCAGCGCCACCTGATAGCCGGCTTCCAGGGCCTGCAGTGCGGCAAGGGCAGCAACTACGGTCTTGCCGGCGCCGACATCGCCTTGCACCAGGCGCAACATGGGTTCGTGCTGGCTCAGGTCGTAGGCAATTTCTTTGGCCACTCGGTGCTGCGCTCCGGTCGGCTGAAAGCCCAGGTTGGCCAGGTATTGCGCCTGCAGGCGTTTGGCCGGGGGCAGCACTGGTGCACGCAGGCAACGCAGGCTTTCGCGAAGGCGTTGCTGCGACAACTGATGGGTCAGCAGTTCTTCGAAAGCCAGGCGGTGTTGGGCCCAGTGCTGGCCTTCGGCGAGCTCGTCAAGATCGGCGTCTGCCGGTGGGTTGTGCAGGTAGCGGATGGCATCGTCCAGTGGCGCCAGGTGGTAGTCGCGGGCCAACTCATCGGGCAGCCAATCGGGCAGGCTGCGCGGGCCGAGCATGGCCAGGCTCTGCTGGCAAAGCACCCGCAGGCGTTGCTGGGTAAGACCTTCGGTGGAGGGGTAGATCGGTGTCAGGGTCTGCTCGACCGGTGGCGGTGGCTCGTCGCCGTTGAGCGCTCGGTATTCGGGGTGGTAAATCTCAAGGCCCGAGGCGCCAGGGCGAGCTTCCCCATAGCAGCGCAGATGGGTACCGCGCTTGAGGCCTTCTTTCTGCGCATTGCTGAAGTGATAGAAGCGCAGGCTCAGCACACCGGTACCGTCACCCAAGCGCACCACCAGGCTGCGGCGCTTGCCCATGGTCACGTCAGCGCCGCTGACCACGCCCTCGATCACTGCGTCCTGGCCAGGCCGCAGTTGGCCGATGGGCACCACGCGGGTGCGGTCCTGGTAACGCAGGGGTAGGTGGAACAGCACATCCTGAAGGTTTTCCAGGCCCACCTTGGCGAGCTTTTCCGCCATGGCATCGCCTACGCCCTTGAGCGCCGTGACCGGAACCTTCGACAACTCCGTCATGAATCAGGCCGTTTGTTGCGCAGGTGATTTGGCCACCGAGCACAGGCGTATCGAGTCGGCGAGGATCTCGATGGCCTTGGGCCGGGGGAAGCTGGCGCGCCAGGCGATGGCTACGGTTCGGAAGGGTGCTGGCGCAGTCAACGGACGCACCTCGATGACCCCAGGTGCATAGTGATGGCTGTGCACGGCCGACAGCGGCAGGATCGAAACACCCAGCCCTGAGGCAACCATGTGGCGGATGGTTTCCAGCGAGCTGGATTCGACCGTGGTGTGCTTGGACCCTTCACCTCCTTTGTTCAGCGTCGGGCAGGCTTCCAGCACCTGGTCGCGGAAGCAGTGGCCCTCGCCGAGCAGCAGCAGGCTCTTGTCGTTGAGCAGGGCGGTGTCGATGGTCTTCTTGGCCGTCCAGGGATGGTCGGCGGGCATCAGCGCACAGAACGGTTCATCGTACAGCGGCAGGGTCAGCACATCGGCTTCGTTGAACGGCAAGGCGATGATAACTGCGTCCAGCTCGCCGTTGCGCAGCTTCTCGCGCAGTACATGGGTGAAGTTTTCTTCGATGTACAACGGCATCTGCGGTGCAACGCGATGCAACTGCGGGATCAGGTGCGGGAACAGATATGGGCCGACGGTATAGATGGCACCGACCTTGAGCGGCGCGGTGAGCTGATTCTTGCCGGCTTGAGCCAGTTCACGAATGCCCTGCGCCTGCTCCAGCACCTTTTGTGCCTGAGCCACGATGCTTTCGCCGACCGGGGTAAGGCGCACGGCGCTTTTGCTGCGCTCGAAAATCAGTACACCAAGCTCGTCCTCGAGCTTTTTCACGCCAACCGACAGGGTGGGTTGGCTGACGTGGCAGCGCTCGGCGGCATGGCCGAAGTGCTGCTCCTGAGCGAGCGTGACGATGTAGCGTAATTCTGTGAGGGTCATAACGTGCGTCCATGAAGTTGCGAGCCCAGCATAGCGGCTGCAATCGATAGACGCACGTTATCAGAGTTGCCGGTTTGTGACAGAAACAAAAAATATCAGCGGCGGTCCAGTGAGTAGACGAATGGTGCGACTACTTCAATGGTGCCGTTGGTCAGCAACTCGGCCGGTGGCTTGGGCACCGTGCCAGCTCGGCGGATCATTTCCAACGTCGCCCGGTCCAGTGATGCGCTACCAGAACCGCCTGCCAGGGTGTACGACACCACCTTGCCCTCGGCGTCGACCACGAAACGCAAGCGGTTGATACCTTGCAGGCCGCGGCGGCGAGCGTCTTCGGGGTAGCGCTTGTACTTGGCCAGATGGCGCAGCAGGTCGCTCTGCCAGGTCGGCAGCGCTTTACTGTTGGCGGCGATGCTGGGGGCCGGTGCTGCCGATTTTTGCGGTGGCGTGTTGCTTGGCGGCGTGTCGGCTACCTGCTCTTTGGCCGGTGGCTCATCCTTTGGCGGCTCAGGCTTCTTCACAGGCTTGGGCGGCTGAGGCTTGGGCTTTGGCTTGACCGGCTTGGCGACGGCGATCTTCGGTTTGGGCGCCTCGGCCACCTTCGGCAGTGGCGGTTCTTCGACCGGTGCCGGTGGCTGCGGGGCGGCTTTCGGAGGGGGCGGTGGCGCAGGCTCAGGCAGCGGCGCCAGCTCGACCATCATCGCTGCCGGTGGCAGTTCGATGGCCTGGGGCACCGACCAGTTGAGCGTCAGCAGCACGGCGACCACGTGCACACCCAGCACGATCGCCAGGCTGACAGCGTAGCGCGCCACGTTTGAGCGCGGTTTCGTCATTTCTTGGCTGCCGTCTCGAGACCTACCAGACCGACCTTGAGGTAGCCGGCCGCGCGCAGGTTGTTCATCACTTCCATCAGGTCACCGTAATCCACGCCCTTGTCGGCCTGGAAGAAGATGGTGGTTTCCTTGTCGCCCTTGGTCTTGGCGTCGAGCATCGGGCCAAGCTGTGCCGGAGCGAGCACCTGATCGTCGCCGATATACAGCTTCTGGTCGGCCTTGACGCTGACGAACACCGGTTTCTCGGGCCGTGGCGCCGGCTTAGCGGTCGATGCCGGTAGGTCGACCTTGATG
The DNA here is from genome assembly GCF_014269025.2 of Pseudomonas promysalinigenes. NCBI lineage: Bacteria > Pseudomonadati > Pseudomonadota > Gammaproteobacteria > Pseudomonadales > Pseudomonadaceae > Pseudomonas > Pseudomonas promysalinigenes. Next base: position 4,947,258 of record NZ_CP077094.1, on the reverse strand, counting down.
TCCACCGTGGCCAAGGGCGCTGCAACCATGAAGATGATCAGCAGCACCAGCATCACGTCGATGAACGGCGTTACGTTGATTTCGTGGTTTTCGGCGAGGTCGTCGCCACCTTCGTTCAGATGCAGGCCCATGGCTTACCCCACTTTCACCATGTGCGGGGCGGCGCGCTCGCTGCCTTGGTGGTCCAGGTCGCGGCTGACCAGCAGCAGCACCTGGGCAGAGGCGTCGGACACCTGCGCCTTGTAGCCAGCGATGGAACGGGCGAAGACGTTGTAAATGACCACTGCCGGAATCGCTGCGACCAGGCCCAGGGCGGTAGCCAGCAGGGCTTCGGCGATACCTGGGGCAACCACGGCCAGGTTGGTGGTCTGGGTTTTGGCGATGCCGATGAAGCTGTTCATGATGCCCCATACGGTACCGAACAGGCCCACGAATGGCGCGGTAGACCCGATGGTGGCAAGCACGCCGGTGCCGCTGCTCATGGCCCGGCCGCTGGCCGCTACCAGGCGCTCCAGACGGAAGCTGACGCGCTCTTTGATGCCTTCCTTCTCGCGGGTGTTGGCCGACAAACGCATCTCTTCGAGAGCGTCATGGACCAGGGTATGGGCCAGGGTGCCTTCTTTATTGGAGACATCGCTGGCTTCTTTGAGGCTGACCGACTTCTTCAACGCAGCGATTTCGCCACGCAAGCGGCGCTTGGCGCCCATTAGCTCGAAGCCCTTGGCGATCCAGATGGTCCAGGTGATGATCGAAGCGATGGCCAAGCCGATCATCACGATCTTCACGACGATATCGGCGTTCTTGTACATGCCCCATGGCGAAAGGTCGTGAGCCATGCCCAGCGAGGTATCTTCAACCAGCTGCTCCACGGCCGGGTCGGCGGCAGGTGCATTGGCCGCTGAGGTGGCCTGGCCTTCGGCGGCGGGCGCTGCCGGTGCTGCTGGAGCGGCTGCGGCTGCAGGCGTTGCGGCATTGGCGGCAGGCTCATCGGCCATGGCTACCGGGGCCAGCACCAGGCTGAACAGCAGCGCGGCAATGGCGCGCCAGGCGCGCGACGGGTTTGGCGAAGCGGAGGGTTGAGTACGTGTCATGCTAGCCGGACCTGATGAAGAAGAAAGTGTGTGTTCTCCAAGGCCTCGAGGTAGGCCGAGAACAGATAGGGGTGCCATTATTGCAAGTAATTCTTGTTAACAAAAGTAATATTGTTGCTTTATCAACCCGAGGTCTAGCCGTCTATCGTGTAATCCGGCTAGCCTGACCCTTTGCTTCAGGGAGTTTTTCGATGTCAGGCCTTAGCGCGCTTATCGTGGGATGTGGTGATGTAGGCGGCCGGTTGGCCTGCCAGCTGCTGGCCAAAGGCTGGCAGGTCAGCGGTCTGCGCCGCTCTGTCGGGCAGCTTCCAGCGGGCGTTGCACCGATTGCCGCCGACCTGTCGGACCCGAGCATCCCGCAGGCCTGGCCGCAGCATTCGCCGGACTATCTGGTCTATTGTGTAGCTGCCAGCCAGCATGACGAGGCGGGCTATCAGGCGGCCTACGTCGACGGCCTGCGCCATGTGCTGGCATGGCTTGCCCTGCGCGGCCAGCGCCCCCGCCGTCTGCTATTCGTCTCCAGCAGCAGTGTATTCGCTCAGAAGGACGGCCAATGGGTCGACGAATCGGCCGCCACCGAGCCTGAAGGCTATTCCGGCAAGGTTATGCTGCAGGCCGAGAGGGTGGCGCTGGCAAGTGGCATACCTGCCAGTGTGGTGCGCCTTACGGGTATCTACGGGCCGGGCCGCGAGTGGCTGCTGAGCCAGGTACGCCAAGGCTATCGGGTAGTCGAGCAGCCGCCGCTGTACGGTAATCGGATACATGCAGAAGATGCGGCAAGCCTGATGGCTTTTCTCTTGCAGGCCGATGCTGACGGCGTGGCGCTGGACGATTGCTACATCGGTGTCGACGACGACCCGGCGCCGCTGGCCGAAGTGGTGGGCTGGTTGCGGGCGTACCTTGGGGTCACCCAGTGGTCCGACGAACAGCGCGTGCGGCGTACCGGCAGCAAGCGCTGCAGCAACGCCCGAGCACGGGCGTTGGGTTGGGTGCCTGAGTATCCAAGCTACAAGGAAGGCTATGCAGCAATCCTGGCAGGCCAGCGCTGATCGATGAGCCAGCGCTGGCCCGGCTCAAGGTCGGGCGTTAGTCCCGTTCCAGCACCCACTGCTGCGCCCCTGGCGACAACTGCGGAATCTCATCTGCCTGGGCGGTATTGACTGCCTGGTAGATGGTCAGTTTGTTGCCGTCACGCTTGAAAATGAACGGCGCGCCGCGCTGGTTGCGCTCCAGCCACAGGCTATCGTTGCTGCCACCCATGCTGGCGCAGTCGCCGGCCAGGCACAGGGCGAAACGATCCGGGCCTGGCAGCCCGGTGACAGTGCCGGTATCGCTGAAGCGGACGATGCCGCCTTTGCCCTGGCCTTCGAGGACCTTCCAGTCACCACCGAGGTAGGCCTGGTAAAGCGCCTTCTCAAAGCTAGCGCCCAGTGGCGTGTTACCGGGCTGTTCGACGCGCACGAAGGTTTGTTCGGCACCGCTCTGGCTGGTGGCTTTGAGCTCGTCGCCATCGAGCTCTAGCTGTTCGGTCTGGCCGCCCTCGAAGCTCGCTTGCCAATTTTTCTGGTTGGCGCTGAGCTGGCCGTCAGCCGCCTCGAAGCCGTTGCTGTAGCTGGCCTGCTGATGCGCAACGTCAAGCTTCCATTCGAAGATCGGGCCGTTTTCGTTCAGTGCCTGGCGCAGGCTGCCGCCTTTGTTGGCGGCCTTGATGGCCTCCTGGTTGATCCAGGTACCGTTGAAGTCTTCAGGTTTGTGGCTGGCGCAGCCGCCCAGAAGCAGGGCTGCCAACGCGAGGGGCAGTGCTTGTCGCATGACGGGATAACCTTGCAAAAGAGAGTGACGGGCATGGCGCCCGTCACCAGGGGCGTCATTCGATGACCAGGATGGCATCCATTTCGACCTGGGCGCCTTTTGGCAGCGCGGCTACGCCGATGGCGGCGCGAGCGGGGTACGGCTGTTCGAAGTAGCGGCCCATGACTTCATTGACCTTGGCGAAGTGGCTCAGGTCGGTGAGGAAGATGTTCAGCTTGACGATGTCCTTGAACGAACCGCCTGCTGCTTCAGCCACGGCCTTGAGGTTTTCGAACACCTGCACGGTCTGGGCTTCGAAGCCCTCGACCAGTTCCATGGTCTTTGGGTCGAGGGGAATCTGCCCTGACATGTAGACAGTGTTGCCGGCCTTGATCGCCTGGGAGTAGGTGCCGATAGCGGCAGGGGCCTTGTCGCTGTTGATGACGGTCTTGCTCATGATGACTCCTTGCGGTTGGCGGACTACGTACGCATGCGGGTGATGCGGACCACGCCGGTCAAGGTACGCAGCTTCTTGATCACACGTGCCAGGTGCACACGATCATGCACGCTGACCACCAGTTGGACCACGCTGATACGGCCGTCGCGTTCGTCCATGCTGATCTTCTCGATGTTGCCGTCCGCCGCGTTGACGCTGCTGGCCAGCAAGGCAATCAGGCCGCGCTGGTGTTCAAGCTCGACACGCAGCTCGACGTTGAATTCGCCAGCGATGTCCTTGGCCCAGGAAAGCTGCACGCACTTTTCCGGGTTGTGGCGGATTTCACTGATATTGCGGCAGTTTTCCAGGTGCACGACCATGCCCTTGCCTGCAGACAGGTGGCCGACGATGGGGTCGCCCGGGATTGGTGTGCAGCACTTGGCATAGCTCAAGACCAGGCCTTCGGTGCCGCGAATGGCCAGCGGCCCTTCCGGCGCCGGCAGCTGTTCGCCTTCGGCAGAAAGCAGCCGGCGAGCGACCACGTAGGCCATGCGGTTGCCCAGGCCTATGTCTTCGAGCAGGTCTTCGATCAGCTCCAGGCGGTATTCGGCCAGAATGGCCTGGACGCGTTCCTGAGGGATTTTTTCAAGGCTGCTGTCGAAGCCGGTTAGCACTTTATTCAGCAGGCGCTCGCCAAGGCTGATCGACTCTGAACGGCGCTGTTGCTTGAGGGCATGGCGAATGTGTGTGCGCGCTTTGCCAGTGACCACGAAGTTGAGCCACGCCGGATTTGGCCGTGCGCCAGGGGCGCTGACGATTTCAACCGTCGAGCCGCTTTGCAGCGGTTCGGACAGTGGTGCCAGGCGGCGGTTGATGCGGCAGGCGATGCAGCTGTTGCCCACGTCGGTATGCACCGCGTAGGCGAAGTCGACGGCGGTGGAGCCCTTGGGCAGCTCCATAATCCGGCCTTTTGGCGTGAACACGTAGACCTCGTCCGGGAACAGGTCGATCTTCACGCTTTCGATGAATTCCAGCGAGTTGCCAGCGCGCTGCTGCAGCTCGAGGATGCCCTTGACCCACTGCCGGGCGCGGGCGTGGTTGCCCTTGGGCTGCTCGTCTGCGTTGGACTTGTACAGCCAGTGGGCAGCGATACCATTGTTGGCCATTTCTTCCATTTCGCGGGTGCGAATCTGAATTTCGATGGGCACCCCGTGCATGCCGAACAGCGTGGTATGCAACGACTGATAGCCGTTGGCCTTGGGAATCGCGATGTAATCCTTGAAGCGTCCGGGCAGCGGCTTGTACAGGTTGTGCACCGCGCCGAGCACACGGTAGCAGGTGTCTACCTTGTCGACGATGATGCGGAAGGCGTAAACGTCCATGATCTCGTTGAAGGCGCGGCGCTTGCCCCGCATCTTCTTGTAGATGCCGTAGAGGTGTTTCTGCCGGCCGCTGACCTCGCCTGCAATACCATCGGCTGCCAGGCAATTGGCCAGCGATTGCTCGATTTTGGCGACGATCTCTTTACGGTTGCCGCGCGCGCTTTTCACCGCCCGGTGAATCAGCGACGAACGCATCGGGTGCATGGCTTTGAAGCCAAGGTCCTCGAACTCCACGCGCACCGTATGCATGCCTAGACGGTTGGCGATGGGGGCGTAGATCTCGAGTGTTTCCTTGGCGATGCGCCGGCGTTTTTCCCCGGACAGCACTTCCAGAGTGCGCATGTTGTGCAGGCGGTCAGCGAGCTTGACCAGGATCACGCGTATATCGCGGGCCATGGCCATGGCCATCTTCTGGAAGTTCTCGGCCTGCGCCTCGGCTTTGGTCTCGAAGTTCATCTGGGTCAGTTTGCTGACCCCATCGACCAGCTCGGCCACAGTCTCGCCAAACTGCTGGCACAGAGCTTCTTTGGCGATACCAGTGTCTTCGATCACGTCGTGCAGCATGGCCGCCATCAGGCTCTGATGGTCCATGTGCATGTCGGCGAGGATGCTGGCCACTGCCAGCGGATGGGTCACGTAGGGCTCGCCGCTGCGGCGGCGCTGCCCGTCGTGGGCCTGTTCGGCGTAGAAATAGGCACGCCGGACCAGGTTGACCTGTTCAGGCCCAAGATAGGTCGACAGCCGTTCGGCTAAGGCTTCTATGCCTGGCATGGTTTCACCTCTTGCCGAGCAAGAGGGCCTTGTGCCGCGCGACGTCGACAGGGCATGGATCAGACAGCCTCGTTGGACTCGTCCTCGAACGCGGCGAAGACCGGATCCTCGGTGACGATCTCTTCTGCAGCGATGAACTCAGGGGTCACGATGCCTTCGGCGATTTCGCGCAGGGCGACCACGGTCGGTTTGTCGTTTTCCCATGCTACGCGTGGCTCTTTGCCGCCGGTAGCCAGTTGACGGGCACGCTTGGTCGAGAGCATGACCAGCTCAAAACGGTTATCCACGTGTTCCAGGCAGTCTTCAACAGTTACGCGGGCCATGGTCTTCCTCAGTAGCAAATGCGATAGGCGTGCAGCCCAATACGGGCAGGCGGACTCGATAGTTTAAAAAATCACCAGCCAATAGGGAAGCGCTGTTTTATCCAGACTCCCGCAAGCCGTTGATGTCATCGTACCCGTTGGGCGCAGGTTCAACCGCGAAAGGGCCGCAGCAGAGCTCTTCGATGCCTGTTCTGACGATAACCTCAGAGCATTGCATCCCGCAACAGCGGCGTCAGTTCTTCGAACAACGTCTGCACCGACCGGAGTGCCCGGCAGTCCGGGCGGGTCAGCAGCCACAGCTGGGTATCGCACCCTGGCAGCGCCCCGCTCAACGCATCCACCCCCGGTAAGGCATCGACCATATAGTCAGGCAGCGCTGCGACGCCTAACCCGGCGCTGACCAACTGGGCGATGGTCGACATGCCACTGCACTGGTAGCGCGGGCTTAACCCAGGATACTGCTGGTTGCGCCAGACCACGGTGGGGTGGTCCTGCATCGAATCGTCGGGGGCGATCCACGGCACGCTGCTGGGCGATTCATTCAAGCGCTCGCGCCATTGCGGCTGACCGCAAATCACATAGGAGGTCGAACCCAGGCAGCGCCCGACCAAATGTTCTGGCGGAGTGTTGGTCAGGCGCAGGGCGATGTCCGCGTCACGCCGGCTGAGGTTGGCGAAGGTGTTGGAGGTGCCCATCTCCAGCGACAACGCCGGGTAGTTCGGCATGAACACAGCCAGCGCGGGCAGTAGCAGGCTGTGCATCACCGCCTCGGTGCAGGTCAAGCGCACGGTGCCGCTGACCACTTGCTCACCGCTGGTCATGGCGATGCGCGCAGCCTCAAGCGCCTGCTCGGCGCGTTCGGCCTGTTCGGCCAGGGCCTGGGCCGTGTCGGTCGGCAGGTAGCCCTTGCGGCTTTTCACGAACAGCGCGGTGCCCAGTGCCGACTCCAGCCGACGGATCGAGCGGAACACCGTGGAAACGTCGACCTTGAGCAGTTCGGCGGCCTTTGCCAATGAGCGCCCGCGTTCCAGTGCCAGTACCAGGGAGAGGTCGGCGTGGGTGATTTGATATTGCATGGGTGCACGCTCTGCTTGCCGAAATGCCAATGTCTGTTGCGCTAGGGCCATTTTATAGTGAAACGGCCCCCGGGAATCAATGCGCCCGGTCGGGTCATCAATCCCCACGATGGGAAAGTGAAAAACAACAACAGCTGCAACCATCGTCGCCCGTGAGGCGCCAGCCGTACCCCCACATCGCCGCAGCAAATCATAGGATGTAAGCCATGACGTCGGTCACCCCGTGCGCCAGTACTTCCAGCGAGATGAATGACTTTCTTCAGGCCCATCCGGATACGCAGTACGTCGACCTGCTGATTTCCGACATGAACGGCGTGGTACGCGGCAAGCGCATCGAGCGCGCCAGCCTGCACAAGGTGTACGAAAAAGGCATCAACCTGCCGGCCTCGTTGTTCGCCCTCGACATCAACGGCTCGACTGTCGAAAGCACAGGCCTGGGCCTGGACATCGGCGATGCCGACCGCATCTGTTACCCAATTGCCGGCACGCTGTCGGACGAGCCGTGGCAAAAGCGCCCCACCGCCCAGTTGCTGATGACCATGCACGAACTCGACGGTGCGCCGTTCTTCGCCGACCCACGCGAAGTGCTGCGCCAGGTGGTGAGCAAGTTCGACGCCATGGGCCTGGATATCTGCGCCGCGTTCGAACTGGAGTTCTACCTGATCGATCAGGACAACCTCAACGGCCGCCCGCAACCGCCGCGCTCGCCCATCTCGGGCAAGCGCCCGCAGTCGACTCAGGTGTACCTGATCGACGACCTCGACGAATACGCCGACTGCCTTCAGGACATGCTCGAAGCCGCCAAGGAGCAAGGGCTGCCGGCTGACGCCATCGTCAAGGAAAGTGCCCCGGCGCAATTTGAGGTCAACCTGCATCACGTCGCCGACCCATTGAAAGCCTGCGATTATGCGATCCTGCTCAAGCGGCTGATCAAGAACGTCGCCTACGACCATGAAATGGACACCACATTCATGGCCAAGCCCTATCCGGGCCAGGCGGGCAACGGTTTGCACGTGCACATCTCGCTGCTGGACAAGAAAACCGGCAAGAACATCTTCGCCCATGAAGACCCGCTGCAAAGCGATGCCCTGCGCCATGCCATCGGCGGGGTGCTCGAGACCATGCCAGCGTCGATGGCCTTTCTATGCCCGAACATCAACTCCTACCGCCGCTTCGGCGCGCAGTTCTACGTGCCGAACGCGCCAAGCTGGGGCCTGGACAACCGCACCGTAGCCGTTCGCGTTCCCACCGATAGCAGCGAGAACGTTCGCATCGAGCACCGTGTCGCAGGCGCTGATGCCAACCCCTATCTGATGCTGGCGGCCATCCTAGCCGGTATCCATCACGGTTTGACCAGCAAGGTCGAGCCCGGCCCCCCCATCGAAGGCAACTCCTACGAGCAACTGGAGCAGAGCCTGCCGAACAACCTGCGCGATGCCTTGCGCGCGCTGGATGACAGTGAAGTGCTCAACCAATACATCAGCCCGGACTACATTGATATCTTCGTGGCCTGCAAGGAAAGTGAGCTGGCCGAGTTCGAAGTTTCGATTTCCGACCTCGAGTACAACTGGTACCTGCACACGGTGTAAGCCCATGAGCGCAATTGCGGTCCCTTTGATCGGTATCAGCGCCTGCCGCCAGCAGGTGGGGAAGAACTCGTCGCATACGGTAGGTGACAAGTATGTCGAGGCAGCGGGCTTCGCCGGGTTGCCGCTGATTCTGCCGGCCCGTGATGGTGGCAGCGACAGCCAGGCCTTGCTGGCCCGGCTCGACGGCATTGTTTTCACCGGCTCGCCTTCTAATATCGAGCCGCATCATTACAATGGCCCCGCCAGCGCCGATGGCACACGTCACGACGTTGCCCGTGACCGCCTGACCTTGCCGTTGCTGCAGGCAGCAATTGCAGCAGGCGTGCCGGTGTTTTGCATCTGCCGTGGCTTCCAGGAATTGAACGTAGCCCTGGGCGGCAGCCTGCACCAACGCGTGCAGGAACTGCCCGGCTACCTGGACCATCGCGAACCTGAGGATGCGCCCCTGCAGGTGCAATACGGTCCTCGCCACCCTGTCAGCGTCGAACCTGGCGGGTTGTTCGAGCGCCTGGGCCTGGCTGCACAGTTTGAGGTCAACTCGCTGCACAGCCAGGGCATCGACCGCTTGGCCCCAGGCCTGCGGATCGAGGCACGGGCACCGGATGGCCTGATCGAAGCGGTGTCCATGCCCGATGCGCCAGGCTTTGTGCTTGGCGTGCAATGGCACCCTGAATGGCGTTTCGCCGACAACCCGGTCTCCCGGCGTCTTTTCCAGGCGTTCCGCGAGGCCTGCATTGCCCATGCTGCACGAGGGGCCTGACCATCAGTCAGGTAAAAGTCCGGGATGACGCTCAACCGGCAGCGCGCTTTCAATGAGTGGAAGCAGGCCTTGGGAACGGGGCCTGTGAAAACAATTCCAATAGTTACGGCATAAACTCATGAGCAATTACACAGAAGCCGGCCGCCCACCCGATGTGGCCGACTCGGGCACCATTCAACGCAGCAAAGGGCTAGCCAAAGGCCGCCTTGGCCTGCTGGCCAGCGTGGTACTTGGCATTTCCACCATTGCGCCGGTCTACACCCTCACCGGCGCCCTTGGCCCAACCGTACGTGAGGTCGGTGCTCATCTTCCTGCCGTGTTCATCGTCGGTTTCCTGCCGATGTTGCTGGTTGCCTTGGGCTACCGGGAGCTCAATTCCGCCGAGCCGGACAGCGGCACTTCGTTTACCTGGTCGGCCCGGGCGTTCGGCCCGATGATCGGCTGGATCGGTGGCTGGGGGCTGGTGGTTGCCACTACCATCGTGTTGTCCAACCTGGCGGGGGTTGCCGTCGACTTTTTCTACCTGTTCCTTAGCCAGATCACTGGCCACCACGGCCTGGCAGCCTTGGCCGACAACCTGTTAGTCAACATCGCCACCTGTTGTGTGTTCATCGCACTGGCAGTGTGGATTTGCTGCCGCGGCATGGCCACCACCATGACCGTGCAGTACGGTTTGGTGGCGCTACAACTGTTGGTATTGCTTGGCTTCGCCTTCGCGGCCTTCGGCGGCGCTACCGCACCGCCACCGCTGGCCTTCGATTTCGCCTGGTTCAACCCGTTTGGCGTCGAGTCGTTCTCGGCGTTCGCTGCCGGGCTGTCATTGTCGATCTTTATTTTCTGGGGTTGGGACGTTTGCCTGACGGTCAGCGAAGAGTCGGTCGGCAGCGAAGAGGTGCCAGGCAAAGCAGCAACCTGGACAGTGCTGCTGATCCTTGGCCTATACCTGATCACCGCCATCGCCACGTTGCAGTTCGCCGGCATCAGCGAGCAGGGTCTGGGCCTGAATAACCCGCGCATCCAGGAAAACGTGTTTGCCCACCTGGCAGGCCCGGTGATGGGGCCGCTTGCGATTCTGATGTCGATCGCCGTGCTGGCCAGCACTGCAGCGTCGCTGCAGTCGACCTTCGTGTCGCCGGCCCGCACGTTGCTAGCCATGGGGTACTACGGCGCGGTGCCGCAGAAGTTCGCCAGCGTCTGCCCGCGTTCGCAGACCCCGCGTTATGCGACCATCTGTGCTGGCGTTGCGGCGGGGCTGTTCTACGTCACCATGCGCACCCTGAGCGAGAACGTGCTGGCCGATACCATCACAGCCCTGGGCATGATGATCTGCTTCTATTACTCACTCACGGCCTTTGCCTGTGTCTGGTACTTCCGCAGCAGCCTGTTCGGCAGCTTGCGCCACTTCTTCATGCGCGGCCTGTGCCCCCTGGTGGGCGGGGTGATCCTTTCGGTGATTTTCGTGCGGACAGTCATCGACAGCGCCTCACCGGAATTCGGCAGCGGCTCGCATGTGGCGGGGGTGGGCCTGGTGTTCGTGATCGCGGCGATCATCTCGGCGCTGGGGATCGTGCTGATGATGATCTCGCGGATGCGCGCACCGGCTTACTTCCTGGGCGCGACCTTGCGTCAGCAGGCCACGTTGCCATTGCCGGAATGAACGAAGGGGCCGCTATGCGGCCCCTTCCGTTTCAGCCTATCAACTGCTTGAGCAGCGCTTGATGGCGCTGCTGTTGTTTCTCAAGCTTGAGTTCTTCGGCGCGGGCGAGCGCGGCAGCATCACCCTCGCGGTTGGCCGCGAACACAGCTTTCAAATCTTCCAGCGCTTCGTTGAAGTCGTCATTGACGATGACGTATTCGTACTCATCGTAATGCACCATCTCGCTGACCGCTTCCTTCATACGCCCGGCGATGATCGCTTCGCTGTCCTGGCCGCGACCGTCCAGGCGCTGGCGTAGCGCTTGCTGGCTGGGCGGCAGGATGAACACCGAACGTGCCTCGGGCATCAGCTTGCGTACCTGCTGAGCGCCTTGCCAGTCGATCTCCAGGATCAGGTCGTTGCCCTGGTCGAGCACCTGCTGCAGGGCACTACGCGAAGTACCGTAGAAGTTACCGAACACTTCGGCGTGCTCAAGGAAGTCACCCTTGGCGATCAGCCCCTTGAAGTCGTCGTGGCTGACGAAGTGGTAGTTCACACCGTGCTGCTCGCCCGGGCGCATGGCACGGGTGGTGTGCGAGACCGAGACACTGACCCGCGGGTCGGCTTCGATGAGGGCAGTGACCAGGCTGGTCTTGCCGGCGCCAGAGGGTGCCGAAACGATATAGAGGGTGCCGCTGGTTGGATTCATGGTAGGGGTGGCCTTACTCGATGTTCTGTACTTGTTCACGCATTTGTTCGATCAACACCTTCAGGTTGACCGCCGCTTGCGTGCTGCGTGGGTCGAAGGCCTTGGAGCCCAGGGTGTTGGCTTCGCGGTTGAGTTCCTGCATCAGAAAATCCAGGCGTCGACCGGCGGCGCCGCCGGACTTGAGCACCCGGCGCACTTCGTTGACGTGAGTGCTGAGGCGGTCCAGCTCTTCGGCAACGTCGCTTTTCTGTGCCAGCAGCACCATCTCCTGCTCCAGGCGCTGCGGGTCGAGCTCGGCCTTGAGGTCGCCGAAACGATCGATGATCTTCTGCCGCTGGGCGGCGAGCATTTGCGGTACGAGGGTGCGCAAGGTGCTGACCTCTTGGGTCATGCTGTCCAGGCGCTCGTTGATGAGCTTAGCCAGCTCCTGGCCCTCGCGCTGACGCCCGGCCTTGAGCTCGGCCAAAGCTTCATCGAACAGCGCCACGGCTTCGGCGTTCAAGGCCTGCGGGTCAGTGGCATCGGCTACCAGCACGCCCGGCCAGGAAAGCACCTCCAGTGGATTGAGCGCTGCCGGTTGCTTGATCAGGCCGGCGACCTCTTCGGCAGCTGCGACCAGTTGCGCGGCCCGCTCGCGATCAACCTTGAGCGGCTTGCCGTTGCTGTCCTCATGCAGGCGCAGGGTGCATTCGACCTTGCCGCGTGAAAGGCCCTGGCGCAGGCCCTCGCGCACCGCGCCTTCAAGGTCGCGCAGGGCGTCCGGCAGGCGCAGGTGAGGCTCAAGATAGCGGTGGTTGACCGAGCGCAATTCCCAGACCAGGGTGCCTTGGCTGCCTGCGCGCTCGACACGAGCAAAAGCGGTCATGCTGTGCACCATGGGAACTACCTCGTGTAAATGAATTGAAGGCGCGCGATTGTAGCGCAGTGCGCCCTTGGCGCCCAATCCGGCCATGTTACAGAGCAGGTGCGCACAAATGGGAAAAGGCGACAGGCTGCCAGGCGCGCGACAATAGGCATGTCCTCTGCGGGCCACGGGCTCTATAATGGCCGGCAGATTCAAAGTCCCAGTACAGGTATCCCAGATGAAACGTCCAAGTGGTCGCGCCGCCGATCAGCTCCGCTCGATCCGCATCACCCGCAACTACACCAAGCACGCCGAAGGGTCGGTACTGGTCGAGTTCGGTGACACCAAGGTCATCTGCACGGTCAGCGTCGAAAACGGCGTACCGCGCTTCCTCAAAGGCCAGGGCCAAGGCTGGCTGACCGCCGAATACGGCATGCTGCCGCGCTCTACCGGCGAGCGGAACCAGCGCGAGGCCAGCCGTGGCAAGCAAGGTGGCCGTACCCTAGAGATCCAGCGCCTGATCGGCCGTTCGCTGCGCGCCGCGCTGGACATGAGCAAGCTCGGTGACATCACGCTGTACATCGACTGTGACGTGATCCAGGCCGACGGCGGTACCCGCACCGCGTCCATCACTGGCGCCATGGTCGCCCTTTGCGACGCGCTGGCCGTGATCAAGAAGCGCGGTGGCCTTAAAGGCGGCAATCCGCTCAAGCACATGATCGCTGCTGTCTCGGTGGGTATGTACCAAGGCGAGGCCGTATTGGACCTGGACTACCTGGAAGACTCCGCTGCCGAAACTGACCTGAATGTGGTCATGACCAGTGCCGGCGGTTTCATTGAAGTCCAGGGTACCGCCGAAGGTGCGCCATTCCAGCCTGAAGACTTCAACGCCATGCTGGCGCTGGCGCAAAAGGGCATGACCGAAATCTTCGAACTGCAGCAGGCCGCCCTGGCTGACTGACAGCTCCTGCAGGTAAAAAAAAGCCGACGTGAAGTCGGCTTTTTTTATGCTTCATGATGCTTCAGATGGTCAACGTCCAGTCGTAGTCGACGATCAGCGGCGCATGTTGCGAGAAGCGCGGCTGACGCGGCAGCCGGGCATTGCGCACGAAGCGGCGCAGGCCCGGCGTGAGGATCTGGTAGTCGAACCGGTAGCCCAGGTTGAGCATCTCGGCCTGCTCGTTGTCCGGCCACCAGCTGTACTGGTCGCCTTCACGGCTGACTTCGCGCAGGGCATCGACATAACCCATGTCGCCTGTAATCGCATCCATCCATGCCCGTTCCGGCGGCAGGAAGCCCGGCGATTGCTGGCTGTCACGCCAGTTCTTGATGTCCAGCTTCTGCTGTGCCACGTAGAACGAGCCGCAGTAGATGTACTCGCGACGTTTGCGACGCTGCTTGTCCAGGTACTTGGCGAAGTCGTCCATCAACTTGAATTTCTGGTTCAAGTCTTCGTCGCCGTTCATGCCCGAAGGCAGCAGCAGGCTGGCAATACTGACTTTGTCGAAATCTGCTTGCAGGTAACGCCCGTAGCGGTCGGCTGTCTCGAAACCCAGGCCGGTGATGACTGCCTTGGGCTGCATGCGCGAATAAAGTGCCACACCACCTTGGGCGGGTACCTCCGCGTCGCAGGCATAAAGGAAATAGCCATCGAGCTGGAAAGCTGGGTCGTCGAGTTCAAAGGCCGAGGCGCGGGTATCCTGAAGGCAGATGACGTCGGCATTCTGGGCTTGCAACCAGCTGAGCAAACCACGCTCGGCCGCAGCCTGAATGCCATTCACGTTCACACTGATGATCCGCATAAATGGCCCCAAAAATCTCGTGCGTGTATGATACCCGAGCTCAACCCATTTAGCTAAATCCGTGGTGTCCGGGACTTTACATGCAGCCGTATCAGCGCGACTTCATCCGTTTTGCCATCGATCGCGGCGTGCTGCGCTTCGGTGAATTCACCCTGAAATCGGGGCGTACCAGCCCGTATTTCTTCAATGCCGGCCTGTTCAACACAGGTTCCGCCCTGGCCCAACTGGGCCGCTGCTACGCGGCAGCCATCGTTGATAGCAAGATCCCCTTCGACGTGCTGTTCGGCCCAGCCTACAAGGGTATTCCCCTGGCGGCAGCCACTGCCGTGGCTTTGGCCGAGCAGCATCAGCTCGACGTGCCTTGGTGCTTCAACCGCAAGGAAGCCAAGGATCACGGCGAAGGCGGCAGCCTGGTAGGCGCCCCCTTGGCTGGTGATGTCCTGATCATCGACGACGTGATCACTGCCGGTACGGCGATTCGCGAAGTCATGCAGATCATCAGTGCACAGCAGGCCAAGGCCGCTGGCGTGCTGATCGCGCTTAACCGCGAAGAGCGCGGCAATGGCGAGCTGTCGGCGATCCAGGAAGTGGAACGTGACTTCGGCATTCCGGTGGTCAGCATCGTTTCGCTGACCCAGGTGCTGGAATTCCTGGCAGACGACCCGCAGCTCAAGCAGCACCTGCCGGCTGTCGAGGCTTATCGGGCGCAGTACGGGATCTGATCCTGGCTTGGTAATGCAAAAGGCGACCTTCGTGAGAGGGTCGCCTTTTTTGTTGCCTGTAGCGGCGCTTTTTCGCAGGTGAGCCCCACCGGTACGGTACTGCCGCTGGAGCGCAGTGACTTTCCGGTGGGGCGGGTTTGCCCGCGAAGCGGTTAGTACAGGTTAAGCGTGGCGCTTGCGATTAGTGATCAGGGTGCCGACACCGCTGTCGGTGAAGATTTCCAGCAGCACGGCATTCGGCACACGGCCATCGATGATGTGCGAGCTGTTTACCCCACCCTGGACGGCTTCCAGCGCGCATTTGATCTTCGGCAGCATGCCGCCGTAGATGGTGCCATCGGCGATCAGCTCGTTGACCTGTTCGGTGGTCAGGCCAGTGAGGACTTCGCCTTGCTTGTCCATCAGGCCAGCGATGTTGGTCAGCAGCATCAGCTTTTCTGCCTTCAGCGCTTCAGCCACCTTGCCGGCCACCAGGTCGGCGTTAATGTTGTACGACTCGCCGTCGACGCCCACGCCAATAGGCGCGATCACCGGGATGAAGTCGCCTTTGACCAACATGTTCAGCAGGTCGGTGTTGACGCTGACCACTTCACCCACGTGACCGATGTCGATGATTTCTGGCTGGGTCATCTCCGGCGTCTGACGCGACACGGTGAGCTTTTTCGCGCGAATAAGCTCAGCGTCCTTGCCAGTCAGGCCGATGGCGCTGCCGCCATGACGGTTGATCAGGTTGACGATGTCCTTGTTGACCTGACCGCCCAGGACCATCTCGACCACGTCCATGGTCGCGGCGTCGGTGACACGCATCCCATCGATGAAGTGGCTTTCGATCGACAGGCGCTTGAGCAGGTCGCCGATCTGCGGGCCGCCACCGTGTACCACCACCGGGTTGATACCCACGGCCTTCATCAGCACGATGTCACGGGCGAACCCGGTTTTGAGCTCTTCGCTCTCCATCGCGTTGCCGCCGTACTTGATCACCAGAGTCTTGCCGACAAAGCGGCGAATGTAAGGCAGTGCTTCGGACAAAACCTCGGCTACATGGGAAGCGGCTTCGCGATCGAGGGTCATGCAGGGCTCCTGTGAGGAACAGATAATCGGTCAGAACGGCAGTTGCAGCTCAGGGGCAACCCGCAGCAACTGGGCGCGGAAAACATCCTTGATACGTTGCAACTCGGCGGCGCTGTCGGCCTCGAAGCGCAATACCAGCACCGGTGTGGTGTTGGAGGCGCGAACCAGGCCCCAGCCATTGGGGTAGTCGACCCGTACACCGTCGATGGTTGTCAGGCTGGCTTGGCCCCAATCGGCGTCGCGTTGCAATGCATCAATGATGCTGAATTTACCCTCGTCGGTCACATCAATATTGATTTCCGGCGTGGAAATATCGTTCGGGAAGGCGGCGAACAGGTCTTCGGCGCTCTGCGAGGCCTTGCTGAGGATCTCCAGCAGCCGCGCTGCGCTGTAGATCCCATCGTCGAAACCGTACCAGCGTTCCTTGATGAAGATGTGCCCGCTCATTTCACCCGCCAGCAGCGAGCCGGTCTGCTTCATCTTCTTCTTGATCAACGAGTGGCCGGTCTTCCACATCAGCGCACGGCCACCGTGCTGTTCGATCAGCGGGGTCAGGCGGCGGGTGCATTTGACGTCGAAGATGATCTGAGCACCTGGATTGCGCTCCAGCACGTCCAGGGCAAACAGCATCAGCAGGCGGTCGGGGTAGACGATGCTGCCGGTATTGGTCACCACGCCCACACGGTCGCCATCGCCGTCGAAGGCCAGGCCGATGTCAGCGCCGGTTTCCTTAACCTTGGCGATCAGGTCTTCGAGGTTTTCCGGTTTGCCTGGGTCTGGGTGGTGGTTGGGGAAGTTGCCGTCAACCTCACAGAACAGTGGGATGACCTCACAGCCCAAGGCTTCGATCAGCTGCGGCGCGATCACGCCAGCGGCGCCGTTACCACAATCGACCACCACTTTGAGCTTCTTCGCCAGCTTCACGTCGTCGACGATCTGGTGGAAATAGCGATCCAGGATCTCGACCTTTTGCACACTGCCTTCGCCGCGCGGCACGTCGTTGGTCTTCAGGCGCGTCAGCAGGGCCTGAATCTGCTCGTTGGCCAGGGTGTCGCCAGCGATGACGATCTTGAAGCCGTTGTAGTCCGACGGGTTATGGCTGCCAGTGAGCATCACGCCGGACTTGCCAGCCAGCACATTGGCAGCGAAATACAATGCCGGAGTGGGCACCAGGCCAACGTCGCTGACCTGGCAGCCGGCATCGGCCAACCCTTTGATCAGTTGCTCGACCAGCATCGGGCCGGACAGGCGGCCATCGCGGCCTACCGAAATTTGCGGTTCGCCCTGGGCGATGGTCTGGGCGCCGATGGCGCGGCCGATCCAGTAGGCCGTTTCGCCATGCAGGGTCTTGCCGACCACGCCGCGGATGTCATAAGCGCGGAAGATGCTATCCGGCAGCGCCGGAACCAGGTTGGCCATGTCGTTCATCGTGGGAAGCTCCGTTAGTCAAAGGCTTTTTTCTGGCAGGCAAAAACAGCACGCTTGGACGGTGAAATCACCACAGAGTTCGCCATCCCTGGCCTGAACGGTCGTGGATGGGCTCAGTGGCTACCAGAATGGCCGAAACCGCCTGTGCCACGCTGGCTTTCGTCGAAGTGCTCGACGATGTCGAAATGCGCTTGTACCACAGGTACCAGGACAAGCTGTGCAATCCGCTCGCCAACGGCGATGGTGAACGGCGCATTGCCCCGGTTCCAGCACGACACCATCAGCTCACCTTGGTAGTCCGAGTCGATCAGCCCGACCAGGTTGCCAAGCACGATACCGTGCTTGTGCCCCAGGCCCGAGCGCGGCAGGATCATCGCCGCAAGGCCCGGGTCACCGATGTAGATGGACAGGCCGGTGGGGATGAGCAAGGTCTGGCCCGGCTCCAGAACCGTGTCTTCCTTGAGCAGGGCGCGCAGGTCGAGCCCGGCGGAGCCTGGGGTGGCGTATTGCGGCAGTGGAAATTCACTGCCCAGGCGTGGGTCGAGGATCTTGGCTTGAAGAGCGTGCATGTAACTTATTGAACCTGATTGAGCCGTTCGGCGATGAAGGCGACCAGTTGGCGGGCGATCTTGCCCTTGCTGGTTTGCGCGAAGAGGGTTTGATGCTGCTGGCGGTCGATCACGGTCAGGGCATTTTCCTCGCTGTTGAAGCCGATGCTGGGGTTAGCCACATCATTGGCGACAATCAGGTCGAGGTTCTTGTCCTTGAGCTTGCGCGTAGCGTAATCGAGCAAATGTTCGGTCTCGGCGGCGAAGCCAACACTGAATGGCCGGTCGGCACGGCCAGCGAGGGTGGCAAGGATATCGGGATTGCGCACCATCTGCAGCAGCATGCCGTCGCCAGTCGTAGGATCCTTCTTGAGTTTTTGCGGGGCGACGACCTCGGGACGGTAGTCCGCAACCGCAGCTGAAGCGATGAACAAGTCGCATGGCATGGCGGCTTCACAGGCCGCGAGCATGTCCCGCGCACTGACCACGTCGATCCGCTGCACGCGATCAGGTGTGGGCAGGTGCACCGGCCCGGTCACCAGGGTGACCCGAGCACCGGCCTCGGCAGCCGCTTCGGCCAAAGCGAAACCCATCTTCCCGGAGCTATGATTGGTGATGTAGCGCACCGGGTCGATGTTTTCCTGGGTAGGTCCGGCGGTGATCAGCACATGCTTGCCGGTCAGTGCCTGGCGCTTGAAGCTTTCTGCAGCGCACCAGGCCAGGTCGGTGGCTTCGAGCATGCGCCCCAGGCCCACGTCGCCACAGGCCTGGCTGCCCGAGGCCGGGCCGAACACCTGGATGCCTCGGCTCTTGAGCAGTTCCAGGTTGGCCTGGGTGGCCGGGTCGCGCCACATCGCCTGGTTCATTGCCGGGGCCACGGCCACGGTGGCGTCAGTGGCCAGCACCAGGGTGGTCAGCAGGTCATCGGCCATGCCTTGGGCCAGCCGCGCCATCAGGTCGGCGGTGGCCGGGGCGATCAGTACCAGGTCGGCCCACTTGGCCAGTTCGATGTGGCCCATGGCCGCTTCGGCGGCAGGGTCGAGCAGATCCATGTGCACCGGGTGGCCGGACAGCGCCTGCAGAGTCAGCGGGGTGATGAATTCGGCACCCCCACGGGTCATGACGACGCGCACCTGCGCGCCGTGCTCCAGGAGTCGGCGAATCAGCTCGGCGCTTTTGTAGGCGGCGATGCCGCCTCCGACGCCAAGAACGATTCGCTTGCGATACAGCCGCTGCATAGGCTTGCCTTTTTCCAGTGAGAGCGGGCGACGACGTTTGAAGATGCCTGCGGCAGAACGTCGCATGTACGAGGCGAAATAGATTAACACAGGGCCTAAATAGGCCGCAGCAAGGGCAGGGAGCAGCGATGAATATCAGGGAGTGGCCGCTGAAGGAGCGGCCGAGGGAGAAATTGTTGCAACGCGGCGCCGGGTTGTTGTCGGATGCCGAGCTGGTCGCAGTGCTGTTGGGCTCGGGCGTTTCCGGGCGCAACGTAGTGGACCTGGCGCGGGGGCTGCTGGCGCGTTTTGGTGGCCTCAGGCAGTTTCTGGAGGCCGACCGTGAAACCGTGTTGCGGGAGCCTGGCATGGGGCCGGTGAAGTATGCGCAGCTGCAGGCGCTGCTGGAGATTGGCCGGCGCTACCTGGACGCTGGCATCGAGCGCTCGCCAGCACTGGAGAGCCCAGTTGCGGTGCGCCGCTACCTCAAGGCCATGCTGCGGCATGAGAGCAGCGAAGTGTTCGGGTGTCTGTTTCTCGACTCCAAGCATCGGCCGCTGGCGTTCGAGATCCTCTTCAGGGGCACCATAGACCGGGCGAGCGTCTACCCGCGTGAAGTGGTGCGCCGGGCGCTGCAGCACAACGCGGCAGCGCTGATCCTGTGCCACAACCACCCCTCGGGCAGCTGCGAACCCAGCCAGGACGACGTGCAGCTGACGCTGTCATTGAAGCGGGGCTTGGGGTTGATCGATGTGCGGGTGCTTGACCACATCATCATTGGCGACAGGGAGCCGCTGTCGATGGTCGAGCAGGGGTGGATTGGGGGCTGAGGTGCAGGCCTTGAGGTATTTGGCGCCTGGGAGATCGAGCGCCGCGCGGGCGGCGCTCGATCTGCCAGGCGCCGCCCCTCTCAAGGCGGACTCAGCGATTAACCGAAACCTTACTGAAATCCAGCCGCCCGAACGGGCTCACCTGATAACCCTCAACCCCCTGACGCAACAGCGTGGCTGCCGTCGGATGCGCCAGCGGCACCCACAGCGCCTGCTGCTGAATCAGCGTCTGGGCCTGCTGGTACAACCGGCTGCGCACGCTCTGGTCGTTGGTCGTACGCCCGGCGCTGATCAGCTGATCCAGGCGGTTGTCGCAGAACCGTGCGAAATTGGTCCCCGACTGCACCGCCGCGCAGGAAAACTGAGGGCTAAGGAAATTGTCCGGGTCGCCGTTGTCGCCAGCCCAGCCCATGAACAGCAAATCATGCTCACCGGCCTTGGCCCGGCGGATCAGCTCACCCCACTCGATCACGCGGATTTCGGCCTTGATGCCGATCTTGGCAAGGTCCGCCTGCAGCATTTGCGCTCCAAGGCTCGGGTTGGGGTTGAGCAGGCTGCCCGAAGGGCGGGTCCAGATCGTCGTGCTGAAGCCTTCGGCCAAGCCGGCCTTGGTTAGCAATGCCTTGGCTTTGGCCTGATCCAGGGGGTAGCCTGGCAAGTCCTTGGCATAGCTCCAGGTATTGGGCGGGTAGGGGCCGTTGGCTGCGGTTGCGGTACCTTCGAACACGGCCTTCAGATAGGCCTGCTTGTCGAAAGCCAGGTTTATCGCCTGGCGTACTTCAGGCTTGTCCAGCGGCGGGTGCTGGCTGTTGATGGCGACGAAAGCGGTCATGAACGCCGGTGTAGTGGCGACCTTGAGGCTTAAGTCATTGCTGGCTTCGGCGATATCCAACGGCTTGGGCGACAAAGCCACCTGGCACTCGTTGCGCTTGAGCTTTTGCAAGCGCACGTTGGCATCGGTGGTGATGGCGAAAATTAGCGGGTCGACCGCAGGCTTGCCGTCGAAGTAGTCGGGGTTGGCGCGGTAGCGCACCACAGCGTCTTTCTGGAAGCGCTGGAACACGAACGGGCCGGTTCCGATCGGTTGGCTGTTGAGCTTCTCCGGGCTGCCTTCCTTGAGCAGCTTATCGGCGTATTCGGCCGAGTAGATCGAGGCAAAGCCCATGCTCAGGGTCGCCAGAAAGGTGGCGTCGGCGTGGGCCAGGGTGAAGCGCACAGTGTTCGGCGCTGGGGCCTCAATGCCCTTGATCAGGCTGCCCAGTTGCAGCGACTGGGCGTGCGGGTAGCCACCGGGGGCGGTCTTGTGCCAGGCATGGGCGGGGTAAAGCATGCGCTGGAAGCTGAACAGCACGTCGTCGGCGTTGAGCTCGCGGGTCGGCTTGAAGTACGGCGTTGTGTGAAACTTCACACCCTCGCGTAGCTTGAAGTCATACACCAGGCCGTCGGCCGAGACGCTCCAGCTTTGTGCCAGGCTCGGCACCACCTTGCCTTTGGCCGCGTCGAATTCGACCAGGCGGTTCATCAGCATGTCAGCCGAGGCGTTGGTGGTGGTCAGCGAGTTGTACTGGACCACGTCGAAGCCTTCAGGGCTGGCCTCACTGCACACGCTCAGCGGTGCGGCCTGGGCAGCGCCTGCGGCGATCAGAGAGCTTAACAATAAGGAAAGGGCAGCAGCACGCATCGTGGCTCCTTGGCTGGTCAGTGGCCCATCTGCCGGTGCAGTCTGGAAACGTCCTACCCTAGTGCGGGTTTTCGCAAATGACCACCTTCTTTTTCAGGTGCTTGGCGACGAGCGGTCGACAGTGTGCTGGGCGAGTCGTTATGCTGCTCGCGCGCAATTTGCAGCACACTGAAGCTCATCTTCTGTTGTTGCGGCGTAGTCTTTCTGGTATAAAGCAGCGCTCTTTTCTAGGGGCTCGGCCTGTCGCATCAGCGAATCCGGTCGATAAGACCTCCAGAATCACGGCGCCTAGCGCCAAAGACTGAGAGATTAAGCGGCCAACCCATGCCGGGTTGGGCATGTGGTTTTAGAGGGCTGAGTCATGTCGAGAGTCTGTCAAGTTACTGGTAAGGGTCCAGTAACCGGGAACAACATTTCCCACGCAAACAACAAAACCCGTCGTCGTTTCCTGCCGAACCTGCAGCACCACCGTTTCTGGGTTGAATCCGAGAAGCGTTTCGTGCGTCTGCGCGTCTCTGCCAAAGGCATGCGCGTCATTGACAAGCGTGGTATCGACGTAGTGCTGGCCGAGCTGCGCGCTCGCGGCGAAAAGTTCTAAGGAGAACGTCATGCGTGAATTGATCCGTCTGGTTTCGAGTGCTGGCACTGGCCACTTCTACACCACCGACAAGAACAAGCGCACCACTCCGGACAAAATCGAGATCAAGAAATACGATCCGGTTGTTCGCAAGCACGTGGTGTACAAGGAAGCCAAGATCAAGTAATTGATCGGCGACCTAAAAAAACCCGCATCCGTAAGGACGCGGGTTTTTTTTTGCCAACGACAGGCTGCGGGTTCAGGCGATGTTCAAATCGGTGATGAAGTTGGACTCATCAACGCTGATGAAGATTCGGTCGGAACGAAGGTCTCGGGTCGAGAAATCCTTGGGGCCGACTGCGATGTGCAGCCCGGTAAGAGCCAGGATGTAGGGCTTAACGCTATCGGTGTAGGGTGTACCGATCACGTGACGAGCAGGGGCAAGAATATCAGTGGTCATGATGCGTCCTTCCAATGTGATGCCCAGGATCGGGCCCCATCATGATTCCCCTTGCTGTCAGCATTTTTGCGTTAGATAGATGCCACGCATGCCGCGATCATTTCGCTTCGAACATCACATAGATCTTCCGGCAAGCTTCCAGCACCTCCCAGCTCCCTTTGAAGCCCGCAGGGATGACGAACCGGTCGCCGGCACGCAGGGTCTTGGCACCGCCATCCTGGTCACGCAGTACCGAAACACCCTGCACGATCTCGCAATACTCATGTTCGGTGTAGTTCACCGTCCATTGCCCCACCTCGCCTTCCCAAACGCCCGCGGCAAACTGCCCACATGGGCTGGAATAGTGGTTGTACACAGCCTGGTCCGGCTCACCTTTGAGGATTTTTTCCGCCGCCGGGCGGTAGCGTTCGGCTTCGGTGAGAACCTGGGCGAAGTCGACGATGCTGGCGATACTCATGGTAAGGCTCCTGTTGTTGTTTAATAAAATGCACATCAGTAGGCTTTTGGGCCGTTCGTGTCAAATATATTGATAGTTTACCCGCGCTGGTTTAGGGTATCGCTTGCCTGTGTGCGCTCGTCGCCCGGCCAGAATTCTGACAACGCCTGTGAGTCCTCAGTGCGGCGTTGCACCTAAACAAGAGGAGGAGTTTCGTATGACCACCCTGACCCGTGCAGATTGGGAACAACGTGCCCAACAACTGAAGATCGAAGGCCGCGCCTTCATCAACGGCGAATACACCGACGCCGCATCCGGTGAAACATTCGACTGCCTGAGCCCGGTCGACGGACGCTTCCTGGCCAAAGTTTCCAGCTGCGACCTGGCCGACGCCAACCGCGCCGTAGAGAATGCCCGCGCCACCTTCGACTCCGGCGTCTGGTCGCAGCTGGCGCCGGCCAAGCGCAAGGCCACGCTGATCCGCTTCGCCGACCTGCTGCGCAAGAACGTCGAAGAGCTAGCCCTGCTGGAAACTCTGGACATGGGCAAGCCGATCAGCGATTCCTCCAGCATCGACATCCCAGGCGCCGCGCAAGCCATTCATTGGACAGCCGAAGCCATCGACAAAGTCTACGACGAAGTTGCGCCGACGCCACACGACCAGCTTGGCCTGGTTACCCGTGAGCCGGTTGGCGTGGTCGGTGCCATCGTGCCTTGGAACTTCCCACTGCTGATGGCCTGCTGGAAGCTCGGCCCGGCTTTGGCTACCGGTAACTCGGTGGTGCTCAAACCGTCCGAAAAGTCTCCATTGACCGCCATCCGCATCGCTCAGCTGGCCATTGAGGCTGGCATCCCGGCGGGCGTGCTCAACGTGCTGCCAGGCTATGGCCACACCGTGGGCAAGGCCCTGGCCCTGCACATGGACGTCGATACCCTGGTGTTCACCGGTTCCACCAAAATCGCCAAGCAGCTGATGGTTTACGCTGGCGAGTCGAACATGAAACGCATCTGGCTGGAAGCCGGCGGCAAAAGCCCGAACATCGTCTTCGCCGACGCCCCGGACCTGCAAGCCGCCGCTGAAGCTGCCGCCAGTGCTATCGCCTTTAACCAGGGCGAAGTCTGCACCGCCGGCTCGCGCCTGCTGGTCGAGCGCTCGATCAAGGACAAGTTCCTGCCGATGGTTATCGAAGCCCTCAAAAGCTGGAAGCCAGGTAACCCGCTGGACCCACAGACCACTGTAGGGGCTCTGGTGGACACCCAGCAGATGAATACCGTGCTGTCCTACATCGAGGCAGGCCATAAAGATGGTGCCAAGCTGCTGGCCGGTGGCAAGCGTACCCTGGAAGAGACTGGCGGCACCTATGTCGAGCCGACCATCTTCGACGGCGTTACAAATGCCATGCGCATTGCCCAGGAAGAAATCTTCGGCCCAGTGCTCTCGGTGATCGCCTTCGATACCGCCGAGCAAGCCATCGCCATCGCCAACGATACCCCGTACGGCCTGGCTGCTGGTATCTGGACCGCGGATATCTCCAAAGCTCACAAGACCGCCCGGGCCGTGCGCGCTGGCAGTGTCTGGGTCAACCAGTACGACGGCGGCGACATGACCGCACCGTTCGGTGGCTTCAAACAGTCGGGTAACGGCCGTGACAAGTCGCTGCATGCCCTGGAGAAGTACACCGAGCTGAAGGCTACCTGGATCAAGCTGTAATTCCGGCGGGCCTACGCTGCCCATTCGCGGGTAGACCCGCTCCTGTTGGTACTGCACTGCTCTGACCGGCGGTGGGTCCTGTAGGAGCGGGTTTACCCGCGAATGGGCCATGGAAAATTCTTGGGCTGGGAGGCTGCAATGCGTTGGGGAACCTACTTTGCCGTGCTGGCATCAGTGCTCAGTGTTGGGCTAGCGCTGGGCGTGAGCATGCCGCTGGTGTCCCTGCGCCTGGAGGCTTGGGGCTACGGTGGGTTCGCCATCGGCGTGATGGCGGCGATGCCGGCGCTGGGCGTGCTGCTCGGTGCCAGCCTGGCCAGCCGCCTGGCAGGTTGGTTAGGCGTGCCTACAGCCATGCGCGTGTGCCTGTGGGGTGGCGCGCTGTCCATTGGCCTGGTTGCACTGCTGCCCAGCTACCCCCTGTGGCTGGCGCTGCGCCTTCTGATCGGCATGTCCCTGACAGTGGTGTTCATCCTTGGCGAGAGTTGGATCAACCAGCTGGTAGTGGAGCAATGGCGCGGCCGCCTGGTAGCGTTGTATGGCAGCAGCTACGCATTGAGCCAGCTGGCCGGGCCATTGGTGCTGGGCTTGCTCGGGTCTGAGGGTGACTTTGGCTTCTGGAGCGCTACCGCGCTATTGCTGCTGGCGCCCTTGCTTCTGCTTGGCCGCAGTGGCGCACCGAGCACCGATGCCTGCAGCGTGAGCTTCGCAGACCTCTTCGCCTTCTGTCGCCGCTTGCCGATAATCGCGTGGGCCGTGGCGCTGTTTGCCGCTTTCGAGGCAATGATTCTGACCTTGCTGCCGGTGTATTGCCTGCAACAGGGCTTCAGCACTGAAATCGCCTTGTTCATGGTCAGCACCGTTGTGGTAGGGGATGCTGTGTTGCAGTTGCCAATTGGTGCATTGGCCGACCATATGTCTCGCCAGGCGCTATTCACCGGTTGTGCCGTGACCCTGATGGTTTCCAGCCTGGCGATTCCGCTACTGCTGGAAACACCGTTGATCTGGCCGCTTTGGGTTCTGTTCGGCGCCAGTGCCGGTGGCCTGTTCACCTTGTCGCTGATCTTCATTGGTGAACGCTACCGCGATGATGCCCTTGTGCGGGCCAATGCCCACGTGGCGCAGCTGTGGGGCATCGGCTGCCTGCTTGGGCCATTACTGGCAGGTGCGGGCAGTCAGTGGGTCAGCGGCCATGCTTTGTTGTGGCTGATGGCGGCGGGGGCGGCTGGCCTGGTGGTACTGACCCGCAGGCGCGGGGCGTTCGAGCCAGCCCCGCTCTGAGCCTAAAGCATTCGCTCCAGCCCGACCGCTTTGCTGATCCAGGCATTGAAGCGTCGCCAGAGGCCCCCGGGCTCTGAGGTCAGGGTGTGCAGCTGGCCATTGTCCTCGGTCTCCCAGACCAGTTTGTGGCCCTGCAGCTTGACGTGGTAACTCAATGCCGGCGCCATACCCTGCTCGGCCAGTTCGCGGGTGTATTCGGCCAGTTCCGGGCTGTCGACCAGTACGCCGACTTCCGTATTCCACAGCACCGAGCGCGGGTCGAAGTTGAAAGAGCCAACGAAGGTCTTGCGCCGGTCGAAGACGATGGCCTTGGTGTGCAGGCTGGAGTCCGAGCTGCTGCCATGCAGGCTCAGGCGTGAGGGCGCCGGGTCGCCGGGCTGGCGACGTAGTTCGAACAGCTCTACACCGTGCTCCAGCAGGGCGCGGCGATAGGGCGCATAACCGCCATGCACCGCCGGCACATCGGTAGCCTCCAGCGCGTTGGTCAGCAATTTCACCGATGCTCCGGCGTCGGCCCGGCCCGTGAGGTACAGCAAGCCTGGCTCACCCGGCACGAAATAGGCCGACATCAGGATCAGTTCACGGTGCACGCTGGCCAAGTCTGGTGCCAGCTGCCGGCTCAACAGCAGCTGCGGGTCTGGCTCATTGTCGGCCAGCACTTTGCTCGGGGCATCCCACAAGGCCTGGGCGTGAGCCCAGATCAGCTCATTGCGCCACACATCCAGGCGCGGTTGCGACTGGTAGGACATCAGCCGGTCATAAAGCGCTTTGCGTTGCACTCGCGCCTGGGCCAGCGACACCTCCAGGCGCTCGCGGCTGTCGCGCAGGTCGTCGGCATTCGGCGTGTGCCAGAGAAAATCAGTGATCGGGCGGCTTAGCGCGCTGTTCCAGTACTGGTCGAAACTATGCCCCAGCTGCTCGGCCACCGGGCCGACTCCCAGCAGGTCGATGTCGGTGAAGTTTAGGTTGGGTTCGGCATCGAAGTACTCGTCCCCCAGGTTGCGTCCGCCGACGATGGCCATGCTGTTGTCCACTAGGAACAACTTGTTGTGCATGCGCCGGTGCTGGCGAGACAGGTTGAACAGGCGGCCAACCGCACGCGTGACCCCTGTGCTGCGCCCAAGATGCAAGGGGTTGAACACGCGAATCTGTATGTTCGAGTGCGCAGCGAGGGTGCCCATGATGGTGTCCAGGCCATCGCTGGTGGTGTCGTCGAGCAGAATGCGCACGCGCACGCCGCGGTCAGCTGCACGCAGCAGTTCATGCACCAGCGCGCGGGTACTCAAGCCGTCGTGGACGATGTAGTACTGCAGGTCGATACTCGCCTGGGCATTGCGGATCAGCTCGGCCCGGGCGCGAAACGCCTCGTTGCTGTTGGGCAACAAGCGAAAACCCGAACGCCCCTCATAAGGGGCAGCCTGGCGCAGCACCGAGCGGCCGAAGGCTGATTCGCTGGCAGGCAGTGCCTGGCTGGTTTGGCGGGGCTTATCGACGCTGGCGCAGCCGCTAAGGCCGAGCAGTAGCACCAGCAGCAGAGGCATGGCTCGCTGGAGTCTCAAGGGGTGGACCGTCCTGTAGGCAAAAGCGCTTGAGGGTTGGACTGGTAAAGACCGCGCAAAGTTACGCCGGGATGAGGGCTTCATCCAGTAGACCATGAGCGGTTTCACCCACCTTGCGCACTGCCGCTTCGATTTGCGGGGTTGCCCGCGCGGCGAAATTCATGCGCAGGCAATGGCGAAACTTGCCTGAAGCCGAAAAGATGCTGCCCACCGCAACTTGCACGCCTTGCTCCAGTAAAGCGCGGTTTAGCCGCAGCGTGTCGAAATGCTCGGGCAATTCCACCCAGAGCATGAAGCCGCCTTGGGGGCGGCTGACCCGGGTGCCTGGCGGAAAATAACGGGTCACCCAGTCGCTCATCAGGTCGCGCCCGCGCTGATATTGGCTGCGCATGCGCCGCACATGGGGCTGGTAATGGCCGGCAGCGATGAAATCGGCAATCGCTAGCTGCGGCTGGGTGGCAGTGCTGCCTGTGCTGATGTATTTCATGTGCAGCACGCGCTCAAGATACCGCCCTGGCGCGACCCAGCCAATGCGCAGGCCAGGGGCGAGGGTCTTGGAGAAGGAGCTGCACAGCAGCACGCGACCATCGTCGTCGAACGATTTGACAGTACGTGGGCGCGGGTAGGTATAAGCCAGGTCGCCATACACATCGTCTTCGAGGATGGCCACGTCGTAGCGCTGGGCCAGGCTCAGCAGGGCCTTCTTGCGTGGCTCAGGCATGATGTAGCCCAGCGGGTTGTTGCAGCTTGGGGTGATCTGAATCAGCTTGATTGGCCATTGCTCCAGTGCCAGCTCCAACGCTTCGAGGCTAATGCCAGTGACCGGATCTGTTGGGATTTCCAAGGCCTTCATGCCCAGCCCTTTGAGGGTTTGCATGGCGCCATGAAAGCTTGGTGAGTCGACCGCAACGATGTCGCCAGGCTGGCACACAGCACGGATGCTGCATGAGAGTGCCTCGTGGCAGCCGGTGGTAACCACCAGGTCGGCCGGGGCGAGGCGGCAGCCGGAGTCGAGCATCAGCCGGGCGATTTGCTCGCGTAGCGCCAGGTTGCCGTGAATGTTGTCGTAGTACAGGCCCGGCATGTCTTGGCGCCGGCTGAGTTGGGCAAGGCTGCGCAGCAGCGGCTTGAGGGTCGGGCTGTCGATGTCGGGCATGCCGCGGCCTAACTGGATCACGTCCTGGCGTGGGGTGCTGCGCACCAGTTCCAGCACCTGCTCCCATTGCGAAATGTCCACTGGGCGCTGCGCCGGTCGGCTTACCGCAGGCAGCGCCGCAAGTTGGCGGTGGTCGCTGACGAAGTATCCCGACTTGGGCCGTGGAGAAACCATGCCGCTGTCTTCGAGCATCCGGTAGGCCTGCTGCACGGTACTAAGGCTGACACCGTGCTCCATGCTCAAGGCGCGTACCGACGGCAGGCGCTGGCCGGGGCGATACAGGCCTTGCTCGATGCGAGCGCCAAGCAGTTCGGCAAGGTTCAAGTAGAGGGTCACGGCATACTCCCAAGGCTATCGTTGGATGCGACCAGTACAGATGTGTCGAAAATACAGCATTCAGCCGTCAAACTGTCGATTCTGTATGGAAATAATAACCCTTCATTGGATCTGTATTGTAAGGGCTGCCCAAAGGCATGCTTTCTCCACGGGTACACACTTGACGGGAGAGGGCAGCGATGGGAGGCATGAGCGATGTGCGCTTGCAACTTTTGGCCAAGGAGCTGGGCGCTGAGCAGCGCACCAAGGTGTTCGATGCGCCGGCAGGTCTGGGCCGCTGGGGGTTGATGGTGCACCGCTGGCGCACCCGTCGAGAGCTGCTGCAATTGGATGATGAGCAGCTGCGGGATATCGGGTTGAGCTGGGAGCAGGCGCGGGAGGAGGGCTGCAAACCCTTCTGGAAGGGCTAACCAATCATCGATGGACTTCACTGAGCCTGGCTATGGCCTCTTCGCGGCTAAAGCCCGAGCCCACTGGGATCGGGCTGACCGAAGGTGCTACACCAGCTCTTTGAGCCGGTGCCAGAGCATCCCCAGGGCCAGTATGGGCGAGCGAAGGAGCTTGCCGCCTGGGAAGGTGACATGGGGCACCTTGGCGAACAGGTCGAAACGCCCTTGCTGCTGGCCACTGATCGCCTCGCCCAGCAGGCGCGCGGCCAGGTGAGTGGCGTTGACGCCGTGGCCGGCATAAGCCTGGGCATAGTAGACGTTGGCCTGGCGAGGCAGGCGACCGATCTGTGGCAGGCGGTTGGCGCCGATGCCGATCATGCCGCCCCACTGATAATCGATGCGTACATCTGCCAGCTGCGGGAATACCTTGAGCATCTTCGGCCGCATATAGGCCGCGATGTCTTTCGGATCGCGGCCTGAGTAATGGCAGGCCCCACCGAACAGCAGGCGGCGGTCGGCCGAAAGGCGATAGTAGTCCAGCGCCACCCGCTGGTCACACACGGCCATGTTCTGCGGCAACAGTTGCCGGGCACGTTCTTCGCCAAGCGGCTCGGTGGCGATGATGTAGCTGCCAGCAGGTAGCACCTTGCCGCCAAGCTCCCGATCCAGATCATTGAGGTAGGCATTGCAGCAAAGTACCAAGGTATTGGCACGCACCCGGCCTTGAGCCGTGTGCACCTGCACTTGAGGGCCATAGTCGATGCGCGTGACCTGCGACTGCTCGTAAAGCTGCACGCCCAGACGGCTGGCGGCGGCGGCTTCACCCAAAGCCAGGTTGAGCGGGTGCAAATGGCCCGAGCCCATGTCGATCAGCCCGCCGACATAGCGATCTGAGCCGACCACGCTGTGCATGTCGTCCTTGCCCACCAGGCGCAGTTCATGGCGATAGCCGAGGCTTTGCAATTGTTCGGCATCCTCGGCAAAACCCTTGAGCTCGTCGGGCTTGTTGGCCAGGTCGCAGTAACCCCAGGTCAGGTCGCAGGCGATGGCATGACGCTCGACCCGTTCACGCACGATGTCCACAGCCTCCAATCCCATCAGCCGCATGCTGCGCACACCTTCCTCGCCGATCACCGGCGCGAACTGCTCCAGGCCATGGCCGACCCCACGAATCAACTGGCCGCCATTGCGTCCGCTGGCGCCCCAGCCAAGCTTGCGTGCTTCCAGGAGGATTACCGAGAAACCACGTTCGGCCAGCTCGATGGCAGTGTTCAGGCCCGAGTAGCCACCACCGACGATACACACGTCGGCGCGGTGTTCGCCTTGCAGGAAGGAGTGGCCCGGGTGTGGCGCGCTGCTGGCGGCGTAGTAGGAGGCGGCATGCTGCGCGCTGTGGATCATGAGCAAGGTCCTGTAGCGGGTTGGGATGTTGGAGAATAAGCCGTAGCCATTCGATTGGCCCTATAATTCAAGCCTGATTTCACTGTCAATTTCGTACCTAGCCATGTCCTGCAACCGCCACAAGATCCATTTCCTGCGCGAGCTCATTCCTGCTTTCGAATGCGAACCTGGCTGCCACGATTGCTGCGGGCCGGTCACCACCTCGGCTGAAGAAATGGCCCGCCTGCCGCGCAAGACCCGCGCCGAGCAGGATATCGCGCTTGAGCACCTGAACTGCGTGCACCTGGGCCCCGAGGGCTGCACCGTTTACGACGAGCGGCCGATGATCTGCCGCTTGTTCGGCACCACGCCACGGCTGCCGTGCCCCCGTGGCCGTGGGCCAAACCCGCTGATCGAGCCCGAGGCCGAGCAGCTGGTTCACCGGTTCATCGCCAGCACCCGGCAGGTGCTGGTCTAGCCTCAGTCAGGGATGGGCAGGCAGAGGCTCTCTTTGACTTCTTCCATCACGATGTAGCTCTTGGATTCGCGCACATGCGGCAGCTTCAGCAGGATGTCGCCAAGCAGCTTGCGATACGAGGCCATTTCCGAGATGCGCGCTTTGACCAGGTAGTCGAAGTCGCCGGAAACCAGGTGGCACTCCAGCACATGGGGCAGCTTGAGCACTGCACGGCGAAATTCTTCGAAGGTGTCGCCAGATTTATAGTCCAGGCTGATTTCCACGAACACCAGCAAGCTGCCCTTGAGCTGCTGCGGGTTCAACCTGGCGTTGTAGCCCATGATGATGCCTTCGCGCTCCAGGCGACGTACACGTTCGGTGCAAGGTGTGGTGGAAAGCCCAACTTTCTCGCCCAGTTCGGTGAAGGAGATACGCCCGTCGTTCTGCAGGATACGCAGGATGTTACGGTCGATCTTGTCCAGTTCACGCTTGCTCTGGTGCTGGGTTCTCATAGGGGATGCCCCTCCGTGGAAGGCGATTTTGCCGAGAATTCTCGCCAATAATAGGCTTTTATATAGTGAATAGCACTGGGCTGAGATTCTTATACTGCGCGCATCGACGCTATATCAACAAAATTGCGGTGCGCCGCGTGCGAGGGATGAACGATGCGAGTATTGGTACTTGGTAGCGGTGTGATCGGTACCGCCAGTGCCTATTATCTGGCCCGGCAAGGCTTCGAGGTAACCGTGGTCGACCGCCAGCCGGCAGTGGCTCTGGAAACCAGCTTTGCCAACGCAGGCCAGATCTCGCCCGGCTATGCCTCGCCCTGGGCTGCCCCTGGTGTGCCGCTAAAAGCCATCAAGTGGCTGCTCGAGCGCCACGCTCCCCTTGCCATCAAGTTGACTGGGGATGTCGACCAGTACCTGTGGATGGCTCAGATGCTGCGTAACTGCACGGCCAGCCGCTACGCGGTGAACAAGGAGCGCATGGTGCGCCTGTCCGAGTACAGCCGCGACTGCCTCGATGAGTTGCGTGCCGAAACCGGGATTGCCTACGAAAACCGTAGCCTGGGTACTACTCAGCTGTTCCGCACCCAGGCTCAGGTCGACGCCGCGGCCAAGGACATCGCCGTACTGGAGCAGTCCGGTGTGCCTTACGAGCTGCTCGACCGCGATGGTATCGCCCGTGTCGAGCCGGCGCTGGCGGGAGTCAAAGACATCCTGGCCGGTGCCCTGCGCCTGCCCAACGACCAGACCGGTGACTGCCAGTTGTTCACCACCAAGCTTGCCGAGATGGCGGTCCAACTGGGCGTAGAGTTCCGTTTCGGCCAGGACATCCAGCGCCTGGACTTCGCTGGCGACCGCATCAATGGCGTCTGGATCGACGGTAAGCTGGAGACAGCCGACCGCTACGTGCTGGCCTTGGGCAGCTATTCCCCGCAGATGCTCAAGCCGCTGGGCATCAAGGCCCCGGTGTATCCGCTCAAGGGATACTCGCTGACCGTGCCGATTACCCATGCCGACATGGCGCCAACCTCGACCATCCTCGACGAGACCTACAAAGTGGCGATCACTCGTTTCGACAACCGCATCCGGGTTGGCGGCATGGCTGAAATCGCAGGTTTCGACCTGTCGCTGAACCCGCGTCGACGTGAAACGCTGGAGATGATCGTCAACGACCTTTATCCTCGCGGCGGCGACCTTAGCCAGGCCAGTTTCTGGACCGGCCTGCGCCCGGCGACCCCGGACGGTACACCTATCGTCGGTGCCACGGCGTTTCGCAACCTGTTCCTGAACACCGGCCACGGCACGCTGGGCTGGACCATGGCCTGCGGTTCGGGCCGTTTGCTGGCTGACCTGATTGCGCGCAAGAAGCCGCA
This sequence comes from Pseudomonas promysalinigenes, assembly GCF_014269025.2. Classification (NCBI taxonomy): domain Bacteria; kingdom Pseudomonadati; phylum Pseudomonadota; class Gammaproteobacteria; order Pseudomonadales; family Pseudomonadaceae; genus Pseudomonas; species Pseudomonas promysalinigenes. The sequence continues at coordinate 4,913,933 of NZ_CP077094.1, read as the reverse complement.
GATCAGTGCCGAAGGCCTGGATATCTTCCGCTATGGCAAGCGCCCGGAAGCCGCTAAGCACGGCCGCACCGAGCCTGCTCATCAGCAGTGAGGTTGCCTGTACCGGGCCCTTCGCGGCTAAAGCGTCTCCAACAGCTCACTTGGTTGCTGTAGAAGCGATTTCAGTCGCGAAGCAACCCACATTGATTTCAACCCGAACACCATAAGGCAGCCGCCATGCGTCCCGCCCGCGCCCTGATCGACCTTCAAGCCCTACGTCACAACTATCGCCTGGCCCGTGAACTGTCCGGCGCCAAGGCTCTGGCCGTGATCAAGGCCGACGCCTACGGCCATGGCGCGGTACGTTGCGCCTTGGCCCTGGAGCCCGAAGCCGACGGCTTTGCCGTGGCCTGCATCGAGGAAGCGCTGGAGCTGCGCGCCGCGGGCATCAAGGCCCCAGTACTGCTGCTCGAAGGGTTTTTCGAAGCCAGCGAGCTTGCGTTGATTGCCGAGCACAGCTTGTGGTGCGTGGTGCATTCGCTATGGCAACTCGAAGCTATCGAGCAGACCCAAGTGCACAAGCCACTGACCATCTGGCTCAAGCTCGATAGCGGCATGCACCGCGTCGGCCTGCACCCTAAGGACTACCACGAGGCTTATGAGCGCCTGCTGGCCAGCGGCAAGGTTTCGCGCATCGTGCTGATGAGCCACTTCGCCCGCGCCGACGAACCCCAGGCCGAAACCACGGCTGAGCAGATCGCCGTGTTCAACGCCGCCCGTGAAGGCCTGGCCGCCGAATGCAGTCTGCGCAATTCCCCCGGTGTGCTAGCGTGGCCTCAAGCCCCTAGCGACTGGGTGCGCCCCGGCATCATGCTGTACGGCGCCAGCCCCTTCGAGGCCGAGCAGCCACAGGCCGCTCGCCTGCAACCGGTGATGACCCTGCAATCGAGGGTCATCAGCGTGCGTGAATTGCCTGCCGGTGCGCCGGTAGGCTACGGCGCCAAGTTCATCAGCCCGCGGCCGACCCGCGTGGGCGTGGTTGCCATGGGTTACGCTGACGGCTACCCACGCCACGCGCCCACCGGCACCCCTGTGCTGGTCGCAGGTAAGCGCAGCCAATTGATTGGTCGCGTGTCGATGGACATGCTTTGCATCGACCTCACCGACGTACCTGAGGCCAACGTCGGCAGCCCTGTCGAGCTGTGGGGCAAGCACGTCCTGGCCAGTGATGTGGCGATGCACGCCGCAACCATTCCTTACCAGATCTTCTGCAACCTGAGGCGCGTACCGCTGGACTACTACGGCGAATAAGGCGCCGAAGCGGACACGTTGAGGGGCGGTGTGTTGTAAATACTGAACGGCATTGCCATGATATCGTTCACATTCACCCCGCCCATCTCACCGTTTCAGGAGGCGCAAGCTTTGGACGTCGGCGAACGACTGCAAGCCATTCGCAAGCTCAAGGGCCTTTCCCAGCGGGAATTGGCCAAGCGCGCGGGTGTGACCAACAGCACCATTTCCATGATCGAAAAGAATAGCGTAAGCCCCTCGATCAGCTCGTTGCGCAAGGTGCTCAGCGGCATACCGATGTCCATGGTCGAGTTCTTCTCGGTCGAACTGGAGCCTGAAAGCCCAGCGCAGATCGTCTACAAGGCCCACGAGCTGATCGACATTTCCGACGGCGCCGTCACCATGAAACTGGTGGGTAAATCACACCCCAACCGGGCTATCGCCTTTCTCACCGAGGTCTATCCGCCAGGTGCCGATACCGGCGCCGAGATGCTCACCCACGATGGCGAAGAAACCGGCATCGTGCTCGAAGGCAAGCTTGAGCTGGTAGTCGGCAATGAGATCTTCATTCTAGAAGCAGGCGACAGCTACTACTTCGAAAGCACCCGTCCGCACCGTTTTCGCAATCCATTCGATACCCCCGCGCGGTTGATCAGCGCTGCGACACCCTCGAACTTTTGATCCAGCGCAGTGCATTGATGGGTCAATAACCCTTTATGGAGTAGGGTCGTTCCACGGTTTCAGGCTTCCCGCTATACTTTTCCACGCCTGCGTTACCGTGGCCGCGGGCATGATTAGCCACCATGAGGGTGTTCGCGTGAACCAAATCAAGAAGATGCTGGCCGCACCAGCAGCCGTACTCGCCCTTTGGGCACTGAGCGCAACCGCAGCAACCAACGATGAGCTTGCCAAACGCCTCGAGCCGGTTGGCCAGGTGTGCGTGCAGGGGCAGCCCTGCCAGGGCATGGAAGTAGCGACCGCAGCCGGTGCCGGCGGGGCCAAATCGCCGGATGACGTTATCGCCAAGCACTGCAACGCCTGCCACGGCAGCGGCTTGCTGGGGGCTCCGAAAATTGGCGATACCGCTGCGTGGAAAGAGCGCGCTGACCATCAGGGCGGCTTGGACGGTATCCTGGCCAAGGCCATTACCGGCATCAACGCCATGCCGCCAAAGGGCACCTGTGCCGACTGCACGGATGATGAGCTCATGGGGGCCATCAAGAAGATGTCCGGTCTGTAAGATTCATATGCATTGCACAAAGCCCGCTATATCTGGCGGGCTTCGTATTTTTGGAGCCTGCGCCGGCTTCTTCGCCGCCAGGCGCAATACCCTCGCTGTGCGGTAGCTTCAACTGCACAATGGCCGCCTCAGGCAACCAACCCGCCTTGGCCCATGTCCAACCCCTGACCCCATGGATGATTCAGGAGGCCTCGATGCACCTCTGCTCCATCGACCAGGCCGTCGAGCACGTTCTCTCCCGCCTGCCAACCCACATACATATGGGGCTACCGCTGGGCCTGGGTAAACCCAACGCGTTCGTCAATGCGCTCTATGCCCGGATAAGCGAGCTACCCGAGCGCCGCCTGACGATCTACACCGCACTCTCGCTTGGTCGACCTGCCGTGGGCGATGGGCTGCAGAGGCGCTTCATCGAGCCCTTCGTCGAGCGCGTGTTCGCTGATTACGAAGAGCTCCGCTACCTCGCCGACCTGCGCAACGACAGCCTGCCGCCAAATGTGCGCGTCGAGCAGTTCTTCATGCAGCCCGGCAGCTTGCTGCACAGCGAAACCGCACAGCAGGACTACATCAGCAGCAATTACAGCCACGCAGCCCGTGACATCAATGCCAAGGGTCTGAACCTGATCGCCCAGCTGGTTGCCGCCACGCCAGAAAAACCCGTGCATCTGAGCCTGGCCTGCAACCCTGATATCACCCTCGATCTGCAACCGATGATCGCCAAGCGGCGTGCCGCGGGCGAAACCATCCTCATGCTCGGGCAAGTGCACAGTGAGTTGCCTTACATGCCCGGCGATGCCGAGTTGCCGATCGATGCGTTCGACCTACTGATCGACGAAGCAGAGCAGCGCCGGCTGTTTTCCACCCCCAACATGCCGGTCACGACGCAGGATCACTGCATCGGCCTGCACGCCAGCACCTTGGTGCGCGATGGCGGCACGTTACAGATCGGTATTGGCGCCATGGGTGATGCCCTGGCCGCTGCGTTGCTCGCCCGTCAGGGCGACAACCCAGGCTACCGGGCGTTGCTTGAGGCGTTGGGCTTGGGCAGTTGGCAAGGGTTGATAGAGCGGGAAGGGGGGCTGGACCCTTTTGCCCAAGGCTTGTATGGCTGCAGCGAAATGTTCGTCAACGGCCTGCTGGCGCTGGCCGAAGCCGGTGTGGTGCGTCGCCCAGTGGACGAGCGGGGTACGCTGGTGCACGGCGGCTTCTTCCTTGGGCCCCAGGCTTTCTACCAGCGGTTACGGGAGATGTCGCTGGAGCAACGTGCCCGTTTCGCCATGACCCGCATCAGCTTCATCAACGAGCTATACGGCGAGGAAGACCTCAAGCGCCATCAGCGCCGGGATGCCCGCTTCGTCAACACGGTATTTGGCATGACCCTGCTCGGCGCCGGTGTGGCCGACCAGCTCGAAGATGGCCGGGTGCTCAGCGGCGTAGGCGGGCAATACAACTTCGTAGCGCAAGGCCATGCCTTGGAGGGCGGGCGCTCGATCCTGTTGCTGCGCAGTTGGCGCGAGGCCGGCGGTGAGGTGACATCCAACCTGTTCTGGCGCTACGGCCACTGCACGATTCCACGTCACCTGCGCGATATCGTGGTGACCGAATATGGTATTGCCGACCTGCGCGGGCAAACCGACAGCGAGGTAATTGCGCGCTTACTGGCGATCAGCGATTCGCGGTTTCAGGATCGATTGCTCGCGCAGGCCAAGGAGGCAGGCAAGCTGGCCCAGGATTTTCAGCTCGATCCACGTTTTACCGACAACACGCCGCAGCGCCTGGAAGCCATCAAGGCGCAGCATGCCCGGCTGTTTCCGGAGTATCCCCTGGGCACGGACTTCACGGCTGAGGAACGCGATCTGTTGCGCGCGCTGAATTGGTTGAAGAGCAAGTTCAAGCTCAGTGAGGCGCTGGAGCTGGGTAAGGCCACACTGGATGCGCCGGGGCCTGAGGGTTATGAGGCGCACTTGGCGCGAATGCAGCTGGACCAGCCGCAGGGTCTCAAGGATGAGTTGTACCAGCGCTTGCTGCTGGCAGGCTTGCAAGCCACTCAATGAGCTTGAGCGCACACCTTGGCGTATAGCAGAGGGTTCACTGGCGGACGCGATTTGGCATACGCCATCGCCTTCGCGGGTGAACCCGCTGCTACAGGGAGCACCAGGTCGGGGGCTTACTCGATGAAGCTGACCACACCGCCTTCGAGCGACTTCACCCGAGCCAGCGACTCGACGCGGTAGCCCTGGCTGTCCAGTTCGGCGCGACCGCCCTGGAACGACTTCTCGATGACGATCCCCAGGCCCGCCACCGTGGCACCGGCTTGCTTGATGATCGAGATCAACGCCTGGGACGCCTTGCCATTGGCCAGGAAGTCGTCGATCACCAGCACGCGGTCGCTGCTGTTGAGGTGGCGCGGCGAAATGGCCACGGTGTTCTCGGTCTGCTTGGTGAAGGAGTACACCGAGGCCGTCAGCAGGTTTTCGGTCAGGGTCAGCGACTGATGCTTGCGCGCGAAAATCACCGGTACGCCCAGCTTGAGGCCGGTCATCACCGCCGGGGCGATGCCTGAGGCTTCGATGGTGACGATCTTGGTGACGCCGGCATCGGCGAACAGGCGGGCGAACTCGTCACCTATCAGCTGCATCAGCGCCGGGTCGATCTGGTGGTTGAGAAACGCGTCGACTTTGAGAACCTGATCGGAAAGCACGATGCCTTCTTCGCGAATCTTCTGATGCAGTGCTTGCACTGTGGTATTCCTCGACGTAACAAAGGTGGCCGCTGAAAGCGGCAGAGTTAAAGAGTAATGGTTGATCAGCGTTTGAGCATTGCCCGGATATCGGCCAGAGCGTTATTGCCGCGCGCGGCTTTCACCTCCACCGGGGCGTCGTCCAGGCCTTCCCAGGCCAGGTCGTCGGGCGGTAATTCATCAAGGAAGCGGCTAGGCGTGCAGTCGATGATCTCGCCGTACTGCTTGCGCTTGGCCGCGAAGGTGAAGGCCAGGGTCTGGCGGGCGCGGGTAATACCCACGTAGGCCAGGCGGCGCTCCTCTTCGATGGTATCGGCCTCGATGCTGGAGCGGTGGGGGAGGATTTCCTCCTCCATGCCCATGATGAATACGTAAGGAAATTCCAAGCCCTTGGAGGCGTGCAGGGTCATCATCTGCACGCCCTCGGCGTTCTCTTCTTCTTCCTGCTGGCGTTCGAGCATGTCGCGCAGCACCAGCTTGCCAATGGCGTCTTCGATGGTCATGTCACCCTCTTCATCCTTCTCAAGGGTGTTCTTCAGCGCGTCGACCAGGAACCAGACGTTGCTGATGCGAAACTCCGCCGCCTTGTCGCTGGCGGTCTGTTGACGGATCCAGTTCTCGTAGTCGATGTCGCGGATCATCTCGTGCAGGGCGGCAATCGGGTCGTCCAGGGCAACCTTGTGACGTACCCCGTCAAGCCAGTGCTTGAAGCGCTGCAGGCGCTCGGTGTAACGCGCGTCCAGGTGCTCGCCCAGGCCCAGCTCCTCGCTGGCGGCATACATCGAGATGCCCCGCTCGGTGGCATAGTTGCCGAGCTTTTCCAGGGTGGTGGAGCCGATCTCCCGACGCGGTACGTTGATCACGCGCAGGTAGGCGTTGTCGTCGTCCGGGTTCACCAGCAAGCGCAGGTAGGCCATGAGGTCCTTGACCTCCTGGCGGCCGAAGAAGCTGTTGCCGCCCGACAGGCGATACGGCACCTGATGGTGCTGCAGCTTCAGTTCGATCAATTTGGCTTGGTAGTTGCCGCGGTACAGGATGGCGAAGTCGCTGTACGGTCGGTTGGTTCGCAGGTGCAGGGTGAGGATTTCCATGGCCACGCGTTCGGCCTCGGCTTCCTCGTTCTTGCAGCGGATCACACGGATCTCGTCGCCCACGCCCATCTCGCTCCACAGCTGCTTCTCGAAAGCGTGCGGGTTGTTGGCGATCAGCACGTTGGCGCAGCGCAGAATGCGGCTGGTGGAGCGGTAGTTCTGTTCGAGCATGACGATCTTCAGGGAGGGGTAATCCTCCTTGAGCAGCATCAGGTTTTCCGGCCGCGCGCCGCGCCAGGCGTAAATGGACTGGTCGTCATCGCCCACCACCGTGAACTGGTTGCGCATGCCGATCAGCATCTTGACCAGCAGGTACTGGCTGGCGTTGGTGTCTTGGTACTCGTCCACCAACAGGTAACGCACACGGTTCTGCCAGCGCTCGAGCACGTCGGGGTGCTCCTGGAACAGCTTGACCGGCAGCAGGATCAAATCGTCGAAGTCCACCGCATTGTAAGCCTTGAGCGTGCGCTGGTAGTGGGTGTAGACAATGGCGGCGGTCTGCTCGCGGGGGTTGCGCGCTTTTTCCAGGGCTTCGGTGGGCAGGATCAGGTCGTTTTTCCAGGCACCGATCATGTTCTTGATCTCGTCGATGCCGTCGTCGCCTGAATATTCCTTCTGCATGATGTCCGACAGCAGCGCCTTGATGTCGGATTCGTCGAAGATCGAGAAACCAGGCTTGTAGCCCAGGCGCTCGTGTTCCTTGCGGATGATGTTCAGGCCCAGGTTGTGGAAGGTACACACCGTCAGGCCCCGACCTTCCCCTGGGCGCAGCAGGGTGGCGACCCGCTCCTTCATCTCGCGGGCGGCCTTGTTGGTGAAGGTCATCGCCACGATGTACTGGGCACGGATGCCGCAGTTCTGGATGAGGTGGGCAATCTTGCGTGTGATCACGCTGGTTTTGCCCGAGCCTGCACCGGCGAGCACCAATAGAGGGCCGCCGACATAGTCACGGGCTTCCTGTTGCCGGGGGTTGAGTCGGGACATGCTAGAAACCGGGGGTCGCCAGAAAATAGCCGCGCATTCTAACAGGCATGGGGCCTTAATGGCGCGACCGTCTGACGTTTGGGTCAGACTTTTATACGCGGATAAGCATTAGTCAAACTAATGCTATTCACCGAAAAAATCGCAATTGCCGGTTTGCCCCGTTTGGCGCAGGATGCACGTCAAAATGCGACGGGAGGCACTGCCGGCAAAGGATATGCTAAAAGTGAAAATCATTTTCATTTATGCAGTAGCATATCCGGTATTCAACGCTACGCCTTTAGAGTTTTAAGGAGCCTGCTTGTCCACGCCTGTCGAACCTTTGCGTTTGCTGTTGCTGGCCGATGAGCCGGAATGGGCCGCCTTGCTACGCAAATGCTTGCTGCCGCTCGAAGGCAGCGCTGTGTTGCTGACCGCGCCGAACTGGGCGGCGGTCGACACCTTGTTCAGCCATGACCGCCATGCGGTGGTGCTGGCCACGCCGGCCCTACAGCCGGCACCCGGTCGCTGCGAGCTGCCGACCATCGTGTTGCTCGAGCATGAGCCAGACACATCACCTACGGGCGTCAGTGACTGGCTGGTACGAAACCAACTCAATGCCGATACCCTGCGCCGCTCCTTGCGCCACGTGCGCGAGCGCGGCGTGCTGGTAGCAACCTTGCAGCGCCTTGCCGAGCAGGACCCACTGACAGGCATCGCCAACCGCCAGGGTTTCCAGGCATTGCTGACCACCCGCCTGGCAGAGAACGAAGGCCGTGGCGTTGCCCTTGGCCACCTGGACCTGGACAACTTTCGCCACGTCAACGATGCGCTCGGCCATCAATGCGGTGATCGGCTGATCCTGCAGGTGGTGTCGCGGCTCAAGCAGCAACTGGAGGCAGGTGACCAGTTGGCGCGCCTTGGCAGCGATGAATTCGCCTTGCTGATCGACACGCGCCGTGACCCGAACCGTGCCGAATGGATCGCCGAACGCATCGTCGAGGCGTTGGCCGAGCCCTACTGGATCGACGGTGAAAGCCTGCTGCTGGGCTGCAGCCTTGGCCTGGCCCACGCCCGAGCCCAGGGCGGGGCAGACCCGCTGATGTGGCATGCGCACATCGCCATGCGCCAGGCCAAAGGCAGCCAGGGCTGCACGTTCCATGTGTTCAACGAACGGATCAATCGCAATGCCCGCAGCCTGGCGGACCTGGAAAGCGAGCTGCGCCGGGCACTGCGCCGCGATGAACTGGAACTGCACTACCAGCCACGGCTGAACCTTGCCGATGGGCGCATCGTCGGCCTCGAAGCACTGGTGCGCTGGCGCCACGCCGAGCGTGGCCTGCTGCCGCCCAGCGAATTCGTACCGTTGGCCGAGCAGAGTGGGCTGATCGTGCCGCTGGGGTATTGGGTAATTTCTCGAGCCCTGCGCGATATGCAGGCCTTGCACGAGCGCGGGCTGCAACCTTTGCACATGGCGGTGAACCTGAGTTTCCGCCAGTTCCAGGACAGCCAGTTGCTGGCCACGCTAAGCAGGCTGATCGTCGAACATGGGATCGATGCCCGCTGGCTCGAGTTCGAACTCACCGAAACAGCCGTGATGCGCCGCAACGAGCTGGTGCGCCAGACCATGGACGCATTGGGGCGTTTGGGGGTGCGTTTTTCGCTGGACGACTTTGGCACCGGCTTCTCGTCCTTCGTGCACCTGAACAGCTTGCCGATCACCCTGCTCAAGGTCGACCGCAGCTTCGTCGCCGAAATGGAGTTGCGCGAAGAGAACCGAAAATTGGTGCATGCCATGATCAACCTGGCGCACAACCTGAACCTGGAAGTGGTAGCCGAAGGTGTGGAAAGCCCGGAGCAGATGGCTTTGCTACGCCAGTTCGGTTGTGACCAGGTGCAAGGGTTCCTGGTCAGTAGGCCTTTGCCGGTAGAGGAATTGATCGACTATCTGCTGCAGGCGCCCAATAGCCCCATGGCTGCCGCGCTTTAGGCCCCTTGGCGGGTGAGCCCGCCCCGCAGTCTCATGCGAGCGCTGCAGGAGCGGGTTTACCTGGTAAGAGCCCTTCAGTCAGACCGGCGAGGCAGCCCCAACCCCCGCCCTGCCCAGCAAGCGTTTCATCCGCCACTCGAAACCAAAGGTCAGCGCCACCGCGGCGCAGGCCAGCCCCAACGCCAGCCCCCACCATACTCCTACAGCCCCACCGCCCAGGGTGAAGGTGAACAACCAGGCGCTGGGCGCGCCTATCAGCCAATAGCAGCATAAACCGATCAGGAATGTGGTCTTGGCATCCTTCAAGCCGCGGATCGAGCCCATGGCGATGCTCTGCATACCATCGAACAGTTCAAACCACGCAGCCACCATCAGCAGCTGCACGGCCAGCTGGTAGATCGCGGTGAAGCCTGGATCATCACGGTCGATGAACAATCCCACTAGCGCGTCCGGCAGCAGCAGGAACAACGCCGCGAAGCCGAACATGATCATCGCCCCGAAGCCGATGCCCACGCGCCCGGCACTGCGTGCCGCCAGCAGGTTGCCGGCGCCGTAGTACAAACCCACCCGCATGGTCACCGCATACGAGAGGCCGGTCGGCACCATGAAAGCGGTCGAGACGATCTGCAAAGCGATCTGATGCGCTGCCAGTTGCGTGCTGCCCAGCACGCCCATGCACAATGCGGCGAAGGCGAACAAGCCAACTTCCACCATGTAAGTGCCGCCAATGGGCAGGCCCAGCCGCCAGAGTTCACGCAGGGCCGGCAGCGAAGGCCGCGATAGCCCTTTGCGCAGTGGGTAATCGGTATAGGCGCGGTGCCAGCGGATGTACAACGCCAATGCGATAGCCATGCCCATCGACACCACCGAGGTGACCAAGCCGATGCCCATCAGGCCCAGCTTCGGCAGGCCGAACATGCCTTCGATCAGGGCAACGTTGAACAGGTAGTTGAGTAATGTACCGACCAGGCTGATGACCATGACTGGCGTCGAGTGGCCCAGTGCACTGGTGAAACCTCGTAGGGCCATGAAGGTCAGGTAGCCGGGCAGCGCCAAGGGCAGCAGGGTGAGGAATTCGGCGGCCGAGTCGACGTTTTCCGGCTGCTGACCGAACAGCAACAGCACAGGTTTGAGGTTCCACAACACCAGTGCTGCCAGCAGCGCCAGCCCCCAGGCCAGCCATAGGCCGTTCTGTGCCAAGCGGGTTGCGCCCTCGATGTCGTTGGCGCCCTTGCGGATTGCTACCAAGGTGCCGACTGCGGCAATCACACCCAGGCAGAAGATCGACACGAACGAATAGCTGGCCGCGCCCAGGCCGCCTCCGGCCAAAGCTTGCGGGCTGATACGGGCCATCATCAGGGTGTCGGTGAGCACCATCAGCATGTGCGCCAACTGCGAGGCGATCAACGGCCCAGCCAGGCGCAGTAGAGCCTTGAGTTCTTGGGTGGGCGCGACGTGCATGGGTGTGGTCCTTGTGTTTGATCCTGTGAGCGAGGGACGATTCTGAGGCTTTGGTCAACTTTGCACAAAAGGATAAAAGCGATGGTTGGCATGAGTTGAACTCATCCATATATGATGGCTTGGCAATGGTTTTCCACCCAATGATTACAGGTGTGCCATGTCTCGCCAGCTACCAGCGCTGTATGCACTGCGCGCATTCGAAGCGGCTGCGCGTTTGAACTCGTTCACCCGCGCAGGTGAAGAGCTGTCGATCACCCAAAGTGCAGTCAGCCGGCATATCCACACCCTCGAACATCACTTCGGCTGCAAGCTGTTCGTGCGCAGTGGCCGTAATCTGCAACTGACCGAAGCGGCGCGCATGCTGCTGCCCGGTGTACGTGAAGGTTTCGCCGCTCTGGAACGGGCGTGCGACACCTTGCGCGGTGAGGATGACATTCTGCGCATGAAGGCGCCCTCGACCCTTACCATGCGTTGGTTGCTGGCACGGCTGAGCCACTTCCGCCACCTGCAGCCCGGTAATGAGGTGCAGCTGACCAGCGCCTGGATGGACGTCGACCATGTGGACTTCAACCAGGAGCCGTTCGATTGCGCGGTGCTGCTCAGTGACGGGGTATTTCCCGCAGACTGGGAGGTGCGGCGCTTGTTTCCCGAGCTGCTGATTCCGGTGGGGGCGCCGGATCTGCTCAAGCACGGGCCTTGGGACGAGCGGCGACTGGCGGGCATCGAGCTTCTGCACCCAACCCCCGACAAACGTGACTGGCGCGAATGGCTCGAGCGCATGGGCCTGAGCGATCAGGTGTCGATCAAAGGCGGGCAGGTGTTCGATACGCTGGAGCTGGGCATGATCGCTGCAGCTCGGGGCTATGGAGTGTCGATGGGTGACTTGTTGATGGTGGCCGAGGACGTGGCTCAGGGGCGCCTGAGCTTGCCTTGGCCGACGGCGGTGCCCAGCGGGCTGGACTATTACCTGGTGTGGCCGCGCACCCGGCCAGGCGGCGAGCGGCTGCGGCGCTTGAGCCTGTTTCTGCAGGAGGAGGCGGCGGCAGTGGACTTGCCAGCGGTAGAGATCCTGCCGGCGCTTTGATTGCCTGCAGTGGCGCTCCTGCGGGGTCAACCCATGCAATGGCCAACTAAGGAAAACGTTTGCCAATACCCCGGCCCGACACTCAAGTATTCATCGGCGACGCCGATTGACTGGCACCAGCGTCCCGCAAGAGGACGCGCTTCCCCGTCGTCATTCAAGCGGGTGGTCAGTGCGATCAGGATGATCCCGGCCTCTTGCCAGGAGCTGCTTTATGTCTCAACCGCGTGCCCGGATTGCCTCGCAACTCGGTGTTGCCCTCGCCATCGTGCTGGCGCTGGTGATTTCCGGCAGTACTTTGTTCGCCCTGCGTGCGCTGGACGATGCCAACCTAGCAACACGCCAGGCCCACCTCGCCAGTGAAGCACGGCTGTTGGCCGATCAGCTCGACACCTTCCATGGCTCCCTGAAAGACAATACCCAGCGCCTGAGCGGCTTGTTCGAACGCCGCTTCGCTTCGGGCCTCACGCTGCATCCAGGTGAGAGCGTGGAGGTTGCAGGCCAGGCTACACCGGCTCTTTATCTGGGTGATCGGCTAGTGAACAACGACTTCCAGGTGGTCGACGAATTTCAGCAGATGACCGCAGGCATTGCGACGGTGTTCGTGCGCAGTGGCGATGATTTCGTGCGCATCAGCACCAACCTCAAAAAACAAGACGGCACACGTGCCATCGGCACCCAGCTCGATCGCCAGCATCCGGCCTATTCCAAGCTGCTAGCCGGGCAAATGTACGTGGGCCGTGCCGTGCTGTTCGATCGTAACTACATGACCCGGTACGTGCCGGTCAGCGACAGCAGCGGGCGAGTGATCGCGGTTTTGTTCGTCGGCTTCGACTACACCGATGCGCAGAACGCGCAATTCGCCAACCTCAAGCGTTTTCGCATCGGTACCACCGGCTCGTTGGCCATCCGCGATGCTCAGGACCAATGGCTGGTGCCACCGGCCAACGCTGATCAGGACCTGTTCAGTGCCAGCGCGCCATTTGCCGAGGGCCCCTGGACAGTGGTCGCCAGCATGCCCAAGGCAGAGATCCGCGAGGTGACCTGGAGTGTGGGCATGCGCCTGGCCATCGGCAGCCTGCTGGCCATGCTGCTGGCGGTGGCCGCCACGTTGTGGCTGCTGCGACGCAAATTGCGCCCGCTGGATGATCTGGTGCGCCAGGCCGAGGCACTGGGTGCTGGCGACCTGAATGCGCGCTTGAGTGTGACCAGCCACGACGAGATTGGCCAGCTGGCACGCAGCTTCAACCAGATGGGCGAAGCGTTGGCGAACATGGTCGCGCACATTCGTAGTGCTTCCGAGCAGGTCAGCAGCCGTGCGCGCTCGCTGTCCGGGCTTTCTGCCGGAGCCTGCGAGGGCATGGATCAACAATCAGGCGAGATCACCAGCATGGCTGGCGCGGTGGAGGAGTTCAGCGCCACCTCGATGAACATCGCCGACAACATGGCGGGTACCGAACGCATGGCCCGTGACAATGCCCAGCAGACGCGTATCGGCCGCAGCGCCATGGACGAAGCCTCTGGCTCGCTCAAGCAGATTGCCCAAGCGTTGGGCGGCACTGCCACGGTGATGGATAGCCTGGGCGCACGCTCTCAAGAAATCGGCGGCATCATCAGCGTGATCACGGCGATTGCTGAGCAAACCAACCTGCTGGCGCTGAACGCGGCGATCGAGGCTGCGCGGGCTGGGGAGCAGGGCCGTGGCTTTGCCGTGGTGGCGGACGAGGTACGTGGGCTGGCAGCACGCACGCGCCAGGCGACCGATGAGATTTCAGGGATGATCACCAGCATCCAGCAGCAGACTGGCCATGCCATCGATACCCTGGAGCAGGGCAACCAATTGATGCAGGAAGGCCTGGCGCGCAACGACAAAGTTGCCCAGGCGCTGGCGCGAATCGATGAGCAAAGCCGTACGGCAGGTGAGCAGTTCGCGGTGATCAGCACGGCGACCCAGGAGCAAAGCAGCACCGCCACCGTGCTTAGCCGCAATTTGCAGAGCATTGCCCAGGCCAACAGCGAGCAGCGTGATGTGGCCAAGGAGCTGGCCTTCACAGCGCGGGAGCTGGAAGGTTTGGCGGCGCAGTTGCGTCAGGAAGTGGATCGCTTCCGTTGAGGCTGAACGGGCTCGCTTCGCGGCTCACTTGCCGGTGAGCCGCGAAGCGAGCCCGATGGGTTACAGCGAGCCCAGTTCAAGGGCCTGGGCACAGGCCTGAATCGAGCGCTGCTCACTTTGCGCATACAGCGCGAGTTCATCCTGCACCTGCAGCCCCAGCGCGGCTTCGAACGCCTCACGATTGGCATTGCTACCGTAGTCCGCCTGGCCATCGTCGCCGAGGTTCGACTGGAAGATCCCCGCCGCGCTCACCGGCAGAAAGTCCTCGTACACCAATGCTTCGAAATGCACATGGCCAGCAGCGATCAGCCCTTGCAACGTAGTGGGCCGGTCGGTGCGCGTGCGTGCGGCCAGACCCTGCTCGGTGGCGAAGTAGCGGAAGTACGCCAACCCTTGTTCGCGCATCTGCGCCAGGTCATCCGGAAACTCGGCAAAGCTCTCCTGCAGCAGCGCCATGTAGCGCTCGGCATTGGCCTCGGCCGGTGCGCCACCCAGGGCTGCACGGGTGGCATCCAGTAACCGGTCGTACAGTTGGCGCCCCTTGGGCGTCAGCGCCGCGCCACGCTGCTCGATTTCGCCAAAGCGAGCCGTATGGCTGCCTTGGTGATCACTGAAGGCAACCTGCTCCTGCAGTGCCTTGAAGCTGGTCTGGCGCAGCAGAATCGGATGACGACGGGTAGGCGGCCCTTCGATCACGGCCTTGGGCGGTATGCCTTTGGCTGGCATCCCGGCCTGGATCGCGTCGATGTCCAGGGTGCGTGGGGTCAGGTGATTGATGTGCGGGCCCTTGAAGGCCACAACGTCGGCAATCAGGCGGTGCTGGTCGTGCAATTGCTGGTACTGCTCGGCAGTTACAGTTGCGTCATGGTGCCAGCGGAAGGTGTGCAGCGCTTCGCTCACGAATTCGTCGGCGTCAGCAGCAGTGAGGCCACCATCGCGTTCGGCCTGAGCAATCAGCTCCAAGGTGCGGGCGGTGAAAATCTTGCGCTTGGCCAGAATTTCCTGGGCCATTTCGCGCAATTTGACATCGTCGATCAGCTCAAGGCGCAGCAACGAGGTGAACACCCGGAAGGGGCTGGCGTGCAGCGACTGCTCATGCACGGCGCGAAACGCGGTGGAGTGTACCGGTACGCCGGCAGAGCTCAGGTCGTAGTAACCGACCGGCGTCATGCCCATCACCGCGAACAGACGAGCGATGGTTGCCAACTCTTCGGCGCTACCCACCCGGATGGCACCGTGGCGCTCCTGGTCCAGACGCTCAAGCTCGCCAGTCCAGCGCAGGGCGTTGGAAACCTCGGGCTGCTCGGCCAGGACCTGCTGGTTGATTTCGCTCACCAGCTCCAGCAGCGTGCCGTACAGCGGCACTTCCTGTTTGTACATGAGCGACATGGCGGCAGAGAACTGCGCGCGGATGCTGTCGGGGCTGACGAAATCGTGGGCGGGCATCGCTAGCTTCCTGGTTGAGTTCGGACGCTTACATGAAAGCTGGGAATGCACTTGGCTCACAAGCGAAAAAAAGTGTGTCAGTCATTCCATTTTTGATCGACCTTCAGTTCTTCAGCTGCTCGCCCACCCATTCCACCAGCGCCCTGACTTTGGGCACTTCGGCCGCATGCTCGGCATAGCCCAGGTAATGCTTGCCGGCACTTGGCATCGCATGGTTCCAGGCAACCACCAGGCTGCCTTCGGCCAACTCTTTGGCCACCAGGTAGCGAGGCACCAGCGCTACGCCACACCCAGCCTGCGCTGCACTGAGCGCCATGTAGAAGGTATCGAAGCGCGGGCCGTGGTAGGCGCTGACACTGTGCAAGCCCAACTCCAGAAACCATTCATGCCAGGCCTGTGGGCGCGAAGTGCTTTGCAGAAGCACCCTATCCGCCAGTTCACCGGCATCCTCCAGCGTACGCCCCGCCAGCAGCTCCGGCGCGCACACGGGCACTACCTCCTCACCGAACAACTCGACGCAGGTTGCGCCCGGCCAGGTGCCCTGGCCATAGAAGAACACCACATCCGCCGAACCCTGCAGCAGGGCGAACGGCTCCATTTCGTTGCGAATGTCGAGGTGGATATTGCCGTGGCGTTTGCCGAAACCCTTGAGGTGCGGGATTAGCCAGCGCACGCCGAAACTCGGTTGAGTGGCTACCTTGAGTATCTCGGTTTGCTCGCCGTAGGTGAGCACGTAGCGGCTGGACATATCGACCTGGGTGAGAATCTTGTTCACCTCTGCCAAATACAGGCTGCCGGCAGGGGTGAGTTGCAGGCGCCTGCGGATGCGCAGGAACAGGTGGTGGCGCAGCATCTCTTCAAGCTGTGCGACCTGCTTGCTGACCGCGCTCTGGGTCAGGTGCAGCTCCTCGGCTGCGCGGGTGAAACTCAGGTGACGGGCCGCAGCTTCGAAGCACTGCAGGGCGGTCATGGAGGGCACCAGGCGTTTGGACATAGGGGGCTTTCCAGCTTTAATCATTACCTGGGGGAATGATATGCGGAATAAAGGTCGTTTGTTGCATGGGTGTGATCGGATTAATACTGATCCACATCATTTTTCCACCCCATCACCCGATGTAGGAGAAGCACAAATGGTTGCTGGATTGCTCGAGCGCCTGGGCGTTGCCGCCGAGGCTTACACCCAGGGCGATTACCCTGTTCACACGCCGATCGACGGCAGCCAGATCGCCTCGGTGAAACTGCTCGGCAAGGCCGAGACTACCGCCCGCATCGATCAGGCCCAGCAAGCCTTCGAAGCCTGGCGCAGCGTGCCGGCCCCGCGCCGTGGCGAACTGGTGCGCCTGTTCGGTGAAGTGCTGCGTGAGCATAAGGCCGACCTTGGCGAGTTGGTGTCGATCGAGGCCGGCAAGATCACCCAGGAAGGCCTGGGTGAGGTGCAGGAAATGATCGACATTTGTGATTTCGCCGTTGGCCTGTCGCGTCAGCTGTATGGTCTGACCATCGCCTCCGAGCGCCCTGGCCACCACATGCGTGAAACCTGGCACCCGCTGGGTGTTGTCGGTGTGATCAGCGCGTTCAACTTCCCAGTGGCCGTGTGGGCTTGGAACACCGCGTTGGCGTTGGTGGCTGGCAACTCGGTGGTATGGAAACCGTCCGAGAAGACGCCGCTGACCGCCTTGGCTTGCCAGGCACTGTTCGAAAAAGCCCTGAAGGCCTTCGGTGACGCCCCGGCAGGCTTGGCGCAACTGGTCATTGGCGGTCGCGAAGCTGGCGAAGCGATGGTCGACGACCCACGCGTACCGCTGGTCAGCGCCACCGGTAGCACCCGCATGGGCCGTGAAGTCGGGCCGCGCGTGGCGGCACGTTTTGGCCGCAGTATCCTCGAGCTGGGCGGCAACAACGCCATGATCCTCGCCCCAAGCGCCGACCTGGACCTGGCCGTGCGCGGCATCCTGTTCTCCGCCGTAGGCACCGCTGGCCAGCGCTGCACCACCCTGCGCCGTCTGATCGTGCATCGCTCGATCAAGGACGAAGTGGTAGCCCGTGTCAAAGCAGCCTATGGCAAGGTGCGTATCGGTGACCCACGCAAGGACAACCTGGTCGGCCCGCTGATCGACAAGCAGTCCTTCGACGCCATGCAAGGTGCATTGGCCAAGGCCCGCGACGAAGGCGGTCAGGTATTCGGTGGCGAGCGTCAGTTGGCCGAGCAATACCCCAATGCCTACTACGTGTCGCCTGCCATTGCCGAGATGCCGGCCCAGAGCGACGTAGTGCGCCATGAAACCTTTGCGCCGATCCTCTACGTGCTGGCATATGACGACTTCGAAGAGGCTCTGCGCCTGAATAACGAAGTGCCACAGGGCCTGTCCTCGTGCATTTTCACCACCGACATTCGCGAGGCCGAGCGCTTCCAGAGCGCTTCGGGCAGCGACTGTGGCATCGCCAACGTCAACATTGGTACCAGCGGCGCAGAGATTGGCGGGGCGTTCGGTGGCGAGAAGGAAACGGGCGGCGGTCGTGAGTCGGGTTCCGATGCCTGGAAAGGCTACATGCGTCGCCAGACCAACACTGTGAACTACTCGCGTGAGCTGCCGCTGGCGCAGGGTATCGTGTTCGACTGATGGGCTCAGGCGGGGGCGTTGCCCCCGTTTCGTGGGTAAACCCGCTTCTATGGGCATCGTGCATGCGATGCAGATCCCTAATAGCAGCGGGTTTACCCGCGAATGGGCTGCAAAGCAGCCCCAAACAAGAACAAATCGCTGGAGCCGGGCCATGTCCGAACTGCGTCAACAATGCTTGTGGGAACACGTCAGCCAACCGAGCGTCGCCAGCCAGGCGCTGGCCGGTGAACACAAGGCCGATGTCTGCGTGATCGGCGGTGGCATCACCGGCCTGTCAGCGGCTGTGCACTTGCTCGAACAGGGCAAGTCGGTGATTGTGCTGGAGGCCTGGAAGATCGGCCACGGCGGCTCCGGGCGCAACGTGGGGCTGGTCAACGCCGGCACTTGGATCCGCCCTGATGATGTCGAAGCCACCTTGGGTCACAAGCAGGGTAGCCGCCTGAACAAGGTGCTCGGCGAAGCCCCCGCGCAAGTGTTCGACATGATCGAACGCCTCGGCATCGACTGCCAGGCCCAGCATAAAGGCACGCTGCACATGGCGCACAACGCCACCGGTATCGCCGACCTCGAGGCCCGCCATGAGCAATGGCGCCGCCGCGGTGCCGACGTGCAGTTGCTGACCGGCAGCCAGTGCCAGGAATACTGCGGCACCGACAAAATCTCTGCAGCGCTGCTGGACCGCCGCGCCGGCACCATCAACCCTATGGGCTACACCCAGGGCCTGGCCGCCGCCGTGGCGCGCCTGGGCGGCAGGTTGTTCCAGCAATCCTCGGTCGAAGGCCTTGAGCGCGAAGGCGATGCCTGGCGGGTGAAGACCGCGCGGGGTTCGGTTCGCGCCGACAAGGTGGTGATCTCCACGGGCGCCTACACCGAAGGCGACTGGAGCAACCTGCAAAAGCAGTTCTTCCGTGGTTACTACTACCAGGTGGCGTCCAAGCCGCTGCAGGGCGCCGCCGCCGACAAGGTGTTGCCGCACGGCCAGGGTTCGTGGGACACCCGTACCGTGCTCAGCAGCATCCGCCGTGACGATCAGGGCCGCCTGTTGCTGGGCAGCCTTGGCCGGGTCGACAACAAGCCGGCCTGGTTCGTGCGCAGCTGGGCCGACCGTATCCAAAGCCACTACTACCCGCAATTGGGCAAGGTCGAGTGGGAAATGCACTGGACCGGCTGCATCGACTTCACCCCAGACCATTTGATGCGGCTGTTCGAGCCGGCGCCGGGGTTGGTGGCTGTGACCGGGTATAACGGCCGTGGCAACACCACCGGGACAGTGATTGGCCGGGCGTTGGCCGAGTTTCTGCTCAAGGGTGAGGCCGACAGTCTGCCGATTCCGTTCTCGCCGATGGTCGGCGTCAGTGCGCCTTCGTTGCGCACTGCGTTCTACGAGTCCGGCTTCTCGCTGTATCACGCTGGGCAATGCTTGAGGGTTGTGCTGTAAGTCATGGCCTCTTCGTGACGAGTCACCGCGAAGAGGCCGCTACAGGACTATTTATGCAGCCAACTGAGGAAGCCGCCTTTCTTGACCAAAGCCGGCTTCTGCAGCAGTAACGACTCTCGGCTCTGCTGGCGGAACCGCTGCAACTTGCTCAACGCCGTCTGAACATCGCCGCGCTGCTGCAAACAGCTTTTCACCTGCTGCTTGTCGATCCGGTACAACACGCAACTGGTCAGCGTGCGGAACTCGGCCATCGAGTCGTCCTCGTCGATGATCCCCTCGATCCCCAGCACCTCACCTGGCCCCATTCGCCCTGCTTCCAGCAGCTTGTCGCCATCGCGCACAGACGCTGACACAACACCGCTGCCAATCACCAGCAGATGATCTGACTGCTCACCGACCTCCAGAATCACCTGGTCTGCCAGGTATTCCACGGCCGTCATGCGCTGGCTCAACGCATCGCGCTCTTCACTGCTGAGCGAACGGAAAACCCGCACCTCGTCCAGCACCTCGCGCTGGCGGCTGCGTGGCGGTGTAGCCAAGTCGACGTTCCACATCACCCCGCTGGCTTCCAGGTGACGATGCGCCAGGTCGAACAGCTGGTTGCGCGCGTCGTTCTTGCCAGCCATGTCCGCAATGAAACCGCTGGCTTCATACTCCACCGAGTCCAAGGTCGAGGTTTTCACCGTGACCTTGGGTTTGGGTGAGGCAAGAATCGCACTGGTGCCTTGCAAAGCCTTCTCCAACGCATCGAAAACCCGTTTGGGCCGTACCTTGGCTGGTACTACCACGCTGATCGACACCCCATTCACATCGGCCGGGCGACTGTGGTTGAGCAACCTTGCCTTGGCCGCCACCGAGTTTGGCACCACCGCCAGGCTGCCACTGCCGGTCAGCAGGCGCGTGGCGCGCCAGTCGATATCCAACACCTTGCCCTCGGTGCCGTCGATGGAGATCGAATCGCCAATCTGATAGGGCCGCGTGGTGTTCAGCACGATGCCACTGAAAACGTCGGCCAGTGTGCTCTGCAGCGCCAGGCCGATGACAATGGCCATCACCCCCGAAGTGGCCAGCAGGCCTTTGACCGGCAGTTGCAGCACATAGCCGGCGGCGGCCACCACGGCCGCCAGAAAGATCAACGCCCCCAGTACATCCTGCAGCAAGCGGCCACCATGGCTGCTGCGCGCGCCCAGCAGTAAGCCGAACACCACCGTCACCGTGCGCGCGCCGAACAGCCACCAGCCAATGGCCAATACCGTGGCGATCAGGTTGCGCGAGACATCGTCGGGCCACGGCGGCGGTTGCAGCGGGCTCATCCCGGCAGCCACCAGCACCGCGCTGAACAGCAGGAAGATCACCAGCCGCGTGCCGATGCGCCAGGCCCGGCGCTGGATAGGGATCAGCTGCCAGAGCACAAGGTCTAGCAGGATCAGGGCGGTGCCGAGCAACAACGGGGACGACTGGATGAACGCCAGCATGGAAGTCTCGGGGGTGAGGGGAGGGCTGTGCGTAGTAATAGAGCAGGTTGAGGTAGCAGGCAATGGGGCGCTCTCGATTCGAAATAGCAGGCCGTTGACTGGCCTCGACAACGGCTTGCTTGGTTCTCCGTATTTTTCACTCCCGCTTTTTACAGTTATAGGATGAAGCCGTTTACGATCAGCCAAGTGAAGCCAGCTATATTAAACCAAGCGGCGATGACCAACCTTGTTCTCAGACCTTTGGGGAATTCTAGATAGTCCTGAGCATCCAGTGATCCTCGGCGAATTCTGGCGTTAGGGAACATAAGCTCGCTTGATATCACGGAGATGATGAGGGTTTTGGATCTTAAGCCTTGCTGCCCATACAAAAATTTCGCAAAGGGTAGGCAGTCACTCCTTTGAAGTGCTGAAGTCATTACTTTGAAATCCCGGCTGCAGGCAATATAGAGATCTAATGAAAGCCCGATCAAGCTGAGACAGAATGGAGCGGCCAGTAAAAAAAGCTTAACTTTGACGTCGAGTTGATCAGTCATCGTGAAGCGTCTCGAAGATCAGGTCCGAAAATTCCTCGCCGTACTTCATCCCTTTAGTGCTTCCGAGGTAAGCTCCCGCCCCGGTTATGGCTATTCCGCATATGAACACGGCTTTAGGATGTCCGATTCTCCAGCAAACTTTTGCAGCAGCTTTAGCTCCCGCCTTGCCTCCAGCCCAGCCCCCGGCCAAGCCACCGGAGAAATTCCCTGCCTCAGTAACTTTGACTTTTTCGCAGGCCCTGGCATCGCCCGCTCGGCACACGTCGGAAATTTTCACTACCGAGCCAACACCACCAATGCCAATGCCTATACGCCCCCCTGCCTTCAAATACTTGGAAATGCTTGCCAGTTTATCCAGGTGTTTTGAGTATCCGGGGATCTGGCCAGGTGTCCCTGCTTTGCTCCAGTGATGAACCAGGCTTTTTGATGAGATGCCCAAATCCCGACGCAACCTTTCATAATTGCCAAGGTCAAGGCGCTTGTTCAGCACGGTTGCTTTGAGGGCCGTATCTAATTGTTTGAGCAGCTTCATGCGTTCGGCGAAAAACCCACGACTCCGCAGGTGTCCGTGCTTGGCAAATTGCTGCTGATGCAACTCTTCAATCTTTCGCAAGATAAGGGTTATGTCGCCCAGCGACTTTGCCATCATCGCTTCACTCACTCCGACTGAGAGGCTAATTTCGCTGAGCCACCCTGCAATTTCCGCCTGATGCCGCACCATGAATTCCGCCTCTTCCGGCGTCAGGCTCGCCAACGCCTCCCGCGCCTGTTTCGCCGCGCTCATCGCATGCAACTCTTCCTGGGTACAGACCGGTCGACTCAGGCCGTCGCCGATCACGAAGATCTCTCCCGCCTTGAACCCCTGCTGATAGGTCGGATTCAGGCGCTCCAGAAGCGAGCGCGGCAGGTTGGCCTGTGGCGCGCCGAGCTCAAGCAGGAGCTCCTGGTACGTCATGCAACGCGGGATGATATAGAAGCCAGGCTCCATGCCTTGCGATACCGGCGATGGCTGGAGTGTCTGGGGCGAGTAGGTCTCCCTCACGGACGTATTGGCGCGGGCTTGTGCAGGCGCCTCAAAGGCGGCTGTCGGCGCAGGCGTTTGGCGGGGAGCGGGGCGTTGGTGCAGCGGGGCAATGACACGATTGTCGCCCAGCGGACACCCGCACTTCACCAGGGCGCCATCCAAAGCTGTGGGGATGTTGTCCTGCCTCCAGCGTGGCTCGCCTTCGATGATGGTACCCGCTTCACCGCAGCGCGGGCAGGCGGTGGTCTGGTCGCCTGTGAGCAGCCAGTCACTGCCGTGGACGCGGCCCCTGGCCTTACCGGCAATACAGACGGCGCCGGTGGTGGTTTGGTCGCCGTCCAGGCCTTGACCCCGGCCGAAAATGTTCATGCGTTGGCTCATGGCTCACCTCTGTTTTGAAGATGGAAGCCTGGAACCTAGCAGCCAGGAGGCCGTTATTTTCGGGGTAGGGGCAGTTTCGGAAATGTCCTACAGCATTCGAGGGATTGGATGTCGCGAGCTGTTGCTATGTGTGCCGACGTTCTCGCGAGGCAGGCAAAACTAACGCCAATCCATCGTTCCTTAAATGGAACGCTAAAGCCAAAAAACATGGTCTATCGGCCAAAAGGTGTTGGTTTTAATCTTCTCCCATCAACGCGAAACACCCAACTTACCGACAAGCAAATCCTTAGGAGCTACCACCATGACCAACTTCAAATACAACCGCCTGAACAAAGACGACGCTGCCGTACTGCTGGTCGACCACCAGGCTGGTCTGCTGTCGCTGGTCCGCGACATCGAGCCAGATGCGTTCAAGAACAACGTGCTGGCCCTGGCAGACCTCGCCAAGTTCTTCAACCTGCCGACCATTCTCACCACCAGCTTCGAGCAAGGCCCCAATGGCCCGCTGGTACCGGAACTGAAAGCACTGTTCCCGGATGCCCCGTACATCGCCCGCCCTGGCCAGATCAACGCCTGGGACAACGAAGATTTCGTCAAGGCAGTGAAGGCCACCGGCAAGAAGCAGCTGATCATCGCTGGCGTGGTGACTGAAGTGTGCGTGGCTTTCCCGGCGCTGTCGGCCTTGGAGGAAGAGTTCGATGTGTTCGTGGTCACCGATGCCTCGGGCACCTTCAACGCCATGACCCGTGATGCTGCCCACGACCGCATGAGCCAGGCCGGTGCGCAACTGATGACCTGGTTCGGCGTGGCCTGCGAGCTGCACCGCGACTGGCGCAACGATGTCGAGGGGCTGGCAGCGCTGTGCTCCAACCACATCCCGGACTACCGCAACCTGATGACCAGCTACAACGCCTTCAACGCCGGCAAGTAAGCCGACCGCCAGCGGGCACCGCCATACGGTGCCCGACAGCGGCCACCCACTCAGCAGATCTACCGCCCGTGCGCCGTAGCCCAGTGGATGCGGGCAAGTCATCCCGAGGAACGCCGATGAACACCGCATTCCAAGACAATCGCAACGTGGTGACCCTGGTCATCCAGCACAAGGCGCGCGCCGAATCACTGAGTGAATACGAGGCGTGGCTCAAGCGCACCGTCAGCGCCGCTCGCCGCCAGCCCGGGCATCTGGACGTCAATGTCATCCGACCCGATGCAGGCGGCCTACACTTCACCACCGTAGTGCGCTTTGCCGATGCAAGCCAGCTGCAGGCTTGGGTCAACTCGCAAGAGCGTCAGGCGCTGGTCGATGAGGTACTGCCGTTGCTCGATGGGGGCGATCACACCCAGGTTCATGAAGACCCGGAGTTCTGGTTCACCCCGCCGAGCGTCAATTCGGCCCAACCGCCGCGCTGGAAGCAGGCGCTGCTGACCTACCTGGTGATCTGCCCGATGACCCTGGTGGTGCCGCAGTTGCTGGCGCCGTTGTTCGCCCGCTTCCCGCTGTTGGGCGGCCCGGTTCTCGGCAATTTGATCGGTAACTTGTTCGTCATCCTGCCCGTGGTGTTCTACATCATGCCGTGGGCCACCCGTCGCTGTGCCAACTGGCTGCGCGGCTAAGCCGCCTTAGCCCTCAAACCTGCAAGGAGATATCGACATGACCACTCTCGTTACCCGCGATGGCACTTCCCTCTATTACAAGGACTGGGGCACTGGCAAGCCGGTGCTGTTCAGCCACGGTTGGCCACTGGACGCTGACATGTGGGATTCGCAGATGGAGTTCCTGGCCAGCCGGGGCTACCGCACCATCGCGTTCGACCGCCGTGGCTTTGGCCGTTCCAGCCAGCCTTGGACCGGTTATGACTACGACACTTTCGCCGACGACATCGCCGAGCTGATCGAACACCTCGACCTGCGCGATGTAACCCTGGTGGGCTTTTCCATGGGCGGTGGGGATGTAAGCCGCTACATCGCCCGCCACGGTAGCGAGCGGGTGGCCGGGTTGGTGCTGCTCGGTGCGGTGACTCCTGTGTTCGGTAAGCGCGATGACAATCCCGAGGGCGTCGACCCCTCGGTATTTGCAGGCATTCGCGAGGGTTTGCTGGCCGACCGTGCCCAGTTCATCGCTGATTTCGCTACGCCGTTCTATGGCATCAACCATGGCCAGCAGGTTTCCCAAGGGGTACAGACCCAGACCTTGAACATTGCCCTGATGGCCTCGATCAAGGGCACGCTGGATTGCGTGACAGCCTTCTCGGAAACCGACTTCCGTCCAGATATGGCCAAGATCGATGTGCCAACCCTGGTGATCCACGGCGATGACGACCAGATCGTGCCGTTCGAAACCACCGGCAAGCAGGCCGCACAGATGATCCCAGGAGCGCAGCTGAAAGTGTATGCCGGGGCGCCGCACGGGTTCGCGGTTACCCATGCCCAGCAACTGAATCAAGACTTGCTGGCATTCCTCAGCCGCTGAGGGCACCGGGCCGCATTGCGGCCCATTTACCGGTTCGGCCAGCAGCGCACCTGAGCTGGGCTAGCCTGCTACAACCCACTGCACATCTACCCGAGGAGGCTCCATGACCGCCGACCTGATTCTGTTCAACGGCAAACTGCACACCGTTGACCGCGAAAACCCCACTGCTACCGCCGTCGCCATCAAGGAAGGCCGCTTCATCGCCGTGGGTAGCGACGCTGAGGCCATGGCCCACAAGGGTAGTGGCACACAGATCATCGACCTCAAGCAGCGTAGGGTGATACCGGGGCTTAACGACTCGCACCTGCACCTGATACGTGGCGGACTGAACTACAACCTGGAGCTGCGCTGGGAAGGCGTGCCGTCGGTGGCCGATGCCCTGCGCATGCTCAAGGACCAGGCAGCGCGCACGCCGACTCCGCAGTGGGTGCGGGTGGTCGGTGGCTGGAACGAATTCCAGTTCGCCGAAAAACGCATGCCGACCCTCGAAGAGATCAACCAGGCAGCGCCCGACACCCCGGTGTTCCTGCTGCACCTCTATGACCGTGCACTGCTCAACCGCGCCGCGCTCAAGGCGGTTGGCTACGACAAAAGCACCCCCAACCCGCCGGGTGGTGAAATCCAGCGTGACAAGTTCGGCAACCCCACTGGCATGCTGATCGCGCGCCCCAACGCGATGATCCTCTACGCCACCCTGGCCAAAGGGCCGAAGCTGCCCCTGGAGTACCAGGTCAACTCCACCCGCCAGTTCATGCGCGAACTGAACCGCCTGGGCCTTACCAGCGCCATCGACGCCGGCGGCGGCTACCAGAACTTCCCCGACGACTACTCGGTGATTCAGGAGCTGGCCGACAAAGACCAGCTGACCGTGCGCATTGCCTATAACCTGTTCACTCAAAAGCCCAAGGAAGAATTGGACGACTTCAGGAAGTGGACTTCTAGCGTCAAGTTGCACAGCGGCACCGATTTCCTGCGTCACAATGGCGCTGGCGAGATGCTGGTGTTCTCCGCCGCCGACTTCGAGGACTTCCTCGAACCACGCCCGGACCTGCCGCAAACCATGGAAGAAGAACTGGAGCCGGTGGTGCGCCACCTGGTTGAGCAGCGTTGGCCGTTCCGCCTGCACGCGACCTATAACGAATCGATCACGCGCATGCTCGACGTGTTCGAGAAGGTCAACCGCGACATCCCGTTCAATGGCCTGCCGTGGTTCTTCGACCATGCCGAAACCATCACCCCGCAGAACATCGAGCGCGTGCGGGCACTGGGCGGCGGTATTGCCATTCAGGACCGCATGGCCTTCCAGGGCGAGTACTTCGTCGACCGCTACGGTGCCAAGGCCGCCGAGCAGACCCCACCCATCCAGCGCATGCTCGACATGGGCGTGCCGGTCGGTGCAGGTACTGATGCGACCCGTGTGTCCAGCTACAACCCTTGGACTTCGTTGTACTGGCTGGTCAGCGGCAAGACAGTCGGCGGCATGGAGCTTTACCCGCAAGGCCTGAGCCGCGACACCGCTTTGCAGCTGTTTACCCAGGGCAGTGCCTGGTTCTCCAGCGAGCAGGGCAAGAAAGGCCAGATCAAGGTTGGCCAGCTTGCGGACCTCGCGGCATTGTCGCTGGACTTCTTCAGTGTCGAAGAAGAGGCGATCAAGGGTATCGAGTCGGTGCTGACCATCGTCGACGGCAAGGTGGTGTACGCCGCTGCCGAGTTCGACAAGCTCGGCCCGGCCCAGGTGCCAGTGCTGCCGGAATGGTCCCCGGTGACCAAGGTGCCAGGGCATTGGCGGGTAGGCACACCTTCGCTGGCAGCGGTGGCGCACCAGTGTGTCGGGCCTTGTGGGGTACATGCCCACAGCCATGAAAAGGCGCGGCATTCGAGCGTACCGATCAACGACTTCCAAGGCTTCTGGGGCGCGTTGGGTTGCTCCTGTTTCGCCTTCTGAACCAGTGGTAGTGGGGGCCTTCACCGGCCCCCTTTGCGTTCTGCCAGCCTTTTCAAGCCATGTCGCTGAGGGCGAATTCTTCGGCCAGGTGATCGATCAGTGCCCGCACCGAAGGCAGCAAGCCCCGCCGCGATGGGAAGATCGCATGGACGATGCCGCAGCGCGGGTGCCAGCCTGGCAACAGCTCCACCAGGCGGCCCGCCGCCAGGTCCTCGCGCACGGCCACCGTTGGCAAGTGGGCGATGCCCACACCGGCCAGCACGAAGTGACGCAAGGCGAACAGGTCGTCGGTGACCATGCGCGGGGTGTGCGCGATGACAATGCTGCGGCTATTGGCCTCGCCCTGGAACAATTCCCACTGGTACTCCCGCTGCGCCCCGCCCCAGTGAACGCTAGGCAGCGTGCCCAGTTGCTGCGGCACGAAGCCTTCGGGCAGTTCAGCCAGCAAGCGCGGGTGCCCGACCAGGCACTGGGTGCTATTGCTTAGCACTTTCATCACCATGTCGGTGTTTTCAAGCGGCGGAAAGCGCACCCGCAGCGCAATGTCGAAGCCCTCGTGCAGCAGGTCTACGCGCCGGTTGGTGCTCTCGATGAACAGCTCCACCTGCGGGTACTTGAGCATGTAGCGGGTCAGCATCGGCCCGACCCAGGCATTGAGCAGGGTGGTTGGGCAACTGATGCGCACCAGCCCGCGCGGCTCGCTGCGGTTGCGTTCGATGATCTCGGCAGCGCCTTCGGCCTCCACGCGCATGGCCAGGCAGCGGTTGTAGTAGGCCTGGCCGATCTCGGTCAATGAACAATGGCGGCTGGTGCGGTGCAGCAGCCGCACGCCCAGGCGCTCCTCAAGGTCAGCGATGCGCCGGCTGAGCTTGGACTTTGGCATGTCCAGCGCCCGCCCGGCCGGTGCAAAACCACCGTGCTCGACGACTTGGGTGAAGTAGTAGAGCGAGTTGAGGTCTTCCAATGAGCGTTCTCCAATTGGAACGTTGTAGGCAATTTGGTCAGTCTAACGCCGTCAAGGGGGTGATTTAAGTAGCCTTGCTTTATTCGCGTGATGGCGAGGACAGACCAGCTTCAACCCGTTCACGCTTTTGTCGCCTTTCAGTTCATCTGATTTGTCGCAAGATTTTTCATGAAATACGATCTCGGCCCTTGAGAGAAGCAAAGTGGAAGTGAACAATGTTCTCTTTCGCATTCCCTCCGAGACTGGCCATGAAAACCCGTTCCCGTCTGCTCGCCTGGCTGCCGGCCGTATTGCTTGGCCCGGTGCTGGCGTTATGCAGCGCCCAGGCGCAGGCCCAAGCCCCCGCCGAAGCCGCCAAGGCCCTGCATCTGCTGGATTACATCGGTGCCGACTACCCCCCAACCGTTGCCAACGGCAAGGTGGTCGATGATGGCGAATACCGTGAGCAGCAGGAATTCAGCAGTGTGCTGGCGGACTTGATCGAAGGCCTGCCGGACAACCCTGAGCACGCCGGTTTGCAGCAAGGCGTACAAGAGTTGCGCCAAGCCATCGATCAGCGCCAGGACGGCCCGGCGGTGGCCAAGCAGGCACGCCTGTTGGGCGCGCGCCTGGCGGTGGCCTACGAGGTCAGCCAGGCTCCCGTCATCACCCCGGACGCTGCCCGAGGCGCTGCGCTGTATGCGCAGAACTGCGCCATCTGCCATGGCACCAGCGGCGCCGGTGATGGCCCTGCTGGGGTAGGCCTGGAGCCCCCGCCAGCGAATCTGCGTAACACTGAACGCATGGATCAACTGAGCCTTTTCGACCTTTACAACACGTTGGCGTTGGGGATCGACGGTACCGAAATGCCATCGTTCGCTGACCAGCTCGACGAACGCCAGCGGTGGGACGTGGCGGCCTACATCGCCAGCTTCAGCGCCAAGCCAGAAGCGGCCAAGGGCGCTAAGACCTGGAACATCGCCGACCTGGCCCGCCAGACCCCTGCCGAAATCGCCGCCGCTGAGGGCGCTGCTGCCCTGGAAGCGTTCCGCGCCCAGCGCGCTCAGCCGCCCCAGGTCAAACGCGGCCCGGCGCAGTTGCTTGAATATACCGCCAGTACCCTGGACAAGAGCCTGGCGGCGTACCGTGCGGGCGACCATGACCAGGCTTACGACCTCTCGGTAGCGGCTTACCTTGAAGGCTTCGAACTGGTCGAGAGCTCGTTGGACAACATCGACACCGACGCGCGTAAAAGTACCGAAAGAGCCCTGATGGCCTACCGCCAGTCGCTGCAGGATGGGTTGCCCGTGGCCCAGGCCGAGCAGCGTCTGGCTGCAGCCAAGGCCAAGCTCGACCAAGCCGCCAAGCTGCTGGGTAGCGATGGCCTGAGCTGGTCCCTGAGCTTCGTCTCCGGCCTGCTGATCCTGCTGCGTGAAGGCCTTGAGGCCATTTTGGTGCTGGCTGCAATTCTGGCCTTCCTGCGCAATACCGGCCAGCACTCGGCCATGCGCAGCGTTAACATCGGCTGGGCCTTGGCTTTGGTTGCAGGCTTCGCCACCTGGGCTGTGGCTGCCTATGTGATCGACGTTGGTGGCGCTCAGCGCGAACTGCTGGAAGGTAGCACCGCTTTGTTCGCCAGCGTGATGGTGCTGTGGCTGGGCGTGTGGATGCACGACCGTCGGCATGCCGCTGCCTGGCAGGATTACATCAAGAGCAGCCTGGTCAGTGGAGGGGGGCGCTTTGGCTTCGCCGTGCTGGCGTTCTTCTCTGTGTACCGTGAGCTGTTCGAGGTAATTCTGTTCTACGAAACCCTGTGGCTGCAGGCTGGCCCTGCTGGGCATCAAGCGGTGCTGGCGGGCGGCGCCACGGCGATGGTGCTGCTGGTAGGCCTTGCCTGGGTTATTTTGCGCGGCTCGGCGAAGCTGCCATTGTCGTTGTTCTTCAGCATCAACGCAGGGCTGCTGTGTGCCTTGTCGGTGGTTTTCGCCGGGCATGGCGTGAAAGCGCTGCAAGAGGCGGGCGTGCTGGGCACGCGGCCGATGGCGTTCTTCGAGTTCGACTGGCTGGGTATTCACCCTGACGTGTATTCACTCAGTGCTCAGGCAGTGGCATTGCTGGCCATTGTGGTGTTGTATGGCCGCAGTCGCCTGGCCGAAAAGCGCCGGGCTGTGGTTTGAAGGTTGAGACTGCTGGCATCTTCGCGGTTAACGCCGCTTCTGTAGGTTGGCGCTGGTCTAAAAGCATGCGCAGTCCTGCTGGGCGGGTCACCCGCGAAGGAGCTGGCGCAGTCATGAAGGTATCTAAAACAATGCGCATCTGGATCGACGCCGACGCCTGCCCAAAGGCAGCCAAGGACCTGATCGTCAAATTCGCCCTCAAGCGCCAGCTGGAGGTAGTGATGGTGGCCGGCCAGGCCGTAGCCAAGCCGGCCTTCGCGATCGTGCGCCTGATCGTGGTCCCTAGCGGCATGGACGCCGCCGACGATTATCTGGTCGAGCACGCCGTGCCTGGTGAACTGGTGATCTGCAGCGACGTGCCGCTGGCTGACCGCCTGATCAAGAAGGGGGTGGCCGCCCTGGACCCGCGTGGCCGCGAGTTCGATGAACGCAACATGGGCGAGCGCCTGGCGGTGCGTAACCTGTTCACCGAATTGCGTGAGCAGGGCCAGGTCGGGGGCGGGCAGGCGCCCTATGGCGAACGCGAAAAGCAGGCGTTCGCCAATGCCTTGGACCGAATTCTTACCCGCCTGAGTAGGGGCTGATCACTCCCCTTCGTGGGTCAGTTCCAGCACTCGGTCAACCAGCTTGTAGATACCACTGGCTGCTTCGCTGATCGACGTGGCGACCATGTAGGCAGGGGTGGTCACCAGCTTGCGCTGGGTGTCTTCGACGATGTCGTGCACATCGCACTGCTCGTGCTTGGCGCCCATTTTTTCCACAGCCGCTGCGGTGCCTTCGTCATTGCCGATGGTGCAGACCACACCTGGGCCATAGATCTTCGCCGCTAATGCAGGCGAGATACAGATCAAACCGACTGGTTTGCACGCTTCGGCAAAGGCTTCGGCCAGCGCCAGCACCTCCGGATTCACGGTACATTCCGCGCCTTGTACGGCAAAGTCGGACAGATTCTTCGCAGCCCCAAAGCCGCCCGGCACAATCAGCGCGTCGAAGTCCTCGGCCCTGGCTTGGCGAATATCTTTGACCTCCCCACGGGCGATGCGCGCAGATTCAGTCAGCACATTGCGTGACTCGGGCATTTCCTGACCGGTCAGGTGGTCGATCACGTGCATCTGCGCAACGTTGGGCGCAAAGCACTGCACCTGCGCACCGCGCTGGTCTAAGCGCAGCAGGGTGATCACGCTTTCGTGGATTTCGGCACCGTCGTACACCCCACAGCCGGAAAGAATCACCGCTACTTTCTTGGTCATGCTCATTACTCCATTTTCGAGGTGCTAAATGTCCCTTAGTTTGGCAGATGTGGCCATAGGGATTACTGGGGGCGCGTCCTACTCTGTGTGAATGAACTACGAGAGCGTTGCCCATGGATCTGATTCTGCTGGCCGTGCCGTTCTTCTTCGTGTTGATTGCGCTGGAGCTGCTCGCCGACCGTGTGCGCCAGCAAAGCAACTTCACCCTGGCCGACTCGATCAACAGCCTCAGTACCGGTGCGCTGTCCACCACCACCGGCTTGTTGACCAAAGGTGTAGGGCTGCTGAGCTATGCACTGGCCTGGGAGCATCTGGCGGTACTGCGCCTGCCCCAGAACAGCGGCTGGGTGTGGCTGCTGGCCTTCGTCCTGTATGACCTTTGCTACTACTGGCTGCATCGCCTGGGCCATGAACGTAACGTGCTGTGGGCGGCGCATTCGGTCCATCACCAAAGCGAGGAGTACAACCTCACCACCGCGCTGCGCCAGACCAGTAGCGGCTTCCTTTTTTCTTGGATCTTTTATCGGCCCATGGCGTTGCTTGGCGTGCCACCTGTGGTGTTTGTCACCGTGGCGTCGCTGAACCTGCTGTACCAGTTCTGGGTACATACCCGCCACATTCCCAAGCTCGGTTGGCTTGAGTGGGTGTTGATCACGCCGTCCAACCATCGCGTTCACCATGCGCAGAATCCTGCTTACTTGGATCGCAACTATGGCGGTGTGTTCATTATCTGGGACCGTCTGTTTGGCACCTTCAAGGAAGAAGACCCGCACGAACCGGTGGTGTTCGGTGTGACCACGCCCTTGGCCAGTTGGAACCCGTTGTGGGCGAACCTGCAGTTCTATGCTCAACTGTGCAGCGATGCCCGCCGTACACGCCGTTGGCAAGACAAGCTACGTATCTGGTTCATGCCCACTGGCTGGCGTCCGGCCGATGTCGCGGCCGCTTATCCACAGGCTCAGCAGAACCTGGCGTTGTTCCACAAGTTCGAAGTAGCACTGGGCCGGGCGTGGCAGGTGTACGTTGCGGTGCAGTTCTTGGCTTACATCGCTTTGGGCAGCTACTTGATGGAGGTGGCCGAACGCGTACCCCTTGCCGCTCTGGTGTTGGGCTGGGCGCTGATGGCCTTTGGTTTGTTCGTGTTGGGCGCGGCACTGGAAAATCGGCCGTGGGCACTGGGCCTGGAGTTGGTGCGCTTGCTCACGTTGGCGCCGGCGCTATACCTGGCCGCCACCCTGGGGTTAGCGGTGGTCTTGCCCGTGTTCTGGCTGCTTCTGGGCGGCTACTTGCTGCTCAGCGTTGTCGGCCTGCTCTTGTGCCGCAGCGCGGCGCTCGGCGCGCAGGGTCCGAAAGCGCCGGCGCAACCACAGCAGGATGCCCAGCAACAGCAGGGCGCCGAGCACCCATAGCTCGTACTTCTTGATGCTGCCCAGCATGCCTTCGAGGATGGCGCCAAAATGGTAGGCGGCAAGGCCCAGCGCCAACGCCCAGACTGCGGCACCTATACCGTTGAGCAGCAAGTAACGGCGCGGCGAGTAACCGGACAGGCCGATGGCTACCGGCATGACCGTGCGCAGGCCGTAGACGAAGCGAAAGCTCAGCACCCAGATGTCCGGATGGCGACGGATATGCTCCAGCGCACGGTCACCCATGGCTTGCCAGCGCGGCTTGCGCGCGAGGATCTTGCGCCCGTGGCGCCGGCCCATGAAATACCACAGCTGATCGCCAGCGTAGCTGCCGCAAAAGGCCACCAACACCACCAGCTTGATGTCCATGTATTCGCGGAACGCGAGGAACCCTGCAAGTACCAAAATGGTCTCGCCTTCGAAGAAGGTGCCTAGAAAAAGGGCAAAGTAGCCGAAATCCTGCAGGAATTGTTGGAGCATTTTCTGAGGTGCTGGCGAAATGAACGCGCAGCCTACCCCTTCGCGCGCGTTCGGGAAAGTGTCCAAATGTGTCTCGACGTGAACATTTCCTACACAGACAATACCGACAGCTTCAAGTCGCGCCTTGCGCGAAGCTGTCACACAGCCGTCATAATGGACGCTTATCTTGCCGCTCAATTGATCATAGGGCGTTAACGTCCTCAGGAACGTCAGATGAATAATGAAGTGCTAACCCCTGTCGCGATCAAGGACGCCCAGGCAGTCCCCGAAGAGATGATGCAGACCCCGCCGGACCTGCCCGAGGTTGCCGAGCCTGTGGTCGAAGCCGCAGCCCCGGCCGCAGCGCCTGCCCCGGCCATCGCCGTACCAAGCCTGGACGACAGCAGCCTGTACATTCATCGCGAACTTTCGCAGCTGCAATTCAACATCCGCGTGCTGGAGCAGGCGCTGGACGAGTCGTATCCGCTGCTCGAACGCCTCAAATTCCTGCTGATCTTCTCCAGCAACCTCGACGAGTTCTTCGAGATCCGCGTCGCCGGCCTGAAGAAGCAGATCAACTTTGCCCGTGAGCTGGCCGGCGCCGACGGCTTGCAGCCGCACCAGGCCCTGGCACGCATCAGCGAGTTGGTGCACTTCGAGGTGGAGCGCCAGTACGCGATTCTCAATGACGTGCTGCTGCCGGAGCTGGAAAAACACGCGATCCGCTTCATCCGCCGCCGTTACTGGACGCCCAAGCTCAAGACCTGGGTGCGCCGCTACTTCCGCGACGAGATCGCACCGATCATCACCCCGATCGGCCTGGACCCGACCCACCCGTTCCCGTTGCTGGTGAACAAAAGCCTGAACTTCATCGTCGAGCTCGAGGGTGTGGATGCTTTCGGCCGCGACTCGGGCTTGGCGATCATCCCGGCCCCGCGCCTGTTGCCACGGGTGATTCGTGTGCCTGAAGAGGTCGGCGGCCCTGGTGCCAACTACGTCTTCCTGTCGTCGATGATCCATGCCCACGCCGATGATCTGTTCCAGGGGATGAAGGTCAAGGGTTGCTACCAGTTCCGCCTGACCCGTAACGCTGACCTGGCGCTGGATTCGGAGGAGGTCGACGACCTTGCCCGGGCCCTGCGCGGTGAGCTGTTCTCGCGCCGCTACGGTGATGCGGTGCGCCTGGAGGTGGCCGATACCTGTCCGAAACACCTGTCGGACTATCTGTTGAAGCAGTTCAGCTTGAGCGAGAGCGAGCTCTACCAGGTCAATGGCCCGGTCAACCTGACCCGCCTGTTCAGCATCACGGGCCTGGACAGCCACCCAGAGCTGCAATACACGCCGTTCACCCCGGCAATTCCCAAGCTGCTGCAAAATGCCGACAACATCTTCAGTGTCATCGGCAAGCAGGACATTCTGCTGATGCACCCGTTCGAGTCGTTCACTCCCGTGATCGACCTGCTGCGCCAGGCTGCCAAGGACCCGCACGTGCTTGCGGTACGCCAGACGCTGTACCGCTCCGGGGCCAACTCGGAAATCGTCGACGCCTTGGTGGATGCAGCGCGTAACGGTAAAGAGGTCACTGCGGTGATCGAGCTGCGCGCACGCTTTGATGAAGAGTCCAACTTGCAGATGGCCAGCCGTCTGCAAGCGGCCGGTGCGGTGGTGATCTACGGCGTGGTCGGCTTCAAGACCCACGCCAAGATGATGCTGATCCTGCGCCGCGAGCAGGGCGAGATCGTGCGCTATGCGCATCTGGGTACCGGTAACTACCATGCCGGGAACGCGCGGCTGTACACCGACTACAGTCTGCTGACCTCTGACGACGCCCTCACCGAAGACGTCGGCAAGCTATTCAGCCAACTGATCGGCATGGGCAAGACCTTGCGCATGAAAAAACTGCTGCATGCGCCATTCACTCTGAAAAAAGGCATGCTCGACATGATCGCCCGGGAGACTCAGTTCGCCCTGGACGGCAAACCTGCGCACATCATCGCCAAGTTCAACTCGTTGACCGATGCCAAGGTCATCAAAGCGTTGTACAAGGCCAGCCAATCGGGCGTGAAGATCGACCTGGTGGTGCGCGGCATGTGCTGCCTGCGCCCAGGTATCGCGGGGGTTTCCCACAACATCCAGGTGCGCTCGATTATCGGCCGCTTCCTTGAGCACACGCGGGTGTTCTACTTCCTCAATGGCGGCGAGGAACAAATCTACCTGTCCAGCGCCGACTGGATGGAGCGCAACCTCGACAAGCGCGTCGAGACCTGCTTCCCGGTAGAGGGCAAGAAACTGCTGTTGCGGGTGAAGAAGGAGCTGGAAGGCTACCTGACCGACAACACCCATGCTTGGACCTTGCAGCCTGACGGGCGCTATGTGCGTAGCACCCCGACCGGCAACCAGAACCCGCGCAGCGTTCAGGCGACCCTGCTGGAGCGCCTGAGCAACCCGGTCCTCAACGTACGCTGAGGACGAAGCCGACCCGGGTCAGCCACTGCGCCTCGTTGGCGAAGTCGGCCTGGGTCAGCTGGTTCTGTTCCAGCCAGCCTTCGGGGAACACCACCTCAAGGCTGTCTTCATCCGCTTTGAGCTGTACCTTCGGCATCTGTTGAGTTCCCCGGATGTGGTGGAACAGGATGGCGAAGCGCAGCAGCACGCACAGGCGCAGCAACTTGACGCCCTCATCGCCGAGTTCCACGAACTTGTCTTTGGGGATGTTGCGGCGGTGGCCGCGCACCAGCAGCGCCATCATTTGTTGATCTTCCCGCGAAAAGCCTGCCAGGTCGGAATGCTCGACTAGATAGGCGCCGTGCTTGTGGTAGTGATAATGGGCAATATCCAGGCCGATCTCGTGAATTTTGGCCGCCCAACTAAGAAGATCCCGCCAATTACCTTCATTCAGGTCCCACTGCGCGGCGACTTGGTCGAACGCATGCAAGGCTTTGCGCTCGACCCGCGCGGCCTGGCCCTGGTCGACGTGGTACCGCTCCATCAGCGAGTTCAGGGTGCGTTCGCGCACGTCTTCATGGTGATGGCGGCCCAACAGGTCGAACAGCACGCCTTCACGCAGTGCGCCGTCGCAGTGGTCCATGCGTTGCAGTTCCAGGGCATCGAAGATCGCTTCGAGAATCGCCAGGCCCGCCGGGAAAATGGTGCGCCGGTCTGGTTTGACGCCTTCGAAGTCGATCTTGTCGGCTTCGCCCAGCTTGAACAGCTTGCGTTTGACCCAAGCCAGGCCTTCGGCATTGACCTCACCATTGCCCAGGCCTGCAGCCTTGATCGCAGCGCCGATGGCGCGGATGGTGCCGGATGAACCGATGGCCTCGTCCCAGGTCAGGCGGTGCAGGCCGTTCTCGATGCTCATCAGCTCCAGGCGTGCAGCGGTGTAGGCCTGGGCGTAGCGTGCCGGGGTGATCTTGCCGTCGCGGAAGTAGCGCTGGGTGAAACTCACGCAGCCCATCTGCAGGCTTTCGCGCAGCAGCGGCTCGAAGCGCTGGCCGATGATGAACTCGGTACTGCCGCCGCCGATGTCGGCGACCAGGCGCTTGCCGGGGTTGTCGGCCAGCGTGTGCGAGACGCCCAGGTAGATCAGGCGCGCCTCTTCACGCCCGGAGATGACTTCCACCGGGTGGCCTAGGATAGCTTCGGCGCGCTGGATGAATACGTTGCGGTTACGCGCTTCTCGCAGGGCATTGGTGCCAACGATGCGCACCGAGCCTGCCGGCATGCCGTTGATCAGCTGGGCAAAACGCTTCAGGCATTCCAGGCCACGTTCCATGGCTTCTTCACTGAGCCTGCGCTCTTCGTCGATGCCAGCGGCAAGCTGAACCTTTTCGCCCAGCCGCTCGAGAATGCGGATCTCAGTATGGTGGGCCTTGGCCACGACCATGTGAAAGCTATTGGAGCCCAGGTCGATGGCGGCGATCAGAGACAGGTTCTTCGCGGAAGTTTGCGGCATTCTGTGTGTTCTCGGTCGGTAACCCGGCAATCGTGCCACGATCCTTGGCTTACGCCAACGCGCACTGCGCCGGGCCTTGATGCAAGGCAATGTGCCATTCGATGCTATGACACTCGTGTGACAGTTTCGATTCGAGGGGTCTTGCACAACTATAGTTACACTCAATCGTCCGTGGCTTCCTGTAGGGCTTGGGTGCAGCTATCATGGGCCACGTTTTTTGCTTACGACCCTGGAGATATCCATGAGCAGCGATCTGATCAAACACGTCACCGACGCCACCTTCGAAGCCGAAGTCCTGCAGGCTCAAGGCCCGGTGCTGGTCGACTACTGGGCTGAATGGTGCGGTCCATGCAAGATGATCGCTCCGGTTCTGGACGACATCGCCGCCACCTACGAGGGCAAACTGACCGTCGCCAAGCTGAACATCGACGACAACCAGGAAACCCCGGCCAAGCACGGCGTGCGTGGCATTCCTACCCTGATGCTGTTCAAGAACGGCAACGTCGAAGCCACCAAGGTGGGCGCGTTGTCCAAATCGCAGCTGGCCGCGTTCCTCGACGCCCACCTGTGATGTGATGGAAAAGCCCCGCAAATGCGGGGCTTTTCTTTTTCAGAGCACTAGACGCAGAAAAAAGCAAGTGTTACATTCGGCCTCGCACTGCTTCTCCAGTGCCCTCTGCATGCCGTCGCCGAAGCATCCCTAATTCGAATCAGTACGCGATCCTGTCGCCATCTAGCGGCGCGGCCTCATTAAGCCAAAGCTTAATTCTCCCTTCTTACATGATTACGTCATTCCCCTTATGAACCTGACTGAACTCAAGCAAAAGCCGATTACCGATCTTTTGGAAATGGCCGAACAGATGGGCATCGAAAACATGGCCCGTTCGCGCAAACAGGACGTGATTTTCGCCCTGCTGAAGAAGCATGCGAAGAGCGGCGAAGAGATCTCGGGTGACGGCGTGCTGGAGATTCTCCAGGATGGTTTCGGTTTCCTGCGTTCTGCTGATGCGTCCTACCTGGCCGGCCCCGATGACATTTACGTCTCGCCAAGCCAGATCCGCCGTTTCAACCTGCGTACCGGCGACACCATCGTCGGCAAGATCCGCCCACCCAAAGAAGGGGAGCGTTACTTCGCCCTGCTGAAGGTCGACACCATCAACTTCGACCGTCCGGAAAACGCGAAGAACAAGATCCTGTTCGAGAACCTGACGCCGCTGTTCCCCAACAAGCGTCTGAAGATGGAAGCCGGTAACGGCTCCACCGAAGACCTCACCGGCCGCGTCATCGACCTGTGCGCCCCGATTGGCAAAGGCCAGCGTGGCCTGATCGTTGCTCCGCCAAAAGCCGGTAAGACGATCATGCTGCAGAACATCGCGGCGAACATCACTCGTAACAACCCTGAGTGCCACCTGATTGTCCTGCTGATCGACGAGCGCCCGGAAGAAGTGACCGAAATGCAGCGCACCGTGCGCGGCGAAGTGGTCGCCTCGACCTTCGACGAGCCGCCAACCCGCCACGTGCAGGTTGCCGAAATGGTCATCGAGAAGGCCAAGCGCCTGGTCGAGCACAAAAAGGATGTGGTCATCCTGCTGGACTCCATCACCCGCCTGGCCCGTGCCTACAACACCGTGATCCCAAGCTCCGGCAAGGTGCTGACCGGTGGTGTCGATGCCCATGCGCTGGAGAAGCCCAAGCGCTTCTTTGGCGCCGCGCGAAACATCGAAGAAGGTGGCTCGCTGACCATCATCGCCACCGCGCTGGTAGAAACCGGCTCGAAGATGGATGAGGTGATCTACGAAGAGTTCAAGGGTACTGGCAACATGGAGCTGCCTCTGGACCGTCGTATCGCCGAGAAGCGTGTGTTCCCGGCCATCAACATCAACCGCTCCGGTACCCGCCGCGAAGAGCTGCTCACCGCTGATGATGAGCTGCAGCGCATGTGGATCCTGCGTAAGCTGCTGCACCCGATGGACGAGATCGCGGCTATCGAGTTCCTGGTCGACAAGCTCAAGCAGACCAAGACCAACGACGAGTTCTTCCTGTCGATGAAGCGCAAGTAAGCTTACGTTTCAGGCATTGAATGGGGCTGCTGCGCAGCCCTTCGCGGGTGATCCCGCTCTTGCAGCGATAGCACCAGGCCAACTGCCGGTGCCTACCTTGCGGGGGCGGGTCACCGGCGAAGGGTCGTGAAGCGGCCCCAAGTCATTTTTGGCCATTGAATGCTGAACGGCGCTACACTCTGCAACCCCGACCGATACGGCCAACACGAGGCTCAAGCATGCAGTATCGCGACTTGCGCGACTTCATTCGTGGCCTGGAGCAGCGCGGTGAACTCAAGCGCATCCAGGTTCCGATTTCCCCTGTACTGGAAATGACCGAGGTCTGCGACCGCACCCTGCGCGCCAAGGGCCCGGCGTTGCTATTCGAAAAGCCCACTGGCTTCGACATCCCTGTCCTGGGCAACCTGTTCGGCACGCCTGAGCGCGTGGCCATGGGCATGGGCGCCGAGTCGGTCGACGAGCTGCGCGAAATCGGCAAGTTGCTGGCCTTCCTCAAAGAGCCCGAGCCGCCAAAAGGCCTGAAAGACGCCTGGTCCAAGCTGCCGATCTTCAAGAAAGTCGTGTCGATGGCGCCCAAGGTGATCAAAGACGCGGTATGCCAGGAAGTGGTGGTCGAGGGCGATGATGTCGACCTCGGCCAACTGCCCATTCAGCACTGCTGGCCAGGCGACGTGGCGCCGCTGATCACCTGGGGTCTGACCGTTACCCGTGGGCCAAACAAGGACCGCCAGAACCTGGGCATTTACCGCCAGCAGGTGATCGGCCGTAACAAGGTGATCATGCGTTGGCTGAGCCACCGTGGCGGTGCGCTGGATTATCGCGAGTGGTGCGAAAAGAACCCAGGCCAGCCGTTCCCCGTGGCGGTGGCGCTTGGCGCTGACCCAGCGACCATTCTGGGCGCCGTGACACCGGTGCCAGATACGCTGTCCGAATACGCGTTCGCTGGCCTGTTGCGCGGCAACCGCACCGAACTGGTCAAGTGCCGAGGCAGTAACCTGCAGGTACCGGCTACCGCCGAAATCATCCTCGAAGGCGTAATTCACCCGGGCGAAATGGCCCCTGAAGGTCCCTATGGCGACCACACCGGGTACTACAACGAGGTGGACAGCTTCCCGGTATTCACCGTCGAGCGCATCACTCATCGGCAAAAACCGATCTACCACAGCACCTACACCGGCCGGCCACCGGATGAACCTGCCATTTTGGGTGTGGCTCTGAACGAAGTGTTCGTACCCATTCTGCAAAAGCAGTTCCCGGAGATCGTCGACTTCTACCTGCCGCCTGAGGGTTGCTCGTACCGCATGGCGGTTGTGACCATGAAAAAGCAGTATCCAGGCCACGCCAAGCGCGTGATGCTGGGTGTGTGGTCGTTCCTGCGACAGTTCATGTACACCAAATTCGTTATCGTCACCGACGATGACATCAACGCCCGCGACTGGAACGATGTGATCTGGGCTATCACCACGCGCATGGACCCCAAGCGTGATACGGTGATGATCGACAACACCCCGATCGACTACCTGGACTTTGCATCCCCGGTATCGGGGCTGGGGTCGAAGATGGGCCTGGACGCCACACACAAGTGGCCGGGCGAGACTACACGCGAATGGGGCCGAGTCATCGTCAAGGACGAGGCCGTCACCCGCCGCATCGATGAGCTGTGGGATCAATTGGGAATAAATTGATGCAGGTAACGTTGCAGCCGTCCGGGGCGGTGCTGGCGCTCGAACCCGGGGAAAGGATTCTGGATGGAGCGCGGCGGCTGGGCTATGACTGCCCGAACAGCTGTCGCAATGGCAATTGCCATGTTTGCGCCGCATTGCTGGTCGAAGGGCGCGTGCGCCAGGAGGGCCAAGTCCGCGACCACGGCGAGTTGTTCACCTGCATCGCTGAACCCTTGGAGGACTGTGTGTTGCTCTGGGACGGTGTGCTTGCCTTGGGCGAGCTGCCGGTGCGCAAGCTGGCGTGCAGCGTGAGTGAGTGCGTTCAAGTCGGTGGCGATGTGTGGCGCGTTCGCCTGCTAGCACCGGCCGGCAGACCGCCGCGCTATCATGCCGGGCAGTACCTGATGATCGAGCGCGAGGGCGGCAAGCAGGCGGCGTTTTCGCTGGCTTCTGCGCCGCATTGCGGGCGCGAGCTTGAGCTGCACGTGCTGGGTCGTGAAACCAGTGCGTTGCAGTTGCTGGAGCAACTTCAGCGAGAGCGGGTGGCGCGCATCGAACTGCCCTTTGGCGATACTCACTTGGCCGAGTTGCCTGACGGGCCACTGGTGCTGATAGCCGCAGGTACCGGCATGGGGCAGATGCACAGCCTGGTCGAGCATTGCCGCGCTCAGGGCTTCAAGCACCCGGTACACCTGTACTGGGGGGTACGTCGGCCGGAGGACTTCTATACCATCGAACACTGGGCCGAATGGGAGCGTTTGCCCAACTTGTTCCTGCACAAGGTGGTCAGTGACCTGTGCGGCTGGGAAGGGCGCTGCGGCATGCTGCACGAAGCGGTCTGTGAGGACGTCAAGGATCTAAACACCGTGCATGTGTATGCCAGTGGTTCGCCGAACATGGTCTACGCCACGCTCGATGCGCTGGTAGAGGCGGGTATGGATGCCCACCGCATGCGTGCCGATGTATTCGCCTATGCCCCACGCGGCTAATTACCCAAGTTGCAACTAGTGGGTATAAGGCGGTAATTGTTACCGCCTGAGTCACTAACTTTCAACGCATCCTCAACACTAACTCCCAGTCGTCGGAACCCTGCGTGAAACTTGCGCCCGAGGGCTTGAGCATTCTGTCAGTTCTATCCTATGGTTAGTGCAAGCGCCCTTGGCGCGGCGGCGCAGAGCGTCTGTTACATGTCTTTGGCTACGTGTGTAGCACTCGGGGAATAATGGCGGCAGCTTATGTCGGCACTTGAAAGTTTGTCTTGGGGAATCACTTATCCTCCGGCGCTGGACTTTGGCCAGCAATTGTCCCGTGAGCAATTGCTCAACTCCATGCAGATGACCATGTCTCGCCATGAAGGCGGTCCTGTGTGGTTGTTTGCCTACGGTTCACTGATCTGGCGACCGGAGTGTCAGTCCGTCGAGCGGCAGCGAGCCCGCGTGCATGGGTATCACCGTGGGTTGTACTTGTGGTCCCATGAACATCGCGGCACCCCGGAAACGCCCGGCCTGGTGTTCGGCCTGGACCGCGGCGGATCTTGCAGCGGGTTCGCTTACCGTCTGGAGGACAGCAATCTCGATGAGTCGCTGATGGCGCTGTGGCAACGGGAAATGCCCTATCCGGCCTACCGGCCGCACTGGCTCAGCTGCAGGCTGGATGATGGCAGCAAAGTGCAGGCACTGGGCTTCGTCCTGGAGCGGCACTTGCCTTGCTATGCGGGAAACCTCCCGGACACCTTGCTCAGCCAGATTCTGGCCAGTGCCAAAGGGCGTTATGGTACGACTAAAGATTATGTCGAACAGACCCTCAATGCGCTGCGCAGCCACCAGATGCCCGATCGCAATCTGGAGGCCCGGTTCAGGCGCTGCCATAACCTGCACGAACCTATTCGCGGCTAAGGCCGCGCCCACCGGCTTGGCGCTCACCCCAAGCCATGTGCAACGCTCGTGGGAGCGGGTTCACCCGCGAAGAGGCCGGGCCTGCATTACTTGGCCAGCACCACCAACTTACCGACGGCCTTGCGCTGCGCCAATGCTTCGATCGCCGCCCCGGCCTCAGCCAGTGGATAGGTTTTCGACACCAGGGGCTTCAACTTGCCCTCGGCATGCCAAGCGAACAGCTGTCGGAAATTCGCTGCATTGTCCTCCGGCTGCCGCTGGGCAAACGCACCCCAGAACACTCCAAGCACTGCTGCCCCTTTGAGCAGCACCAGGTTTGCCGACATTTGCGGGATCGTCCCGCTGGCAAACCCGACCACCAATAACCGTCCCTGCCATGCAAGGCCGCGCACGGCTTGGTCGAACAGCTCGCCCCCGACCGGGTCGTAAATCACGTCGGCGCCTTGGCCGCCTGTCAGACGCTTGATCTCGTCCTTCAGGCTCGCCTGGCTATAGTCGATCAATTCGTCAGCTCCGGCAGCTTTGGCAATGGCAAGCTTCTCGGCGCTGCTGGCCGCTGCGATCACCCTCGCGCCCATGGCCTTGCCAATTTCCACCGCTGCCAGGCCGACACCACCAGAGGCGCCCAACACCAACAGGGTTTCCCCAGGCTGCAGCTGGCCGCGCTGCTTGAGCGCGTGCATCGAGGTGCCGTAGGTCATGCCAAAGGCCGCAGCGGTGGCGAAATCCATGTGCTCGGGGATCGGCATGACGTTATAGAACGGGACCGCCACCTGTTCGGCGAAAGCCCCCCAGCCGGTCAGAGCCATTACCCGGTCGCCCACTTTGAAGCTGCCGGCTTTTTCGCCCACTGCCGAAATCACGCCTGCGGCCTCACCGCCAGGTGAGAATGGCAAGGGCGGTTGGAACTGGTATTTCCCTTCGATGATCAGCGTGTCGGGGAAATTGACCCCGGCAGCGTGAACATCGAGCAGGATCTCATTCTTCTTCGGTACCGGGCTGGTTGCGTCTTCCAGTACCAGGTCGCGAGCCGGGCCGAGGGTTTTGCACAACACCGCTTTCATCGGGACTATTCCTTTGCGTGTAGTGGCCGATAAGTGTAGGAGGGCAGCTTGCCGGGGCAACGAGCATGCTCGGCCCTGATGGGTCGGCATAAGCCCGGGCTTGGGTTTGCCAAGCATGCTGGGTAAGCTGGCGCCAACTGTTTCTAGGAGCGAATTCGTGAAAGCGTGGATCTTGATGGTACTGGCGCTGATGCTGCCAGCAGCGGCCATGGCCGAGGAAGCCAAAGAAGGGGAGCCGAAGGTTGCCTACATAACCCTCACCCCGCCCTTCGTCGGCAACTACGCCCTCGATGGTGGCCCTAAGCTTCGCGTGTACAAG
Organism: Pseudomonas promysalinigenes; assembly: GCF_014269025.2. Taxonomy (NCBI): domain Bacteria; kingdom Pseudomonadati; phylum Pseudomonadota; class Gammaproteobacteria; order Pseudomonadales; family Pseudomonadaceae; genus Pseudomonas; species Pseudomonas promysalinigenes. The sequence goes on along the minus strand of NZ_CP077094.1, from coordinate 4,869,463 downwards.
GCCGATGTAGCCCTGCGCGTGACGGGTGATACGGCGGCAGCTGCGGTCAAACATCATGAACCGCTGATCCGTAACCAACTGGTGGCACTGTTCACTCAGCAAACCGTGGAAAGCATGAGCAACGTCGATGCCAAGGAAAAGCTGCGCCAAGAGGCGTTGAAGCAAGTGCAACAGGTGATGGAGGCCGAAGAGGGCAAGCCAATCGTCGAAGACCTGCTGTTCAATAACTTGATTGTGCAGTAATGATTTTGGCGCTAGCAATCTAGAGCCTGTAAGCCCGGCGCGCCCCCCCGCGCCGAGCTCGCTCGCAAAGCCCCTAAGGCTTGTGAGTCGAACTCAACTGGCCAGTTTAATGATGGCCGCCCATTGCGCTTCGGTCACTGGCATCACCGACAATCGTGTGCCTTTTTGAACCAGCGGAAGCTCCGCCAGCGCATCCTGCTGTTTCAGCAAGCCCAGCCCCAGCACCTTACTGAATGTCTTCACATGCGCTACGTCGACCGCGCTCCATGGATTCTTCTCTTGGTTGGCCTTAGCGTCGTAGTAATGGCTTTCTGGGTCGAGCGCCGTCGGGTCTGGGTAGGCGGCTGCGGTAATCCTGGCAATGCCGGCAATGCCCGGCTGCGGGCAACTGGAGTGGTAAAAGAAGAACTCATCGCCTACGCTCATGGCCCGTATGAAATTGCGCGCCTGGTAATTGCGAACGCCATCCCAGCGAGCCTCACCAAGGCGTCCCAGAGCCTCTATGGAAAGCTCATCGGGTTCGGACTTCATTAGCCAATAGGCCATGGATACTGCTCCTGAAAAGGTTTGAAATAACCTGTTGCATGAAACCGACGGCCGGCTGGCGTCAACGTTTGCGTGATGACTCAGCTTGTCGGAGAATGCGCCGATTTTAACGCTAGACGCTCCGGCGGCACCAAGAAGGTCGCCGAGCCTGAACGTATGCCTAGGGGGGCATTCTTCGATGAATCAACGCAAACCGGATCTACTCTGGATCCTGGTCTTCATCTTCGGTCTTGGCGTCGTCACCACTGGCTATGCCCAAGGGATCTGGGAGCGCAAGCTGGATACCGCCTACCAGGCACCTGTGGACGCAGCCCCGCAAAGTCGCTGAATTCCAGTACTGCGCCACTCAGTGTGGCGCCAGGTACCAGTTGCGGTCGCTGACCGTGCCTTGCAGCGGTACATCCCAACTGGCCTGCGCCAGTCGCTCGACCTTCTGGCACTCATGGGCCAGCCCCAGCAGCAGCGGTTTTTTCCAGCTCTTGCGACGTGCCTGGTAAGCCAGGCTGCGGTCGTAAAACCCTCCGCCCATGCCCAGCCGGCCGCCCACTTCATCGAAGCCGACCAACGGCAAGAGGATCAGGTCCAGCGCCCATATCGGCCGCTGGCGCCGGCGATCAGCCAAGGGCTCGGGTATGCGGAAGCGGTTGCGCTTGAGTTTCTCGCCCTGGTCGAAGCGCTGAAACACCATGCGGGTACGCGGCCAGGCATGCAGCACCGGCAGGTAGGTGCGCTTGCCTCGGCGCTGGGCCTCGCGCAACAGCAGGCGCGGGTCGATCTCACCGTCGTTGGGCAGGTAGAGGGCGATATGCCGGGCGCGTCGGAACAAAGGATGCTGCGCCAGCTGGCGATACAGGCCGCGTGAGGCCTTAAGCTGTTGAGCGGGGGTGAGGGCGCGGCGGGCGGTGCGAAGCAGGCGACGAAGCTGGGGGCGGGTGAGCGGCGCAGTTTCAGTCATGGCACTGGCTATCCCAGTTGTCGAATTGCCCAGCTGAACACTGGGCAAGAAGAATCAGGCTCCCCGATAAGACCGCTATCGGTGTAGCCCTTGAACCCGAAAGTTCAAGGTGGAGATTGCAGGGGGCGTTAAGGCTTTCCGTCGGGCGGACATGCACACCGGCCCCAGCGTGCAACCCCCGTGGTTGTGCGTATCGGCTCAGGGACATAACCGACTGGCGCATCCCCCAGGGAGTGGCGCCAGTATACCAATCTCAGCCGTTTTTGGTACCCGCATCGTCGGACAAAGCCTGATCGACCCGCTCCAGCAGGTCGCGCACCTGTTCACGGCTGGTGCCCGCGACCGGTGCAGCAGTCCGGTCGTCCTGGCGATGCAGCATCTCGTGGGTGATGTTCAACGCGGCCATGACCGCAATACGGTCGGCGCCGATCACCTTGCCGCTGCTACGGATCTCGCGCATCTTGCCATCCAGGTAGCGGGCTGCGCTGACCAGGTTGTTGCGCTCTTCCGGCGGGCAGATGATCGAGTACTCCTTGTCGAGGATCTGCACGGTGACGCTATTGCTTGAACTCATGAGTCTTGCTCCAGGGCCTTCAGGCGTAAAATCATCGACTCGACCTTGCGCTTGGCGATCTCGTTTTTTTCGATGAGGTGGGCGCGCTCCTCGCGCCAGGATTTTTCCTGAGCTACTAAGAGTGCATTTTGCCGTTTTAGTTGCTCGACGCGTTCAATCAGCAACTCGAACCGGCTCATCAGCGCTTGCAGGTCGTTCTCTTGCGTGGGTTGCACTCGCTTCGCTCCGTGGTGAATCACCCGTCGATGATGCCTGTCCCTGCGCAGCGGCGGCCAGTGCCGATAGTCTTGGCGCGCCTGCCGATGCTAGGATACAAGGCCTTCATTCTAGTCAAATGCGCCGTCTGGCGCCTAGCCGACCATGCCTAATACTCAATCGCCCTACGTTGCCTTCGCCATGCTGCTTTCGAGCAATGGTCACCCTGTAACCCCTGCCGAGCTGCACGGCCTGCTGATCGGGCGCAGCTGCGCCGGTGCCGGGTTCGATGCCGAGGCCTGGCTGGCCGATGCAGCCCAACTGCTGGAAACCGAACCTGGTGATAGCGTGCGCAATGCCCTGATCGGCCTGCAGGAGATGGTCAAAGGTGAACTGACCAGCGATGACATGGCGATCGTTCTGTTGCTGCCTGGCGACGATGCCGCGCTGGCTGACCGCGCCGAGGCCTTGGGCCAGTGGTGCCAGGGTTTCATCACAGGCTTTGGCCTGAACGCCGGCGGCAAGGACCTGTCTACCGAAGCCAAGGAAGTACTGCAGGACCTGGTGGCCATTTCCCAGGTTCAGGAAGCCTTGGAAGAGTCCGAAGACGGCGAAAGCGACTACATGGAAGTCATGGAATACCTGCGCGTAGCGCCGCTTTTGCTGTATTCGGAACTGGCCGCGCCCGCCGCGCCAGCGCCAAAACCTTCGCTGCACTGATCAACTGGGGGTAGTTGTGCCCATGAGCCGCATACCCAAGGCCGAATATGCCCGTCGGCGCAAGGCGCTGATGGCGCAGATGGTCCCCAACAGCATTGCCATTCTACCGGCTGCTGCGCTGGCCATTCGTAACCGCGATGTCGAGCATGTGTATCGCCAGGACAGCGATTTTCAGTACCTCAGTGGCTTTCCCGAGCCGGAGGCAGTGATCGCATTGATCCCTGGGCGCGAGCATGGCGAATATGTGCTGTTCTGCCGCGAGCGCAACCCCGAGCGCGAGCTATGGGATGGCCTGCGTGCCGGCCAGGAAGGCGCGATCCGTGACTTTGGCGCGGACGATGCCTTCCCGATCACCGACATAGACGAGATTCTGCCCGGCCTGATCGAAGGCCGTGAGCGGGTCTACAGCGCCATGGGCAGCAACCCTGAGTTCGACCGCCGGCTGATGGAGTGGATCAATGTGATCCGCTCCAAGGCACGCCTCGGCGCGCAGCCGCCGAACGAGTTCGTTGCGCTGGATCATCTGCTGCACGATATGCGCCTGTATAAATCGGCAGCGGAAGTGAAGGTGATGCGTGCCGCGGCAGAAATTTCCGCACGTGCCCATGTACGGGCCATGCAAGCTTGCCGGGCCGGGTTGCACGAATTCAGCCTCGAAGCGGAGCTTGACTATGAGTTCCGCAAGGGCGGCGCGAAAATGCCTGCCTACGGCTCCATCGTCGCCGCTGGGCGCAATGGCTGTATCCTGCACTATCAGCAGAACGATGCTCCGCTCAAGGATGGCGACCTGGTGCTGATCGATGCCGGCTGCGAGATCGACTGCTACGCCAGCGACATCACCCGTACCTTCCCGGTCAGTGGGCAGTTTTCGCCCGAGCAGAAAGCCATCTATGAATTGGTGCTCAAGGCACAGGCTGCCGCGTTTGCCGAAATCGCCCCAGGCAAGCACTGGAACCACGCCCACGAGGCGACGGTAAGGGTCATCACCGAAGGCCTGGTGGCGCTGGGCTTGCTCAAGGGCCAGGTGCAGGCGCTGATCGACAGCGAGGCATACCGCGCCTTCTACATGCACCGTGCCGGGCATTGGCTGGGCATGGATGTGCATGATGTGGGGGAGTACAAGGTAGGTGGCCAGTGGCGGGTGCTGGAGCCCGGCATGGCGCTGACGGTCGAGCCAGGCATCTACATTGGTGCCGATAACCAAGCAGTCGCGAAGAAATGGCGCGGCATCGGCATCAGGATCGAGGATGACGTGGTAGTGACCAAGCAAGGCTGTGAAATTCTCACTTCGGGTGTGCCCCGCACGGTAGCCGAAATCGAGGCGCTGATGCAGGCCGCGCGTAAGGCTGCAGCATGAACCGAGTCAACCTGGCGATCATTGGCGGCGGGCTGGTTGGGGCGAGCCTGGCCCTGGCTCTGCAGGCCGGCGCCAAAGCCCGCGGCTGGAAGATTCTGCTGATCGAGCCGTTCGCTCCCGGCGACAGTTTTCAGCCAAGCTACGATGCACGCTCGTCGGCGCTGTCGTTCGGCACCCGGCAGATCTATCAGCACCTTGGCCTGTGGCAAACCATCAGCCCGCGGGCCGAACCCATTCGTCAGATCCAGGTTTCCGACCGTGGCCGCTTTGGCGCTACCCGCCTGGATGCCAAGGAAGAGGGCGTGCCTGCCTTGGGCTATGTGGTGGAGAACGCCTGGCTCGGCCAATGCCTGTGGCAAGGCTTGGACCGCGAGGTGGTGAGCTGGCGTTGCCCGGCTGAGGTGAAAGCCATGCAGGCCATCGAGGGTGGCTACCGGCTGTCGCTCGACGACGACACCAGCCTGGAATGCGACCTTGCGGTGCTGGCCGATGGCGGCCGCTCGGGCCTGCGTGAGCAACTGGGTATTCATGTGCGTCGTACGCCGTATGAGCAGAGTGCGCTGATCGCCAACATCACCCCAGGACAGGCCCATGGCGGGCAGGCCTTCGAGCGTTTTACCGAGCAGGGCCCGATGGCGCTGCTGCCGCTGCCTGACAACCGGTGCGCGCTGGTGTGGACGCGGCAAGGGATGGATGCCCGGCGCCTGGCCGATATCGACGAGCGCAGCTTCCTGCGCGAGCTGCAAGACGCTTTTGGCTACCGCCTGGGCGCTTTGCGCCAGGTCGGTGCCCGGCACCTCTACCCGTTGGCTTTGATCGAGGCCCAGGAGCAGGTGCGGCCGCACCTGGTGGTATTGGGCAACGCGGCGCATAGCCTGCACCCGATTGCCGGTCAGGGCTTCAACCTGTCGCTGCGAGACGTGCAGTCGCTGGCTGAGGCCTTGTTGGCCGGCCCCTCGCATCCAGGCGATCTGGCGAGCTTGCAAGGCTATCAACAGCGCCAGCGCTTCGATCAGGCCCTGACCATCGGCTTCTCCGATCAGGTCACCCGCCTGTTTGGCAGCAACCAGCCCGTGATGGCGGCCGGGCGCAATATCGGCCTGCTCGGCCTTGACCTGCTGCCGCCGGCCAAAAGCTGGTTCGCCCGCCAGGCCATGGGCCTTGGTACGCGCCCTGACCAGCGGGGCCGCGCATGAGCAACCCGCGCCGGCTGGCACGCCGGGCCCGCATGCTGCGCTGGCTACTGAACCTTTACCCGCCCTATCTGGGTGCCGGTATCCACATCCAGCACATCAGCCCGGACATGCGCAGCGTCAAGGTACGCATGAAACTGACCCGCTGGAACCGAAACTACGTCGGCACGCAGTTCGGCGGTAGCCTGTATTCGATGGTCGACCCGTTCTACATGCTGTTGCTGATCGAGCAGCTGGGCCGCGAGTACATCGTCTGGGACAAGGCCGCCAGTATCGATTTCATCGCGCCGGGCAAGGGCACGGTGTATGCCCAATTCCATGTCGATGACGCGCTGCTGAGCGAAATCCGCCAGCAGACCGCCAGCGGCAAGAAGTACCTGCCGCGTGTGCAGGTCGATGTCCGTGACGAAGCCGGTGAGCTGGTGGCACGGGTCGATAAAATCCTATACGTGCGGCTCAAGCCGCAAGCGAGGCAGGCGTAAGGCATGGAAATGCGCGCAGATGTGTTGATCGTCGGTGCCGGCATGGTCGGCAGTGCCCTGGCCTTGGCGCTTCGCCACAGCGGCCTGGAAATTATCCTGCTCGATGGCGGCCCGCTTTCGGTCAAACCGTTCGATCAGGCTGCCCCGTTCGAACCGCGGGTCAGTGCCCTGTCGGCGGCCAGCCAGCGGATCCTCGAACGCTTGGGGGCTTGGGACGGCATCGCCAGCCGGCGTGTGTCGGCGTATTCCGATATGCAGGTGTGGGACGGCAGCGGCACCGGGCAGATCCATTTCTCGGCCGCCAGCGTACATGCCCAGGTGCTCGGCCATATCGTGGAAAACCGTGTAGTGCAGGACGGGCTGCTGGAGCGCCTGCACGACAGCGACATCGGCCTGCTGCCCAACGCCCGCCTGGAACAGCTGCGCCGTTCGGGTGACCAGTGGCTGCTGACGTTGGCCGACGGCCGCAAACTACGCACGCCGCTGGTGGTGGCTGCCGACGGCGCCCATTCGGCGGTCCGCAAGCTGGCCGGCTGCCAGACCCGTGAGTGGGATTACCTGCACCACGCAATCGTTACCAGTGTGCGCTGCAGCAGCGCCCACCAGGCCACGGCCTGGCAGCGGTTCACCGATGATGGGCCCCTGGCGTTCCTGCCGTTGTCCCGTGACGGCAAGCAGGACTGGTGCTCGATCGTCTGGTCCACGACGCCGGAGCAGGCCGAACGGATCATGGCCCTGGGGGATCAGGCCTTCCTCGAGGCACTGGAGCGCGCCTTCGAGGGGCGTTTGGGGCGTGTGCTGGAAGCTGACCCGCGCGTGTGCGTGCCGTTGCGCCAGCGCCACGCCAAGCGCTACGTCGATGAAGGGCTGGCGCTGATTGGTGATGCGGCACACACCATTCACCCGTTGGCCGGGCAGGGGGTCAACCTGGGCTTGCTCGATGCCGCAGTGCTGGCCGAAGTGTTGGGCAATGCCAGCGCTCGGGGCGAACGCCTGGCCGATGTGAAAGTGCTCAGCCGTTACGAGCGCCGGCGCATGCCGCATAACTTGGCGTTGATGGCGGCGATGGAAGGCTTCGAACGGTTGTTCCAGGACGACCGGTTGCCGCTGCGCTGGCTGCGAAACACCGGTTTGAAGCTTGTGGAGCAGTTGCCGGATGCAAAAGCAGTGTTCGTGCGCCAGGCCTTGGGGTTGAGCGGGGATCTGCCGGAGCTGGCTAAGGCTTGAGGCCGCCGAGGGCCGCGTCCTGACTGCCTGCAACATCCGGTAACTGCTCGGTAGATGAGCTGGATAATGGGATTCACTACCATTTGCGCCTCTCATACGATCCCAGGAGTGCTTTCCATGTTGCCACGCAAGCCCCTATTGGCCGCTCTGGCCCTGTCCCTGCTTGGCGGCACCGCCCAGGCGGCTGATGAAGTGGTGGTGTACTCCTCGCGTATCGACGAGCTGATCAAGCCGGTGTTCGACGCCTACACCGCCAAGACCGGGGTCAAGGTCAAGTTCATCACCGACAAGGAAGCCCCGCTGATGCAGCGCATCAAGGCCGAGGGCGAGAACGGGGTGGCCGACCTGCTGCTGACCGTCGATGCCGGCAACCTCTGGCAGGCCGAACAGATGGGCATTCTGCAGCCGATCAAGTCGGCCACCATCGACCAGAACATCCCGCCCCAGTACCGCGCCTCGTCCCATGACTGGACCGGCCTGAGCTTGCGGGCACGGACCATCGTCTACTCCACCGAGCGGGTCAAGCCGGCCGAGCTGAGCACCTATGAAGCCCTGGCCGACAAGCAGTGGGAAGGCCGCCTATGCCTGCGCTCGGCCAAGAAAGTCTACAACCAGTCACTGACCGCCACCCTGATCGAAAACCATGGCGAGGCCAAGACCGAGCAAATCGTCAAAGGTTGGGTCAACAACTTGTCCACCGATGTGTTCTCCGACGACAACGCGGTAATCCAGGCAATCGCCGCTGGCCAGTGCGATGTAGGGGTGGTGAACACCTATTACTACGGCCGCCTGCACGCCCAGAACCCACAACTGCCGGTGAAGCTGTTCTGGCCCAACCAGGCTGACCGGGGCGTGCATGTCAACCTGTCCGGTATCGGCCTGACCAAGCATGCACCTCACCGGCAAGCCGCCATCGAACTGGTCGAGTGGATGACCGGCGAGCAGGCGCAGAAGCTGTTCGCCGACATCAACCAGGAGTTTCCGGCAAACCCCAAGGTCAAGCCTTCGGACGAAGTAGCGGCCTGGGGTAGCTTCAAGGCCGACAGTATTGCGGTGGAAGTGGCCGGCAAGCGTCAGGCCGAGGCCATTCGCCTGATGGATCGTGCCGGCTGGAATTAAGCCCCAGGCTTGACCACTCCGTGGCCTGTCAGGGCCTTTTCGCGGGTAAACCCCAAGAGTAGCGGTGTACGCTGTGGGGCTACCCGCGAACGATTGCAACCGAGACCATCGCCTTGCCCCACACCCTCCAACGTCGCTGGTACCTTCCGGTCATCCTGACCGCCGCTTTGGTCCTTCTGCCCCTGAGTGTGCTGCTGCTGTCCTGGCAGTCGGTCGACCTGCAGATCTGGTCGCACCTGCTCGATACCCAGATGGCCCGCCTGCTGGGCAATACTGCGACACTAATGCTTGGCGTCGGCTTCGGCGTTACCCTGCTCGGTGTCAGCTTGGCCTGGCTCACCAGCCTGTGTGAGTTTCCCGGCAGGCGTTGGCTCGACTGGGCGCTGATGCTGCCTTTCGCCATACCGGCCTACGTGCTGGCCTTCGTTTTCGTCGGCCTGCTCGACTTCTCAGGCCCTGTGCAGAGCGCGCTGCGCGAGGCGTTCGGGCCTATGCGCCTGCCCAGGGTACGCTCTACGGGCGGGGTGATCATCGTGCTCGTGCTGGTGTTCTACCCCTACGTCTACCTGCTGGCGCGCACCGCGTTCCTGGCCCAGGGCAAAGGCCTGATGGAAGCAGCGCGGGTGCTTGGCCTGACACCCTTGCAAGCCTTCTGGCGGGTTGCCCTGCCGATGGCGCGGCCAGCGATCGGTGCTGGTATTGCCCTAGCGTTGATGGAAACCTTGGCCGATTTCGGCGCAGTGGCGGTGTTCAACTTCGATACCTTCACCACCGCCATCTACAAGACCTGGTATGGCTTCTTCAGCCTGTCCAGCGCGGCGCAGTTGGCCAGCCTGCTGCTGTTGGCGGTGATGCTGGTGCTGTACGGCGAGCGCCGGGCCCGTGGGGCAACCCGCCATGGCCATGAGCGCCCGCGCGGGCAGGCGCTTTACCACTTGCGCGGGTTGAAGGCGCTGCTGGCCAGCGCTTGGTGCTTGCTGGTGTTCGCCTGCGCATTCGTCATCCCGCTGCTGCAGTTGCTGGCGTGGTTTTGGCAGCGCGGTCGGCATGATCTGGACGAACGTTATGTGGGTCTGGTGCTGCATACCTTGTACCTGGGCAGCATGGCCGCCCTGATCACCGTTGGCGTGGCCCTGATGCTGGCGTTCGCTCGGCGTCTGGCGCCTACGGCGGGGGTGCGCGCGGGCGTCGGCCTGGCCAATCTCGGCTACGCCTTGCCAGGCTCGGTGCTGGCGGTGTCGATCATGCTGGCCTTCAGCTACCTGGACAACCACGTGGTGATACCGCTGACGGCGTGGTTGGGCGGTGCAGGCAAGCCATTGCTGTTGGGTAGCCTGGCGGCGTTGCTGCTGGCGTACCTGGTGCGCTTCATCGCGGTGGCTTATGGGCCGCTTGAGAGCAGCCTGGCGCGTATTCGCCCATCGCTGCCAGAGGCTTCACGCAGCCTGGGTGTGGGTGGCATGGGTTTGTTTTTCAAGGTGTATCTACCGCTGCTAGTGCCTGGCGCCCTCAGCGCCGCGTTGCTGGTGTTCGTCGATGTGCTCAAGGAAATGCCTGCCACCTTGCTGATGCGCCCATTCGGCTGGGATACCCTGGCGGTAAGGGTCTTCGAGATGACCAGCGAGGGCGAGTGGGCCCGCGCCTCGTTGCCGGCGCTCACCCTGGTGCTGGTAGGGCTGTTGCCAGTCATCGGGCTGATTCGCCGTTCCGCTCGTCGCCCCGGTCACAGTCACTGAGGATGCCAGCCTGCGCCCATGCGGCTACAATGCGCGGCATTCGCGCGGCGGGTCCTACAAGAAGAGCTGACGATTAAACGTCTTCGACCGCCGCCGCTTCGCCACGCCCGGAAGGAGAAACCCATGGGACAGCGCACGCTTTTATACGACTTGCACCTGGCGCTGGGCGCCAAGACGGTCGATTTCGGTGGCTGGGACATGCCCCTGCACTACGGCTCGCAAGTCGAGGAACACAATCAGGTGCGTAGCGATTGTGGGGTGTTCGACGTTTCCCACATGACGGTCATCGACATGACTGGCGAGCAGGCCACAGCCACATTGCAACGCCTGTTGGCCAACGACGTTGCGCGGCTGAGCAGCATCGGCAAGGCGCTTTACAGCCCGCTGCTAAACGAGCAAGGCGGGGTGATCGATGATCTGATCGTGTATCGCACACATACCGGCTACCGCCTGATCACCAACGCCATCACGCGGACGAGGGTCCTCGATTGGCTGAACGAGCAGGCCGTCGGCTTCAACGCAACGTTCAAGGTTCGCCCGGACTTGGCCATCCTCGCCATTCAAGGCCCCCATGCTCGAGAAAAGGTCGCTGGGCTGTTGAGCCCTGCGCGCGCTGCGTTGATTCGTGAACTGCGGCCATTCGAAGGAGTTGCCGAAGGCGACTGGTTCATCGCTCGCACCGGCTACACCGGTGAAGACGGCCTGGAGATCATTCTGCCAGGTGATGAAGCTGTAGGATTTTTCAACGATCTGGTCGGCGCGGGTATCGCCCCCAGCGGCCTCGGCGCGCGCGATACCCTGCGCTTGGAAGCCGGGATGAATCTCTATGGCCAGGACATTGATGAGCAGCACACCCCGCTGACCTCCAACCTCGGTTGGAGCATTGCCTGGGAGCCTGCCGAGCGCAACTTCATCGGCCGCACTGGCCTTTTGGCGGAAATCGAGCATGGCGTGCAGGAGAAACTGGTCGGCCTGGTGCTCGAAGAGCGCGGGGTGTTGCGTGCTCACCAAGTGGTTCGTGTTGCCGGTATTGGCGAAGGGGAGATCACCAGTGGTAGTTTCTCGCCTACGCTGAGCAAGTCCATAGCCCTGGCGCGTGTCCCCATGGCTACTGCCGACCGTGCCGAGGTCGAAATTCGCGGCAAGTGGTACCCGGTGCGAGTGGTCAAGCCGACCTTCGTGCGCCATGGCAAGATTCTGATCTGAACATTCAACGGCGGGCCGAACCGCTGAGCCAAACGAGGAAGTCAACACATGAGCAATATCCCCGCCGATCTGCGTTTCGCCGAAAGCCACGAGTGGGCGCGCCTGGAAGCCGATGGCAGTGTCACCGTCGGCATCAGCGACCACGCCCAGCAAGCACTGGGTGATGTGGTGTTCGTCGAGCTGGCCGAAGTGGGCAAAACCTTCAGCGCTGGCGATGCTGCCGGCGTGGTCGAATCGGTCAAGGCAGCATCCGACATCTACGCCCCGGTTTCCGGTGAGGTGATCGCGGTCAACGAAGAACTGGCCGACAGCCCAGAGCTGCTCAACGACGAGCCTTATGAGTCGTGGATCTTCAAGCTCAAGCCAAGCAACCCGGCCGAGCTGGACAAGCTGCTGGATGCCGCGGGCTACAAAGCTGCCATCGGCGAGTGATAGCGCCTCGCCTGCTTTGCGGGTAAACCCGCTCTTGAATGAGCGGCTTCAGCCGCAAACAGGCACAGGCTGGCGAACAAGTTTTCACGCAGCATCGTCGATCCCTTCCTAGACTTACAAGTCTCCATGAGACCCGGTCTAGGAAGAGAGCGTCGACATGCCTCAGTCGCCATCCCTGCAGCAACTGCAAGAGCTCAACCCTTTTTTGCGCCGCCATCTGGGGCCCGATGCCTCGGAGCAGCAGGCCATGCTCAATGCCCTTGGCCTCAGTAGCCGTAGCGAACTGATCGAGCAGACCGTGCCGCCAGGCATACGCTTGAACCGCGCCCTCGACTTACCGCCGGCCCTGGACGAGCAGGCTGCGTTGGCCAAGCTTGCCGCTTACGCCGAACAGAACCAGGTGTGGACCAGCCTTATCGGCATGGGCTACCACGGAACCGTGACGCCCACCGTCATCCTTCGCAACGTGCTGGAAAACCCCGGCTGGTACACCGCCTACACGCCCTATCAGCCTGAAATCGCCCAAGGCCGGCTGGAGGCGTTGCTCAACTTCCAGCAAATGGTCATCGACCTCAGCGGTTTGGCGCTGGCCAATGCATCGCTGCTCGATGAAGCCACCGCCGCTGCCGAGGCAATGGCGCTGGCCAAGCGTGTGGCACGCAACAAGTCCAACGCGTTCTTCGCCGACGAGCATTGCCACCCACAAACATTGTCAGTGCTCAAAACCCGCGCCGAGGGTTTCGGCTTCGAGCTGATCGTCGACGCTGTGGACAACCTTGCCCAGCACCAAGTGTTCGGTGCATTGCTGCAGTACCCGGATACCCACGGCGAGGTACGTGACCTGCGCCCGTTCATCGACCAGTTGCATGCCCAGCAGGCCCTGGCCTGCGTGGCGGCGGACCTGCTCAGCCTTGTGGTGCTGACGCCGCCTGGCGAAATGGGTGCCGATGTGGTGCTCGGCTCGACTCAGCGCTTCGGCGTGCCGATGGGCTTCGGCGGCCCGCACGCCGCCTACTTCGCTTGCCGTGAGGATTACAAGCGGGCGATGCCAGGGCGCATCATCGGCGTGTCCCGCGATGCACGTGGCAATACCGCGTTACGCATGGCCCTGCAAACGCGCGAGCAGCACATTCGCCGCGAAAAGGCCAACTCCAACATCTGCACAGCCCAGGTACTGCTGGCCAACATGGCCGGGTTCTATGCGGTTTACCATGGGCCAGAAGGGCTGCAGCGTATTGCCCAGCGCGTGCACCGGCTGACTTTCCTTTTGGCCGCAGGCCTTGAGGCCAAAGGCATAAAGCGTATCAATCAGCATTTTTTCGACACCCTGACCTTGGATGTTGGCGGCGCCCAGGTGGCAATCATCGAAAGCGCCGAGGCTGCTCGCATCAACCTGCGGATTCTGGGGCGCGGCCATGTGGGCGTGAGCCTGGATGAAACCTGCAGCGAAGCCACGGTGTTGCGCTTGTTCGATGTATTCCTAGGGGTCGATCATGGTCTTGATATCCACACCCTTGACCAGCTGGCGTCGCCTGAAGGTATCCCCGCAGCATTGGCGCGCGGTACGCCGTTCCTTGGCCACCCGGTGTTCAATCTGCATCACAGCGAAACCGAGATGCTGCGCTACCTCAAGCAGCTGGAAAACAAGGACCTGGCCCTGAACCAGTCGATGATCCCGCTCGGCTCTTGCACCATGAAACTCAATGCCACCAGTGAGATGATACCGATCACCTGGCCCGCCTTCGCCCAGCTACACCCCTTCGCACCTGCCGCACAGGCCGCGGGCTATAAGGCGATGATCGATGAGCTGGAAAGCTGGTTGTGCGCCATCACCGGTTTCGACGCCATCTGCATGCAGCCAAACTCCGGCGCTCAAGGTGAATACGCGGGGCTCATGGCAATCACACGCTATCACCGCAGTTGCCAACAGCCACAACGCACGTTGTGCCTGATCCCCTCGTCTGCCCACGGGACCAACCCGGCCTCGGCGCAGATGGCTGGCATGGAGGTGGTGATCGTCGAGTGTGACGATGCTGGCAACGTCGACCTCGAAGACCTCAAGGCGAAGGCTGCTGCCGCCGGCGACAAGCTGTCATGCCTGATGGTCACCTATCCTTCGACCCATGGTGTTTATGAGGAGGGCATCCGCGAGATCTGCGCGGTGGTCCACCAATACGGTGGCCAGGTCTACATGGACGGTGCCAACCTCAATGCCCAGGTTGGCCTGGCCCGGCCTGCGGACATCGGTGCCGACGTTTCGCATATGAATCTACACAAGACGTTCTGCATCCCCCACGGCGGAGGCGGCCCAGGCATGGGCCCAATCGGCATTCGCGCCCATCTGAAACCCTTCGTCGCAAGTCACCCCGTAGTGCCCGTGCCCGGGCTGGACCCGAACAACAGTGCGGTCAGTGCCGCGCCCTGGGGCAGTGCCAGCATTCTGCCGATCAGTTGGATGTACATAGCCATGATGGGCCCGCAACTGGCTGACGCCAGCGAGGTGGCGATCCTTTCAGCCAACTATCTGGCGAGCCAGTTGGCCGGAGCGTTCCCGGTGTTGTACCGCGGGCGTAACCAGCGGGTGGCCCATGAGTGCATTCTCGACCTGCGGCCTCTCAAGGCGCAGACCGGCATTACCGAGGAAGACGTTGCCAAGCGCTTGATGGACTATGGCTTCCATGCCCCGACCATGTCATTTCCGGTGCCGGGTACCCTGATGGTCGAGCCGACTGAAAGCGAGTCGAAGGCCGAGCTGGACCGCTTCGTCGAGGCGATGCTGGCGATTAGGGCAGAGATCGCTCAGGTTCAAGACGGGAGCTGGCCAGCCGAAGACAACCCACTCAAGCATGCACCACATACCCTGGCCGATGTACTGGAGCCATGGACGCGGCCCTACACCCTGGAGCAGGCCATTGCCCCCAGCGGCCACGTGCGGCTGTACAAATACTGGCCTGCTGTGAACCGCGTCGACAATGTCTATGGTGACCGGAACCTGTTCTGCGCCTGTGTGCCAGTGAAGGCGTACCGGTAGTGCCATGTGCTGGCGTTGGCTACTTAGCGGTTGGCACCGCAAGGTAGGCGGCGCGGCTATTGAGCCAAGGCATGTTTGGCGAGGATCGCATGGGCCAGTTCCATGTCCGAGGCCTCAAGCCCTGGGTGTTCCGCCCGGATCTGCTGGATCGCAGCCTCTAGGTACGGCCCACGAATCGCCCCGTCGCTGGCTACGAAGCTGCCGGCGTCGTCCTGTGCCGCGACCACCAATTTGTGGTCGGCCGATGTCAGGTAGCTGGAAGAAAACAGGGTGCCGGTGGATACCAATGAGCGGGACGAACCGGAAGCTTCAGCCGTTTGCTGGCCGATGAGAATCACAAGTAGAGCGGCTAAGAGTTCACGCATATCGAGGCTCCAGTGAGCGGTTGGCGGAGCCTCGATGGTAACGAGCGAAGGTTCGGTAGTAGTCCTACACCGGCCTGAGTGTTTGGTAGGAAATGTCTGCTTGGTGTCAGAGCATCCGAGTTACGCTGCGGGAGCGTTCACGGGTTGGCCGTGCGGGCCAAAATTGCATTGGCCAGTTCCATGTCCGATGCTTGAAGCGCTGGGTTTTGCGCACGTACCTGCTGCAACGCCTGTTCCAGAAACGGCCCGCGAATCTCACCGTTACTGGCGACGAAGCTGCCGGCGTCATCCTGTGCCGCCAATACCAGCTTGTGGTCGCGCGAGGTGATGTAGCTGGACGCCGTGGTGGCGCCAGAGGTCATTACGTTACGCCAGAAAGTGTCGGCCATTGCGGAGCCAACAGGCAGCGAAAGCAGGGCAGCGGCTGCCAGCGCGGATTTGATGCGCATGATGAAACACCTGAAGGGTGAGGGGGGCTGAAGATGGCCGCTTTGATCGTCAAAACCACACTTAAGTTCCTTGATTGCGAAGGTTTTCGCTCAGGAACAGACCCGCATCACCTCTTCGCTGCGGGTGATTCCACGGGCCACTTTCGCCGCCCCGCAACTGCGTAAATCTTGTAATCCTTCAGCCACCGCCTGGCGCTGCAGGTCGGCCAGGTCGGTACTGGCGCCGATGTGCGACCGCAAGCTGTCGCTGGGGATCAGCAGTTCGAACAGGCCTGTGCGGCCCCGATAGCCGGTGCCGCGACACAACGGGCATGGTGCGCCGGACGCGTGCCCTTGGCAGCCATCGCAGAGGATGCGCACCAGGCGCTGTGCCATGACCCCGCCCAAAGTCGCGCGGATCAGGTAGTCGGCCACCCCCAGCTCCAGCAAACGGGTAATGGCGCTGCAGGTGTCATTGGTGTGCAGGGTCGAAAGTACCAGATGCCCGGTAAGCGCGGCCTGCACGGCTACTTGTGCGGTTTCGCGGTCGCGTATCTCGCCGATCATGATGATGTCGGGGTCCTGGCGTAGCAGGGCACGCACGCCATCGGCAAAATCCAGCCCCAACCCGGGCTGCACCTGTAGTTGGTTGAAGGCTGGCTCCAGCCGCTCGATGGGGTCTTCGATGGTGCACAGGTTGACCTCAGGTGTGGCCAGCAGCTTGAGGCTGGCGTACAGCGTACTGGTCTTGCCCGAGCCTGTAGGCCCGGTCACTAGCACAATGCCCTGGCGGCGCTGCAACAGCCTGCGCCACTGGCTCAGCGTCTCACCCTCCAGGCCAAGCTGGGCGAAGTCTTCCTGCAACTGGCGCGGGTCGAACAGGCGCACCACCAGTTTTTCGCCATAGGGCGTAGGCAGTGTGGAGAGGCGCAATTGCACTTCGCTGCCGCCAGGCAGGCGACTTTTGACCCGGCCGTCTTGCGGGCGGCGCTTTTCCGCTACGTCCATGCGCCCCAAGTGTTTCAAGCGGCTGACCACGGCCAGGGTAACGCTGGCTGGGAAGGCATAGACCGTCTGCAACAGCCCGTCGATGCGATAGCGCAGGTGGCCCTTTTCGTGGCGTGGCTCCAGGTGGATATCGCTGGCGCGTTGCTCGATGGCGTATTGCAGCAGCCAGTCGACGATATTCACGATGTGCGCATCGTCGGCCGTGGCCTGCGCCTGGCGCTGGCCCAGTTCAAGCAAGTGCTCCAGTTCGCCCAGCCGGGTCGTCTGCTGGTGCTGCGCACCTTGGACCGAGTGGGCCAGGCGAAACAGCGACTGGCCCAGCTGGCGGATCTGCAGCGGGCTGGCCAGCACGCGGCGGATTGGTTTGCCCAGGCTGCGTTCGAGGTCGGCCTGCCACAGTTGCTGATAGGGCTGGGCACTGGCTACGGTGATGGCGTTGGCATCTTCGGCCACGATCAGGATGCCGTGACGTTGCGCAAACGCGGGTGAAATCAGGCCATTGACCTGGGTGAGGTCCAGCTGCATGGGGTCGATGTGCAAGTAAGGCTGACCGACCTTGTGTGCCAGCCACTGGCACAGCGCATCCAGGGTCAGCTGCTGGCCGGGCTTGCAGCGGTCTTCAAGGCCCAGTGCCGCGATGGTTTCCAACGGGTGGTGCGCACTGTAGTGCGCTGCTTGTTCGCGAACCTGGCATGAGTCGCTGGCGCTGAGGTGCTGGTCGGCCTGCAAGGCGTCCAGCAGGCTTTGAAGGTCGAGGGCTTGCTCGTCGGGCGTTAACATCGGTGGGCTTCCTTGCCTTAAAGGAGACGAGTGGCAAGGCTAGCCGGGCTCTGGCAAGCCGCGTTGGGGAAAGATTTTCCAGATTTTGCGCGCCCAGCTTCAGACCACCGCCAGCTCCAGGTACGCCAGGTTTTCCAGGCTTACCTCGCCCACGCATACAAGGTTGCGCAGTTTTTGCGCAATTACCTGCGCCCTATGCCAACTCAGTCCGCCGATGCCGATTTCGATGTCGAGCCAGTCTTCCTGCTGGCTGACCTGCACGCTATGGGGAGTAAGGAACTGCAGGGCGAACAGGTTGAGCACACGGCATAGCGTATCCGGTTCGACCTCGGCCTGCAGGCAATAGCGCACGGTGCAGTGGCTGGCATTGGCAGCCCAGGCATCGCTGCGGGGCAGGGGGCGTTCTAGTGCGTTCATGATGAGTCTCCGCGGGTCTGGGAGAAATTCTTGCACGTCGACCCCGGTATTTTTTCGCTATGATTTCATTTATTTCCATATATTTTGGATTGAATTAATCGAATAGCCGATATTTTGGGAATCACTTATGCAAAGCGAGCTGGATGCCTACGACCGGCGCATCCTCGAACTACTGCAAGAAGACTCATCACTGTCCAGTGCGCAGATCGCCGAGCGCGTGGGGCTGTCGCAATCGCCCTGCTGGCGCAGGATTCAGCGGTTGAAAGAGGAAGGAGTGATCCGAGGCCAGGTAACCCTGCTGGACCGCAAGAAGGTCGGCTTGAACACTCAGATCTTCGCCGAAGTGAAACTCAACGCCCACGGCCGCTCCAACTTCACTGAATTCACTGAGGCGATCCGCGGCTTTCCGGAGGTGCTGGAATGCTATGTGCTTATGGGGGCGGTGGACTTTCTACTGCGCATCGTCACCTCGGATATCGAAGCTTATGAGCGCTTCTTTTTCGAAAAGCTATCGAACGTGCCGGGCATCCAGGAAGTGAATTCGATTGTGGCGCTGTCGGAGATCAAGTCCACCACCAGCTTGCCTCTGGCGAAGTAACGCTGCTGCGGCCAAATCCTTGGATTGGGCTGCCAGGTGCCTGACTTGAGGAATGTAGCGCCTGTGAGATCGAGCGCCGCGCGGGCGGCGCTCGATCTCAACGCACACACAACACTCAAACCATACACCTGGCACCTAACGCGGTTAGATGCCAACCGCCAAAGCGTCCTTAAGCCTTGAGCAAATGCTTCCAGCCCCGGCTCTGATCCACTGTCCGAGCCTGATCAATACGCGCCTCCAGCAACTCATCGCTGATCGGCAACTCGGCCAGCTCATGCAGCTTTTTCAAATCGCCGTACAAGCGGTCCATCTGCGGTGCTTCAAGCACCTGGCGGGCATGGTGCAGCCAGGCCAGCAACTGCTCGATACGTGGCAGCTGTTCGGCCAGGTCCTCGGGGCGTTGGGTGTACAGCGGCAGCTTCAGCGAGCGGCCTTCTTCACCCAGCAGGTGCGCCAGCCAGCTTGCCAACTGCGCCTTGCCCTGGCGCTCGCCACGGCCCTTGCGCTCCACGGTCCAGGCGCGGGCCAGCAGCCAACGCGAGGTTTCCAGGGAGAACTGGCCCCAGCGTACGTCTTCGAGTTCTTCGAGGAACTGCTCGGGCGCAGCGCGGCGGATGTCTTCATCGTCATTGCCGGCCTGCACCAATGGGCGCCAGTCTTCCAGCAGCGCATCAAGGCTGGCGCGTAGCTCGCGCGTGGTGGCGCGGGGCGCAGCTTGGCCCAGGCTTGCGACCAAGGCGCGCAGTTCGGCCAGGCACTGCACCCAGTCCTGCAACAAGCGCCAGTGACCATTGTGGCGGTACTGCTCGGCCAGGCGCTGGCTGCTGCCCAGCAGCTGCCAGGCCAGGGCGGCGAAGGCGTCGTCCACAGCAGTTTCAGCGCTCAGCTCGGTGGTCGGCAGGCCCAGCTCGTAGCTGTCCGGCTCCAGCAAGCGGTAGCCACGCTCGGCCTTGCTGATGTCGCACGGCATCAGCGGCAGGCTGGCGGCCAGCTCGGCGGCCAGCTCCAGTAGCGCTTCAGGGGCGCCTTCGCGCAGCTCCAACTCAAGCTCGCAGATTTCCTCTTTGCGCTTGCCGGCAATCACGAAGCCTTGGTCCAGCGCGGCCTCGATCACCACCTTGCTCTTGCCACGGCCCCAGCTGATTTCGGCGTATTCGCGGGTGAAATCAGTGGTGAATAGCGGCTTGATGGTTTTTTTGTCGAGTTCGGCCAGCTGCGCCGGCCAGCAGGTGGCGTCGAGCTTTTTCAAGTCGAGCTTGACCTTGTCCAACTGCCACTCGTATTCGTTGCGCTCGGACAGCCCGGCAACGCTTTGCCCGCGGCACTTGAGGGTCTGGATGATCGCCTCACCGTCGCGGCGCAGGCGCAGGGCCACACGGGCGGCGGAAAGCTCGCGCTCGGGAGTATCGAAGTACTGGTTGAGCAACTCGCGGGTCTGCCAGCCAGATTTGTTGCGTTTTTTCAGCAAGGGGTGCTCGCGCAGGGCGGCGAGGGTCTGGCTGCTGGCGCGCAGCTTGAGTTCGGTTTCTTTGTGCATCACAGGCTCGAAGGAGGGGCGTCTTTGCAGGGCAGTCTACAGCAGTCGGCCGGCAACGGTTTATTCCAGACGGCGGATAGTCCTATGATGGGCAACGCTTCCGAGGAGTATGCGCATGCCGTTGCCGCCACTGAAAGACCAGTTTGCCGCTTTGATCGCCGCGCCCTCGGTCAGTTGTACCCAGCCTGCACTGGACCAGTCCAACCGCCAGGTCATCGACCTGTTGGCCGGCTGGTTGGGCGATCTGGGTTTTGCTTGTGACATCCGTGAGGTCAGCCCTGGCAAGTTCAACCTGTTGGCCAGCCGTGGTAGCGGCCCTGGCGGGCTGGTGCTGGCCGGGCACAGTGATACGGTGCCTTACGATGAACAACTGTGGGCCAGCGACCCGCTCAAGCTGACCGAGGCCGACGGCCGCTGGGTGGGCCTGGGTAGCTGCGACATGAAAGGCTTTTTCGCATTGATCATCGAAGCGGTCATTCCGCTGCTGGAGCACGATTTCAAGCAACCGCTGATGATCCTCGCTACCTGCGATGAAGAAAGCTCCATGTCCGGTGCCCGCGCTCTGGCGGCTGCCGGCCAGCCGCTGGGCCGTGCGGCGGTGATCGGCGAGCCCACCGGCCTGCGGCCGATTCGCATGCATAAGGGCATCCTGATGGACCGCATCGACATCCTCGGGCGCAGCGGGCATTCCTCTGACCCAAGCCTGGGCCATAGTGCGATGGAGGCCATGCACGAGGTGATGAGCGAGCTGATGGGCCTGCGCCGGCAATGGCAGCAAACCTTCAGTAACCCGCAGTTCACCGTGCCGACGCCAACCATGAATTTCGGCTGCATCCATGGCGGTGACAACCCCAACCGCATCTGTGGCCAATGCGCCCTGGAGTTCGACCTGCGCCCGCTGCCGGGCATGGATGTGGAACAGTTGCGCGCCGCCATTGGCGATAAACTCAAGCCTGTGGCCGAGCGTCATGAAGTGCGTATCGACTACGCCCCGTTGTTCCCTGAGGTGCCGCCGTTCGAGCAGGACGCGGACGCCGAGCTGGTGCAAGTGGCCGAACGCCTCACCGGCCATCGTGCCGAAGCGGTGGCGTTCGGTACCGAAGCGCCTTATCTTCAGCAGCTGGGCTGCCAGACCATCGTGCTCGGCCCAGGTGATATCGCCTGCGCCCACCAGCCTGGCGAATACCTTGAAATGTCACGAATCGAGCCTACCGTGCGTCTATTGCGTGACCTGATCCGGCACTATTGCCTGAGTTAAACGTCCACCTTGCTGATTCGTTCTTGCCTAGAGGAGATGCGCGTGACCGCAAGCCTGTTCCGACGATGATCCTGAACGCCGTGTGATTCACCGTTCTCCGTCCACTTTATCCACAGGCCCCGTCATGCCCGAATACGTCAACTGGCTACGTCATGCCTCCCCGTACATCAATGCCCATCGCGATTGCACCTTCGTGGTCATGCTCCCCGGCGATGGCGTTGAACACCCTAATTTCGGCAATATCGTCCACGACCTGGTGCTGCTGCACAGCTTGGGTGTGCGCCTGGTGCTGGTGCATGGTTCGCGCCCGCAGATCGAAAGCCGCCTGGCCGAGCGTGGGCTGACCCCGCACTACCATCATGGCCTGCGTATCACCGACGCAGCCACCCTGGATTGCGTGATCGATGCCGTAGGCGCCCTGCGCCTGGCCATCGAGGCACGCCTGTCGATGGACATCGCCGCCTCGCCCATGCAGGGCTCGCGCCTGCGCGTGGCTTGCGGCAACCTGGTCACCGCACGGCCGATCGGGGTGCTCGAAGGCGTGGACTACCACCACACCGGGGAAGTGCGGCGAATAGACCGTAAAGGCATCAGCCGCCTGCTCGACGAGCGGTCCATCGTACTGCTGTCGCCGCTGGGCTATTCGCCCACGGGTGAAATCTTCAACCTGGCATGTGAAGACGTCGCAACTCGTGCAGCCATCGAGCTGGGTGCCGACAAGCTGCTGCTGTTCGGGGCCGAGCCTGGCCTGCTGGACGAGAGCGGTCGGTTGGTGCGTGAGCTGCGGCCACAACAGATTGCTCCGCACCTGGCGCGCCTGGGCGGCGATTACCAGGCTGAGTTGCTCGACGCGGCTGCCGAGGCCTGCAAAGGCGGTGTGGCGCGTAGCCATATCGTCAGTTATGCCGAAGATGGCGCTTTGCTCACCGAACTGTTCACCCGAGAAGGTGGCGGTACGCTGGTGTCCCAGGAGCAGTTCGAGGTGGTGCGCGAGGCGACCATCGAGGATGTCGGTGGCTTGCTGGACCTGATCAGCCCGCTGGAAGAGCAAGGCATTCTGGTGCGCCGCTCGCGCGAGGTGCTGGAGCGTGAGATCGAGCAGTTCAGTGTGGTCGAGCGTGAGGGGATGATCATTGCCTGTGCAGCGCTGTACCCGATTGCCGATTCGCAGGCTGGGGAACTGGCGTGCCTGGCGGTAAACCCGGAATACCGTCACGGCGGGCGTGGCGACGAACTGCTGGAGCGGATCGAGGGGCGGGCGCGGCAGATGGGGTTAAATACCCTGTTCGTGCTCACGACGCGTACGGCGCACTGGTTCCGTGAGCGCGGGTTTGCCCCTAGCGGTGTCGAGCGGCTGCCAGCGGCACGGGCTTCGTTGTACAACTACCAGCGCAATTCGAAGATTTTCGAGAAGCCGCTGTAAGCCCATGCTGGCCCGCCAATGAAAAACGCCGCCCTTTGGGGCGGCGTTTTGCTTTAGACGGTGTGCAGATACCAGTTGTACTCGAGGTCGGAGATCGAGTGCTCGAACTCCTCCAGCTCGCTCTCCTTGCACGCGACGAAGATGTCGATGTACTTCGGATCGATGTACTTGTTCAGGATCTCGCTGTCGTCCAGCTCGCGCAGGGCATCGCGCAGGTTGTTCGGCAGGCTCTGCTCCAGCTGCTCATACGAGTTGCCTTCGATCGGCTCGCCTGGCTCGATCTTGTTGGTCAGGCCATGGTGCACGCCCGCCAGCACGGCAGCCATCATCAAGTATGGGTTGGCGTCAGCGCCGGCCACACGGTGCTCGATACGCACGGCATCCGGCGAGCCGGTCGGCACGCGCAGGGCCACGGTGCGGTTGTCCAAGCCCCAGCTCGGCGCGTTCGGCACGTAGAACTGCGCGCCGAAACGGCGGTACGAGTTGACGTTCGGGCAGAGGAAAGCCATGGACGCGGGCAGGGTCTCGAGCACACCGCCGACAGCGTGACGTAGCGCGGCGTTCTGCTCGGGATCCTCGCTGGTGAAGATGTTGTTGCCATCTTTGTCCAGCACGGAGATGTGTACGTGCAGGCCGTTGCCAGCCTGGCCCGGGTAGGGCTTGGCCATGAAGGTGGTGTCCATTTCATGGTCGTAGGCGATGTTCTTTATCAGCCGCTTGAGCAGCACTGCGTAATCGCAGGCCTTGAGCGGATCGGGAACGTGGTGCAGGTTGACTTCGAACTGCGCCGGGGCGCTTTCCTTGACGATGGCGTCAGCTGGGATGCCTTGCTCTTTGGCACCTTCCAGGATGTCCTGCAGGCAGTCGGCATATTCGTCGAGGTCGTCGATCAGGTACACCTGGGTCGACTGTGGGCGCTTGCCCGAAATCGGCGAGCGTGGCGGCTGCGGGCGGCCGTTCACGTTTTCCTGGTCGATCAGGTAGAACTCAAGCTCGAATGCGGCGCAGATGGTCAGGCCCATTTCGGTGAACTTGCTCACCACCTGACGCAGCACTTCACGCGGGTCGGCGAAGAACGGCTCGCCTTCGAGTTCGTGCATGGTCATCAGCAGCTGGGCGGTAGGGCGCTTCTGCCAGGGTTCGTTGGAGAGGGTGCCGGGGATCGGGTAGCAGATACGGTCAGCATCGCCGATGTCCAGGCCAAGGCCTGTGCTTTCGACGGTGGAACCGTTGATGTCCAGGGCAAAGAGGGAGGCAGGCAGGTTGATGCCTTTTTCGTAAACCTTGTGGAGGCTGGTGCGCTCTATGCGCTTGCCACGCACCACACCATTCATATCTGCAATCAGAAGGTCAACGTAGAGAACCTCAGGATGTTCCTTAAGGAACGCGTTCGCTTCGTTAAGCTGAACGGCACGCGGGGGTACCGACATGATGCAACACCTTTGTTGTTAAAAATATCAATCAAGGGGGGCTTGCAGACCCAGTCAATCGAAAAGCCATACTGATGTCAAGCCAACCCAATGATGCCCTGAAATGGCACATCGACGGCAGATTTGCTGCATATCGGGGCGTGCCATTATCCGCTATTTCTCTTACCAAGAGCTATCTTCGCCGAGCCGTGTTTTATTTTTTACGGAGGTGTTGTGTAAAAAAATTAACAAGGCTAAGCTCGGACTCAACCCAAAACACAATAATACGAGGGTCACATGGTCCGCTTGTCGCGACCTGAACGCGCTGCCTGCGCAGTGCAGTCGGGTATCCCTGTCGTTCCCGTAGGCATCAGCCCAGCGGTGGCCTGCATGGCCGCAATAATTGACGCTTTGCGTGCCAGGGCCACACCTCGTAACGCCTTTTCGTTGCTCTTCTCGTATATCTGCCCTTCGATTTCACTACGGACACGCTTGTTTTCAGTGTATCCACAGTGCGCCTGCGTGTGGGTTTTTGCTTTAGCAATCTACTCCATCCAGAATCAGAGCGCGGACCACCTTACCTCCTGAGGTATTTATGAGTAACAACCTCGACCAGCTCACCGATTGGTTGAAAGAGCACAAGATCACCGAAGTCGAATGCCTGATCAGTGACCTGACTGGCATCACCCGCGGCAAGATCTCGCCGACCAACAAATTCATCGCCGAAAAAGGCATGCGCCTGCCCGAGAGCGTGCTGCTGCAGACCGTGACCGGCGACTATGTCGACGATGACATCTATTACGACCTGCTCGACCCAGCGGACATCGACATGATCTGCCGCCCTGACCAGGATGCGGTGTTCCTCGTGCCGTGGGCCATCGAGCCGACGGCCCAGGTGATTCACGACACCTACGACAAGAAGGGCAACCCGGTCGAGCTGTCGCCGCGCAACGTGCTGAAGAAAGTGCTCAAGCTCTACGCCGACAAGGGCTGGCAGCCGATCGTCGCGCCAGAGATGGAGTTCTACCTGACCAAGCGCAGCGAAGACCCGGATTTCCCGCTGCAACCGCCAGTCGGCCGCTCCGGGCGCCCTGAAACGGGCCGCCAGTCGTTCTCGATCGAGGCGGCGAACGAATTCGATCCGCTGTTCGAAGATGTGTATGACTGGTGCGAACTGCAGCGCCTGGACCTGGACACGCTGATTCACGAAGATGGCACGGCGCAGATGGAAATCAACTTCCGTCATGGTGATGCCCTGCACCTGGCCGACCAGATTCTGGTGTTCAAACGCACCATGCGCGAGGCCGCGCTCAAGCACAACGTCGCTGCCACCTTCATGGCCAAGCCCATGACCGGCGAGCCGGGCAGCGCCATGCACCTGCACCAGAGCGTGGTCGATGTGGCCACGGGCAAGAACATCTTCAGCAATGAAGACGGCAGCATGAGCGAGCTGTTCCTGAACCACATCGGTGGCCTGCAGAAGTTCATCCCCGAAGCGCTGCCGCTGTTTGCCCCCAACGTCAACTCGTTCCGCCGCTTCCTGCCCGATACCTCGGCGCCGGTGAACGTGGAGTGGGGCGAAGAAAACCGCACCGTTGGCCTGCGCGTACCGGATGCCGGCCCGCAGAACCGCCGTGTCGAGAACCGCCTGCCAGGCGCTGATGCCAACCCTTACCTGGCCATCGCCGCGAGCCTGCTGTGCGGCTACATCGGCATGGTCGAAGGCATCGAAGCCAGCGCGCCGGTTCAGGGCCGTGGCTACGAGCGCCGCAACCTGCGCCTGCCGCTGACCATCGAGGATGCCCTTGAGCGCATGGAAATCAGTCGCGCGCTGGTGCAGTACCTGGGCAAGAAGTTCATCACCGGCTACGTCGCCACCAAGCGCGCCGAGCATGAGAACTTCAAGCGCGTCATCAGCTCCTGGGAGCGTGAGTTCCTGCTATTCGCTGTCTGATCAACCCTGAGGCCGCTGCTGCGGCTGCCGGAAAATGGAGAGGCACATGAGCGTCAATAACCCGCAAACCCGTGAATGGCAAAACCTGAGCGGCGAGCATCACCTTGCACCCTTCTCTGACTACAAGCAGCTCAAGGAGAAGGGCCCGCGCATCATTACCAAAGCGCAGGGTGTGCATTTGTGGGACAGCGAGGGGCACAAGATCCTCGACGGCATGGCCGGCCTGTGGTGCGTGGCGGTTGGCTATGGCCGCGAAGAGTTGGTGCAGGCGGCCGAAAGGCAGATGCGCGAGTTGCCGTACTACAACCTGTTCTTCCAGACCGCCCACCCGCCAGCGCTGGAGCTGGCCAAGGCGATCACCGAGGTTGCGCCGCAGGGCATGACCCATGTGTTCTTCACCGGCTCCGGTTCCGAAGGCAATGACACCGTGCTGCGCATGGTTCGCCATTACTGGGCGCTGAAAGGCAAACCGCAGAAGCAGACCATTATCGGCCGGGTCAATGGCTACCACGGCTCGACCGTTGCCGGGGCCAGCCTGGGTGGTATGAGTGGCATGCACGAGCAGGGCGGCTTGCCGATCCCGGGCATCGTGCACATCGCCCAGCCATACTGGTTCGGCGAGGGCGGTGACATGACCCCGGATGCGTTCGGGGTATGGGCCGCCGAGCAACTGGAACAAAAAATCCTGGAAGTCGGCGAAGACAACGTGGCGGCCTTCATTGCCGAGCCGATCCAGGGTGCAGGCGGGGTCATCATCCCGCCTGAAACCTATTGGCCGAAGGTGAAGGAGATCCTGGCCAAGTACGACATCCTGTTCGTTGCCGATGAAGTGATCTGCGGTTTCGGCCGTACCGGCCAGTGGTTCGGCTCCGACTACTACGACCTCAAGCCTGATTTGATGACCATCGCCAAGGGCCTGACCTCCGGTTACATCCCCATGGGTGGGGTGATCGTGCGAGACAAAGTGGCCAAGGTGCTCAGCGAGGGCGGTGACTTCAACCACGGCTTCACCTACTCCGGGCACCCGGTGGCGGCGGCGGTGGGCCTGGAAAACCTGCGTATCCTGCGCGATGAAAAGATCGTCGAGAAGGCGCGCACGGAAGTGGCACCGTACTTGCAAAAACGACTGCGCGAGCTGCAGGACCACCCGCTGGTAGGCGAGGTACGCGGCCTTGGCCTGCTTGGCGCGATCGAGCTGGTCAAGGACAAAGCCACCCGCAGCCGTTACGAAGGCAAAGGTGTAGGCATGGTGTGCCGTAACTTCTGCTTCGAGAACGGCCTGATCATGCGCGCGGTTGGCGACACCATGATAATCGCGCCACCGTTGGTGATCAGCCGCGAGGAGGTGGATGAGCTCGTGGAAAAGGCGCGCAAGTGCTTGGACCTGACACTCGAAGCGATCCGCTGAGCGTTTGCTAGGCTAGCGATGTGACATTAAGCGGTTACAAGGCCGTGCTTTCCTTGAAACAGCGCCTTGTAACTTGCCAGACTAGTGGCTGTTTCAGTCGCTGCGACGCGTGTAGCGCGGGGCCTGGCTGCTGAACGGATGGCTAATCAAAAAAATCTGGAGCATGACGCATGAAGAAAATGGGCAAGACGTTGCTGGCCGCAGCCCTGATGGGTGCCATGGCCACTGCTGCACAGGCCGAAGACAAGGTGTTGAACGTCTACAACTGGTCGGACTACATCGCGCCGGACACCATCGCCAAGTTCGAGAAGCAAACTGGCATCAAGGTCAAATACGACGTCTTCGACAGCAACGAAACCCTCGAAGCCAAGCTGCTGGCGGGCAAGTCGGGTTACGACATCGTTGTGCCGTCCAACAACTTCCTGGCCAAGCAGATCAAGGCTGGCGTCTACGAGGAGCTGGACCGCTCCAAGCTCAGCAACTGGAAAAACCTCGACGAAGACCTGCTCAAGGCCGTGGGCGATGCCAGCGACCAAGGCAACAAATACGCCTTCCCGTACATGTGGGGTTCGATCGGCATCGGCTACAACCCGGAAAAGGTCAAGGCCGCGCTGGGCGTGGACAAGATCGACTCGTGGGACGTGGTGTTCAAGCCTGAGAACATCGAAAAGCTCAAGAGCTGCGGCGTAAGCTTCCTGGATGCCCCGACCGAGATGATCCCGGCTGCGCTGCACTACCTGGGCAAGCCGACCAACAGCACCAGCAAGCAAGACCTCAAGGCCGCCGAGGACCTGTTCCTCAAGATCCGTCCTTCGATCACCTACTTCCACTCGTCCAAGTACATTGGCGACATGGCCAACGGCAACATCTGCGTAGCCGTCGGTTACTCGGGTGACCTGGAGCAGTCCAAGGCCCGCGCTCACGAGGCCGGCGACAAGGTCAAGGTGGACTACGTGATTCCTAAAGAAGGTGCCGGCACCTTCTACGACATGGTCGCCATCCCGAAAGATGCCGAGCATAAAGATGCTGCCTACCAGTTCATGAACTTCCTGCTGCAGCCGGAAATCATGGCCGAAATCACCAACGCCGTGCGCTTCCCTAACGGTAACGCCGCAGCCACCCAGTTCGTGGACCAGGCCATCAAAGGCGACCCGAGCATCTACCCGCCAGCGGACGTGAAGAAGAAGCTTTACGCCATCGCGGCACCCGATGCAAAGGTGCAGCGTGACATCACCCGTAGCTGGACCCGGATCAAGTCGGGCAAATAACCCCGATGCGTGGCCTCTGGGCTGGGGTTTCCCGGCCTAGAGCCTGCCAATGGCAATTGATGATTGCGGCATCGAGGCTGCGCAGGTAAGTTGCGCGCCGGTTTTGCGTGCGCGGCAGCGCTTGTAGCGAATGAGTACGCCGTCACCCAGGCACTGATTGTGAGGACCCACCACTTGTCTATTTCTGTATTTCGCAAGGCCTTGATGGCTGGAGCGGGCCTGACGCTGGCATGCAGCGTCCAAGCGGCGCCTACGGTGCACTTCTACAACTGGTCGGACTATATCGGCCCGAACACATTGGCGGACTTCGAAAAGCAAACGGGCATCAAGCCTGTGCAGGACGTTTTCGACTCCAACGAAACCTTGGAAGGCAAACTGCTCGCCGGCAACACCGGCTATGACGTAGTGGTGCCGTCCAACCATTTCCTCGGCAAGCAGATCAAGGCGGGCGCGTTTCGCAAGCTCGACAAGAACCTGCTGCCCAACTATTCCAACCTTGACCCGGCGTTGATGAAGCGCCTGGAGAAGAACGACCCAGGCAACCAGTACGCCGTGCCATATCTGTGGGGCACCAATGGTATTGGTTACAACGTCGATAAGGTCAAGGCCGCGCTGGGCGTGGATACCATCGACTCCTGGGCGGTGCTGTTCGAACCCGAGAACATGAAGAAGCTTTCCAAGTGCGGTGTGGCCTTCCTCGATTCGGCAGACGAAATGCTCCCCGCGGTGCTCAACTACATGGGGCTCAACCCCAACAGCACCGACCCCAAGGATTACGCAAAGGCCGAGCAGAAGTTACTGGCTGTACGCCCGTACGTGACCTACTTCCACTCGTCCAAGTACATCACGGACCTGGCCAACGGCGACATCTGCGTCGCGGCAGGTTTCTCGGGTGATGTGTTCCAGGCCAAGGCCCGCGCTGAGGAAGCGAAGAAGGGCGTGAACCTGGCTTATGCCATCCCCAAGGAAGGCGGCAACCTTTGGTTCGATGTGCTGGCGATCCCCAAGGACGCCAAGAACGTCAAAGAGGCCCACGCCTTCATCAACTATTTGCTGAAACCTGAGGTTATCGCCCAGGTCAGTGATTACGTCGGTTACGCCAACCCGAACCCCAAGGCTGGCGACCTGATGGACCAGGCCGTGAGGACTGACGCCGCGGTTTACCCACCGCAGGAAGTGCTGGACAAGATGTTCGTGAACTCAGAGTTGCCGCCAAAGGTGCAGCGTCTGATGACCCGTAGCTGGACCAAGGTCAAGTCGGGCAAGTAATCATCCAGACCCGTGTCGGCACCTGACCTCAGGCGGCACGGGCACAAAAATCTTGTTGGGAGTTTCACTCATGGCAGTTGCCTCCGGTGCCTATAAAAAAGCCCTCGAGGGTGGCCAGCAACCCAAGCAGGTGCTGGTCAAGATCGACCGGGTTACAAAAAAATTCGACGAAACCGTCGCCGTGGACGATGTGTCCCTGGAAATCCGCAAAGGCGAGATCTTCGCCCTGCTAGGTGGCTCCGGCTCCGGCAAATCGACCTTGCTGCGTATGCTGGCTGGCTTCGAGCGCCCGACAGAAGGGCGGATCTTCCTCGATGGCGTCGACATCACCGACATGCCGCCGTACGAGCGGCCAATCAACATGATGTTCCAGTCCTACGCGCTGTTCCCGCACATGACCGTTGCGCAGAACATCGCCTTCGGCCTGCAGCAGGACAAAATGCCCAAGGCCGAGATCGACGCCCGCGTGGCCGAGATGCTCAAGCTGGTGCACATGACTCAGTACGCCAAGCGCAAGCCACACCAGCTTTCCGGTGGCCAGCGTCAGCGGGTGGCGCTGGCTCGCTCCCTGGCCAAACGCCCCAAGCTGCTGCTGCTCGATGAGCCAATGGGTGCGCTGGACAAGAAACTGCGGTCGCAGATGCAACTGGAACTGGTGGAAATCATCGAGCGCGTGGGCGTGACCTGCGTGATGGTGACCCACGACCAGGAAGAGGCCATGACCATGGCCCAGCGCATCGCCATCATGCATCTAGGCTGGATCGCCCAGATCGGCTCGCCAGTGGACATCTACGAGACCCCTACCAGCCGCCTGGTGTGCGAATTCATCGGTAACGTCAACCTGTTCGAGGGTGATGTGGTCGACGACGCCGAGGGCTACGCGATCATTGCCAGCCCTGAGCTGGAGCGCAAGATCTACGTGGGCCACGGCATCACCACCTCGGTGGAAGACAAGCACATCACCTACGCATTGCGCCCGGAGAAACTCCTGGTCACCACCACCCAGCCAGACTTCGAGCACAACTGGTCGCGCGGCAAGGTGCATGACATCGCCTACCTGGGCGGCCACTCGGTGTTCTATGTTGAGTTGCCCAGCGGCAAGATCGTCCAGACCTTCGTCGCCAATGCCGAACGCCAGGGCGCCCGGCCGACCTGGGGCGATGAAGTGTTCGTGTGGTGGGAAGACGACAGCGGCGTGGTACTGCGGTCATGAAAATTCGCAAGCTCAAGCGAGCCTTCCAACGCCTGACCCCGGAGGGGCGGCACGTGGTGATCGGGATTCCGTTCATCTGGCTGTTCCTGTTCTTCATGCTGCCGTTCTTCATCGTGCTGAAGATCAGCTTCGCTGAAGCCGACGTAGCGATCCCGCCGTATACCGAGATCTATACCTACGTCGAAGACAAGATCCAGTTGGTACTCAACCTGGCCAACTACGGCCTGTTGACCGAGGATGAACTGTACATCTCGGCCTACCTGGGTTCGTTGAAGATGGCCTTCTTCAGCACCCTGCTGTGCCTGCTGATCGGCTACCCGATGGCCTATGCCATCGCCAATGCCAAGAAGGAAACCCAGACGGTTCTGCTGCTGCTGATCATGATGCCGACCTGGACCGCGATCCTGATCCGCGTCTATGCCTGGATGGGCATCCTCAGCAACAACGGCCTGCTCAATGGCTTCTTGCTGTGGACTGGGTTGATCGATCAGCCGTTACAGATCCTCAACACCAACCTGGCGGTGTATATCGGCGTGGTCTATTCGTACCTGCCGTTTATGATTCTGCCGCTGTTCGCCAACCTGGTGAAGCACGATCAAAGCTTGCTCGAAGCGGCTTCGGACCTGGGGTCGAGCACTTTCAACAGCTTCTGGAAGATCACCGTGCCGCTGTCGAAGAACGGCATCATCGCCGGCTGCATGCTGGTGTTCATCCCGGTAGTAGGCGAGTTCGTCATCCCTGAACTGCTCGGCGGCCCGGAAACCTTGATGATCGGTAAAGTGCTGTGGCAGGAATTCTTCAATAACCGTGACTGGCCGGTGGCCTCTGCCTTGGCGGTGGTGATGCTGGCGATCCTGATCGTGCCGATCCTGCTGTTCAACCGCAGCCAGGCTAAAGAAATGGAGGGCAGAGCATGAAGCGCTTCAGTTTCTCCAGCGTGATGCTGGTGCTTGGCTTGCTGTTCATTTACCTGCCGATGCTGATCCTGGTGATCTATTCGTTCAACGCTTCCAAGCTGGTGACGGTGTGGGGCGGCTGGTCGGTGAAGTGGTACGTCGGCCTGCTCGACAATACCCAGTTGATGGGTTCGGTCATGCGCTCGCTGGAAATCGCCTGCTACACGGCGGTGGCGGCAGTGGCGCTGGGCACTCTGGCGGCCTTCGTGCTGACCCGGGTCACCCGCTTCAAGGGGCGCACCCTGTTCGGTGGTTTGGTCACCGCGCCGCTGGTGATGCCAGAGGTGATTACCGGTCTGTCGCTGTTGCTGCTGTTCGTGGCCATGGCGCAGATGATCGGCTGGCCGCAGGAGCGTGGCATCGTCACCATCTGGATCGCACACACCACGTTCTGTGCAGCCTATGTGGCGGTGGTGGTGTCGGCACGTCTGCGTGAGCTGGACCTGTCGATCGAAGAGGCGGCCATGGACTTGGGTGCCAAGCCGTGGAAGGTGTTCTTCCTGATCACCATCCCGATGATCGCGCCGTCGTTGGCGGCGGGCGGCATGATGTCGTTCGCGCTGTCGCTGGACGACCTGGTTCTGGCCAGCTTCGTGTCAGGCCCGGGTTCGACGACCTTGCCGATGGAAGTGTTCTCGGCCGTGCGCCTGGGCGTGAAGCCCGAGATCAACGCCGTAGCCAGCTTGATTCTGCTGTCGGTGTCCATCGTGACCTTCTTCGTCTGGTTCTTCAGCCGCCGTGCCGAAGAGCGTCGCCGCAAGGCGATTCAGCAGGCAATTGAAGAGGGGGCTGCAGCAAACGCTTCGCAGCCTCAGCTCAAGCGCTCGAACCAGGTGGCTGCATCAGCCTGACCCCGCCTATTCGCCAGTGAACCCGCTGCCACAAGGCTTGCGCATGCTCTGAGATGCGCCAACCTGTGGGGGCGGGTTCACCCGCGTATGCCCCCGCCACGATCGAATTGCCTGCCTCGAAATCAGCACCTGATAAGCGTGTAACGGTTTGCCGCCTGCGATGTTTTTCGAACCCTGGACTACGCTGACAGTCGCATCCCTCGAATCATTTGCGCGCAAGCAAGGAGCCTGCATGAAGTTCATGCGTCCATTGTCGGTCGTTTTTCTGGGGCTGCTGTTTTTGCTCACCGGCTGTAGTAAAGAAGAAGTGCCTCAAACGCACCCACGGGTGGGCGTGCAGCAGGTATCGCCAACCGATTTCGCGGCCAGGGTGACCCTCACTGGGGATGTTCAAGCACGGGTGCAGACCGACTTGTCGTTCCGCGTCGGTGGCAAGATCATCTCCCGAAGCGTGGATGTCGGCGACCACGTCAAAGCCAGGCAGGTATTGGCACGGCTTGACCCCAAAGACCTGCAGAACAATGTCGACTCGGCCAAGGCCGAGGTCTTTGCTGCCCAGGCGCGGGTCACCCAGACCAGTGCCGCGTTCGTGCGCCAGCAGAAGTTGCTGCCCAAAGGCTACACCAGCAAAAGCGAATACGATTCCGCCGAAGCTGCCCTGCGCAGTAACCAAAGTGCGCTCAAGGCCGCTCAGGCGCAGTTGGCCAATGCCAACGAGCAACTGAGCTACACCGCCCTGGTGTCCGAGGCCGATGGCGTGATCACCGCGCGCCAGGCCGAGGTCGGCCAGGTGGTACAGGCGACCATGCCGATCTTCAGCCTGGCTCGGGATGGCGAGCGCGATGCAGTCTTCAACGTGTATGAATCCTTGTTGGTCGCGCCACCGAGCGATACCGGCGTCACCGTTAGCCTGCTGGACGACCCCAAGATCCAGGCTCAAGGGTTCGTGCGCGAGATAACCCCTACAGTGTCGGCGCAAAGTGGCACGGTGCAGGTCAAGGTGGCGCTGAAGAACGTACCACCCGGTATGCAACTGGGCGCACCGGTCACCGCCAGTACCCATGCGGTCGGCAGGCCGAGCATCGAGCTGCCATGGTCGGCGTTGACCAAGGCGCTGCATGCCCCGGCGGTTTGGGTGGTTGGCGAGGATGACAAGGTCGAACTGCGTAAGGTCGAGGTCGGCCGCTACCTGACCGGCAAGGTCGTCATCGCCAGTGGCCTGAAGGCTGGGGAAACGGTCGTGGTCAACGGAACCCAGCTGCTACACCCCGGCATGCAGGTGGAGAAAGTCGATGCCACAGCTCCCGGAGGTGCACGATGAAGCGTCTGCTGATGGTATCGGCCGCCATGCTGCTTGCTGCCTGCGGTAGTGAGGAGCAAGCGCCCGAGCCGATCCGCCCGGTGCTGTCGGTCAAGGTGCAGCCACAGGTGCAGGCGCAATTGGGGCGCTTCGCCGGGGTGATCGAGGCGCGCTTCGAGAGCACCTTGGGCTTCCGGGTTGGTGGGCGCATCGCGCGGCGCTGGCTGGATGTGGGCGCCCAGGTCAAAGCCGGCGACACTTTGGCGACCCTTGACCCTACCGACCAGCAAAACCAACTGCGTGCCGCCGAGGGCGACTTGGCCAGGGTGCAGGCGCAGTGGATCAACGCCCAGGCCGATGCCCGCCGTCAGCAGCAGCTCTATGATCGCGGTGTGGGGGCCCAGGCGCAGTTGGATATCGCCCAGACCAACCTCAAGACCACCGGCGCTGCCCTGGAGCAGGCCCGCTCGGCTAAGCGCCAGGCCCAGGACCAGCTCGGCTACAGCACCCTGCGCAGCGACCACGATGCAGTGATCACTGCTTGGCAGGCCGAGGCCGGGCAGACCGTTACCGCTGGCCAGGCCGTGGTGACGCTGGCGCGGCCTGATGTGAAAGAGGCGGTGATCGACCTGCCGATCGGGGTGGCCGAGCAACTTAACCAGAACCTCACCTTCACCGTCGCCTCGCAACTCGATCCTGACATCAACACTACCGCAACCTTGCGTGAGCTGGAGCCCCAGGCAGACCCGACCACCCGTACCCGCCGCGCCCGCCTGACCCTGGCCAGCACCCCGCCGGCGTTCCATCTGGGCACCGCGATCAGCGTCACTCTGAGCTCGCCGGTATCGGCGCGCAGCGAGCTACCACTGAGCGCCCTGCTCGAACGCGATGGCAAGACCCAGGTCTGGGTGATCGACACCCAGCAAAAAACCGTGAATACCCGGGACGTCACTTTGATCGAGCGAACCGACGACAGTATCGTGCTGGCCTCGGGCGTGCAGCCCGGCGAATACGTGGTGACTGCCGGCGTCAACAGCCTCAAGCCTGGCCAGAAGGTCATCTTCGACGAGGATGCGCAATGAAAGGAAGCTTCAACCTGTCCGACTGGGCGCTCAAGCATCAATCCTTCGTCTGGTACCTGATGTTCGTCAGCCTGCTGATGGGTATTTTTTCGTACTTCAATCTTGGCCGTGAGGAAGACCCGTCGTTCACCATCAAGACCATGGTGATCCAGACCCGCTGGCCTGGTGCGACTCAGGCCGAAACCTTGTACCAAGTCACCGACCGCATCGAGAAGAAGCTCGAAGACCTCGATTCGCTCGACTACACCAAAAGCTACACCCGCCCAGGCGAGTCGACGGTGTATGTCTACCTGCGCGATACCACCAAGGCCGAGGACATCCCGCAAATCTGGTACCAGGTGCGCAAGAAGATCCAGGACATTCGCGGGGACTTCCCCTCAGGCATCCAGGGCCCGGGTTTCAATGACGAATTCGGCGATGTATTCGGCTCTGTCTATGCGTTCACCGCCGATGGCCTCACCCTGCGTCAACTGCGCGATTACGTGGAGCAGGCCCGCGCCGAAGTGCGCGACGTGCCCAATATCGGCAAGATCGAAATGATCGGCACTCAGGATGAAGTGCTGTACCTGAATTTCTCGACCCGCAAGTTGGCCGCGCTGGGTATCGACCAGCGTCAGGTCATGCAGGCTTTGCAAGCGCAGAACGCCGTAACCCCGGCTGGGGTGATCGAGGCTGGCCCGGAACGTATCTCTGTGCGCACCACCGGGCAATTCGCTTCGGAAAAAGACCTGCAGACTGTCAACCTGAAGATCAATGACCGCTTCTACCGCCTGGCCGATATCGCCAACATCCAGCGCGGTTACGTCGACCCGCCGTCACCGATGTTCCGTTACAACGGTCAGACCGCCATTGGCCTTGCCATCGGCATGAAGGCCGGTGGCAACGTGCAGGTGTTCGGTGATGCGCTGAAACACCGGATGGACCAGGTGATAGAAGATCTGCCGATTGGCGTGGGCGTGCATACCGTCTCGGACCAGTCCGTCGTGGTCGAAAAGGCAGTTGGTGGCTTCACCAGTGCGCTGTTCGAAGCCGTGGTGATCGTGCTGGCGGTGAGCTTCATCAGCCTGGGGATGCGCGCGGGCCTGGTAGTGGCATGCTCGATTCCACTGGTGCTGGCGATGGTGTTCGTGTTCATGGAATACAGCGGCATCACCATGCAGCGAATTTCACTGGGGGCTTTGATCATCGCTCTGGGTTTGCTGGTCGATGACGCGATGATCACGGTCGAGGTGATGGTCACACGGCTGGAGATGGGCGAAAGCCGGGAGCAGGCCGCCACCTTCGCCTATACCTCCACGGCATTTCCCATGCTCACGGGCACCCTGGTTACGGTGGCCGGCTTCGTGCCCATTGGCTTGAACGGCAGCTCTGCCGGTGAATACACCTTCACCCTGTTCGCCGTTATCGCGGTGGCGCTGCTGGTGTCGTGGGTGGTGGCGGTGTTCTTCGCCCCGGTGTTGGGTGTGCATATCCTCAGCAGCCGCAAGGTCAAAGGCCATTCGAACGAGCCAGGCCGGGTTGGCCGGGCATTCGAGCATGGCCTGCTATGGTGCATGCGCCATCGCTGGCTGACCATCATCGGCACGGTGGTGTTGTTCGCCCTGGCGGTCTTTTGTATGCGCTTCGTGCAGAACCAGTTCTTCCCGTCATCTGACCGGCCGGAAATCCTCGTCGACCTGAACCTGCCGCAGAATGCTTCGATCGAGGAAACCCGCAAAGTGGTGGATCGTTTCGAGGCGCGGATCAAGGATGACCCTGACTTGGTGCACTGGAGCACTTACATCGGCCAGGGTGCGATCCGTTTCTACCTGCCCCTGGACCAGCAGCTGCAGAACCCGTACTACGCGCAGTTGGTGATCGTCAGCAAGAGCCTTGAAGCGCGCGAGGCTTTGATGCCGCGCCTTAGGAAGATACTGCGGGAAGACTTCGTCGGTGTCGGTGTCAACGTACAGTCGCTGGAGATGGGCCCGCCCGTAGGGCGGCCGATCCAGTACCGGGTCAGTGGCGGCGATATCGATCAGGTGCGCAAACACGCCATCGACCTGGCGACCTTGTTGGATCAGAACAAGTACATCGGCGAGATGATGTTCGACTGGAACGAGCCCGGCAAGGTGCTGCGGGTGGAGATCGCCCAGGACAAGGCCCGCCAGCTGGGGTTGTCGTCCGAGGATGTGGCCAAAGTGATGAACAGCATCGTCAGCGGTGTGCCGATCACCCAGGTCAACGACAACATCTACCTGATCGATGTGGTCGCCCGCGCCGAAGACGGTGAGCGCGGCTCGCCCGATACCCTGCAGAACCTGCAGATCCTCACCCCCAACGGCACCTCGATCCCACTGTTGTCTTTCGCTACCGTGCGCTACGAGCTCGAACAGCCACTGGTGTGGCGCCGCGATCGCAAGCCAACCATCACCATCAAGGCATCGGTCAACGGTGACATTCAGCCGACTGACCTGGTGGCTCAGCTCAAGCCGAAGATCGATGAGTTCGCCAGCAAATTACCTGTGGGCTTCGAAGTGGCTACGGGCGGTACGGTGGAGGAGAGCGCCAAGGCTCAGGGGCCGATCAGCAAAGTCATACCGCTGATGCTGTTCCTAATGGCGACTTTCCTGATGATCCAACTGCACAGCGTGCAGAAGTTGCTGTTGGTGATCAGTGTGGCGCCGCTGGGCTTGATCGGCGTGGTGCTGGCGCTGGTGCCGACTGGCACGCCCCTGGGGTTTGTGGCAATCCTCGGTATTCTTGCCCTGGCTGGCATCATCATCCGAAACTCGGTGATCCTGGTGACCCAGATCGACGAGTTCCACGCCCAGGGCCTGACGCCGTGGGATGCCGTGGTCGAAGCCACCAATCATCGGCGAAGGCCGATTCTGCTGACGGCGGCAGCAGCGAGCCTGGGCATGATACCGATTGCCCGCGAGGTGTTCTGGGGGCCGATGGCCTACGCCATGATCGGTGGGATCATCGTCGCCACCTTGCTCACGCTGCTGTTCCTGCCAGCGCTGTATGTGGCTTGGTACAAGATCCGCGAGCCACAGGGCAAGGAACAAGGCCGACCCTGATCTTTCATCCAGGCCGGGCCTGGCCGTGAATGCGAGGGTGAAACTACCCGCGCATTCGCGGCAAACCGGCTCTTGCGGGCCTGCGCGGGTTTTCAGATCAGCCCCAGCCTGTGGCGGGCCGCGAACGGGTCTGCACAGCTCAACAAGACAATCCCTTCCCCGAAGCCGCATTTTCTTTTAATTTTTTTCGGTTATATAAAAATTCTTAAACAGTATTTTTAAGAATATCCGCACATCACTACTATGGCCCTCAAGCCAGGCAATCATTTCCCCTTCAAACCCTGCCAGGCATCTCACTCCAAGGAGAACGAGCATGAGTGCATCGCTGCGCAGCATCGACGGTCAGGATGAAGCCACCATTTTGCGGGAAATCCAGAGCGCGCTGCGCGACCTGCGGTTTGGAGCGGTAGAGATCACCGTGCACAACGCTCAGGTCGTGCAGATCGAGCGCAAGGAAAAATTCCGCCTGCAACAGCCCGGTCACAAACCCAGCTGAGTCGCGCCACCCCCTTCAAAACTAGAAAAATGCCAATCGGGAGCTTCACCATGTCCATCCGCCGTTATGCCCTGGCTGCGCTTGCCAGTGCGGTATTTGCCGGTTCCGCCATCGCCAAGGACTACGAACTGCTCAACGTGTCCTACGACCCGACCCGCGAGCTGTATCAGCAGTACAACGCCGAATTCATCAAGCACTGGCAAGAGGCCCATCCGGGCGACAAGGTGAAGATTCAGCAGTCCCACGGCGGCTCGGGCAAGCAGGGCCGCGCTGTGATCGACGGCCTGCGCGCCGACGTGGTGACCCTGGCGCTAGCCGGTGATATCGACGAAATCGCCAAGCTGGGCAAGACCCTCCCCGAGGACTGGCAGAAGCGCCTGCCGGATGCCAGCACTCCGTACACCTCGACCATCGTCTTCCTGGTGCGCAAGGGCAACCCCAAAGGCATCAAGGATTGGGGCGACCTGATCAAACAGGATGTCTCGGTTATCACCCCCAACCCGAAAACGTCCGGCGGCGCTCGCTGGAACTTCCTGGCCGCCTGGGCCTACGGCCTGAAAACCGGCGGCAGCGAAGACAAGGCCAAGGCTTACGTTCAGGAGCTGTTCAAACACGTACCGGTGCTCGATACCGGTGCCCGTGGCTCGACCATTACCTTCGTCAACAACGGCCAGGGCGATGTACTGCTGGCGTGGGAGAACGAAGCCTTCCTGGCGCTGAAAGAGGACGGCGGCGCCGATAAATTCGAAATCGTGGTGCCATCGCTGTCGATCCTGGCTGAGCCGCCGGTCGCGGTGGTGGACAAGAATGTCGAGAAGAAAGGCAATACCGAAATTGCCACCGAATACCTCAAGCACTTGTACAGCCCGGCAGGCCAGAAGATCGCCGCCGAGAACTTCTACCGCCCGCGAGACGAAAAAGTGGCGGCTGAATTCGGCAAACAGTTCCCGAAACTGGACCTGGTAACCAT
Organism: Pseudomonas promysalinigenes; assembly: GCF_014269025.2. Lineage (NCBI taxonomy): Bacteria > Pseudomonadati > Pseudomonadota > Gammaproteobacteria > Pseudomonadales > Pseudomonadaceae > Pseudomonas > Pseudomonas promysalinigenes. The sequence continues at coordinate 4,829,395 of NZ_CP077094.1, read as the reverse complement.
CGACAAGGACTTCGGTGGCTGGAAGACTGCGCAACCAAAATTCTTCAATGATGGTGGTGTGTTCGACCAGATCTATCAGGCACAGTAACGCCAAGGAACCCACGGGGCGGCCATGCAGCCCCGGCATCTAGACGCCTGCACTGGCCCGGGAGCGCTCCCGGGCCTCGTGCGTTCAACCAGGGATATTTATGTCACGTCGCATTTCCCCCGTCATACCCGGCTTCGGGCTGACGCTGGGTTACACCTTGGTGTATCTCAGCCTGATCGTGCTGATACCGCTGGCGGCCATGTTCATCCATGCCTCGCAGCTGACCTTCGCGCAGTTCTGGACCATCGTCAGTGCCCCACGGGTGATCGCCGCACTGCAACTGAGCTTCGGCACCGCGCTGTTTGCCGCCATCATCAACGGCGTGATCGGTACCCTGCTGGCTTGGGTGCTGGTGCGTTACACCTTCCCCGGACGCAAGATCATCGACGCGATGATCGACCTGCCGTTCGCCTTACCCACCGCCGTTGCCGGGATCGCGTTGACTGCGCTGTACGCACCAAATGGCTGGGTTGGCCAGTTCGCTACCGACCTGGGCTTCAAGATCGCCTACACCCCGCTGGGGATCACTTTGGCGCTGACCTTCGTCACCTTGCCATTCGTGGTGCGCACGGTGCAGCCGGTGCTTGCGGACATCCCGCGCGAGGTCGAGGAGGCGGCCGCCTGCCTGGGCGCCAAGCCTGTGCAGGTGTTCCGCCACATTCTGGCGCCAGCGCTGCTGCCTGCCTGGCTCACCGGCTTTGCCCTGGCCTTTGCCCGGGGCGTTGGCGAGTACGGGTCGGTGATTTTCATCGCTGGCAACATGCCGATGAAGACCGAGATTCTGCCGTTGCTGATCATGGTCAAGCTCGACCAGTACGACTACACCGGCGCCACTGCCATCGGCGTGCTGATGCTGGTGGTTTCCTTCATCCTGCTGCTGCTGATCAACCTGCTGCAGCGTCGCATCGAAACCCCTTGAAGGAGGCCGCATGTCCAGTTCAACCCTGAATGCAAGTGCTGCCGCCAACGCCGCCCGGCGAGGCAGCGCCACGTCGCGGCGCATCCTGATCGGCCTTGGCTGGCTGGTGTTTGTGCTGTTTCTGCTGCTGCCGCTGGTGATTGTGGTGTCGCAGGCGCTGAAAAACGGTTTTGGCACCTTTTTCGAAGCGATCTTCGAACCCGATGCCTTGTCAGCATTGAAGCTGACCTTGCTCGCCGTGGTCATCTCGGTGCCGCTCAACCTGGTGTTCGGTGTCAGCGCCGCCTGGTGCGTCAGCAAATACAACTTCCGTGGCAAGAGCGTGCTGGTGACCCTGATCGACCTGCCGTTTTCGGTCTCGCCGGTCATCGCGGGCCTGGTGTACGTGCTGATGTTCGGCGCGCAGGGGCTGTTCGGCCCCTGGTTGCAGGACCACGACATCCAGATCGTGTTTGCCTTGCCGGGTATCGTCCTGGCGACCATTTTCGTCACCGTGCCATTCGTGGCCCGTGAGCTGATCCCGCTGATGCAGGAGCAGGGCACTCAAGAAGAGGAGGCTGCACGTCTACTCGGTGCCAATGGCTGGCAGATGTTCTGGCACGTAACCTTGCCGAACATCAAATGGGGCCTGATCTACGGCGTGGTGCTGTGTACCGCGCGGGCGATGGGCGAGTTCGGCGCGGTGTCTGTGGTGTCGGGCCACATCCGTGGCGTGACCAACACCTTGCCGTTGCACGTGGAGATCCTCTACAACGAGTACAACCATGTTGCGGCCTTTAGCGTGGCCAGCCTGTTGCTGATCCTGGCGCTCTTCATCCTGCTGCTCAAGCAGTGGAGCGAGAACCGTATTAACCGCCTGCGCCACAGCGCCGCGAAGGAATGATTCATGTCGATCGAAGTTCGTAATGTCAGCAAGCGCTTCAACAGCTTCCAGGCCCTCAACGACATCAACCTGGACATCAACAGCGGTGAACTGGTAGCGCTGCTCGGCCCGTCGGGCTGCGGCAAGACCACCCTGCTGCGTATCATCGCCGGCCTGGAAACCCCGGACCAGGGCAGTATCGTGTTCCACGGCCAGGACGTATCCGGCCACGATGTGCGCGATCGTAACGTTGGCTTCGTGTTCCAGCATTATGCGTTGTTCCGCCACATGAGCGTGTTCGACAACGTCGCCTTTGGCCTGCGCATGAAGCCCAAGGGTGAGCGTCCGAGCGAGAGCAGGATCGCTGAAAAGGTCCATGAGCTTCTGAACATGGTGCAACTGGATTGGCTGTCCGATCGCTACCCAGAGCAGCTATCCGGTGGCCAGCGCCAGCGCATCGCCCTGGCCCGCGCCTTGGCAGTGGAGCCTAAGGTGCTGCTGCTCGATGAGCCCTTTGGTGCGCTCGATGCCAAGGTGCGCAAGGAGCTGCGCCGCTGGTTGGCCCGGCTGCACGAGGATATCAACCTCACCTCGGTGTTCGTGACTCACGATCAGGAAGAAGCCATGGAAGTGGCCGACCGCATCGTGGTGATGAACAAGGGTGTCATCGAGCAGATCGGCTCGCCGGGGGAGGTGTATGAGCAGCCGGCCAACGATTTCGTGTACCACTTCCTGGGTGATTCGAACCGTCTGGCCTTGAGCGAGGGGCAGCATGTGTTGTTCCGCCCGCACGAAGTGTCGCTCTCGCGCCATGAAACCGAGGGGCACCACGCGGCCGAAGTGCGTGACATCCGCCCGCTAGGGGCGACCACGCGGGTGACCTTGAAGGTAGAAGGGCAGAGCGAGCTGATCGAAGCCGAGGTGGTCAAGGACCACGACAGCCTGACTGGGTTGGCGCGCGGGGAGACACTGTTCTTCCGACCGAAGGTCTGGCAGAAGGTGACAGACATCTGAGTGTCGTCAGTGAATGAACAGCCCGGGCCCAGTCCCGGGCTTTTTTACGACTGCAAGGTGGCCGCGAACGGAATGATCACTATTAAGCAAACTTTTAGTTATTGATAAATATCTTCTTATTCCTTTACGCATATAACTAGTTCCCTATACTGATCTTCAAACACGCAAACTAGTTGGAGGCGTCCCATGCGCAATGAGCTGATTCGTTACCTGATTGTGCCGGGCTGGCAAGGATCGCCAGACAACCATTGGCAGAGCCACTGGCAGCGCACGCTGCCCAACAGCGCCCGAGTCGAGCAGCATGACTGGCTCACACCCCAGCGCAGCGACTGGGTAAAAGCGTTGGAGCAGGCAATAGCCGCCGAACCCACACCCGTGATCCTTATCGCCCACAGCCTGGGCTGCATCGCTGTCGCCCATTGGGCCGCACAGGCTAACCCGGCATTGCTGCGTCAGGTCCGTGGGGCGTTGCTTGTGGCGCCGGCGGATGTCGAGCGGCCTACCTGCGCGGAGGCTTTGCGCAACTTTGCGCCGATCCCGTTGCAGGCGCTGCCGTTCCCCAGCCAGGTCGTCAGCTCCGACAACGACCCGGCAGTCAGCGTAACCCGGGCCCTGTACCTCGCCCAGGCCTGGGGCGCCGACGCGGGCCTGTTGAGCAATGCCGGGCATATCAATGTCAAGTCCGGCCACCAACGCTGGGAACAGGGCTTCGCCTATTTGTACCGCTTGCAAAGCCGAGTCGAGCAGCGCGCGCTGCGCCGCGCCTGATCGACCACGTACGTTCACCCTTGCCTGACGCCCAGCCACCGACGGTATGGGGCGGGAGTTTGTCATGACCATTCAAAACCCATTCGGCCAGCCCCTGCTGACCTTTCCGGAGCTGGACAAGAGCCCGCTGAGCATACGTGCCAAGGCGCTGGTGTTCATCGACCCACGCTCGCAACTGTTGCGTGAGGCGCTGGAGCGGCTTGCGCCACTGCCTGTGCCAGTGCTGATCCGTGGCGAGACCGGTACCGGCAAGGAGCTGCTGGCTCGGCAAATTCACCGCGCCAGTGATCGGCCTGGGTTGTTCGTGTCGGTCAACTGCGCGGCCATAAGCCCGACCTATGCCGACGCGGAGCTGTTCGGCTATAGCGCAGGCAGTCAGGGCGGCACCGCCAGTAGCCGCGCTGGCTGGTTCGGTTCGGCCAATGGCGGCACTTTGTATCTGGACGAGATCGCCGACCTGCCATTGGCCATCCAGGGCAAGTTGCTAGCGGCCCTGGAAAACCGCGAGGTCACCCGTGTTGGCGCACAGCAGCCCCAGCCTGTGGATGTGCGTCTGGTAGCGGCCAGCAGCATCGACCTGGCGCGGGTGGTGAAGGCCGGCCGCTTCAATGAACGGCTGTACCAGTATCTGAACGAAGGCGCGCTTCTATTGCCGCCGCTGCGCGAACGCCCGGGGGATATCCTGCCCTTGGCCGAGTATTTCGTGGGCATCTACAGCGTTCGCCTGCAGCGGCCTCTGGCGTTGATCAGCGAAGCGGCGCAGCAGGTATTGGAGGCGCATGCCTGGCCTGGTAATACCCGCGAGCTGGAGAACGTGATCCATTTTGCGCTGCTGGTGAACGACGGGGATGAACTGTTGCCTCAAGACCTCGATATGCCGGGGCCCGCAGCTTAGATGGGCTAATAGCGAAGTCAGTGGTGGCATTTTGCTTTTGGAATAAGCGGCGAATTAAAAGATATTGTTAAGGTATAAAAAATCTCGGTATCGTCCGACTCACGCCCACCGCTTAAACGGTTGGGCCCCCGACTTCGCCATCCTCAGTGGCTCAGATCCATAACAAGGAACACCATGAAAAAGACCCTGCTGACCACGGCCCTGGCCGCTACCCTGTCGTTCGCTGGCCTGGCATCGGCTGCCGAGAAATTGGTGGTTGCTGCCACGCCTGTACCCCACGCCGAGATCCTCGAGCTGATCAAGCCGACCTTGGCCAAGGAAGGTGTGGACCTGCAGATCAAGGTGTTCACCGACTATGTGCAGCCCAACGTCCAGGTTGATCAAAAACGCCTGGACGCCAACTACTTCCAGACCCTGCCATACCTACAGAACTTCAACGAAGGCAAGGGTACTCACCTGGTGACCGTGGTCGGCGTGCATGTCGAGCCGTTCGGTGGTTACTCGAAGAAGGTCAAGAGCCTGGACGAGCTCAAGGAAGGCGCCACCGTTGCCATCCCTAACGAGGGCAGCAACAGCGGCCGCGCCTTGCTGCTGCTGCAGAAAGCCGGCCTGCTGACCCTGAAAGACCCGAAGAACGCTCTGGCAACCCCGAAAGACATTGCCGAGAACCCGAAGAAGCTTAAATTCCGCGAGCTCGAGTCGGCCATGCTACCTCGCGTGCTGGATCAGGTTGACCTGGACATGATCAATACCAACTACGCCCTGGAAGCCGGCCTGAATCCTGCCAAGGATGCGCTGGTGATCGAGGGTAGCGACTCGCCATACGTGAACTTCCTGGTGGCCCGCCCAGACAACAAAGACAGCGACGCGATTCAGAAGCTAGCCAAGGCCCTGACCAGCCCTGAGGTGAAGGAATTCATTGCCAAGAAGTATCAGGGTGCGGTGTTGCCTGCGTTCTGATTCGTTCTTGAGATGTAAAAACGCCGATGCTTTTGCGTCGGCGTTTTTGTGTGTGGCTGGCGAGCTGGGGCAGCTGCCCCGTTCCGCACAGGGATGAGCTCAAGCCTTGCGCGGTAGCCAGTTCAACAGGAAATCATTGACCACCTTGGGGTTCTCCAGGCTGGAGATATGCCCCGCAAACGGAATCTGGGCCGCCAGGCAGCCAATGATCCGCGCCATTTCATTGGACTCTTCAGGCGGCCGAGGAATGTCCTGATCGCCACAGAGCACGATGGCCCGCTCACCGGCAATCGCGCATAGCTGCGGCAACAGGTCCGGCCTGCCAAATATCACTCGCCCCATTGGGTCCAGGCTATGCCGAATGGATTCGGCTGTGCTTGCTTTGAGGTCGGCGCGAAACTGGTCGCGAATCTCCGGCACCGTCTGCCCACCGGCATGGAAGAAGATTGGCACGATGATATCCAGCAGCTCATCGCTGAAGTGGCCTGCCGCGCTCGCTGCATCCAGCAGGGCGAAGTACTTCTGCCGGGTCGCTTCTGGTTCGGCGCCGAGGTAGGTGTCCATCAACACCAGGCGGTCGACCCGCTCGGGGTGCTCGATGGCCAGTTGCGCACCCCACATGCCGCCGACTGACAGGCCGACCAAGTGGCATTGCGGGATGTTCAGCGCGTCCAGCAGTGCCAGGTGCTGACGGGTCAGGGCGCTCATGTCGGTGGTGGTGCACGGTGGGGCATCGGAGTCGCCATGGCCCCAGAGTTCAGGGACGATGACACGAAAGTGCTGTGACAGGGCATCGATTTGTGGCTGCCACATGGCCGCCGACCACAGATAGCTATGGCCAAGCAGTACCGGAAAGCCTTGCCCCTGGTCTACGTAGCTCATGCGGGCGCCGTCGATTTCGATGAAGTGTTTTTGCATGAATGGACCTCGGCTGATAAGCGGTTGCAGGTTAATGAGGGTGCGCTGCGTGGCGCAGTTGCGGCTGTTGTTCATCCGCCAGGTACAAGCCTGAGCGTGCTCTGCGCCGGAATCACACCCATCTGTGCTCGCTGGTAGTTGCCTTCGACATACCCTTGGGCCTGATCCGAAAAATGTTGGTCGAACGGCACGCCACTCTGCCCGACCGGGTTGCTGGTCAGTGACTGCCCGGCATCGGCAAAGTCGATCAGGCGCCGGGTCGATGGCCCATAGGTCACCGGCCATGGCGCCGGGCCGATCTTCGCCGAGAGGTTGTTCGGCACCTCATGGGTACCGGGCGCGGCGAACGGCCCGACGTTGAACAGTAGGTTCAGCGGCTTTTTGGCCCCAAGAGGGTGGTTGTGGGTCAGGGTATGGGCTTTGCCCCACTGCCAGCTGGCCGGGTCGCTACCCATGGTGCCGCGCAGGTGTTTCAGGCTTTGCTGCCAAGCTGTGCGCACGACGGCGGTACGGTCGGTACGCTGGTTGCCACCGCGGGTATTCCACCACGGTGAGTCGGCATCCGCCGCCAGGCGTGGCAGGGCGGCGTCGATGGTGCGGGTGCTGATCAGTATCGGAAACCAGGTATCGCCCAACTCGTCATGCAGGGCTGCGAACGCCAGCTCGTAGAGGAACTGGTTGAACAGCGTGGCGCTGGTGGAATCCAGCGGGTAGTCGCCGCGCCAGGCTGCAAGCTGCTCGACCAGTTCCTTCTCCTCGTCGCCCTTAGCGACCTCGCGCAGAGTTGCCAACAGTGGCGCCAAGGTACGCGAACCGTAATCGCTGGCCGTATCAAGCTGCAGCGCCTGGCTATTGTGCGTGTCCCATTTCACTTGCGGGTTGGCCAGCTGGCGATCGAGCTGGCGGCCGCGGTCGGCGAGGTTGTAGTAGCCGGGTATCGGCACCAGGGAAGGTGGCTGGTAGTTGGCCGAGACGATATAGCCGCTGGCCGGGTTCTCCTGTTGCGGGTTGACGCTGAATGGATAGAAACCGAGTTTGTCGGCCTGGCCGCTGGCACCGTCGAGAATGAACGCCGGGTTCACCCCATCTGGGCGAATCGGCAGTTTCGCCGCCGCCCACCAGCCAATGTCGCCACTTGCGTTGGCCCAGACCAAATTCAGCCCTGGCGCCTGCACCTTGGCAGCGGCTTCGCGCATCTTGCCCAAGGTGTCGGCGCGGTTGAGCTGATAGAACCCTTCCAGGATTGGGTTCTCGGTTTCGAGAAACGCCCACCACATGGCAATCGGCCGAGACCCGGCTGCGCTGCCGATGACTTCATTGACGATTGGGCCGTGGCTTGAGCGGCGCAGGTTGATGGTTACCGGTTGCTCACCTTTGACCGCAATCTGCTGCTCGGTCTGTTCCAGTGTCTGCCACTGGCCGTCGATTTTTACTTGGTCGGGGTTGGCGGGGTTGGTCTGTTCCGCGATCAGGTCGACGTCATCGTTCTGGAACATGGTCAGGCTCCAGCCGAAATCACGGTTGTGCCCCAACATCGCGAACGGGTTCAGCGCCTGGAAGTAGCCATACAGGTTGAAGCCAGGTGCCGAGAGCTCGGCTTCGTACCAGACGGCAGGTACGGCGAAACTGATGTGCGGGTCACCGGCCAGCAAGGGTTTGCCGCTGCGGGTGCGGCTACCGGAAACAGCCCAGGCATTGCTGCCTTCGAACTGCGGGATACCGGCGTCGATCAGCGCTTGGTGGCTGGCAAGTGCCACGCTTTCGAGGCTTTGCCAGTCGGCAGCGGCTAGCGGCGTACCGAGCGCGCCCTGCGGTTGCCAGTCGAGGTCGAAAATTTTCAGGTATTGCGGGCCAAGCTGGTCGCGGATGTAGGTCAGTGCAGGTTCGGTGCGAAAGGCCGCCGCAAAACTGTAAGCCAGATAGCCGGCGATGCTCAGGGTGTCTTGGGCTGTAAACGGCCGTGGCGTGATGCCGATCAGATCGAACTCCATCGGCTTGGGGTGGCTGGCCTGCCAGGCGTTGACGCCCTCTAGATAGGCCTGCAGGGCTTGCCAGGCGGGCGATTGATGGTCCTGGCGCTGAGCCATCAACGCGGCCTGTTCACGGATGCGCAGGCTGCGAAACAGAGTGTCGGTGGGCAGCAGCTTGCTACCGAATATTTCGGCCAGTTCCCCACGGGCCAGGCGGCGCATGATCTCCATTTGGAACAAGCGATCCTGGGCATGCACGTAGCCCAGGGCGCGGTACAGGTCCGCTTCGTTCTGGGCTTGCAGGTGGGGCACGCCACGGGCGTCATAGCGCACGCTGACCGGCGCCTGCAGCCCAGCCATGGCCACCTCGCCCGAACGCTGTGGCAGCTTGCCGTGCACATACCAGTAACCGGCGCCAGCGGCCACGGATACAACGGCCACGGCCAACAGGATCAGGCTGCGCTTCATCGGGACTCCTTGTGCATTCGAGCGGAAACTGTGGTCCGATCATCGACGGATTCGCGAACAGAGCATAGCCCCCTGAAAGGAGTTTCCATGTCCCTCAGCGAAAAACAGAAAATGCTCACAGGCCAGCTCTATCACGCTGGCTGCCCCGAGCTGCAGGCCGAACAGATCGCCAGCAAGCACTGGATGCACCGTTACAACAACAGCGTCGAGCTGCTCAACGAAGCGCGCAACGACCTGCTGGCCGAGCATCTAGGCCACGTTGGCGAGGGCACGGTGATCCGCCCGCCGTTCTACTGCGACTACGGCTACAACATCAGTATCGGCCGCAATACGTTCATGAACTTCAACTGCGTGATCCTTGATGTGGTGCCAGTGCGCATTGGTGATGACTGCCAGATCGGCCCCAACGTGCAGATCTACGCGGCTGACCATCCGCTTGACCCCGAGGTCCGGCGTAGTGGGCTGGAAAGCGGGCGACCGGTGACCATTGGCAACAATGTGTGGATCGGCGGTGCAGCGATCGTGCTACCGGGGGTGACCATTGGCGACAACGCCATCGTGGGCGCCGGCAGTGTGGTGACCCGTGATGTCCCAGCGGGGGCGACCGTCGTGGGTAACCCGGCGCGGGTGTGTCAGCCGGTCCAGGGGCAGTAGCAGCCTACGGCCAGCGTATTCGAGGCGTTGACCTTACGCCCGGCCAGCAGTGCTTTGAGGATCGGCTCGATGAAACTGTTACTGGCATTGCACACCGCGCCTTCGCTGTAGGGGCCGAAGTAGGCAAGGTTGCCCTGACGGTCCCAGATGGCCACGGCAGGGGAGGCGGGCAGGTGTTCGCTGCCGGGCAGGTTGTCGAGGGTTTGCAGGCTGGCGAGGTTGGCGGGCAGCAGGCCTTGGCTGCCGGGCTTTTGCACAACGTAGAATGCCACGCCCTGGTCGGCGAACTGGGCAATCAGATCGCCAAGGTGCTGCTGGTTGCCCACGTTGCAGGGGCAGGCCGGGTCCCAGAAGTGCACGACGCGGATCGCCCCGGGGCCGGCTAACCCGGCAGGTAGGCGTAGCTGGCTGCCGTCGAACAGCTTGGTCTGATTGTCGAACGGGCGCAGGTAGCGGGACTGGAAGGTGATGTAGGCCTGCCAGAGAACAAGGGCGCAGAGCATCAGTGCGAGCGCCGCCAGGATCTTTTTGGTGTTCATAGGCTTCATGAGTTTCCTGCGGCCTTTTATACGAGCGGCTTTAGCCGCGAAGAATGCGTTGCGGTGTGGCGCACCGGCTTCGCCTGTAACCCGCTTCTACAGGCGCTGCACATGCCATGAGATGAGCGCAAACCTATGGAGCGGCTCAAGCCTTGAAGAGGCCAGCGCAGACAGAGGATGCTGTCACTCCGACAGGCTGATCTCGGTGCCTTCGAGGTGAGCAAGCTTGCCACGGAGTCGGCCAGAGCTGAATATCGCAGATCAATACTCGATCCGCCTTGGATGTACCTGATGCCTGCTTCCTTTCACCCCGATCCCCTGCGTGCCAGCCTTGCGCCGTTGGCCACGCGTCAGGCGTTGTCCAACCAGGCGCAGGACTATCAACGCTTCTATGGCTTGAACCTGCCGGTGCAGAGCTGGCTGGGCGGTTTTCAGGCGGCAGGGTTCGAGTTGGTTGGGCAAGTCTGGCTGCCTGAAAAGCCAAAAGCGACGCTGTTCCTACTGCACGGCTATTACGACCACATGGGCCTCTATCGGCATGTCATCGAGTGGGCACTGGCGCTTGGGTACGCGGTAATCAGCTGCGACTTGCCAGGCCATGGCCTGTCTAGTGGCGAGCGCGCGAGCATCGGTGATTTCGCGGTCTATCAGCGTGTGCTGGAGGCTCTGTTCGAGCAGGCGCGAAGCCTTGGGCTGCCACGCCCCTGGCATTTGTGCGGGCAGAGCACCGGTGGTGCCATAGCTGTGGATCACCTGCTGCATCAAGGTGAGCGCAGCCCGGTCGATGGCCAGGTGATCCTGCTGGCGCCACTGGTACGGCCGCGGGCATGGCGCTGGTCGAAGTTCAGTTATCGGGTGTTGCGCCACTTTGTCGATGGCATCGAGCGCCGCTTCAGTGAGAACACCAACGACCCGACGTTCCTGCCGTTTCTCGAAGCCGACCCGCTCCAGCCTCGGCGCTTGCCCACGGCGTGGGTCGGTGCATTGATCGCCTGGGTCAAACGCATCGAAGCGGCGCCGCATTGCGCGCGGCGGCCGCTGATCGTACAGGGGGAGGACGATGGTACGGTGGATTGGCCCTACAACCTTCAAGTGCTCAAGGCCAAGTTCGACGAGCCGCAGATCCTGCTGCTGCCTCAAGCCCGTCACCACTTGGCCAACGAATTGCCAGGCATCCGCCAGCGCTACTTTGACTTCATCGGGCAGCGCATGGGCTGATTACTTGAGGTCAGCGCTGTTCTGGCCAACCGCAAGGCCAGCACGCACCGCAGCTACAGCCGCCTGGTAATAGGCTTTGCCTTCCGGCGACTCGGCGAACGTGGCGAATTCTTCGAGTTCATCGTCGGACAGGTCACGGTACACATACAGCAGCGTGTTGTTCAGGTCCTGGCCGATCTGCCCCATCAGCCGCTGGCGCTGGCCGTCGAGCAGCCCTTGGGCTTGGCTTGGGCCGAACAGGCCAGGGATCATCGAACTGAGGCTGTCGGCGGCCACCCCGGCAATCGCCAGGCTGACTTCGGCACCGGCTTCACGGGCCGGCAGTGCCTGGGCCAAGTGGCCTATGACCAGCATCCGGTTGTCGCTGGCCTGCATCTTCGGCAGGCCCTCGGCGTGCTTTGCCAACTGGTCCTTGCGCGTGGCGAGCAGCTCGGCGGCAACGATCTTGCGCCCCAATGGCGACTGGAAGAACGCCAGGGCCGGTGTTGGGTTGGGCAGGGTGCTGCGCAGTTTGGCCAACGCACGGCTGTCCATCGCCTTGGCTTGGAAGCGCTGGTTGCTGTTGTTGACCAGCGCCTGATAAACCGCAGGCGGCAAGCTATTGCGATAGCGTTGCTGAGCTGCGCTCACGGCGTCGGTGAAATGGGCGCGCTGGTCAGGCCAGCCGGCGGCTTTGTACAGTTGATCAAGGCTGTCTGCCCGGACAGGCATGGTGCAGATCATCAGCAGAAGCAGGGAAAACAAACGGCGCATTCAGGACTCCTGTCGGCAGGTAGCTATTGTCCTTGGACGGGCGCCGTTTTGTCGAGCAATCCTAACGCTTCTCAGCCAAGTGGCGCTGTGCGCCGACAGAGTGAATGGATATGATGCGCGCCATGCACATCTCCCCCGAAAACCCGATGTTTGCGGCCGTCGTTGACGATCTGGCCACCCATGGCTGGTCGCAGCAGGCGCTCTTTCTGCCTGCCGACCTGGTGCGCGCGCTGGCGGCCGAATGCCGTCGCCGTGATGCCGAAGGTCAACTCAACCCGGCCGCTGTAGGGCGCGGCGATGCCCAGGAGGTGCGCGAGAGCATTCGCGGCGACCAGATCCAGTGGATCGACCCTGGCCAGGCCCCGGCTTGCGATGATTACCTGGCGGCCATGGACCAATTGCGTCAAGCCATGAACCAGGGCTTGTTTCTGGGCCTGGAGGATTTCGAATGCCACTTCGCCCTGTACCCGCCGGGGGCGTTCTATCGCCGGCACCTGGACCGCTTCCGTGACGATGACCGGCGCATGGTGTCGGCAGTGCTGTATCTGAACGAAAACTGGCAGCCAGAGAACGGTGGGCAGTTGCGCATGTTCCTGGCCGGCGGTGTCGAGCACGATGTGCAGCCTTTGGCCGGCTGCCTGGCGATTTTTCTTTCCGGCGTAGTGCCGCACGAGGTGTTGCCAGCTACGCGCGAACGCCTGTCGTTGACTGGCTGGTTCCGGCGCCGTGGCAACGACCCGTTCTGATCTATCGAGTGAATGCCTGCCGGCGGATGTTCAGTTGGCGGGCGTTGGAGCAAGGGCGGCAGGGGTCGCTTGGCCTGCCTGCATGCCCTTGAACCACTTGCGCTCAAGTTCTGCCATACGGCCGCTGTCTTTGAGGCGTTGAATGGCGTTGTTGACCGCGCTTTCGAAGGCCGGGTTATCTTTCTGGAAAGGGATCACCAGCTTCTTTTCGCCGAACGCCTGGCTTACATCGAACGGGCCATCGGCATTGGGCGCCTCGCTATAGGGGGTAAGGGCAACATCGTACTTTCCGCTTTCGACCCCCGGCAGCACTTGCTCGGCTGTGGCTTCCAGAAACTCGGCACGCAAGTCGAGTTCGCGGGCCAAGTCCTGGCCGAACTCGACTTCAAAGCCCGTCAGGCGGTCGTCTTGCTTGAAAGAATAGGGTGCGTTGTCGGCTTGCACGGCAATGCGTAGTTCGCCCCGGTCGGCAATTTCGTCTATCAGCTCGGCCTGAGCCAACGGAGTGATCAGTACTGCCAGCAGTACGCCTATGGTCGAACGCATGTCGTGCCCCTTTTTATCTAGCAAATGAATAACTTTCGCCGCGACTTTCTTCCCCATCGCGGTCGAGCGCAGCCTATGACCTTCAAGCCTTGGCGAGGTTTAACCCTAACTGAAAAATTCATGCCCTTGGGCCATGATCGCTGCGAACGGGTAATTCAACTATGTTGAATCATCGCGGCCATTGTTTGATGGCGGTGTTTTCAAGTGAACCACAGGAGACGTTGATGAACAGCTTATTTTCCCGTGCTGCCGTGGCTGGCCTGCTGCTGGGGGTGTCGATGATGGCCGGCGCAGCGGATGCCCTCAAAAGCCAGGAGCCGCCTAAGGGTGCCAAAGTCTTCATCGTTTCACCGGCCGATGGCGCCACAGTGGACAAGACCTTCACCGTGAAATTCGGCATCGAGGGCATGGAGCTCAAGCCTGCTGGCGATCAGACTCCGCATACCGGCCACCACCATTTGCTGGTGGATGTGGACAAGCAGCCGGTCGCCGACATGCCGCTGCCGACCAGCCTGATGCCGGCTGCGGGAACTGCGTTGCCAGCCGGGCCGCAGGTGCTGCACTTCGGCAAGGCGCAGACCGAAGCGACCATCACCCTCGCCCCAGGCAAGCACACACTGCAACTGGTGCTGGGCGATCAGTACCACGTGCCGTTCAAGCCGAGCGTGGAGTCTGAAAAGATCACTGTCCAGGTAAAGTAAGCGCCGATCCGACCCCATAGGAGTGTCGAGCGCTGCGGGGTTGTGTATTGGCAGGCAAAGAAAAGGGCTGCGTCACGGCCCCTCGCGGTGTACCCGCGAAGGGCCGCAGCGCAGCCCCGATTGTCTTGCCTGGCTTAGAACAGTACGCGCGAGCGAATGGTCCCTTTGACCTGTTGCAGTTTTTCCTGCGCCAGGTCGGAGTACTCGGCGTCAACGTCGATCACCACGTAACCAACTTTCTCGTTGGTTTGCAGGAACTGGCCGGAAATGTTGATGCCGTTCTCGGCGAAGACCTTGTTGATCTCGCTGAGCACGCCTGGAATGTTCTCGTGGATGTGCAGCAGGCGGTGCTTGCCTGGGTGGGCCGGCAGCGCCACTTCAGGGAAGTTGACCGACGAGATGGAGGTGCCGTTGTCGCTGTACTTGACCAGCTTCTCGGCCACTTCCAGGCCGATGTTGGCCTGTGCTTCGGCAGTGGAACCACCGATGTGCGGGGTGAGGATGACGTTGTCCAGGCCACGCAGAGGGCTTTCGAACTCTTCATCGTTGGAGCGTGGCTCCACTGGGAACACGTCGATGGCGGCGCCGATCAGGTGCTTGTCCTTGATGGCGGCCGCCAAGTGATCCAGCTCGACCACGGTACCGCGAGCAGCGTTGATCAGAATCGCGCCTTTTTTCATCGCACGGATTTCCTTCTCGCCGATCATCCACTGGGTGGACGGCAACTCAGGCACGTGCAGCGAAACGATGTCGGCCAGGCCCAGCAGTTCGTTGAGGCTGGCGACCTGCACGGCGTTGCCCAGTGGCAGCTTGGTCAGCGGGTCGTAGAAATAGACCTGCATGCCAAGGTTTTCTGCCAGAACCGACAGTTGAGTACCGATCGAGCCATAGCCGACGATGCCCAGTTTCTTGCCACGGATCTCGAACGAGTTGGCCGCGCTTTTGATCCAGCCGCCACGGTGGCAGGATGCGTTTTTCTCCGGGATGCCACGCAGCAGCAGGATCGCCTCCGCCAGCACCAGTTCGGCCACCGAGCGGGTGTTGGAATAGGGGGCGTTGAATACGGCGATACCACGCTCGCGGGCTGCGGCCAGGTCAACCTGGTTGGTGCCGATGCAGAAGCAGCCGACGGCGACCAGTTTCTTGGCACAGTCGAAGATTTCTTCGGTCAGTTGAGTGCGCGAACGGATGCCGATGAAGTGGGCGTCGGCGATCTTTTCCTTCAGCTCGGCATCCGGCAGGGAACCTGTGAGGTATTCGATGTTGGTGTAGCCGGCGGCCTTGAGGGTATCGACCGCGTTCTGGTGCACACCTTCAAGAAGAAGGAACCGGATCTTGCTCTTGTCGAGAGAAGTCTTGCTCATCTGCGTAAACCTGTATCCCGGAGAAAAAATGGCGAGGACTGATGCCAGGCGCCAGGGCAGCCATAGCATGAACAGCGGGAGCGCTATGCTAGCATACGCGACCCAATCTGAGCTTATCCCGACAGGTGAAGAGTGCTCAGGGTGACTATGAATAAGTCGAGAGTTCCAGCGATGACCCACTCTGCGGTAATTGAAGAACTGATGACCCTTGTCGACCCTGGCAAGGTCCTGACCGACCCGGCTTCGCTCCAGGCCTACGGCAAGGACTGGACCAAGCACTATCCGCCTGCACCCACCGCCATCGTGCTGCCCAAGACGGTTGAACAAGTGCAGGCCATCGTGCGTTGGGCCAATCAGCATCGGGTTGCCCTGGTGCCCTCCGGCGGGCGTACCGGTCTGTCGGCCGGTGCCGTGGCAGCCAATGGCGAAGTGGTCGTCGCCTTCGACTACATGAACCAGATACTGAGCTTCAATGCCTTCGACCGTACCGTGGTATGCCAGCCAGGCGTCATCACTCGGCAGTTGCAAGACTTTGCCCACGAGCAGGGCCTTTATTACCCGGTGGATTTCGCCTCCAGCGGCTCCAGTCAGATTGGCGGCAACATCGGAACCAATGCCGGCGGTATCAAGGTCATTCGCTACGGCATGACCCGCAACTGGGTAGCTGGTCTGAAGGTGGTCACCGGCAATGGTGAGCTGCTGGAGCTGAACAAGGACCTGATCAAAAACGCCACCGGCTACGATCTACGGCAGTTATTCATTGGCGCCGAAGGCACCTTGGGTTTCGTCGTCGAAGCGACCATGCGCCTGGACCGAGCCCCGCGCAACCTTACCGCCATGGTGCTGGGCACCCCTGATTTCGGCTCGATCATGCCGGTGTTGCATGCCTTTCAGGGCAAGCTCGACCTGACCGCCTTCGAGTTTTTCTCCGACAAGGGCCTGGCCAAAATCATGGCCCGTGGTGATGTGCCGGCTCCTTTCGCCACAGACTGCCCGTTCTATGCCTTGCTTGAATTCGAGGCCAGTACCGAGGAGGTGGCCAATCAGGCGCTGGCCACCTTCGAGCACTGTGTGGAGCAAGGCTGGGTGCTCGATGGGGTCATGAGCCAGAGCGAAACCCAGCTCAAGAACCTGTGGAAACTGCGCGAATACCTGTCCGAGACCATCTCTCACTGGACGCCGTACAAAAACGATATTTCCGTGACCGTTTCCAAGGTTCCTGCGTTTTTGCGCGATATCGATGCCATCGTCAGCGAGCATTACCCTGACTACGAAGTGGTCTGGTACGGCCACATCGGCGATGGCAACCTGCACCTGAACATCCTCAAGCCCGAGCACATGAGTAAGGATGACTTCTTTGCCTCGTGCACCAAGGTCAACAAGTGGGTGTTCGAGATCGTCCAGCGCTACAACGGCTCGATCTCGGCCGAGCACGGTGTGGGCATGACCAAGCGCGACTACCTCAGTTACAGCCGTTCGGCCCATGAAATTGCCTGCATGAAGGCAATCAAGGCCGTCTTCGACCCTAACGGCATCATGAATCCGGGTAAGATCTTCGCTCCTGAATAAAAGCAGTGATCAAAGGAGTCGGCCATGAGTTACCAGCACCAGTACGTAGACGGCACGCGCATCCATTTCCCGCTGGGCAAAGTGGTATGCATCG
Organism: Pseudomonas promysalinigenes; assembly: GCF_014269025.2. NCBI lineage: Bacteria > Pseudomonadati > Pseudomonadota > Gammaproteobacteria > Pseudomonadales > Pseudomonadaceae > Pseudomonas > Pseudomonas promysalinigenes. Next base: position 4,812,349 of record NZ_CP077094.1, on the reverse strand, counting down.
GCCGCAACTACGCCGAGCATGCCAAGGAACTGGATAACCCCATCCCAAGCGAGCCGCTACTGTTCATCAAACCGGGCAGCTGCGTGGTGCCCCTGGAGGGCGGCTTCAAGATCCCGACCGACCGTGGCTCGGTGCACTACGAGGCCGAAATCGCCGTGCTGTTGGGCAAGCCGTTGTCGTCCAACGCCTCTCAGGAAGAGGTGATGGATGCCATCTCCGGGTACGCCCCAGCCCTGGACCTGACTCTGCGCGACGTGCAGGCCAAGCTCAAGGAAAAGGGCCTGCCTTGGGAGTTGTGCAAAAGCTTCGACGGCGCCTGCGTGTTACCACCGTTCGTTTCTGCGGCGTCCTTTGCAGACGTGACCGATATACCCGTGCGCCTGACCATCAACGGTGAAGTGCGCCAGGACGGTAACAGCAAGATGATGCTCAACCCGATCGTGCCGATCATCCAGCACATGGCGGCGCAGTTCTCGCTGCAGGCGGGTGATGTGATCCTGACCGGTACCCCGGCCGGTGTCGGGCCATTCAATGTGGGTGACGAACTGGTGCTGGAACTGCCAGGTGTTTGCCGTTTCGAGAGCCGCGTGCTCTGACGCAAGGCCTCATCACCTCGTTCGCGGGTGAGCCCGCTCCCACTAGGGTCGCATCTTGGGTGACATCAAACTTGTGGGGGCGGCCGCAGCCGCGAAGAGGCCCGCGCCGTTTACTGTTTTTTCACACCCCATCCGGATAATGCGCGGATCTTCGCCTCTGTCTGCAGGACCTTCGAATGCCTACACCCGTCAGCACCAGCGCCCCCTCCAAGCGCCGTTTCTACCTCCGCTGGCCCTTCGCCGTGGCGGTTGCTGCGGTAATTGGCTATGGCGTGGCGGTGGCTATGCACTGGGACGACCGCGGCATGCTATGGGTCAAAGAGCGCTTTGAAACCAGTGCCGAGCGCAGCGAAAGCGTGTGGCTGCCGAACTATCGAGTGGACATCGATGCCAAGGTGTTGCCCGGTATGGAGGACGACGAAGCTTCGGACGTGGCCTACAGCCCGCACACCCGCACGCTGTTCGCAGTGATGGGCAAGAACCCGTTACTGGTCGAGCTAAGCCTCCAAGGGGATGTGCTGCGCAAGATCCCACTGGCAGGCTGGAGCAACCCGGAAGGCGTTGCCGTGTTGGAAGATGGCGGCATCGCAATCACCGATGAGCGTCAGCACGATCTGACCGTGGTCAAGGTCGATGCACAGACCGCTTCGTTGAACCACGCTGATTTTCCCAGTTATGACTTGGGCGAGTCGGTCAAGAGCAACAAAGGCTTCGAAGGTATCGCCTGGGACCCTATGCGCCAACGCCTGGTGATCGGCGAGGAACGCCCGCCGAAGCTTTACACCTGGAATAGCGATGGGCGTAGCCCACTCAAGGGCCAAAAGCAGGTGCTGGCCAGCGATGACCTCGATTTGCGCAACCTGTCAGCCTTGGCCGTCGACCCACGTACGGGCCACCTGCTCGTGCTGTCGGCTGACTCGAACATGCTTTTGGAACTCGATGAACAAGCTCGGCAGGTAAGTTTCATGACGCTGCTGGGGGGCTTCAACGGCCTGCAAAGCACCATCCCGCGTGCCGAAGGCGTGACCATGGATGATCAGGGCAACCTGTATATGGTCAGCGAGCCGAACCTGTTCTATCGGTTCAAGAAAAAACAGCAATGAAGCTGGAATCTTCCTACATTAAGCTTCGCTTCAGTCGTCCATGGTTTGATCCGCAACCACCCCGTCGAGACTCTTGCCATGCGTCGCCTGTTTCATCTGTCAGTGATCCTTCTGCTTGCTGGGCTGCTGATCTTGGGCTTGGCTGCCCAGGAGTTGCGCCTGTTCGAGCGCGGCTGGTTCAACGTAAAAAGCTGGTGGCAGCCGCCTGAGCAGGGCATGCGCTTGGATCGCTACCAAGTGGCCGTGGAAGCGCAGCCAATCGAGGGGTTGGACGACGATATTTCAGCTCTGACCTACGACCCTGACCGTAAAACCCTGTTCACCGTAACCAATGCCCGTTCGGAGCTGCTCGAACTGTCGCTGGAGGGGCGTATTCTGCGCCGCGTGCCGTTGACCGGCTTTGGTGATCCCGAGGCCGTGGAGTATGTAGGGCCTGGCAGCTACGTGATCTCCGATGAGCGCCAGCAGCGGTTGATCCGGGTGCGCCTTGACGATGACACGCCGTTTCTGGATGCGGCCGATGCCGAACAGATGAGCCTGGGAATCGGCCTCAATGGCAACAAGGGCTTTGAGGGGCTGGCGTACGATTCTGCAGGCCAGCGCTTGTTCGTGGCCAAGGAACGCGACCCCATGCTCATCTATGAGATACATGGCTTTCCGCATCAGAACCCGGAGCGCCCTTATGCGGTGCATGTGGTGCAGGACCGCAAGCGTGATGCGCGGTTGTTCGTGCGCGACCTTTCCAGCTTGCAGTTCGATGAGCGCAGTGGCCACCTACTGGCGCTCTCGGACGAATCGCGCCTGGTGCTTGAGCTCGATGCCCATGGGCAGCCGCTAAGTACGCTGTCTTTGCACAGGGGGCTGCAGGGGCTGAAGGCATCAGTGCCTCAGGCTGAGGGAATTGCCATGGACGAGGCCGGCACTTTGTACCTGGTCAGCGAGCCGAACCTCTTTTACGTGTTCAAGCAGCCCGCTGACTGATTGCCTGTTCGGGCCTTTTTGCGGGTAGAGCCGCCCCTCTATGTAGTGCGTCAGAGGCGAGCACTAGCGTGTAGGAGCGGCTTTAGCCGTGAAGCGGCCGGCAACGGATAGCGAAGACATCCGCTCAGCGGTTAATCGGCCTTGAGCGTCTTCACCCCTTCGGCAGTACCCAGCAGCAGCAGGTCTGCCGGGCGCGCGGCGAACAGGCCGTTGGTCACCACGCCGACGATGGCGTTGATCTGCGCTTCGAGCTCTACTGGGTTGGTGATTTGCAGGTTGTGCACGTCGAGGATGACGTTGCCATTGTCGGTCACAACGCCCTCACGGTACACAGGGTCGCCGCCGAGCTTGACCAACTGACGGGCCACATGGCTGCGCGCCATGGGGATTACCTCGACCGGCAGCGGGAAGGCACCCAGCACTGGAACAAGCTTGCTGCCGTCGGCGATGCAGATGAAGGTCTTGGCCACCGCCGCTACGATTTTCTCGCGGGTCAGGGCCGCACCGCCACCTTTGATCAGGTTCAGGTGGGCATCGCTCTCGTCGGCACCGTCGACATAAAACTCCAACTCGCTGACGCTGTTCAGCTCGTAGACCGGGATGCCATGGCCTTTCAGACGTTGGGCCGTGGCCTCGGAGCTGGCCACCGCGCCATCGAATGCGCTCTTGTGCTGGGCCAGGGCGTCGATGAAGAAGTTGGCGGTCGAACCGGTGCCGACGCCGACGACGCTTTTTTCATCCAGCTTCGGCAGAATGAAGTCGACAGCGGCCTGGGCGACGGCCTGTTTGAGTTGGTCCTGGGTCATGCGGGCTCCGAGAGGGGGCGGGGGCGGTAATGAAAGGAGCCTAGTATAACGGCTCGGGCGGCTTTGCTGTGGTCGCCCGACGTAGCGCTGGGGTAGACTCGCAGGCCTTGTCCCGCGGCCAGTGATGCTCCGATGCTCGAACAGTACGTCAAGAAGATCCTCACCTCGCGCGTCTACGACGTCGCTGTGGAAACACCCCTGCACAGCGCTGGGCAGTTGAGCAAACGCCTGGGCAACCAGATTCTGCTCAAGCGCGAAGACCTGCAGCCGGTGTTCTCGTTCAAGATCCGTGGCGCGTACAACAAGCTGGCGCAGCTCACCCCGCAAGAACTGGCCCGTGGCGTGGTCACCGCCTCGGCTGGCAACCATGCCCAAGGCCTGGCTTTGGCGGCCCGTGAGCTGGGCATCAAAGCCACCATCGTGATGCCCAAGACCACCCCTGAAATCAAGGTTGAAGGTGTACGCTCGCGCGGCGGCAAGGTAGTGCTGCATGGCGACTCCTTCCCTGAGGCGCTTGCCTATTCGCTGAAAATGGTCGAGGAAAAGGGCTTCGTCTACATCCATCCCTACGACGACCCGCATACGATTGCCGGGCAAGGCACGGTGGCGATGGAAATCCTCCGTCAGCACCCAGGGCAACTGGACGCGATCTTCGTGCCAGTGGGCGGCGGTGGCCTGATTGCCGGTATCGCGGCCTATGTGAAGTACCTGCGCCCGGAAATCAAGGTGATCGGCGTGGAGCCGGACGACTCCAACTGCCTGCAAGCTGCCATGGCTGCTGGTGAGCGCGTGGTGCTGCCGCAGGTGGGGCTGTTCGCCGATGGCGTGGCGGTAGCGCAGATCGGCCAGCACACCTTCGATATTTGCCGCCATTACGTGGATGAGGTGGTGACGGTCAGCACCGATGAAATCTGTGCGGCTATCAAGGATATCTATGACGATACCCGCTCGATCACCGAACCTGCCGGTGCGTTGGGGGTGGCGGGCATCAAAAAGTACGTCGAACTCAAAGGCGTGACTGGGCAGACGCTGGTGGCCATCGATTCCGGCGCCAATGTCAACTTCGATCGCCTGCGCCACGTGGCCGAGCGGGCCGAGCTTGGCGAGAAGCGCGAAGCCATCATCGCCGTGACCATCCCTGAGCGCCCAGGTAGCTTCAAAGCCTTTTGCGAGGCCATTGGCAAGCGCCAGATCACCGAATTCAATTACCGCAAGCATACCACCGACGAGGCGCACATCTTCGTTGGCGTGCAGACCCATCCAGAAAACGACCCGCGAGCGGCGCTGGTGCAGAACCTGATCGACCAGGGCTTCCCAGTGACCGACCTGACCGATAATGAGCTGGCCAAGCTGCACATCCGCCATATGGTCGGTGGGCACTCAGCGGGTGCCAGTGACGAGATGGTGCTGCGCTTCGAGTTCCCTGAGCGCCCAGGGGCGCTGTTCAACTTCCTGACCAAGCTGGGCGGGCGCTGGAACATCTCGATGTTCCACTACCGCAACCATGGCGCGGCAGACGGGCGGGTGGTCGCTGGCCTGCAGGTGCCGGAGGAGGAGCGTCACCTGGTGCCGGCGGCACTGGCCAAGATTGGCTATCCGTACTGGGACGAAACCGACAACCCGGCGTACAAGCTGTTCCTGGGTTGAGCGGCTAAGCTTGGCTTATCGCTCAAGGATGTGAACCCATGGAACACCTGACTACCCTCAAGGCCTTGCACATCGCCGCTACTGCAGTGTTGCTGCTCTGCGCCCTGGGCCTGGCGATCTGGACCGTGCGTGCGCGCCGCCGCGGCGACGCCCAAGCCTATGCCAAGTTGCTGCGCCGGCCGCTGGTGTTCGTCTGGCTGGTAATGGGCGTTTGCTTGCTGAGCATGCCGTTCACCGGCTGGTGGCTGGTGCATCTTGTGGGTTGGCCGCTGGGGCAGACGTGGCTGCTGGCCTCCAGTGTTCTATGTACCCTCGGTGCCTTTGCCGTTTGGTGGTTGCTGGTACGGCTCAACCGCCTGCGCAAGGCTGAGGTGACGGGGCTGCGGTTTACCCTGGCCTTGGCCGTGTTCAGTGGAGTGTGCTTGCTGTCCATCGCGGGCCTGATGGGCGCCAAGCCCGTCTAACGGGCCGCCGGTTTCTTCCCAGGTAAACCCGCTCCTGCAGGCTATCTGCGCTGCAGCGCCCGTAGGAGCCGGTTTACTCGCCAAGCGGCCAGAGCATCAATGCTCAATCCTTCATAGTCGGCCCGCAGAATACAGAATACGTAGTTATCACCGCGCTGCACATAAGCTTGGCGGGCGCGTTGCTGCGCTCGCAGGCTTTGTGGAACAATGCGGTGACATGCGTTTGCGAGGTTGCTGCCGTGATCGACCCGGATGGTTTTCGCCCCAATGTCGGAATCATTCTCACGAATGATGCCGGGCAGGTGCTATGGGCTCGACGGATCAACCAGGATGCCTGGCAATTTCCTCAGGGTGGCATCAACCCTGATGAGTCGCCGGAAGATGCCCTGTACCGCGAGCTGAACGAAGAAGTTGGCCTTGAACGCGATGATGTGGAAATTCTTGCCTGCACCCGCGGCTGGTTGCGTTATCGTTTACCCCAGCGGCTGGTCCGCACGCACAGCCAACCGCTGTGCATTGGCCAGAAGCAAAAGTGGTTTTTGCTGCGCCTGGTGAGCAATGAACAACGGGTGCGGATGGACCTGACCGGCAAGCCTGAGTTCGACGGCTGGCGTTGGGTCAGCTATTGGTACCCGTTGGGCCAGGTGGTGACATTCAAGCGTGAAGTCTACCGCCGAGCCCTGAAAGAGCTTGCACCGCGTCTTTTGACGCGCGACTGACGACGGAGTTCGACCCCGAGCCATGCTCAATACGCTGCGCAAGATCGTCCAGGAAGTGAACTCCGCCAAAGATCTCAAGACGGCGTTGGGGATCATTGTCTTGCGCGTCAAGGAGGCCATGGGCAGCCAGGTCTGCTCGGTGTACCTGCTCGACCCGGAAACCAACCGTTTCGTGCTGATGGCCACCGAAGGCCTGAACAAGCGCTCCATCGGCAAAGTCAGCATGGCACCCAATGAGGGCCTGGTTGGCCTGGTCGGTACCCGCGAAGAGCCGCTGAACCTGGAAGACGCTGCCGCCCACCCACGCTATCGCTATTTCGCCGAAACCGGTGAAGAGCGATTCGCCTCGTTCCTCGGTGCGCCGATCATCCACCACCGCCGCGTCGTCGGTGTACTGGTCATCCAGCAGAAAGAGCGCCGTCAGTTCGACGAAGGCGAAGAAGCTTTCCTGGTCACCATGAGTGCCCAGCTCGCTGGCGTCATCGCCCATGCCGAGGCCACCGGCTCGATCCGTGGCCTGGGGCGCCAGGGCAAAGGTATTCAGGAAGCACGCTTCGTCGGGGTGCCGGGCTCGCCGGGCGCCGCGGTCGGTCGGGCCGTGGTGATGCTGCCACCGGCTGACCTGGAGGTGGTGCCAGACAAGACCGTCGAGGATATCGATGCCGAGCTGAAGCTGTTCCAAAATGCCCTGGAGGGTGTGCGTGAAGACATGCGCAAGCTGTCGGCCAAGCTGGCGACCCAGCTACGCCCGGAAGAGCGCGCGCTGTTCGATGTGTACCTGATGATGCTCGAAGACGCCGCCCTGGGTGGTGAAGTGATCGAAGTGATCAAGACTGGCCAGTGGGCACAGGGCGCTCTGCGCCAGGTGGTCGGCGAGCACGTCAACCGCTTCGAGCTGATGGACGACGACTACCTGCGCGAGCGCGCCTCGGACGTCAAGGACCTTGGGCGTCGTCTGCTGGCGTATCTGCAACAAGCGCGCGCGCAATCGTTGGTGTATGCCGACAACACCATCCTGGTCAGTGAAGAGCTGACCCCGGCGATGCTCGGCGAAGTGCCCGAAGGCAAGCTCGTTGGCCTGGTGTCGGTATTGGGCTCGGGCAACTCCCACGTCGCCATCCTTGCCCGTGCCATGGGCATTCCAACGGTGATGGGTCTGGTCGACCTGCCGTATTCGAAGGTCGACGGCATCGAGATGATCGTCGACGGCTACAAGGGCGAGGTGTTCACCAACCCCAGCGACGTGCTGCGCAAGCAATACAGTGACGTGGTCGAGGAAGAGCGCCAGCTGGCGCAGGGCCTTGATGCCTTGCGCGAACTGCCGTGTGTAACCCCGGACGGCCATCGTATGCCGCTGTGGGTTAACACCGGCTTGCTTGCTGACGTGGCCCGTGCTCAGCAGCGCGGGGCCGAAGGGGTTGGCCTGTACCGCACCGAAGTGCCGTTCATGATCAACCAGCGCTTCCCCAGCGAGAAGGAGCAGTTGGCGATCTACCGCGAGCAACTGGCGGCCTTCCACCCGCTGCCGGTGACCATGCGTACCCTCGACATTGGTGGCGACAAGGCGCTTTCCTACTTCCCCATCAAGGAAGAAAACCCGTTTCTAGGCTGGCGCGGCATTCGTGTCACCCTCGACCATCCGGAAATTTTTCTGGTGCAGACGCGCGCCATGCTCAAGGCCAGCGAGGGCCTGAACAACCTGCGCATTCTGCTGCCGATGATTTCCGGCATTCACGAGCTGGAAGAAGCCCTGCACCTGATTCACCGTGCCTGGGGCGAGGTGCGCGACGAAGGCACCGACGTCCCGATGCCGCCAGTTGGGGTGATGGTGGAAATCCCGGCGGCGGTGTACCAGACCAAGGAGCTGGCGCGGCAGGTGGACTTCCTGTCGGTTGGGTCCAACGACCTGACCCAGTACTTGTTGGCGGTGGACCGCAACAACCCGCGGGTCGCCGACCTTTATGACTACCTGCACCCGGCGGTGCTGCAAGCGCTCAATACCGTGGTGCGCGATGCCCATGGCGAGGGTAAGCCTGTGAGCATCTGCGGCGAAATGGCCGGTGACCCGGCGGCGGCCATTTTGTTGATGGCCATGGGCTTCGACAGCCTGTCGATGAACGCCACCAACTTGCCTAAGGTGAAGTGGATGCTGCGCCAGGTGAACCTGGGTAAGGCCAAGGAGCTGCTGGCCGAGGCCTTGAGCCATGACAACCCGCAAGTCATCCACAGTTCGCTGCAACTGGCCCTGAAAAACCTCGGCCTGGCGCGCATGATCGGGCCTGGGACCAACAAGCCTCTTTAACCGCAGGTGGTGCTTCGCGGGCACGTCTGCTTGCATAGGTCGGGCGCAGCCTTCAGACACGGCGCGTTGGCTGTGAGCCCACGCCCGTGAAGAGGCCGGCGCCAACAGCCTCACACGTGCAAGCTGACTTCCCCGAGATGCCCACCAAAGGGCCCGAAACTGCGCTCCACCAGCCGCCTTCTCCCTCGATCATCCGCGATCAACACCGTGCTTGCCCGTGTGCCATAGGTTTGGCTGGCGATGAATACGCTCGACAGCAACTTCTCTGTTGCGATCCCCACGCCGGTTTCCGGTAGTTCCGCGTCCGGCGGCTGCTCTTGGTCTGCCAGTAACGTCAGCAGGCGCTGGGGGTCGGCTCTATCAAGCAGCCCCTGCAGCCCTGTACGTGCTTTGACGAGTTTCGGCCACGGCGTATCCAGCCCGGCATTGGAAAGCCCGTAAACCCCGGCCTGCAGCAAGCGGGGCGCCACTTCTCGGGCATTCAGGTAGCCCAGCTGATCGGCATCCCCTACCAGCAGGTTGAAACCTGAATACTGCCCGCTGCGGCTGGCAACCCGGTCGAGGTAGCTCTGCACTCCCAGTTCGCCTTGCAGATACGCCGCCACCAACTCGCCCCGCGAGCGCGGCCCCGGCACCTGCCCGGGGTCGCGAATGTTGGTCAACGCAGCAAAGCGCCCCTGTGGGCCGACACCCAGCCATGTGCCACCGGCCTGCAAATCGCGCCCAGCGTACACCCCAGGTGTATCTTCCCAGGCCGCCAAGGCCTGGGCCGGGCGGGCATAGAACTCGTCGCGGTTGGCGGCGACGACCAGCGGCAGGGCATGCCCTGGGCGCCAGGCGAATACGATCAGGCACATCGGTTGAGCCTCTGTGTTTTCGGCCACTGTACCGGCTGCGCGGATATCGAGCCATCCTGTCACAGAGTTCACTAGAGCCCCGTGCCCGGCTTCCGTTACCATGCCGGATTGTTTTCTCGGGAAAGACGAATGGAATTCGTGCTCTATCTACTGTTGGGCGCCTGTGCTGGGGTATTGGCAGGGCTGTTCGGCGTGGGCGGCGGCATCATCATCGTGCCAGTGCTGGTGTTCAGCTTCACCTTGCAAGGCTTCGACGCCTCGGTGTTGACACATCTGGCAGTCGGCACTTCGCTGGCTACCATCGTCTTCACCTCGATCAACGCCGTGCTCGAGCACCATCGCAAGGGCGCGGTGCAGTGGCCGATATTCGCCTGGATGACGCTCGGCATCCTCTTGGGAGCCGGCGTCGGCGCCAAGACCGCTTCGCTGATCCAGGGCCCGCAGTTGCAAAAGATCATCGGCGTGTTCGCCTTGATCATCGCTGCGCAGATGGCTCTGGATCTCAAGCCCAAAGCCAGTGGTGCTCTGCCTGGCAAGCCAGCCCTGATCGGTGCCGGTGGGGTGATCGGCTGGGCATCGGCTATCTTCGGCATTGGTGGCGGTTCGCTGACCGTGCCGTTTCTGACCTGGCGCGGCCTGCCGATGCAGAGGGCAGTGGCAACTTCATCGGCCTGCGGTCTGCCAATCGCTTTGGCCAGTGCGCTGAGCTTCGTGCTGCTGGGCTGGCACGACCCAAACTTGCCGCCCCACAGCCTGGGTTTCGTATACCTACCGGCGCTGGTTGGCATTGCCGTGACCAGTATGTTTTTCGCGCGCTTTGGCGCACGCCTGGCGCACAAGCTGTCGCCGCGTCTTTTGAAACGCCTGTTCGCAGCCTTGCTGTTCTGCGTCGGCCTCAGCTTTCTGATTTGAATCAAGAGGAACTTGCATGCTGCCTTACCCGCAGATAGACCCCGTGGCCGTTGCCCTCGGGCCGCTGAAAATCCACTGGTACGGCCTGATGTACCTGGTTGGCATTGGTGGCGCCTGGCTACTGGCTTCTCGCCGGCTTAACCGCTTTGACCCAACCTGGAGCCGGGAGAAACTGTCCGACCTGGTGTTCTGGCTGTCGATGGGGGTGATCGTCGGTGGGCGCCTGGGGTATGTGTTGTTCTACGATCTGCACGCCTACCTGGCCAATCCGACACTGATCTTCGAAGTGTGGAAGGGTGGCATGTCGTTCCACGGTGGCTTCATCGGGGTGATGCTGGCTGCGTTGTGGTTTGGCAAACGTAACAACAAGTCGTTCTTCGAACTGATGGACTTCGTCGCGCCGCTGGTGCCGATCGGTCTGGGCGCTGGGCGTATCGGCAACTTCATCAACGCCGAGCTATGGGGCAAGCCCACCGATGTACCGTGGGCGATGATCTTCCCGCCGTTCAGCGACCCAGCGCAGTTGCCGCGCCACCCGTCGCAGCTTTACCAGTTCGCCCTGGAAGGCGTAGCGCTGTTCGTCATTCTCTGGCTGTTCTCGCGTAAACCGCGGCCTACCATGGCTGTTTCCGGTATGTTCGCGCTGTTCTACGGAATTTTCCGCTTCATCGTGGAATTCGTCCGGGTGCCGGACGCGCAGCTCGGTTACATCGCCTGGGGCTGGCTGACCATGGGTCAGATTCTTTGCGTACCGATGATCCTGGCTGGCCTTGGCCTGATCTGGTGGGCTTATAATCGCAAACCCACGGCGAAACCCGCCTGATTATTCCCACGGCAGGGGTGATCCCCCTGCCGTTTTTGCTACAGGTAAGCCATGAAACAGTATCTGGACCTGGTCCGCGACGTCATCGAAAACGGTACGCTGCAAGGCAACCGTACCGGTATCCGTACCATCAGCCTGCCGGGCGCCATGCTGCGTTTCGACCTGCAGAAGGGTTTCCCGGCCGTCACCACGCGCAAGCTGGCATTCAAGTCGGCGATTGGCGAGATGGTGGGCTTTCTACGTGGCGTGAAAAACGCCGGTGAGTTCCGCGAGCTGGGCTGCAAGGTCTGGGATCAGAACGCCAACGAAAACGCTCAGTGGCTGGCCAACCCGTTCCGCCAGGGCCATGACGACCTTGGCGAAATCTATGGCGTGCAATGGCGCCAGTGGCCGGGCTACAAGCGTATTGCGCTGAGCAACCTGGCTGCCATCGAAATGGCCGAGAAGGCCGGTTTCCGCCGTATTGCCCAGGATGAAGAAGACGGCCAGGCGTTCGTGGTGCTGTACAAGGCCATCGACCAGGTGCGCCAGTGCCTGGACACCATCGCCAACGATCCGGGTAGCCGGCGCATCCTGTTCCACGGTTGGAACTGCGCGCAGCTGGACGAAATGGCCTTACCCCCGTGCCACCTGCTTTACCAATTCCACCCGAATGTCGAGACCAAGGAAATCTCCTTGACCCTGTACATTCGCTCCAACGACCTTGGCCTCGGTACGCCGTTCAACCTCACCGAGGGCGCGGCGCTGCTGTCGCTGTTTGGCCGCCTGACTGGTTACACCCCACGCTGGTTCACCTATTTCATCGGCGATGCCCATGTGTATGAGAACCATCTGGACATGCTCAACGAACAGCTCAAGCGCGAGCCGCTGCAAGCGCCGAGGCTGGTAATCAGCGATCGCGTGCCGGAGTTCGCCAAGACTGGCAAGTACGAGCCGCAGTGGCTGGAATTGATCGAGCCGAGCGACTTCAGCCTGGAAGGGTATGAGCACCATGCGCCGATGACCGCGCCCATGGCGGTCTAACAGGTCTTGATCGCCTGATAGGCCTGTTCGTGGCTAAACCCGTTGCCAAACGGGTTTACCCGCGACGCTCATGGCTAATGCCCGTGGCTGCGCCCTACGTGTGAATGCTCGGTATCCGGCACCGATACCGCCCCGTTCGTCTCCAATCGCTGCAGGATCGCGCATTCCGTCCCCTGCGCATTGCAGCGCCGTCGCAGCTCCACCAACTGCTCCTGCAATGCCACCAAACCATCGATCCGCGCCTGAACATGCTCGATGTGCTCATCGATCAGCGCATTGACGCTGCCGCACGCATCCTCGGGGCTGTCACGTAGCTGGAGCAGGCTGCGAATCTCCTCCAGGGTCATGTCCAGGGTTCGGCAGTTGCGAATGAAGGTCAGCCGTTCGACATGGGCTTGGGTGTATTGCCGGTAGTTGCCTTCACTACGCGCCGGGGCCGGCAGCAGTTGCTCGCGCTCGTAATATCGGATGGTTTCCACGGCGCAATCGGTGGCTTTGGCCAGTTCTCCAATCTTCATCAGGCAATCTCCAAGCGGTGGCTTGACCCTATAGTGGCTACAGGGTGTTCAATTGGCAACAGGCCCAATTTAAGGATGCCCCATGAACCAGCCTGTCAGTCATGACCACCAGCACGATCACCATAGCCATAGCTGCTGCGGCGCCAAAGCAGCGCCAGCCAAGGTGCAATTGCGCCCCGAGGCCAGCAGCCATGCTCGGCTCAGCCGTTTTCGCATCGACGCCATGGATTGCCCAACCGAGCAGACCCTGATCCAGGACAAACTCGCCAAGCTCCCAGGCATCGAACAGCTGGAGTTCAATCTGATCAACCGCATCCTTGGTGTGCGCCATACCTTGGACGGCACGGGTCAAATCGAGCAGGCCATTGCCAGCCTTGGTATGCAGGCCGAGCCACTTCAGGCCGATGACGATGGCAGCGCCATGGCGGCTCAACCGCACAAGGCGCACTGGTGGCCACTGGCTTTGTCGGGTGTGGCCGCCATCGCCGCGGAAATTGTGCATTTCGCTGGTGTTGCACCGCAGTGGTTGGTCGCCATGCTTGCGCTCGCAGCGATTCTCGGCTGTGGCCTGGGAACCTACAAAAAGGGTTGGATTGCCCTGAAGAACCGCAATCTCAACATCAATGCGCTGATGAGCATCGCGGTGACTGGCGCCGTGCTGATTGGCCAATGGCCGGAAGCTGCGATGGTCATGGTGCTGTTCAACGTCGCAGAACTGATCGAAGCCCGGTCCCTTGATCGAGCGCGCAATGCCATCGGCGGGCTGATGCAACTGGCGCCGGACATGGCTACCGTGCAGCAGGCCGACGGCCAGTGGCGTGAGGTAGAGGTGCGTGAGGTGGCGCTCGGTAGCCTGGTGCGGGTACGCCCTGGCGAGCGCATCGGCCTGGATGGCGAAGTGGTCAGCGGGCAATCGAGTGTCGATCAGGCGCCGATCACAGGCGAAAGCTTGCCCGTGGAAAAAGCAGCCGGCGACAAGTTGTTCGCGGGCACCATCAACCAAGCCGGCGCCTTGGAATACCGCGTAACCGCTGCCGCCGGGCAGTCGACACTGGCGCGTATCATCAAGGCCGTCGAGCAGGCCCAGGGTGCACGTGCGCCCACTCAGCGCTTTGTCGATCGATTCTCACGCATTTATACACCTTCGGTATTCATCATTGCCTTGGCTGTGGCCGTGGTCCCACCGCTTTTCATGGCGGGGGCCTGGATGGATTGGGTGTACCGGGCGCTGGTGCTGCTGGTGGTCGCCTGCCCCTGTGCGTTGGTGATTTCCACGCCGGTGACCATCGTCAGCGGCCTGGCCGCAGCCGCACGCAAAGGTATCCTGATCAAAGGCGGGGTGTACCTGGAAGGAGGGCGCAAGCTGGACTTTTTGGCTCTGGACAAGACCGGCACCCTGACCCACGGCAAACCGGTGCAAACCGATGCCAAAGTGCTCGACCCGCTGTTCGAGAGCCGCGCTCAAGGGTTAGCGGCAAGCTTGGCCGACCGTTCCGATCACCCGGTGTCGGGGGCCATCGCCCAGTTCGCCAAGGCGCAGGATGTACTGCTGAGCGAAGTCCGCGAGTTTGCGGCCCTGGCCGGTCGCGGTGTGCGTGGCGTGATCGACGGCGAACTGTATCACCTGGGCAACCACCGTTTGGTCGAGGAGCTGGGCCTTTGCTCTCCTGCGCTGGAGGCACAGCTCGACACCCTGGAGCGCCAGGGCAAGACAGTGGTTCTGTTGCTTGACCGTTCCGGGCCGTTGGCACTGTTCGCGGTGGCCGACACCGTCAAGGACAGCAGCCGCCAGGCCATCGCCGAACTGCACGCGCTGGGCATCAAGACGCTCATGCTGACCGGCGACAACCCCCACACCGCCCAGGCCATCGCCGCGCAAGTAGGGATCGACCGCGCAGAAGGCAACCTGTTGCCGGCCGACAAACTGCAGAGCATCGAGCAGTTGTACGCCGAGGGGCATCGCGTGGGCATGGTGGGCGATGGTATCAACGACGCGCCAGCCCTGGCCCGGGCCGAAATCGGCTTCGCCATGGCGGCGGCCGGCACCGACACTGCCATCGAGACTGCCGATGTGGCGTTGATGGACGATGACTTGCGCAAAATCCCAGCGTTTATCAGGCTGTCGCGCCAGAGTGCGACGATCCTGAAGCAGAACATCATTCTGGCGCTGGGCATCAAGGCACTGTTCCTGGCCATGACCTTTGCCGGCATGGCCACGCTATGGATGGCGGTATTCGCCGATATGGGCGTGAGCCTGCTGGTGGTGTTTAACGGTCTGCGGCTGCTGCGCAAATGAGGCCCTGCAACGCTCAGTGCCGAGGGGCAGGGCCTTGCTGCAGCAAAAGGGCAGTTTGCGCGTAGCACCTACGGCGCCGTACTACGACCTTGGCCTGGTGGCTGTAGGCGCCGCGAAGAGGCCGGCACTGTTGAATCAGATCTGTGAAACCAGCGCCTCCAGCTGCTCCTGCCGCTCGGCCTGATTGAGCTTGGCCCCAGGGTTTAGGGTCGACCACTGCGGGTGGGCACGTGCCCTATTCAATGCTTCGGGCAGCTTGCCCTCGCGCCAGGCTTTTTCATCCAGCTCGCCCAACTGGATGCTGCCTTGCGCGGCATGCCCGCGGCGCTCCAATGCCACCATCAACTGCTGTTGACGCAGCGCCAGCAACCGCAGCACGGTGTCGTCCACCGTCAGTTCACGTTGGCCTTTGAGTTTGCCCATCAGCCGCGACCCATAATTACGCGCCGTTTGCAGTGCGCCGCCGGCAATCGCACCTGCTAGCGCAGCTGCGCCGAGGGTCAAGCCCCCCACCAGCAGGTCGACCCCGGCACCGGCAGCAGCGCCGGCGGCCACACCGCTGCCCAAACGTACCCCTAGCAGCTTCAGGGTTTCGGGATTGAACAGGTCATCACCCCAACGCCCGTCAAGCAATGGCAAGTCCCCGGCATCGGCATCTTCCCGGCGAAAGGCATATAGCTTGAGCAGCGCTTGCACGCAACGCTGCTCTCGTTGGCGCACGTCATCGCGCAAAGCCTCAATGGCAAGGGCTTCGGCCGCCGGTTGCGCCTCGACGCTGCGCCGGCAGGCGGCGCAGTCGAGCAGCAGTTCGGCAATCAGGCGTTTGCCGCTGTGGCGACGTGCCAGGCGCTGGGCCTGCTGGTCATCGATCAGCCGTTGCAGGGCTGGCCGGGCGCCTTCGAGCAGCAGCGCGAGGCTTTCGTACAGCCGGCGTTCACCATCCTCCGGCGGGGCTACGCTGTCGAACCGCACCAATGCGTGAAGCCCAAGCCTGGCAAGGGCTTCACGCCATTGCGGCTCACGGTGCTGGCTGCTGGCGACGAAGTTGAGCACCGGCAGCAACGGTTTGCCGCAACCGGCCAACACTTCCAATTCGTCGCGGTACTTGGCCAGCACCGGTTCGCGGGCGTCGATCACATACAGGCCGGCATCGCTGGC
This sequence comes from Pseudomonas promysalinigenes, assembly GCF_014269025.2. NCBI lineage: Bacteria > Pseudomonadati > Pseudomonadota > Gammaproteobacteria > Pseudomonadales > Pseudomonadaceae > Pseudomonas > Pseudomonas promysalinigenes. The sequence continues at coordinate 4,796,144 of NZ_CP077094.1, read as the reverse complement.
CAGCAGCTGGCGTAGCACTTTGGCCTCCTGCTCATAGCGCTGGCGGGCTTCGCTACCCTGCAGGAAGCGTTCAACCCGGGCTGGGCCGTCCAGGCGTTCACCGGGGCGTTCCAGGCGCTCGAGGTAGTCGAGCAACGCGATGGCGTCTTCCAGGCCAGGGGTGTCGTAGAGCTCCAGCAGCGCCTGGCCATCCACCGACAGTCTTGCCCCTTCGACGTGGCGCGTGGTGCTGGCGCGGTGCGAAACCTCACCGAAGCCCACGTCGCGGGTGAGGGTGCGTAGCAGCGACGTCTTGCCGACGTTGGTGTGGCCGACCACGGCCAATTTCAGCGGCTCAGTCATGGCCATGCTCCAGCCAGCTAAGGGGCGATGTGTCAGCATAGGGTAGGCCCAGGCGCTCGAGCGCATCGTGCCAGTCATCCAGGCGCGCGCCGTCCAGGGCTTGACCAGGCGCTGCCGGGAGCAACCAGATCCGCGTTGCACCGGCATGGCGTGCCAGCTCTGCCAGTAGTGCCAAGCTGCCCCTGTCAGGCGAGCGCCGCGGATCGCAGGCAATGGCCAGGCGTGCCGGCGGGAAGCGGCTGAACTGTTCGAGCAGCTTGTTGCGTGATGCGCGGCTGTCGAGAACGCCCGCATCGGTCACTGCCTCAGCAAGTGCTGGAGGCCAAGCGCGCTGCTCGTCCAGTTCCAGGCCTACCAGCACGGCGCCGCTGCTGGCGTTTTCCAGGCCCCCTGCTTGGAACTGCGGCAAGGCATCCGGCGCGGCATCCTGGACGCCTAAGCGCTCGCTGCGGGGCATCAGGCTGTCCTGCAACTGCGCATAGCCGGGCAGGCTCAGGTCAAGCGTCAGCCGCTCGCGGCCTTGGCGCCAGCGCCACAGGCACAGCGCGGCCAGCAGCAGCCGCGGGAGCAGGCCGTACACCAGGACGACCCCAAGCAACCAACTGGCCCAGGCCTGGCGGGCGATATCCAGAGCAGGCAGGCTGTCGCCGCTGGCGCGTATCATGGCTTCATTGGGTACAGCGAAACCCAGCAATGCCGGAAGCGCGCCCAGCGCTTGGGTCAGGTGGATGAATGGCGCGGCGGCCAGCAGCGTGGTTTCCCAGACAAAGCCGTAGCGTCGGGTAGCCAGCAACGCCAACAGCATGGCCAGGGCGGCCAGCATCGCCAGCAGCCACAAGCTGTGCACCAGTGCACCGAGCAACCAGCGGTTCAGGCGCTGGCGTTGCAGCAGCACCAAGAGCGCTGGCGCCAGGTGCGCAGCCTTGGCATCCCGGGCGAAGCGTTCGCTCAACCACAACCACAGGCGGCCGAGGCTGGCGCCGTGTTCGCCGCTCACGGTAAAACCCACGGCCCAACCCAGCAGTGTCAGTAGGTTCAGCCCAAGCAGGCTGCCAAGCGCCCAGAACACGTTGACCGGGCGCAGGCCGTCGCCCAAGGCAGCGAAGGCAAGGCCGGCACCACTGAAAATAGCCATCAGCATCAAGGCCAGCAATGCCAGGCGTGCGCCTTGTTTCCAGTGGCTCAAGGCAGTTCTCATGCCATCGCGTTCTGCCAGCCACAACGCGCGGGTTTCGATGCGCGTTGCCAGGTCGCCACCCAGTTGGCGGGCGTGGCGGTTGGCCTCCTGATCGTCCAGCAGGCCTGCGTGTTCTTCGCGCAGGCGCACCGCTTCGGTGAGCCAGCGCTTGTCCAATGCAGTCGGTGCAGTCACAACGTCTTCCATCGCATGGTTCAGGGCAGAAGCATAACCCACACAGCCGGTGCTATCCTCGCTGGCATGAATACATCACTCCCCCTCAGCCTGATCGCGGCGCACGCTCAGAACCGTGTGATCGGCATCAACAACTCCATGCCCTGGCACCTGCCGGGGGACTTCAAGTATTTCAAGGCCACCACCTTGGGCAAGCCCATCATCATGGGGCGCAAGACCTGGGATTCGCTGGGCCGGCCGTTGCCGGGGCGGTTGAATATCGTGGTCACTCGCCAGCCTGATTTGGAGCTGCCGGGGGCTGAAGTGTTCACTTCCCTTGAAGCCGCTGTGGCGCGGGCCGAGCAATGGGCGCTCGAGCAAGGCGTTGATGAGCTGATGCTGATTGGCGGGGCACAGTTGTACCAGCAGGCCCTGGAAAAGGGGCTGGTGAGCCGCATGTACCTCACACGTGTTGAACTGGCGCCTGAGGGGGATGCCTTTTTTCCTGAGTTCAGTGAAAGCCAGTGGCAGCGCATTTCCAGTGACGAGCAGGCTGAGGAAGGCAAGCCTGCTTATCATTTCGAGGTCTGGGACAAGAAGTGAGAGGCTAGGGGCCGCGTGACGGCCCCGCGTGTTCTCAGGTGTGGCTCAGTTCGGCATGCTCATCGTCGGCCAGCACGGCCTTGTCGGTTTGTTTGAGCAACTGGCTGGTCACCACGCCCGCAGTCATCGAGCCGTTGACGTTCAACGCCGTGCGGCCCATGTCGATCAGCGGCTCCACCGAAATCAATAGGGCCACCAGCTCGACCGGCAGGCCCATGGCCGGCAGTACGATCAGCGCGGCGAAGGTCGCACCGCCACCCACGCCGGCAACCCCCACCGAGCTCAACGTCACGATCGCCACCAGGGTCGCGATCCACAGCGGGTCGAAGGTGTCGATACCCACCGCCGGAGCCACCATCACGGCCAGCATGGCAGGGTAGAGGCCAGCGCAGCCGTTTTGGCCAATGGTGGTGCCGAACGACGCGCTGAAGCTGGCGATCGATTGGGGTATACCCAGCCGGCGGGTTTGCGCCTCGATGTTCAGCGGGATGCTGGCAGCGCTGGAACGGCTGGTGAAGGCAAAGGTCAGCACTGGCCAGACCTTGCGCAAGAAGCGCAATGGGCTCACGCCGGTAGCGGCGAGGATGATGCCGTGAACCACAAACATCAGCGCCAGGCCAAGGTATGACACCAGCACGAAACTGCCGAGCTTGAGGATGTCTTGCAGGTTCGAACTGGCTACCACTTTGGCCATCAGCGCCAGCACGCCGTAGGGCGTGAGCTTCATCACCACCCGTACCAGGCGCATCACCCAAGCCTGCAGGGTATCGATGGCCGTCAGGGCGCGCTCACCCTTCTGGGCATCGTCCTTGATCAATTGCAGCGCAGCCAGGCCAACGAATACCGCGAAGATCACCACGCTGATGATCGAGGTGGGCTTGGCTCTGGCCAGGTCGCCCACGGGGTTACTGGGGATGAACGACAGCAGCAGCTGTGGGACATTCAGGTCGGCGACCTTGCCCGCGTAGTCGCTGTGGATAACCTGCATGCGGGCGCTTTCCTGAGCGCCGGCCACCAGGCCCTGGGCGCTCAGGCCGAACAGGTTGGTCAGAACAATGCCGATCAGCGCGGCAATGGCAGTGGTCAGCAGCAGCGTGCCGATGGTGAGTACGCTGATGCGGCCCAGGGAGGAGGCATTGTGCAGCCTGGCCACGGCGCTGAGGATCGAGGCGAAGATCAGCGGCATGACGATCATCTGCAAAAGGCCGACATAGCCGTTGCCGACCAGGTCGAGCCAGCTGATGGTGGCCTTGAGTACTGGGTTGCCTGCGCCGTAGAGGGTGTGCAGCACCAAGCCGAATGCCACCCCCAGTGCCAGGCCCAACAGCACTTTTTTGGCCAGGGTCCACTGGGTGCGGCGGGTTTGTGCCAGGCCCAGCAGTAAGGCCAGGAACGCCAGCAGGTTAAGAGATAGCGGCAGATTCATTGAAGCTCCAGGAAAAAGCATACGAGGCATCGCCTCTGTGAGCGATTACGAAAGCAAATGCTAACAGTCTGAAAACAAACGAATTTATACCCAAAGGTAATTTGCTTAGTCGCTTATGGAATAACACAAGGTCGCTCCTGGCAATGAACAGGACGTTTACGGTTTTATATGGGTCGCTGTCAGGGTCCAAGGGTTGGGCATGATGGACTAGCGTTTCCAGGTCATTTCAGGAGATCCCCCATGAAGTTCGCGCCGAAAACCATCGCTCTAGGTGTGTCGCTATTGTTTTCTGTCCAAAGCTTCGCCACCGAGCTCAAGCACTGGCCCGCCGAAGCGGCCAAGCAACTCGATACCATGATCACCGCCAATGCCCACAAGGGTAATTACGCAGTGTTCGATATGGACAACACCAGCTACCGCTTCGATCTCGAAGAGGCGTTACTGCCGTTCATGGAGAACAAGGGCTTGCTGACGCGCGAAAAGCTCGACCCGTCGCTGAAGCTGATCCCCTTCAAAGACACTGCCGAGCACAAGGAAAGCCTGTTCAGCTACTACTACCGCCTGTGCGAGATCGACGACATGGTCTGCTACCCGTGGGTGGCACAGGTGTTTGCAGGTTTCACGCTCAAGGAGCTGAAGGCTCAGGTCGACGAGCTGATGGCCTCGGCCAAGCCGATCCCCAGCACTTACTTCGAAGGCGACCAGGTAAAAGCCATCGAGGTGCAGCCGCCGAAGGTCTTCACTGGCCAGGCCGAGCTGTATAACAAGCTGATGGAGAACGGTATCGAGGTGTACGTGGTGTCGGCGGCCTCCGAGGAGCTGGTGCGCATGGTCGCTTCCGACCCCAAGTACGGCTACAACGTCAAACCGCAGAATGTGATAGGCGTTAGCCTGCTGCTGAAGGATCGCGCCAATGGCGAGCTGACCACCGCCCGCAAGCAAATCAGTGCCGGGCACTATGACCCCAAAGCCAACGAAGGGCTGGAGCTCACCCCTTACCTGTGGACACCGGCTACCTGGATGGCAGGCAAGCAAGCGGCCATCCTCACCTACATCGATGAATGGAAAAAGCCGGTGCTGGTCGGCGGTGATACACCCACCAGCGATGGTTACATGCAGTTCCACGGGGTAGATGTGAACAAGGGTGGCATTCACCTGTGGATAAATCGCAAGGCCAAGTACATGGATCAGCTCAACGGCATGATTGCCAAGAACGCAGCCGCTCAGGCCAAGGAAGGGTTGCCGGTGACGGCGGACAAGAACTGGGTGATCGTCACACCGGAGCAGATTCAGTAGGCCGAGTGTTCGTTGCGCCAAGAGAACGGCGCAGCCATAAAAAAACCGGCGCCTGGGGCGCCGGTTGTGCTTTCAGCCCTTCAGAGCCTCACAGCCCTTCGAGCATCGCCTTATTACGCACGGCACCCTTGTCGGCACTGGTGGCCAGCAAGGCGTAAGCCTTCAGCGCGGTAGTCACCTTGCGTGGGCGCACCTCAGCCGGTTTCCAGCCTTTTTTGTCCTGCTCGACACGGCGGTGAGCCAGTTCCTCGTCGCTGACCAGCAGGTTGATCGCACGGTTCGGGATGTCGATCAGCACCTTGTCGCCGTCGCGTACCAGGCCGATGGCGCCGCCAGCGGCAGCCTCCGGCGAGGCGTGGCCGATCGACAGGCCCGAGGTACCACCGGAGAAGCGACCGTCGGTGAGCAGCGCGCATGCCTTGCCCAGGCCTTTGGACTTCAGGTACGAGGTCGGGTAGAGCATCTCTTGCATACCCGGGCCGCCTTTGGGGCCTTCGTAACGGATGATGACGATGTCGCCGGCCTTCACTTCGTCAGCGAGGATACCGCGCACGGCGCTGTCCTGGCTTTCGAAAATCTTGGCAGTGCCTTCGAACACGTGGATCGACTCGTCGACCCCGGCGGTTTTCACCACGCAGCCGTCTACCGCGATGTTGCCGTACAGCACAGCCAGGCCACCCTCTTGCGAGTAGGCATGCTCGAAGCTGCGGATGCAGCCGTTTTCACGGTCGTCGTCCAGAGTGTCCCAGCGGGTCGACTGGCTGAACGCGGTCTGGGTCGGGATACCGGCCGGGCCTGCCTTGAAGAAGGTGTGCACGGCTTCGTCATCGGTCTGGGTGATGTCCCACTTGGCGATGGCCTCTTCCATGCTGCGGCTATGCACGGTCGGCAGGTCGGTGTGCAGCAGGCCGCCGCGGGCCAGCGAGCCGAGGATGCTGAAGATGCCGCCGGCGCGGTGCACATCCTCCATGTGGTACTTCTGGATGTTCGGCGCCACTTTGCACAGCTGCGGCACCTTGCGCGACAGGCGGTCGATGTCGCGCAGGTCGAACGCTACCTCGCCTTCCTGGGCTGCGGCCAGCAGGTGCAGGATGGTGTTGGTCGAACCGCCCATGGCGATGTCGAGCATCATGGCGTTCTCGAACGCTTTGAAGTTGGCGATGCTGCGCGGCAGTACCGACTCGTCGTTTTCCTGGTAGTAACGCTTGCACAGCTCGACGATGGTGCGACCGGCAGTGAGGAACAGCTGCTCGCGGTCGGCGTGGGTGGCCAGGGTCGAACCGTTGCCTGGCAGGGCCAGGCCCAAGGCTTCGGTCAAGCAGTTCATCGAGTTGGCGGTGAACATGCCCGAGCACGAACCGCAGGTAGGGCAGGCGCTACGCTCATACTCGGCGACTTTTTCGTCGGAAGCCGTGGAGTCGGCGGCGATGACCATCGCGTCGACCAGGTCCAGGCCGTGGCTGGCCAGTTTGGTCTTGCCGGCTTCCATCGGGCCGCCGGAAACGAAGATCACCGGGATGTTGAGGCGCAGGGCAGCCATCAGCATGCCGGGGGTGATCTTGTCGCAGTTGGAGATGCAGACGATGGCGTCGGCGCAGTGGGCGTTGACCATGTACTCGACAGCGTCGGCGATGATCTCGCGGCTTGGCAACGAATACAGCATGCCGTCGTGGCCCATGGCGATGCCGTCATCGACCGCAATGGTGTTGAATTCCTTGGCCACGCCACCGGCGCGTTCGATCTCGCGGGCTACCAGTTGACCCAGGTCCTTCAGGTGTACGTGGCCTGGGACGAACTGGGTGAACGAGTTGGCGATGGCGATGATCGGTTTCTTGAAGTCTTCGTCCTTCATCCCGGTAGCACGCCACAGGGCGCGGGCGCCGGCCATGTTGCGGCCTTGGGTTGAAGTCTTGGAACGATAATCAGGCATGAAACACTCCTGGCGGCTTAATCAGGTCACAAAAAGGGGAGTGAGCTTCTCTTGTCCTTTGTGCCGCAGGCCGGTTGCCACTGCACGGATGGGGCCGAAGACCGCGCGGGATCGCCGCGTGCTTGGCCAGAGCTCATAAACCCGCCGGGGATGACTGGCGATGGATAGGCCGATTCTACACCGCTGGCGCGGCGAGGGAATGCAGATGTGGATGGTTGGCGGGGCAATTGCAGCAGGAAAGGGCCGCGCTGCGGCCCTTTTTGGCAGATATCAGCTGTTGGGCAGCAAGCGGCAGGTGATGCTCTTGATGTAGCGGGTCTCGGCGATTGCCGGGTGCACCGGGTGGTCAGGGCCTTGGCCACCGCGCTCCAATAGCTGCAGGTTGCGGTCCAGGTGGCGGGCGCTGGTCAGCAGAATGTTGTGCAGATCATCCTCGGGCAGGTGCATCGAGCACGAGGCGCTGACCAGAATACCGTCCTTGCTCAGCATGCGCATGGCCTGTTCGTTGAGGCGGCGGTAAGCGGCTTCACCGTTTTTCAGGTCTTTCTTGCGCTTGATGAAGGCGGGCGGGTCGGCAATGATCACGTCGAAGCGTTCTTCAGCGGCCTTGAGCTCGCGCAGGGCCTCGAACACATCGCCTTCGATGCAGGTCATCTTCTCGCTGATGCCGTTCAGCGCTGCGTTGCGCTCGACACCATCCAGGGCGAAGCCCGAAGCATCCACGCAGAATACTTCGCTGGCACCGAATGCGCCGGCCTGTACACCCCAACCACCGATGTAGCTGAACAGGTCGAGCACCCGCTTGCCTTTAACGTACGGGGCCAGGCGTGCGCGGTTCATACGGTGGTCGTAGAACCAGCCGGTTTTCTGGCCTTCGCGTACTGGGGCCTCGAACTTGACGCCGTTTTCCTCCAGAGCCACCCAGTCTGGCACTTCACCGTAGACCGTCTCGACATAGCGCTGCAGGCCTTCGGCGTCGCGGGCGGCGGAGTCGTTCTTGAACAGGATGCCGCTGGGCTTGAGCACCTGGATCAGCGCAGCGATCACGTCGTCCTTGTGCGCTTCCATGGTGGCCGAGGCCAGCTGCACGACGAGGATGTCATGGAAACGATCGACCACCAGGCCCGGCAGCAGGTCGGAATCGCCGTACACCAGGCGATAGCACGGCTGGTCGAACAGGCGCTCGCGCAGGGACAGTGCGACGTTCAGGCGGTGGACCAGCAGCGACTTGTCCAAAGCCAGCTTGATGTCGCGCGACAGCAGGCGGGCGCAGATCAGGTTGTTCGGGCTCAGCGCGACAATACCCAGGGGCTTGCCGTTGGCCGCTTCGAGCACAGCCTGCTGGCCGGCCTGAAAGCCTTGCAGCGGGGTCGCAGAAACGTCGACTTCGTTGCTGTAGACCCACAGGTGGCCGGCGCGCAGGCGGCGGTCGGCATTGGCTTTGAGGCGAAGGCTGGGCAGGGACATGACGTCGCTCCGGGAAAAAAGAGCGGGAGTATACCTTGTTGGCCGCCTTTTCGGTTCGGGCTGCGACAAAGCGCAGGCGGCACCAACTGAGTTAGAATCGCTCGTCCCCAACGAGTAAGCACGCATGTCCCAAGAACTCAGCGCCGAACAGATCCAGCAAGCCTTGCAAGGCATTACCATTCCGCCGCAACCGCAGATCATGGTCGACCTGCAGTTCGAGCAGTACATGCCCGACCCGGACCTGGATACCATCGCCAAGCTGATTTCCCAGGACCCTGGCCTGGCCGGTGCTTTGCTCAAGCTGGTGAACTCGCCGCATTTCGGCCTGGCCAACAAGATTGGCTCGATTCAGCGTGCCGTGAATCTGCTGGGCAGCCGGTCGATCATCAATCTGATCAACGCACAGTCGATCAAAGGTGAGATGAGCGACGAGACCATCGTCACCCTCAACCGTTTCTGGGATACCGCACAAGACGTGGCCATGACCTGCCTGACCCTGGCCAAGCGCACCGGCATTCAGGCCGCTGACGAGGCCTACACTCTCGGGTTGTTTCACGACTGTGGCGTGCCGTTGATGCTCAAACGCTTCCCCGATTACATGCAGGTGCTGGAGGACGCTTACGCCAAGGCCAGTGAGCACACGCGTGTGGTCGATACCGAGAACCGAGCCTTCAATACCAACCATTCGGTGGTGGGTTACTTCACGGCCAAGTCCTGGCGCCTGCCAGAGCACATCAGTGCGGCGATCGCCAACCATCACAATGCCCTGTCGATCTTCCGCGAAGATGCGTCACGCAATACCCAGAGCCAGTTGAAGAACCTGCTGGCTGTATTGAAGATGGCCGAGCACATCTGCGCCTCGTATCGGGTGCTGGGTAACCAGAGCGTGGACCACGAATGGCAGGTGGTCGGCCCCCTGGTGTTGGATTACGTCGGTTTGTCGGAGTACGACTTCGAAAACCTCAAGCAGAACATTCGCGAGCTGGGTGGGCACTGACCGATGCCGGAACTACCAGAAGTCGAAACCACCCGGCGGGGTATTGCGCCGCACCTGGAAGGCCAGCGCGTCAGCCGTGTCGTCGTGCGGGACGGGCGCCTGCGCTGGCCAGTGCCGGAAGATCTCGACGTGCGCCTGTCCGGGCAACGTATCGTCAGCGTCGAGCGGCGGGCGAAGTACCTGTTGATCAATGCCGAGGTCGGTACCTTGATCAGCCATCTGGGCATGTCGGGCAACCTGCGCTTGGTGGAGCAGGGCTTGCCGGCGGCCAAGCATGAGCACATCGATATCGAGCTGGAATCGGGGTTGATGCTGCGCTACACCGACCCGCGCCGCTTCGGTGCCATGCTCTGGAGCCCGGATCCGCTCAACCATCAATTGCTGCTGCGCCTGGGGCCTGAGCCGCTGACCGATTTGTTCGACGGGGAGCGGTTGTTTCAGCTTTCGCGCGGGCGTGCGATGGCGGTCAAGCCGTTCATCATGGATAACGCGGTGGTGGTTGGGGTGGGCAACATCTACGCGACCGAGGCACTGTTCGCCGCCGGGATCGATCCACGCCGTGAGGCCGGCGGCATTTCCCGGGCCCGTTACCTGAAGCTTGCGATCGAAATCAAGCGCGTGCTGGCGGCGGCCATTGAGCGAGGCGGCACCACTTTGCGCGATTTTATTGGCGGTGACGGGCAGCCAGGGTACTTCCAGCAGGAATTGTTCGCCTATGGGCGCGGTGGGTTGCCTTGCAAGCTGTGCGGCACGCTGATGCGCGAGGTCAAGCTGGGGCAGCGGGCGAGCGTGTTCTGCCCGCGCTGCCAGCGATAACCTGGGGCTACTCACAGGGTTTTGCGTAGGCTATCTGCGCCGGCCCCTTGGCGGCTGAAGCCGCTCACACAGGTGGAAGCTCGCCTCAATGGATGGGCAATCGCTGTAGGAGCAGGTTCAGCGTACGAGGGCCAAGCCCTCGCCAGGGTTGATCAGGCCTTGCCGGTGATCCGCTGATACTTGGCCATCAGCTCGTCGTGGGTTTCCGGGTGCGCCTCATCCAGCGGGATGCAGTCAACCGGGCAAACCTGTTGGCACTGCGGCTCGTCATAATGACCGACGCACTGGGTGCACAGGTTAGGGTCGATCACGTAGATCTCTTCGCCTTGGGAGATGGCCTCGTTCGGGCACTCGGGTTCGCAGACGTCGCAGTTGATGCAATCGTCGGTGATGATCAGGGACATGGGGGCTCCGGCCGGGGCGCATCGCCCGGGCATGTTCAACGCTTTGGGCACAATTGTGCCGCATTCGCGCCCGCAGTGCACGCGGGCGCGACGATCAGGTGCGCTTTATCACTTCTTGAAACGTTCGGTCAGCGCATCCGCCACCGCAGGGTGGACGAACTTGGTGATATCTCCACCCAGGGCGGCAATCTCGCGCACCAGCGTCGAAGAAATGAACGAATAGCGCTCGGACGGCGTGAGGAACAGGCTCTCGACATCCGGTGCCAGTTGCCGGTTCATGTTTGCCAGCTGGAATTCGTACTCGAAGTCCGATACCGCGCGCAGGCCGCGCAGAAACACGTTCGCGCCCTTTTCCTTGGCGAAATGCGCCAGCAATGAGGAGAAGCCGATGACTTCGACATTGGGCAGGTGCTTGGTGACCTCGCGGGCCAGCTCGACCCGTTGCTCCAGCGGGAACAGAGGGTTCTTCTTCGGGCTGGCGGCCACTGCGATGATCACGTGATCGAACAGGCGAGAAGCGCGCTCGACCAGGTCGCCGTGGCCTTTGGTAATGGGGTCGAAAGTACCCGGGTACAACACTCGGTTCATCGCGTCATCCTGGCTGGAGTGCGTTGGGGAGTCGGATGGTAGCGCAGCGACTGCGCCCGGCCAAGTCATGGGGCCGGCTGATGGCACTATAGACAGGGCGTGTATTCGTTGTCATGCACTCTGTGCCAGGCGCCCGGCCAAAGCGTCGCAGAGCTTGGCGCTGATGGCATAGACCGACAACTGCGGGTTGGCGCCGATGCTGGTGGGAAATAGCGAGCCGTCATGGATCGAAAGGTTTTCCAATTGGTGGTGGCGGCCCAGGCTGTCGCAGACCGCGTGCCGTGGATCGTCACCCATCGCGCAGCCGCCCATGACATGCGCGCTGCCCAGGCGGGTGCGAAACGGCTCCAGGCGCAGAGCCTCGATCATGCGATGCGCCTGTTCCAGGCTGGCGGCAGCGCTGGCGTCGCTGTGCACCGGGGTGACCTGTGTGGCGCCCGCCGCGAACTGGATCTGCGCCATGCTGTGAAACGCCCGGCGCAGGCCCTCGCGCAGGTAGTCGGTGAGCGGATAATCGAGCACCGGCGAGCCGTCACCACGCAGCTGCACCTCGCCGCCGGCGCTTTGCGGATGAAAGCCGTCGCGCAGCAACGCCAGCATCACGTGGGTATGGGGTAGCTCGGCCATACGCCTGGCGTTATCGCTGCCGTAGCCCCCGAGCAGGGTGCTGGCCAGGGCAGGATGCAGGGGCGGCACTTCCAACTTGTAGCCCACCGCGCCGGTGATGCCGCCTTGCCACTGGAAGTGGTCGCTGTAAATCGATTGCGGAGCGCCGTAGAAAGGGTCGATGCGCTCAGCGAACCTCGCTGCACTGAAGTTGACCAGGTGCAGAAAGGTCCGTTTGCCCAACCGGCCGTGCGGGTCCGGGGCCTTGGAGCGCAGTAGCACGGCTGGGCTGTTGATGCCGCCACCAGCCAGGATGTAGTGGCGGGCCTGCACTCTGATCTGTCGACCAGTGGGGTGGACGCCTCCGGCATCCAGCGCTTGGCAGTGCAGTCGGGCGATGCGCTGGCCATCGTGCTCGAAGCGTTCTGCTCGAGCGAGGTAGAGCAGCGCTGAGCCGCTGTCCAGCATCGCCGGAATACGCGTGACCAGCATCGACTGCTTGGCGTTGACTGGGCAGCCCATGCCGCAATAGCCAAGGTTCCAGCAGCCGCGCACGTTGCGGGGAATCACCGCCCAGCGATACCCGAGCTGTTCGCAGCCGCGGCGCAGCACTTCATTGTTGGCATTGGCCGGCAGCGCCCATGGGCTGATCCCCAATTCGTGCTCCATGCGCTCGAACCATGGCTGCATTTCATGCTCGGACAAGCCCGACACATCGTGGGTCGCAGCCCAGTGCTGCAGCGTTTGCGGCGGCGTGCGGAAGCTCGAAGTCCAGTTGATCAGTGTGGTGCCGCCCACTGCACGGCCTTGCAGGATGGTAATGGCGCCATCCTTGCTCATGCGCCCCAGGCCCTCTTGATAAAGGCTGGCATAGGCCTGATCTTCGAGCATGTGGAAATCGCTGCTGGTTTTTAGCGGCCCCTCTTCGATCAATAGCACCTTGAAGCCGGCTGCACTGAGCATCTGCGCACTGGTGGCGCCGCCGGCACCACTGCCGATCACTGCGATGTCGGCCTCCAGCGTGAGGTCTTGCTCCAAACGCGAGCCGTCATGGGTGATCCAGCCGCGCTCGAGGCCTTGGCGAAACGGGTCGGTTACAGGCATTGGCGATGCTCTTGTCATCAGATCTTGGGTGGGCCGGGGTAGCTGCAGGCAGCCCAGGCCTGCGGGCATTCATACCAAGCCATCTGCAGCAGTTGCAGCAGCGCGGCGTGGCCCATGCGCAGCAGGTCCAGTGAGCTGTTTTGCCACCGTTGCAGAAATGCGGTGACCTGATCCGCACTGGCCTGCTCCCAGGCACCCCAGACTCCAGTGAGGGGCCCGCGCGTCAGCGGCAGGTTGAGCACATCGAACAGTTGCCGAGTGAGCTTGAGCATTTGCGGGGAAAGCGCTGCCAGCTTGCGGTCGAGGCTTGGCAGTACCCACTCGTCGCTCGCTGCCGTGTCGGCCAGCACCACCGCGATCAATGCGCGCAATGCTGGCAAGTCATCGTCACGCAGCGCCTGGTAATTGGCAGCGGGCGTTTCGGCGCTACAGCCAATCAGGCTGACGCTGCTTAAAAACAGGCTGGCGCCCAGGCTCAAACGCAGCAGGTCGCGGCGCTGCATCAGCGGATGAACAGCTTGTAGATCAGGCGCTGCAAGGCCTTGCCATAAGGCGGATAGATCAGCCGAGCAGCATTGATGCGCTGTTTCGCTAGCACCGCCTTGGCCTTGCTGAAGGTCTGGAAACCCTCGTGCCCATGATAGTGCCCCATACCGGAGGGCCCGACTCCGCCAAAGGGCAGGTCGTCTTGGGCCACATGCAGCAGGGTATCGTTCAGGCACACACCGCCGCTATGGCTGTGCTGAAGAACATGTTGCTGCTCGCTACGGTCGTAACCGAAGTAGTAAAGCGCCAGGGGGCGCGGGCGCTGATTGATGTAGGCAAGCGCATCGTCGAGGTGATCGTAGGGTACCAAGGGCAGCAAAGGGCCGAAGATTTCGTCCTGCATGACCTGCATGCTGTCGTTGACCCGGGTCAGCAGATGCGGCGGCAGGCGGCGGCCCTGGCGCGGCTCCGCGGGATACAAGTCGATGACCTGGGCACCTTTGCTGCGCGCGTCATCCAGCAGGTGCTGCAGGCGTTGCAACTGCCGAGGGTTGATGATGGCGCTGTAGTCAGGGTTGTCAGCTATGCGTGGGTACATGCGTTGCACGGCGCTACGGTAGGCATCGGCGAAGTCGTTCAAGCGCTCACGCGGCACCAGCACGTAATCGGGGGCGACGCAGGTCTGGCCGGCGTTGAGGGTCTTGCCGAATGCAATGCGCTCGGCAGCGGTGCCCAGCGGTACATCGGCCGAAACGATGGCCGGGGACTTGCCGCCCAGCTCCAGGGTCACCGGCGTCAGATTGTGCGCAGCGGCCAGCATGACCTGGCGGCCGATGCTGGTGGCGCCGGTGAACAGCAGGTGGTCGAAGGGCAGGCGGGCGAAGGCTTGGCCGACTTCGATTTCGCCAAGGACCACGCTGACCAGGTCCTCGGGGAACACCTTCTCCAGCAAGGCTTTCAGCGCTTGGGCGCTGGCTGGGGTGGATTCACTCAACTTGAGCATGACACGGTTTCCGGCCGCCAGCGCGCCGGTCAATGGGCCAATGGCCAGGAACAGTGGGTAGTTCCACGGCACGATGATGCCCACCACTCCCAACGGTTGGTACAGCACGCGCGCACTGGCCGGCTGGAATGCCATGCCTACCGCGCGCCTTGCGGGGCGCATCCAGCGTTGCAGGTGGCGCTCGGCGTGGCGAATGCCTTGCACCGACGGCAATAGTTCGGCCAGGAGGGTTTCGTCGGTACTGCGGCCGCCGAAATCTTGGTCGATGGCTTCGATAAGCGTTTGCTGTTGTGCCAGCAATGCCTCGCGAAGGCTTTTCAACCACTGCCGCCGCTGCGCCGCCGACGGCATCGGGTTACCAGCAAAGGCCAGGCGCTGAGCGGCGAATGTGGCCTGCAAAGCAGTGTCGCAAAGCGCAGTCGATAGGGCGATGGGCGAGGTCACGAGGTTCATCCATTCGGGCGCGAAGTTACTAGAGCCTATACTCTAATCAGTGCGCTGGTGCGACTTTTTTCAGGGGCAGCAACGGTGCAACAGGGCGGCGATTCACCGTAAGATGGCCCACTATCCAACGCCTGCAGAATGGGAACTGAGCATGGCCCCGCGCATGAAGACTCGAGAGCGCATCGTGCAGAACAGCCTTGAGCTGTTCAATCAGCAGGGCGAACGCAGCGTCAGTACCAACCATATCGCCGCGCACATGGAGATTTCGCCCGGCAACCTTTATTACCACTTCCCCAACAAGCAGGCGATCATCGCCCTCTTGTTCAGCCAGTACGAAGAACTGGTAGACAGCTTCCTGCGCCCGCCCCAAGGCCGTGCAGCCACGGTCGAAGACAAGCGCTTCTACCTCAAAGCGTTGCTTGCGGCGATGTGGAACTACCGGTTTCTGCACCGTGATCTTGAGCATTTGCTGGAAAGCGACCCGGAGCTGGCGGCGCGCTATCGGCGCTTTTCCGAGCGTTGCCTGCGCCAAGGCCAGGCGATCTATCGTGGCTTCGTCGAGGCAGGGATCCTGACCATGGAAGCGGCGCAGATCGAGTCACTGACCATCAATGCCTGGATCGTGCTGACTTCTTGGGTACGCTTTCTCAGTACCACCCGTGAACATGCCGCGCACCTGAGTGAAGAAGCCTTCAAGCGTGGCGTCTATCAGGTGCTGGTGCTTGAACTGGGTTTCGTCACCAGCAATGCCCGCGGCGCAGTGGATGCGCTGTGCCAGGAATTCCACGTACCGTTCAATCAGGCCCTTGAGCTCTAGCCCGGGCCGTCGTGCCATCGATCAGGAGATTGTCATGCCGCTTGCGCAATTGATCACCCCGCAACAACTGGCCGAACGTCTAGGCTCGCCCAAGCTGGTGATTCTCGATTGTCGTTTCGCTTTGGAAGACGTGGACTACGGCCAGCGCAGCTATGCCCAAGGGCACATCGCTGGGGCGCATTTTGCCGATCTGGAAAGAGACCTGAGCGGGGCGGTCAGCAAAGGGCGCACCGGTCGCCACCCGCTGCCGAACCCACAGCGGTTGGTCGAGCGCCTGCGCGAATGGGGCCTGGACAACGACAGTGAGGTGGTGCTGTACGACGATGGCCCCGGAGCGTTCGCGGCCAGGGCGTGGTGGCTGTTGGTGTGGCTGGGCAAGCGCAGTGACGTGGCGATCCTCGACGGGGGCCTCAAGGCCTGGCATGCGGCCCACCTGCCGCTGAGCCTGGATGCACCAGCCAGGCGCGAGGGTACGTTCAGCGGTGAACCGGATGCCAGCTTGCTGATCGATGCACAGCACCTGGCCAAGCGTCTGGGCAGCCCTGACCTGACCCTGATCGATGCCCGTGCGTTGCCGCGCTTTCGCGGTGAGGTAGAGCCCATTGACCCGGTTGGCGGTCATATTCCGGGCGCTCAGTGCGCGGCCTTCACCGAAAACCTCACAGCGGACGGCCGCTTCCTGGCACCTGAGCAGCTACGGCAGCGTTTTGCCGAAAAGATTTCGGGGCGTTCGCCAGAGCAACTGGTCGCATACTGCGGCTCTGGGGTGACGGCCTGCCACAACCTGTTTGCACTGGCGTTGGCAGGCTACCCGATGGGCAGGCTGTACGCCGGGTCCTGGAGCGAGTGGATCAACGACCCCGGCCATGGCATAGCGACCGGCGACTAGGGCGCAGTCAGCATCACTGGCCGTCGACGAGCCATTGTGGAATACGCCGCTCCAGGTAATAGCCAGGGTTGCGCAGGCTGCCGTCGACGAAGCCCACATGCCCACCGCGTGTATGCAGCTCGAACTGGGTTTGTGGTGCCAGTTCGCTGGCGGTGGGCAGGCTGTGGTCGAACACGAACGGGTCATCGGTGGACTGGATGATCAGGGTCGGCGTGCGGTTTTCGGCCAAATAGAAGCGGCTCGATGAGCGGCGATAATAATCGTGGGCATCGTTGAAGCCATTGAGCGGTGCGGTGACTTTGCCGTCGAAGTCCCAAAACGTTTTCATTCTGCCCAGCGGCCCGAGTCGGTCCAGCGCGGCCAGCCCCTCGTGGTCGCCAAGGTCGCGCAGATGCCGGTGTTTGACCTGAACATAGGCCATCATCTCGCGCATGAAGTGTGCCTGGTAAACCTTGGAAAACCCTTGGCCGATACGGTCGGCGCACTGGTCGAGGCGAAACGGCACGGAAACCGCCACAGCCGCCTGCAACTGGCTGGCCGAACCACTTTCCCCCAGGTACTTGAGCAACACATTGCCGCCCAGGGAGTAGCCCACGGCGTACAGCGGCGCCAAAGGGCGTTGGGCATGCAGGTGCGCGACGACTTCAGCCAAGTCTTCGCTGGCACCGGAATGGTAGCTGCGCGGCAGCAGGTTGGGCTCGCCGGAGCAGCCGCGCCAATTCAATGCAACGCTAGCCCAGCCGCGGGCTTGCAGCGTTTGCTGCAAGCCTTTGACGTAGTGCGAGTGGGAGGAGCCGGTCAAACCATGCAGCACCAGCACCAGCGGTGTATCCGGGCTGTGCGGCCCGTGCCAGTCGAGGTCGAGAAAGTCGCCATCGGCCAGCCACAAACGTTCGCGGATACGCTGCAATGCAGGCAGCTTGCGCCACAACGGCCCCCACAGGGTTTGCAAGTGGGGGTTGGACAGACCGATGGCCGGGCGGAACGTGACGTTGAGACTGGGCATGCTGGGCGACTCGAAATAGGCCTGCTGGAACGTGCCATCGGCCCCCGCCGTTGTACCCTCGCCATCGGTGAGGTTACGCGTTGACCTCATGTTTTTAGCGTAGGCCGAAATGGCATTGCGTGGCGACGTGAGGAATTAGATCAGCCTCAGCCCCGCTGCCAGAGCGCGTAGTACACCTGGCCGGTTTTCTTTTCGCGGTGCAGGCGCCAGTTGGCGGGCATCGGCAGCGTAGACGGCGCCGCCTCGCTTTCGGTGTAGATCCAGGCCTGCTCCCCTAGCCACTGGTTCTGCTCCAGCAGGTTACAGGTAGTGGCCAGTAGGTCCTGATGGAACGGTGGGTCGAGGAACACCACATCGAACTGTTGTTTTGCCGGGTTGTGTAGGTACCGCAACGCGTCGGTCTGCAATATCTGGCCGCGCGGGCAGCGCAGAATCTCGAGGTTGTTCTTCAGGTTGGCGATGGCGGCCGGATTGCTGTCCAGCGCCACCGCATCTTCGGCCCCACGGGACAAGGCTTCGAGTACCAAAGCGCCACTGCCGGTGAAGGCATCCAGCACGCGAGCGCCTTCGATATGTGGCGCCAGCCAGTTGAAGACCGTTTCGCGCACACGATCCGGGGTAGGGCGCAGGCCTTCGCCATCCGGCACCGCCAGGCGGCGGCTGCGCCACTCGCCGGCGATGATGCGCAGGTGACCCTGGCCCTTGCTTTGGCCCTGCTGCGGGCGGGCGGGAGGGGTGGATCTAGGCATTAGTGCTCCGGTACGCCGAGCGGTTGCTCGGACGGTTTGTCAGTAGGGGCAGGCAGCGGCTGCTGTGGCACCTTCGGGCCGACGGTGACGATCACCAGTTTGTCGGCTGCCAGGTGCTTGTTCATCGCGGTTTTAACCTGCTCGACGGTCAGTGCCTGTGATTGCTGCATGAAATCTTCCAGCCAGGTCAATGGCAGGTTGTAGAAGCCGATGGCGCCCAGTTGGCCGACGATGCTCGCGTTGCTGGCGTTGGACAGCGGGAAGCTGCCGGCCAACTCGCGTTTGGCGTCATCCAGTTCTTGCTGGGTCGGGCCACTCTTGAGGTAGTCGGCGAGAATGCTCTGTACCAGCTTGAGCGTCCCATCGCTGAGTTCGGCCCGGGTTTGCAGGTTGATCATGAACGGGCCACGCACCTGCATCGGGCTGAATGCCGAGTATACCCCGTAGGTCAGGCCGCGTTTTTCGCGAACTTCGCTCATCAGCCGGGTGCCGAATGCGCCCCCGCCGAGAATCTGGTTGCCCAGCGAAAGGGCCGGCCAGTCAGGGTCCTGGCGGTCGATGCCGAGTTCGGCCAGCATCAGGTGAGTCTGCTTGCTCGGGAAGTCGATGTGGGTAATCCCAGCTTTGGGTTCCACCGGCTGGGCAGGTGCCGCCAGCGCCGGGCCTTTGGGCAGGGCAGCGGAAACTTGCGCGGCCACGGCTTCGGCTTCCTGGCGGCTCAGGTCGCCTACCAGGGCGATCACCGCATTGCCAGCGGCGTAGGCTTTGGCGTGGAAGGCGCGCAGTTGCTCGACGGTGATGCCTGGCACGCTTTCGGCACTGCCATCGCTAGGCTGGGCGTATGGATGGTTGCCGTAAAGTTTGCTGAACAAGGCTTTGCTGCCGATCTTTCCAGGGTTCTGCTTCTCGTACTCGAACCCGGCCAGCAACTGGTTCTTGATGCGTTTGAGAGCTTCCTCTGGGAAGGTCGGCTGGCCGGTCACTTGCGCAAACAGCTTGAGCGCCGGCTCGCGTTTGTCTTTGGCGCTCAGGCTACGCAGGGTAGTCACCGCCATGTCCCGGTAGGAGCCGTTGCCGAAATCGGCGCCCAGACCCTCGAAACCTTCGGCGATGGCGGTCACATCCTTGCCGGCTACACCTTCGTTGAGCATGGCATTGGTCAGGGTGGCCAGGCCGGGAGTGGTGCCGTCCTGGCTGCTACCGGCAGCGAAGGTGACACGCAGGTCGAACATCGGCAGCTCGCGAGCCTCGACGAACAGCACCCGGGCGCCTTCAGTGGTGGTCCAGTGCTGGATGTTCAGCTGGCGGCGGCCAGGTGCCTTGCCATCCAGTTCGGCCAGCGACTGCAAGGTGTTGGCCGGGCGCGCGGCATTGGCTTGGTCGCCGGCATGGCCAGAACGGGGGAGCACGGCGGCCACGGCCACCACCAGCGCGATGATGCACGAGCCGATCAAGGGGTAGCGTAGTGCGCTGCGGTCACTCATGAGCGGACTCCTCGGGCAAAACATGGGCAACGCTCAGGCGTTCGCGGGTGAAATAAGTGCGTGCGGCGTTCTGCACGTCTTGCGGGGTGACCTGCTTGAGTTCGTCCAGCTCGCTGTCGATCAGTTTCCAGGACAGGCCGACCGTCTCCAGCTGGCCAATGGTGGTGGCCTGACTGCTGATTGAGTCACGGTCGTAGACCAGCCCGGCGATCACTTGGGCACGCACGCGCTCCAGTTCCTCGGCACTTGGGGCAGTTGCCTTGAGCTCGTCGAGCAGCTTCCAAACGCCTTTTTCTACGTCGGCCAGGGTTTTCTGCTTCTGCACATTGGGCGTTGCCGAGATCAGGAACAAGCTGTCACCGCGGGTGAAGGCGTTGTAGCTGGACGAGGCGCCGGCCACCAACTCCTGACCGCGCTCGAGGCGAGCAGGCATGCGCGCGCTGTAGCCGCCGTCGAGCAGTGCCGAGATCAGCCGCAAGGCGTGGACGGTGCGCGGGTCCTTGGCGGTTGCCAGGCTTGGAACGTTGAACCCGTAGATCAGGCTAGGCAGCTGTGTGCGCACATGCAGCGTCAGCACACGCTGGCCGGGCTCGGCAAGCTCGAGCGGAAGTTTGGCCGGCGGCACGGCGCGCTTGGGAATGCTGCCGAAATACTTCTGTGCCAGCGTCTTGACTTCGTCGGCGGTGACATCGCCGACGACCACCAGTGTGGCGTTGTTCGGCGCGTACCAAGACTCGTACCAATGACGCAGTTCTTCGACTTTCATGCGGTCCAGGTCAGCCATCCAACCGATGGTCGGCGTGTGATAGCCGCTGGCAGGGAAGGCCATGGCACGGAACAGTTCGAAGGCTTTGGCACTGGGCTGATCGTCGGTGCGCAGGCGGCGCTCTTCTTTGATGACTTCGATTTCGCGGGCGAACTCGTCAGCCGGTAAGCGCAAACTCGCCAGACGATCGGCCTCCAGCTCCAAGGCAACCGGCAGACGGTCGCGGGCCAGGACTTGGTAATAAGCGGTGTAGTCATCGCTGGTAAAGGCGTTTTCTTCTGCACCTATGTCGCGCAGGATGCGCGAGGCCTCGCCTGGCCCGACCTTGGCGCTGCCCTTGAACATCATATGTTCAAGGGCATGGGACAAGCCGGTCTGCCCGGGCGTCTCGTAGCTGGAACCGACCTTGTACCAGATCTGGGATACCACCACTGGCGCGCGGTGGTCTTCGCGCACGACCACTTTCAGGCCATTGTCGAGGATAAATTCGTGGGTGGGTTGCACGTCGGCGGCAAAAGCCACGAGCGGCAGGCAGAGCGTGCTGAGCAACAGGCCAGCGGCACGGCGGGCTAGGGCATTCATACGGTGATTAACCTGTTCGGCGGCCCGCTGGTTTAGCGTCTGCGGGCCAGGAGGTGCTAGGATACTGATCCGGTTGCCTGGCGACCATGCCTGTCGCCGTTCTGGCCCACAGGACCTTAAGACAAAACATTGCGCATGAACCAGTCGGATTCAAAATAGTCTGTTCTGCGTTTAGAGAATTCCCGATGCGCCAGTTGCTGGCCCATCGCTACCCTGAGATAGCCGTCTTCCATGTTTGGTTCCAACGACGACAAAAAAGCGCCGGCCGAGGCTGGCGAGAAGAAAGGCCTGTTCAGCTGGTTTCGCAAGAAGCCGCAGCAACCTGTCGCCGAACAGCCTCAAACGCCCGAGCCTCAAGCGCCCGAGGTGCAGCCGGCCGAACCTGTAGCGCCGCAGCCTGCCCCCGAGCAAGCGCAGGAGGAGGCGCCGCAGCCCGAACCTGCCGCCCCGGTAGTGCAGGCGCCCGTGCCAGAGTCTGTCGCTTCAGCGCCTGCGCGCGAGCCAGAATCTGTACCTGAACCGGTCCCTGCTGAACCTGCGGTGGCGTCTGCGCCGCTGGTTGCACCTGAGCCTGTGGTTTCCACCCCCTCACAAGCCGCGCTGCCAGAGGCCGCTGCGGTGGTTGAGCAGCCTGCGCCTGTCAGCAACCTGGTGTTGCCGGTTGCCGAAGAGCCGGTCGCGTTGGTCCCGGATCTTGAGCCAAAGGCACCGCCGGTAATACCGGAACGCCCGGCGCCTGAGCCGGCGGTTGTCGCCCCGGTTGCGGCTCCTGTGCCAATGGAGCCTGAGCCGGTTGCCGTGGTTGCCGCGCCGCTCGCCACCGAGCAGTCCAAGCCCGGCTTCTTTGCCCGCCTCAAGCAAGGCCTGTCCAAGACCAGCGCCAGTATCGGCGAGGGCATGGCCAGCCTGTTCCTGGGCAAAAAGGTCATCGATGACGACTTGCTCGACGAAATCGAAACCCGTTTGCTGACCGCCGACGTGGGCGTGGAGGCTACCTCCGCCATTGTTCAGAACCTGACGCAGAAGGTCGCCCGCAAGCAGTTGGCCGATGCCGACGCGCTTTACAAGTCGCTGCAGGAAGAGCTTGCCGCCCTGTTGCGTCCGGTCGAGCAACCGCTCAAGGTCCAGGCGCAGAACAAGCCCTACGTGATTCTGGTGGTTGGCGTGAACGGCGCCGGCAAGACCACCACCATCGGCAAGTTGGCCAAGAAGCTACAGCTCGAGGGCAAGAAAGTGATGCTGGCTGCCGGTGATACGTTCCGTGCCGCTGCTGTCGAGCAGTTGCAGGTCTGGGGCGAACGCAACCAGATCCCGGTGATTGCCCAGCACACTGGCGCCGATTCCGCTTCGGTGATCTTCGACGCCGTGCAGGCCGCCAAGGCCCGTGGCGTGGATGTGCTGATCGCTGACACTGCCGGGCGCCTGCACACTAAAGACAACCTGATGGAAGAGCTCAAGAAGGTTCGCCGGGTGATCGGCAAGCTCGATGCCGATGCGCCGCACGAGGTGCTGCTGGTGCTGGATGCCGGCACCGGGCAGAACGCTATCAGCCAGGCCAAGTACTTCAACCAGAGCGTCGAATTGACAGGCCTTGCCCTGACCAAGCTGGACGGCACGGCCAAAGGCGGGGTGATCTTCGCCCTGGCCAAGCAATTCAAGCTGCCCATCCGCTTCATCGGGGTGGGTGAAGGCATCGATGACCTGCGCACATTCGAAGCCGAGCCGTTCGTCAAGGCTCTGTTCGCCGAGCGAGACTGACCATGATCCGATTCGAACAGGTTGCCAAGCGCTACCCCAATGGCCATGTCGGCTTGCATGAGCTGAGTTTCCGGGCGCGCCGGGGCGAATTCCTGTTCGTCACCGGCCACTCGGGTGCGGGCAAGAGTACGTTGCTGCGCCTGCTGCTGGCCATGGAGCGCCCCACGAGTGGCAAACTGCTGCTGGCCGGGCAAGACCTAGGGCAGATCAGCAACGCCCAGATCCCGTTCCTGCGCCGGCAGATCGGCGTGGTGTTCCAGAACCATCAACTGCTGTTCGACCGCACAGTGTTCAACAACATCGCCTTGCCACTGCAAATCCTCGGCCTTTCCAAGGCCGAGATCGCCAAGCGCGTGGACTCTGCGCTGGAGCGTGTTTCGCTGGCGGACAAAGGCGAGCTGTTCCCGGCGGACCTGTCCACCGGCCAGCAACAGCGGGTCGGTATTGCCAGGGCCATCGTCCACCAGCCGGCGTTGCTGCTGGCCGATGAGCCCACCGGTAACCTCGACCCACGTCTGGCGGCCGAGATCATGGGCGTGTTCGAGGACATCAACCGCTTGGGCACCACCGTTCTGATCGCCAGTCACGACCTGGCACTGATTGCGCGCATGCGCCACCGTATGCTGACGTTGCAGCGCGGCCGTCTGATCGGCGATGGGGAGGCCGGGCAATGAGCACTACACGTACACCCAAGGTTTCCGAGCGCGTCGCGCCCAAGGCCGCCGACCCGCAGCCGGCGAAGAAAAAGGGCGGCGATCACGACGACGGCCCGGATTTTCGCACCTTGCTGCACGCCTGGCTGGAGAGCCACCGGGCCAGCCTTGCCGACAGCCTGCGGCGCCTGGGCAAACAACCTATCGGTAGCTTCTTCACCTGCCTGGTGATGGCGGTGGCTTTGAGCATGCCCATGGGCCTGTCGTTGCTGCTCAAGAATATCGAAGTGCTAGGGGGCTCCTGGCAGCGTGCTGCGCAGATTTCGCTGTACCTGAAGCTCGATGCCGGTAGCCAGCAGGGCGAGGCCTTGCGCGATGAGATCAAGCGCATGCCGGGTGTTGCCGATGCCCAGTACGTGAGCCCCGGGCAGGCCCTTGAGGAGTTCCAGCAGCAATCCGGGCTGGGCGAAGCGCTGCGCGAGCTGCCTGACAACCCGTTGCCCGGGGTGGTGGTGGTGACCCCTACCGAAGTCGACAAGCCCGCCCTCGAAGCCCTGCGTCAGCGCCTGTCGGAATTGCCGCGAGTCGAGAATGCGCAGTTGGACCTGGTCTGGGTGGAGCGCCTGGCGGCGATCCTCAAACTGGGTGATCGCTTCGTCTTCGGCCTGGCGGTGATGCTGATTTCTGCGCTGTTGTTAGTAATCGGTAACACAATTCGTCTACATATCGAAAACCGCCGTATCGAGATCGAAGTCATCAAGCTGGTCGGTGGCACCGACAGCTACGTACGCCGGCCTTTCCTGTACATGGGAGCCTTGTATGGCCTGGGTGCAGGGGTACTGGCCTGGGCAATTCTGGCATTCGGCCTGAACTGGCTGAACGAGGCCGTGATAGGGCTCTCGGGGCTGTATGGCAGTGACTTCGCATTGGGCGGGGTGCCCGCTTCCGATGGTCTGTCGCTCTTGATCGGAGCGGTGTTGTTGGGGTATATCGGTGCATGGATCGCAGTCGCTCGCCATTTGAACGAGTTGGCCCCGCGATAGTTTTTACCTGCCAGCATTGACACGTTGTTCACGGCTGAACTTGTACGGTCGTGCCGTGTCTATGTTGGTAGTGCTCACAAGGCGCAAATTCAGTAAGTCGGAGGTTCTTGAATGACCACATCGTTGCAACCTGCCTATGCCCTGGTGCCCGGTGCAAACCTGGAAGCCTATGTGCACACGGTCAACAGCATCCCGCTGTTGTCTGTCGAGCAGGAGCGTGATCTGGCCGAGCGTCTCTATTACGAGCAGGATCTTGAGGCCGCTCGGCAAATGGTGATGGCCCACCTGCGTTTCGTCGTACATATCGCACGTAGCTATGCTGGCTACGGGCTGGCCCAGGCCGACCTGATCCAGGAAGGTAACGTTGGCCTGATGAAAGCGGTAAAGCGTTTCAACCCTGAAATGGGTGTGCGCCTGGTGTCTTTCGCCGTGCACTGGATCAAGGCAGAGATCCACGAGTTCATCCTGCGCAACTGGCGCATCGTCAAGGTGGCTACCACCAAGGCGCAACGCAAGCTGTTCTTCAACCTGCGTAGCCAGAAGAAGCGCTTGGCTTGGCTCAATAATGACGAGGTGCACCGCGTGGCTGAAAGCCTCGGTGTTGAGCCCCGTGAAGTGCGCGAGATGGAAAGCCGCCTGAGCGGCCAGGACATGGCCTTCGACCCGGCGGCAGAAGCCGATGACGACAGCGCATTCCAGTCGCCTGCCCATTACCTTGAAGACCACCGCTACGACCCGGCTGTGCAGTTGGAAGATGCCGACTGGAGTGACAACTCCACTAGCAATCTGCACGAAGCCCTGCAAGGGCTGGATGATCGCAGTCGCGATATCCTCTATCAGCGCTGGTTGGCTGAGGAAAAAGCTACCTTGCACGAGCTGGCTGAGAAGTACAGCGTTTCGGCTGAGCGGATCCGCCAGTTGGAGAAGAATGCGATGAACAAGGTCAAGGCGCTGATCACCATCTGATTGCGCCAAGTTACGCTGAAAAGCCGCTTATCCGAGGAGGATGAGCGGCTTTTTCGTTTGTGCTGGTTTTATCACCCTCTTGGCGGGTGCACTGCAACAGCTAATGGTCAGTAGCGAACCTGTGGGCGCGGGCTTACCCGCGAAGAGTGCATCAAGGCCTGCGCGTCGAGTCGAGTTGCATGAGGTAGCTCGGCCCACCCAGCTGACTCATCTGCCGACGAATCCAGCCCGCTCGACTTGCGACATAGGCACTGGGCCTGCTGGCGCTCCATTTGATCGGGCTCGGCAGCACTGCGGCCAATTGAGCCGCCTGCTGGCGGGTCAGTTGGCTGGCATCGACGCCAAAGTGGTATCGGGCCGCGGCCTGGGCGCCGAATATACCTTTGCCCCATTCGGCGCTGTTCAGGTACACCTCAAGGATGCGCTCCTTGGGCCAGAATAATTCGAGCAGTGCGGTGAACCAGGCCTCCAGCCCCTTACGAAACCAGCTGCGCCCCGACCACAGGAACAGATTCTTGGCCACCTGCTGGGTCAGGGTGCTGGCACCGCGAATACTGCCCCCGCGCTCGTTGTAAGCCAGCGCCGCTTGGATGGCCGGTATGTCGAACCCCCAATGGCTGGCGAACTTCTGGTCTTCACCGGCGATTACCGCAACTTTCAACTCGTCTGAGATGTTTTCCCATGGCTCCCAGTCGCGCTGCAGCTCGATCGGTTCGCCACTCACCCAGGACTGCACTTTGCGCTCGATCATCAATGCGCTGCCTGGCGGTGGAACCCAGCGAAACACCAGCACCAGTACGATGCTGCCGGCAGCGAACCAGAGCAGGGCACGGGCGAGGCGACGAAGAATGGATGACAGCATGGCGATGGCTTGGCCGGACCAGTGGAACGGGCCATTATACAGACCCGATAGAAGGAGTCGTCCCATGCTTCGCAGCTTCCTCATGCTCGCCGCCTTTTTCGGCTTCACAGGCGTCGCACTTGGCGCGTTCGCCGCGCACGGGCTCAAGAACCGCCTCAGCGCCGACTATTTGGCAATCTTCCACACCGGGGTGACCTACCAATTGGTACACGCTTTGGCGATCTTCGGCGTCGCCGTGCTTTCGGTGCACCTGCCAGGGCGCCTGGTCGGCTGGGCCGGCGGTCTGTTCGCCGTCGGTATCGTGCTGTTCTCCGGTAGCCTGTATGTGCTGACCCTGACAGGCATCAGCAAGCTTGGGGTGATCACTCCTATCGGTGGCCTATGCATGCTCGCCGGCTGGCTGACCCTAGGCCTGGCTGCCTGGCGCCTTGGCTGACCAAGCGGTCCACAATCGCGACTAATGGTGTGCAGTGCCCTTGGGTTCGCGCGTGGAT
Organism: Pseudomonas promysalinigenes; assembly: GCF_014269025.2. Taxonomy (NCBI): domain Bacteria; kingdom Pseudomonadati; phylum Pseudomonadota; class Gammaproteobacteria; order Pseudomonadales; family Pseudomonadaceae; genus Pseudomonas; species Pseudomonas promysalinigenes. Next base: position 4,769,212 of record NZ_CP077094.1, on the reverse strand, counting down.
CGGCGCTAGAATGCGGGCCCCAAAGTACAATGGTGGCCGTGCGCATGCGCATTCAACTGAACGGTGAACCTTACGAACTGCCCGCTGGCGAGAGCGTTGCGGCGCTGCTTGCTCGCCTGGAACTGACCGGGCGCCGGGTGGCGGTGGAACTCAACCTGGATATCGTGCCGCGCAGCCAGCACGACAGCACGCCGCTCAATGAGGGCGACCAGGTCGAAGTGGTCCACGCCATCGGTGGCGGCTGAGCACTCTCCGGCAATTCACCCGATAGCCTGCAACCCTTTCCAGAGGAACATCGATGAGCAACGTTCGCAGCGACAAGCCTTTCATCCTGGCCGGGCGCACTTTCCAGTCGCGCCTGCTGGTGGGCACCGGCAAGTACCGTGACATGGAAGAAACCCGCCTGGCAACCGAGGCTTCGGGTGCCGAGATCGTCACCGTGGCCGTACGCCGGACCAACCTGGGCCAGAATGCAGGCGAGCCGAACCTGCTCGACGTGCTGTCGCCTGACAAGTACACCATCCTGCCCAATACCGCCGGTTGTTTCGACGCGGTCGAGGCAGTGCGTACCTGCCGCCTGGCTCGCGAGCTGCTCGATGGGCACAAGTCCCACGAGTCGCGCACACTGGTGAAACTGGAAGTTTTGGCCGACCAGAAAACCCTGTTCCCCAACGTGATCGAAACCCTCAAGGCCGCAGAAGTGCTGGTCAAGGACGGCTTCGACGTAATGGTGTACACCAGCGACGATCCGATCATTGCCCGTCAGTTGGCAGAAGCTGGCTGCATCGCGGTGATGCCACTGGCTGGCCTGATTGGTACTGGCTTGGGTATCTGTAATCCGTACAACCTGCAGATCATCCTCGAGGAGTCCAAGGTGCCCGTGCTGGTCGACGCTGGCGTAGGCACGGCCTCCGACGCCACCATCGCTATGGAAATGGGCTGTGAGGCCGTACTGATGAACTCGGCCATTGCTCACGCACAGCAGCCGGTGTTGATGGCCGAGGCAATGAAGCACGCCATCCTCGCCGGTCGTATGGCCTATTTGGCCGGCCGCATGCCGAAAAAACTTTATGCCAGCGCATCTTCGCCGCTGGATGGTCTGATCAAGTAAGAGCCCCTGATGACTGACTCGCAAGATACGCCGATCTCCGCCGACGGCGACCAGCGCCCACACCGCCGCATCAAGAGTTTCGTGATGCGTGCCGGGCGCATGACCGAAGGCCAGCAACGTGGCCTCGACCAGGGCGGCCCGCAGTTCATCCTACCGCTGGCCGACAGCCCGGTGGACTACGACCAGGTATTCGGCCGTTCGGCGCCGCGTACCTTGGAGATTGGCTTCGGCATGGGGCACTCCCTGCTGGAAATGGCCGCCGCTGCGCCGGAGCAGGACTTCATCGGTGTCGAAGTGCACCGTCCGGGTGTCGGCGCGCTGCTCAACGGCGTGCTGACTCAGGGCCTGACGAACCTGCGGGTGTACGACTGCGATGCGATTGAAGTACTCAACCGCTGCGTAGCCGACAACAGCCTTGACCGTCTGATGCTGTTCTTCCCGGACCCGTGGCACAAGGCGCGTCACCACAAGCGCCGTATCGTGCAACTGGAGTTTGCCGAGTTGGTACGGCGCAAGCTCAAGCCCGGCGGCGTGTTCCACATGGCCACCGACTGGGAGCCTTACGCTGAGTACATGCTCGAAGTGATGAGCGCCGCTGCGGGGTATCGCAACCAGGCTGACGACGGTACTTACGTGCCGCGCCCGCAGGAGCGCCCGATCACCAAGTTCGAGCGTCGTGGCGAACGCCTGGGCCATGGGGTCTGGGATCTGAAGTTCGAGAAGGTGGACTGACCGGCGTATCAAGCCTTTCGATACGCCGCAGTGATCACGGGCTTTGGCCCGTGTTCGCGGTGAACCCGCTCCCTTAGCGCCCATGCTTTGAGGTGATGCTCGACCAGCGGGAGCGGCTTGCGCCGTTATGAGGCCGGCCCAGGCTGACACGCTGGTGGCGCCTCACCCTCGGCGATCAGCCACCACGCCAATCAGCACCAGCACCACCAGCAACACCGGTGCCAGCGCATAGTTGTTGAATTGCCCCAACCCCTTCACCACCCAGGGGGTAGCATAGATCAGCGCCGCACCACTGCCGATCATCACCAGTGCCGCCATCACCGGCACGCGCAGCGCACCCGCCAGAGCGCCCAGGCGCTGGTCTACCCAACCTTTGATATCGGTGCCGAACAACACCAGCAGGCAGCCTACCAAGGCAAGGGAAATCTCAGACAGATTGCTGCGGCTCCAGCGAGAAACCGTAGCGAGCAGATCGAGTACCAGATCCATGGGTCTTCCTTAGGTCAAGAAATACTGCAGCAGGTCATTGAGGAACAGCTGGCCTCGCGGTGTGGCTACCAGCCGATTCGGTTCGACTTGCAAAAGACCCTTTTGTTCGGCAGCACGTCGTGCTTCGGCCAGCTGCGCCAGGGGCAGCCCGGTGCGCTGGGTGAACAGCTCGGCCTCCACGCCATCGGTCAGGCGCAGCGCATTCATCAGGAACTCGAACGGTAGCTCCTCTACGGGTAACAGCTTTTCGCCGGCCTTGAATGGCTTGGCCAGATTCAGGTAATCCTTTGGCAGGCGGGTCTTCCAGGTACGCAGGATGCGGCCGTCGGCAAACGTCAGCTTGCCGTGGGCGCCGGCACCGATGCCAATGAAGTCGCCAAAGCGCCAGTAGTTGAGATTGTGCTGGGCGGCCCGATCAGCCTGAGCATAGGCCGATACTTCGTACTGCTTGAAGCCGTTGGCTGCCATCAGCGCCTGGCCCGCCTCCTGGATGTCCCAGAGGATATCGTCCTCTGGTAGTTCCGGTGGCTGGTTCCAGAACACCGTATTTGGCTCGACGGTCAGCTGGTACCACGACAGATGGGTAGGGCCGAGGTCGATGGCCTGCTGCAGATCGCCCAAGGCATCGTCAAGCGATTGCTCGGGCAGGCCGTGCATCAGGTCCATGTTGAAGTTGTCGAAGCCAGCAGCGCGCGCCATGCCGGCAGCGCGAACCGCTTCGTCACCATTGTGGATGCGCCCTAGCGCCTGAAGCTTGGCAGGCTGAAAGCTCTGCACCCCGATCGACAGGCGGTTGATGCCCGTTTGCCGATAGGCCTTGAATTTCTCTTGCTCGAAGGTCCCCGGGTTGGCCTCCAGGGTGATCTCGATGTCCGATGCGAACGGGATGCGCTGCTCGACCCCGCGCAGCAGGCGCCCCAGGGCATTGGCACTGAACAGGCTAGGCGTACCGCCCCCGAAGAAGATCGACGACAGGGGCCTCCCCTGGACGGCAGCCAGCTCCAGATCGAGGTCGGTCAACAGCGCGTCGACGTATGCCTCTTCTGGTAGCTCAGGCCCCGCGGCATGGGAGTTGAAATCGCAATACGGGCATTTGCGTACACACCACGGAATGTGGATGTACAGCGCCAGCGGCGGCAGGCTGGTCATTGCTGCCACGCAGCGTTGGGACTGCGCTGCGATCATGCCAGGCCCAGACGTTGGCGCAGCAGGGCCATGGCGCGGGCGCGATGGCTGAGCTGGTTTTTATCCACAGGTGCGAGGTCAGCGCTGGAGCACTGGCGCTCAGGCACCCAGAACAGCGGATCATAGCCGAAACCATGCTCCCCGCTGGCCTCGAACAGGATGCTGCCGTGCCACAAGCCTTCGCAAAGAATCGGCAGCGGATCGTCGGCGTGGCGTACCAGCGCCAGCACGCAGACGAACTGTGCGCCGCGCTGGTCTTGTGGCACATCCTTCAACGCATCGAGCAGTTTGGCGTTGTTGGCTGCATCACCCTTGCCGTCCGCGTAGCGCGCCGAGTAGATGCCTGGCGCACCGCCAAGAAAGTCCACCGCTAGGCCTGAGTCGTCGGCCAGCGCCGGCAAGCCGGAAATCCGCGCGGCGTTACGCGCCTTGAGGATGGCGTTTTCCACGAACGACAGGCCGGTTTCTTCGGGTTCGACCTGGCTGAACTCGCCAATCGAACGCAGCTGCACCGACTGGCCGAGCATCGCCTGAAGTTCCTTGAGTTTGCCAGCGTTATGGCTGGCCAGTACGAGTTGCTGGAGATTCATCATTCGCCTGGGAAGACTTCCTGGTTGAAACTAAGTGAATGGCTGACCCCGCCGGTTTCGACCGTGATGTCGAAGGTCAGGGTCTGGGCCTGCTCGATTTTGAACTGAGCGATGTAATACACCGCGCCGTGTTCGGTCATCTGCTTGAATGACAGCGCGCTGGTGCGGCCGGTCAGGTCTTTGACAGTGCCGCTGACCACCGCCGTAGAAGGCTTGTTGCCCTTGAGCACGGCAATGTTGAGCACGCCCTGGTTCTTGCTGCGGTTCAGCCCGGCGGCAGCGGCAATGTCCGGTTGCAGCATGCTTGAGGTGAAAGCGCTGTAGTGCACCGTAACGTCGCCGAAGACTTCCTTGCGCTCGGGGCGAGCAGCTTCGGACGCCAGTGCTGGCAGAGCCAGGCACAGGCTGATCAGTAACAGGGCTAGGCGACGACGCATGGTGCGATTCCTCCGGAAAGCGTCAGACCGCCAGGTGGTGCTCCCGCAAGCCCGGGCTGCTGACACGGTAGATGCCGATTTCACCCAGAAGATTAGGCCAAAGCCGGCCAGCCCACCCGTTGCGATGCAAATGGTCGACGGCTAGGCGGTCCAGCACCTTGGCCCGGCGCTCGCGGCACAGCTGTTCGAAGTCGGCGAACGTGCAGAAGTGGATGTTCGGCGTGTTGTACCAGGTGTAGGGCATGAAGTCCGACACTGGCATGCGGCCCTTGGTGGCCAGATACCAACGGCAGCGCCAATGACCGAAGTTGGGGAAGGTGATGATGCACTGGCGGCCCACTCGCAGCATTTCGTCGAGGATGCGGTCAGGATACTCCACAGCCTGCAGGGCCTGGGTCATGACCACAACGTCGAAGCTGTTGCTGGCGAAGTTGCCCAGGCCTTTGTCCAGGTCCTGCTCGATGACGTTGACACCTTTAGCCACGCAAGCGGCGATATTGTCGGCGTCGATCTCCAGGCCATAGCCGGTGACCTGCTTGCGGTCACGCAACGAGGCCAGAAGCTCGCCACTGCCGCAGCCCAGGTCCAGTACCCGGCTGCCGGCGGGAATCCACTCGTGGATGATTTCCAGGTCGGCTCTCATGCTGTCCTCAGATGACGATGCGGTTCATGTAGTTCGCGAAACCCTGCATGTAGCGAGGCGTGGGGATCAGGAAGGCATCGTGCCCATAAGGTGAATCGATCTCCAGGTAGCAGACGTTCTTGCGTGCGGCCATCAAGGCATCGACGATCTCTCGCGAGCGGGCCGGCGAGAAGCGCCAGTCGGTGGTGAACGAGATGATGCAGTAATCGGCTTTGACGTGGCTCAGGGTGGCCGCCAGGTCGCCGCCTTGGGCAGCGGCCGGGTCGAAATAGTCTAGAGCCTTGGTCATCAACAGGTAAGTATTGGCGTCGAAACGGCCGGAAAACTCCTCGCCCTGATAGCGCAAGTAGCTTTCGACCTGGAATTCGACGCTGTGGAAGTCGTAGTTGAGTTTGTCGCTTTTCAGTTCACGGCCAAACTTCTCACCCATCGAGTCATCGGATAGGTAAGTGATGTGGCCGACCATACGTGCCAGCATCAGGCCACGTTTGGGAATCACACCTTGATCCTGGAACGAGCCGCCGTGAAACTCAGGGTCGGTGAGGATGGCCTGGCGTGCGACCTCGTTGAAAGCGATGTTCTGCGCCGACAGCTTGGGCGCCGAGGCGATGTCTACACAATGACGCACACGCTCGGGGTAGGTGATGGTCCATTGCAGCGCCTGCATGCCACCGAGGCTGCCGCCGACGATCGCAGCCCACTGGCCGATGCCCAGGCGGTCGGCCAGCCGTGCCTGGCTGTGTACCCAGTCTTGCACCGTCAGCACCGGAAATTCGGCGCCGTAGGGCTTGCCGGTAGCCGGGTTGGTGCTGCTTGGGCCGGTGCTGCCGTTGCAGCCACCGAGGTTGTTCAGGCTGACCACGAAGAAGCGATTGGTATCGATCGGCTTGCCAGGGCCGATGCAGCTATCCCACCAGCCTGGCTTGCGGTCGGTGGTGGCGTGGTAGCCAGCAGCGTGGTGGTGGCCGGACAGTGCATGGCAGATCAGCACGGCATTGCTCGCGCTGGGGTTCAGTGTGCCGTAGGTCTCGTAGACCAGTTCATAGCTGTTCAGCGAACGGCCGCAGGCCAGGGCCAGCGGTTCATCGAACCTGGCAATCTGAGGTGTAACCAGACCGACGGAATCTTCGGGAAGGACAGTGGACATCGACCCTGCTCACGCTTGACGGAGGCGTAAGTCTAAAGAGCGCTACCCCCAGCGGCAAGCGAAGGCTTGCCTCTGGAGGCAACAGCAGGGCCAGGTCCTTAGATCATGCGCCACAGTTCTTGTGGCATGCCTGCGTAGGCCGCCAGCGGAGGCATGACGAACGACTGGATCACCTGGATCGCCAGGAAGGCGAAGATCGGCGATATGTCCATGCCGCCCAGGTTGGGCACGATGCGGCGGAAGGGCGCCAGCACCGGCTCGCTGATCTGCCAGGCAAGCTCGGCAGCGGGGTTGTGGCTGTTAGGGGCAACCCACGAGACGATCACCATGACAATCATCGCCACCCAGAAGATTTTCAGGAACAGCGAGGTGACCCCGATGATGGCCCACGTCAGCAGGTGCAGGATGTCGCCGAAGGTGCCGTAGGTGACCATCAACACGAAGCCCATCAACAGCGCCTGAATCACGATCGCCAGCAGCAGCGAGGAAGTGTCCAGGCCAGCGGTGCTCGGAATTATTCGACGGATCGGCTTGAGCAGCGGCTGGGTGGCGCGCACGGCGAACTGGCTCAAGGGGTTGTAGAAGTTGGCCTTCACCAGCTGCAGCACGAAGCGCAGCAGCACGATCACCAGATACAGGCTGACCAGGGTTTGCACCACGAAGATCGCGGCGCCGGACAGTGCATTCATCGACAGCTCCTTATTTGCCCAGTTGTTCGGCCAGCTCTGCAGACCGTTTTGACGCCGCTTGCAACGCCTGCTCGACGATGGCCTCGAAGCCATTGCCCTGGAACGACTTGATGGCCGCTTCGGTGGTGCCGGCTGGCGAGGTGACACGACGGCGCAGTTCAGCGGCATCGACATCGCTGGCGACCGCCATGTGGGCTGCGCCCAAGGCGGTTTGCAGGGTCAGCTCAGAGGCGATTTCGCGAGGTAGCCCCAATTTTTCGCCGGCAGCGGTCATTGCCTCGATCAGCAGGAAAAAGTAGGCCGGGCCGCTGCCGGATACCGCAGTGACCGCGTCCAGTTGCTGCTCCTGCTCAAGCCACAGGGCGGCACCGACCGCCGACAGCAGCTGTTCGGCCTGCTGACGTTGTTCGGCGGATACCTGGGCGGTGGCATAAAGGCCGCTGACGCCTTGGCGCAGTAGGGCCGGCGTATTGGGCATGCAACGCACCAGCGCAACATCGCCAAGCCAGGCCTGCAGGCTGGCGCAAGTGATGCCGGCGGCGATGGAGACAATCAGTTGCCCCGCTTTGAGGTTTGGCTTGAGCGCCGCGCACACATCTTTCATGACCTGCGGTTTGACCGCCAGCACGATGACGTCGGCGCCCTCGACAGCCTGGGCGTTGTCTTCGAACGCCTCGATACCGTGTTCGGCCTGGATGCGGGTGCGGGTGTCGGCGCCCGGGTCGCTGGCACGGATCTGCGCCGCGTCCAGGCCTTGGGCACGCAGGCCACCGATCAGGCTGGCGGCCATGTTGCCGGCGCCGATAAAGGCGATACGTGTCTTGCTCATGTCAGGTCCTTGAAGGAAAGAGTGAGTAAAGCATGGAATCAGGCGGGGCCGTACTGGCGGGCGCCGAACAGGGCGGTACCGATACGTACCCAGGTCGCTCCCTGGGCGATGGCTGCCTCCAGATCGTGGCTCATGCCCATCGACAGGGTATCGAGGCCAAGGTCCAGGCCTTGTTGGAGCTGGCGCAGGCTGGCAAAGGCCGCCTCCTGGATGGTGCGATCTTCGCTGGGCTCAGGTATCGCCATCAGCCCCCGCAGGCGCAGATTCGGCAATGCCGCCACCGCCTTGGCCAGCGCTGGCAGGTCGGCAGGGGCGCAACCGGACTTGCTGTCTTCGCCGCTGACGTTCACCTGCAGGCAGATGTTCAGCGGCGCCAGGCCCGCAGGGCGCTGCTCGGACAGGCGTTGGGCGATCTTCAAGCGGTCCACGGAGTGTACCCAGTCGAAATGTTCGGCAATGGCTTTGGTCTTGTTCGACTGAATGGGGCCGATGAAGTGCCAGATCAAGGGCAGGTCGCGCAGTTCCGCTTGCTTGGCCAGTGCCTCTTGCAGGTAGTTTTCACCCACGTCGCGCACACCGGCGGCGTGGATTTCGCGGATGGCAGCGGCGGGTTTGGTTTTGCTGACCGCCAGCAGCTGCACGCTGCCCGGCTCACGCCCGGCGGCCTGGGTTGCATCGTGGATTCGGGCGGCAAGGGCGCGAAGGTTGTCTGCTATGGTGGACATGGATCGATGCCGTCTGCTCTGAAGATCTTCGGCATTCTACCTGCTTGATGGCTATTGGGGAGTCTCATGGATGTGACCGACCTGTTGGCCCGGGCCATGGATGCAAGGGCTAGCGACCTGCACCTGGCAACGGGCGAGGTACCGATGCTGCGCGTGGATGGGGCGTTACGGCGCATGCCGCTGCCAGAGATTACGGCAGCCGCGTTGGGCGATGCGATAACGCCCTTGCTCGATCAGAACCAGTGCCGGCAATGGCAGCATGGCGATGAGCTGGACCTGGCCTTGCAGTTACCTGGCCTGGGGCGATTTCGTCTCAATCTGTTTCGGCAGTTCAATGGTCTGGCCGCCACCATCAGGCTGATTGCTCAGCGCATAGCCTGCGTGGATGAGCTCGACCTCGAGGAAGTGTATCAAGCTGTTGCGCGATATTCGGATGGGCTTGTGCTGGTAGGCGGCCCGACCGGCAGCGGCAAGTCAAGCACCCTGGCGGCCTTGGTCGACCGGCTGAACCGGGAGCGGGCGCTGCACATCATCACGCTTGAAGACCCCATCGAAGTTATCCACACCAGCCAATGCAGCCTGATCAACCAGCGTGAAGTTGGCCGGCACTGCCGCGACTTCGCGCAAGGCTTGCGCAGTGCGCTACGTCAGGACCCCGATGTGATCATGATTGGCGAGCTGCGCGATCTGGAAACCATCCGCTTGGCGTTGCGTGCCGCAGAGACCGGCCATCTGGTGCTGGCCACGGTGCATACGCGCTCTGCTGCAGGCAGCATCGATCGGTTGGTCGAGGTTTTCGAGGCGCCGGAAAAGCCGCTGGTAAGGTCCATGCTGGCAGAGTCATTACGCTTGGTGGTGGCGCAAGCGCTGGTCAAGCGGGTGGGTGGTGGCCGTGTCGCGGCGCGTGAGGTGCTGGCGGCGACACCTGCTGTGCGCAATCTGGTGCGCGAGGGGCGCATGGCGCAGTTATGTTCGGTGATGCAGGCCGGGGCGGCGGAGGGCATGCGGACGATGGAGGGAGCGATTCGGGGGCTGAGGGAGCGCGGGTTGATTAGTGACCCGTAGCGGCTGTGCTGACGTACAGCGGGTGAACCTGCTCCTACAGGGCTTGTGGGAGCGGTTCACTCGCGCTGATCAGATCAGCGTTTGGCCAGGCTCAGTGCTTGCTGTTCTTTTGGCAGTACACGTTTGGCCACTACATAGTGCTGCTGCCAGTACGGCTTGCTCAAGGTGTCGATGCTCACCCGCTTGCCCCTGCGAGGCGCGTGGATGAAGCGATCGTTACCCAGGTAGATGGCAACGTGGTTCACACGGCGGCTTTTGATGTTGAAGAAAATCAGGTCGCCGGGCTTGAGGTCGCTTTTGGCGACTTTCACGCCGTGGCCTTGAGCCATGGCATTGGAGGTGCGCGGCAGGTCGACGTCAGCCACATCATTGAACGCGTACTTTACCAACCCGCTGCAATCGAAACCTTTTTTCGGGTTGCTGCCGCCCCAAACATAAGGAGTACCTAGCACATTGACTGCACGGCTCAGTACATTGCTGCTCTGTTTGGGCGACATGGCTGCAACAGCAGGCAGGTGGTGACTTTTGCTCGAAGAGGCCGAGCGTGCGCGCAGCGAGGTTTGCTTGGTGGGCGCGTGTTTCACCGATGCATTGCTGGTGTAACCGGTGAAGCCATTGGGAAGACGTTGCTCACGGTTGGTGGCGTGGGCGGCCAGGGGCAATAATAGGCAGAGGGTCAGCCATGTCTTGAATAAAGGCGGCATAGATGAAGCTCTTATGAGTGATTATGTGTTTGGCGGGCAACTTTATAACAGCTTTTTGACTCCTTTCTGGGCCGTTGGTCGATTGTCATGTTGCCGTACGTCGCCCTGCGGCGAAAAAGTCACAACTTTTTTTAGAAAATTTTCGGATAACCCACGAGGGCTATGAATGAACAGTTATCAACAGGGCGTGCCGTATCACGACACCCACAGCAAGGTCATTGGCTACCTGTTGTGGATTTTCGGCTTTACCGGGTCTCACCGTTTCTACTACGGCAAGCCCATTACCGGGACGATCTGGTTCTTCACGCTGGGCCTGCTCGGCATCGGCTGGCTGATCGACCTGTTCCTGATCCCGTCGATGGACCGTGAGGCGGACATGCGCTTCCAATCGGGCCGTATCGACTACAACATCGCCTGGATACTGCTGACCTTCCTCGGCATTTTCGGCGTACACCGTCTTTACCAGGGCAAGTGGATCACGGCGATCATCTACTTCTTTACCGGCGGCCTGTTCCTCGTTGGGGTGCTCTACGATTTCTGGACCCTCAACGGCCAGATTTCCGAAGCCAACGCCCGCAATCGCTAAACGCCTGCGCGTAAAAAAGGCCTTGTCGCGTTGTACGGCAAGGCCTTTTTCATTACTGGCGGGTCTGTCGCTGCTGCAGTAGCAGGTTGTTGAAGCCTGCCCCCGACAACTGCTTTTGTGCCCCGGTCAGCTGTTCGCGGTTGCTGAACGGCCCGACCAGCACCCGGTACCAGGTTTCATCCTTCACGGTACCCGACTCGACCTTGACCGCCAGGCCCAGCAGGATGATCTGCGCACGCACTTTGTCAGCGTCGGCCTGCTTGCGGAACGAACCCGCCTGCATGAAGTACTGCGTGGTAGCGGCGGGCTTGATCACCGGAGGTGCCGGGGGCGGGGTTTGCCCCAGCAAGGCGGCCTGAGCGCGTGCGGTATCGATTTTCGCAGCCTCCGCCGGTGTCACTGGAGTGACGGGCTGGGCAGGGACTGGCGGGGTTTTTTCGGGTACAGCCTCCGGCGGCACGATGACCTCGGATTCGGGCAGCAGCGTATAGAAATCGTACTTGGGCTTGACCGGCTGCTGTGCAGAGGCCGCCGTGGTCGACTTGCCGGCCTCGGCCACTTTCTCGGGCTTTTGCTGCTCGGGCTTGGTGCGCTTGATCTCGCCGCCACCCGGTTCGAGCTTCATGAGAAAGACGATGAATGCACCGACCGTCAGGCCTACGGCCAACCATACCCAGCCCGGAATCGGCTGCTTGGCTGGTGCGGTCTGGCGGCTGGCCCCGCGTTTGGGTGCTGGTTTTTTCTTGGCAGCCAACTTACATGCGCTCCAGGGTTTCCAGGCCGAGCAGTTCCAGACCTTGTTTGAGGGTGCGGCCAGTCAGCGCAGCCAGGCGCAGGCGGCTCTGCTGCTGTTCTGGGGTGTCGGCGGCGAGAATCGGGCAGTTCTCGTAGAAGCTCGAGAACAGGCCAGCCAAGTCGTAGAGGTAGCTGCACAGCACATGCGGGGTGCCTTTCTCGGCCACGCTGTTGAGCACCTCACCGAACTGCGCCAAGCGTGCCGCCAGGTCCTGCTCGTGGGCGGCCTGCAGCACGATGTGGCCATCGACTTGGTCTAAGCCTTTGCCCAGCTTGCGGAACACGCCAGCCACGCGGGTGTAGGCATAAAGCAGATACGGCGCTGTGTTGCCTTCAAAGTTGAGCATCAGTTCGAAGTTGAAGCTGTAGTCGCTGGTGCGATGCTTGGACAGGTCGGCGTATTTCACCGCGCCGATGCCAACCACCTCACCGATGCGGCGCAGTTCATCTTCGTCCAGGCTCGGGTTCTTTTCCTTGACCAGCGCGTAGGCGCGATCCTTGGCTTCGTTGAGCAGGTCGATCAGCTTCACGGTCCCGCCATCGCGGGTTTTGAACGGGCGGCCATCGGCGCCGTTCATGGTACCGAAGCCCATGTGCTCCATCTGCATTGGGTGGCCGACGAAGCCAGCACGGCGGGCCACTTCGAATACCTGATTGAAGTGCAGGGCTTGACGCTGGTCGACGAAGTACAAGGCGCGATCAGCCTTGAGCACGTTGCTGCGGTAGCGCACGGCTGCCAGGTCGGTAGTGGCGTACAGGTATCCGCCATCGGCCTTCTGTACGATCACCGGCAGTGGCTCGCCTTCGCTGTTCTTGAATTCTTCGAGGAATACGCACTGGGCGCCTTGGTCTTCGACCAGCAACCCTTTGGCCTTGAGGTCTGCGACCACGTTGGCCAAGTCGGCGTTGTAGGCGCTTTCGCCCATCACGTCGGCCATGGTCAGCTTGACGTTGAGCAGCTCGTAAGTCTTCTGGCAGTGCGACAGCGAGATGTCCTTGAAGCGGGTCCACAGTGCCATGCAGTCTGGGTCGCCGGCCTGCAGTTTGACCACCAGGCCGCGGGCGCGGGTGGCGAACGCCTCGGACTCGTCGAAGCGCTTCTTGGCGGCGCGGTAGAAGTTTTCCAGGTCCGACAGTTCATCACTGGTGATCGGGTTTTCTTCCAGGTAGGCCAGCAGCATGCCGAACTGGGTGCCCCAGTCGCCTACGTGGTTCTGACGAACGACTTGGTCACCAAGAAACTCCAGCACGCGGGCGACGCTATCACCAATGATGGTCGAACGCAGGTGGCCAACGTGCATCTCCTTGGCCAGGTTCGGCGCCGACATGTCGACCACTACCTTCTGCGCAGGGCCTGCCTTGCGTGCACCCAGGCGGGCATCGGCCAGCGCTGCGTCCAGGCGCTGGGCCAGGGCCTCGGTGTTCTGGAAGAAGTTCAGAAAGCCAGGGCCGGCGATCTCGACCTTGCTGATGTCGGCGCTGGCCGGCAATGCGTCGATCAGTTTTTCTGCCAGCTCGCGCGGCTTCATGCCAGCTGGCTTGGCCAGCATCATGGCGATGTTGCTGGCGAAGTCGCCGTGGGTCTTGTCCCGGGCATTTTCCACCTGAATCGCCGGCGAGAGCCCTTCAGGCAGCACACCGTCGGTGACGAGTTGGGTGAGGGCTTGCTGGATCAGCTGGCGAATGGTGTCTTTCATTGGGATCTCTTTTCGACCGCAAGCGCGGTAGGGCGCCTGGATGCGCTGGTGGAAAAACTGGGCATTATCCGTTGCTGGGCGCGGGTTGCCAACCTTTAGGGCACATGCTCAATAAAGGTCCACCGGGTCGACGTCCAGCGACCAGCGTACCTGGCGCCCGCTCGGCAGTTGCTCCAACACTAGCAACCAGGCACTGATCAGTCGATGCAAGGGGGCTCGGGTATTGGCCTGAACCAACAGTTGCGCCCTGAAGCGCCCGGCGCGCCGCTCCATGGGCGCAGGCACCGGGCCAAGCAGCTCGATGCCGGGCAGTTGCTGTTCTGCCACCAGGCGCTCGGCCGCAGCGCAGGCTTGGTCGAGGAAGCCTTCGGCCTGGCCGGGCTTGTGCGCTTCGGCGCGCAGCAGGGCCAGGTGAGAGAACGGCGGCAGCCCAGCATTGCGCCGCTCGTCCAAAGCCTGTTCGGCGAAGGCGAAGTAGCCTTGTTCGGTCAATTGCACCAGCAGTGGGTGGTCGGCCAAGTGCGTCTGGATGACCACCTTGCCCGGTTCCTCGGCGCGCCCGGCCCTGCCCGCTACCTGCACGATCAGTTGGGCCATGCGCTCGCTGGCGCGGAAGTCGCCGGAGAACAGGCCGCCATCGGCATCGAGGATGGCTACCAAGGTCACCCGAGGGAAATGATGCCCTTTGGCTAGCATCTGGGTGCCCACGAGGATGCTCGGCTGGCCGCGCTGAATGGTCGTGAAAAGCGTATGCATGGCGTCCTTGCGGGCCGTGCTGTCGCGGTCCACGCGCAAAATCGGATAGTCCGGAAAAAGCACTTTCAAGCGTTCTTCTGCGCGTTCGGTGCCGGCGCCAACCGGGCGCAGGTCGACATGATTGCACTGCGGGCACTGCTGCGGCAGGCGCTCGTCGTAGCCGCAGTGATGGCAACGCAGCACGCCAGAGCGCTGGTGCACGGTCATGCGTGCATCGCAGCGCGGGCATTCGGACAGCCAGCCGCAGTCATGGCACAGCAAGGTTGGGGCGAAGCCGCGGCGGTTGAGGAACACCAGCACCTGCTGACCGGCCTCCAGGGTCTGGCGAATGGCCTGTTGCAAAGGGCCGCTGATACCGCTGTCCAACGGCAGGCTCTTCACATCCAGGCGCAACATGCGCGGCGGGCGGGCACCACCGGCGCGCTGGTTCATGCGCAGCAGGCGATAGCGGCCGGTAAGTGCGTTGTGCAAGGTTTCCAGCGACGGCGTCGCGGAGCCGAGCAAGATCGGAATGTTCTCTTGCTGGGCGCGTACCAGCGCCAGGTCGCGGGCGTGGTAGCGCAGGCCTTCCTGCTGTTTGTAGGAGCCGTCGTGTTCTTCATCGATGATGATCAGCCCTGGGTTTTTCATCGGCGTGAACAGCGCCGAGCGCGTACCGATGATGATGTCGGCCTCGCCGTCGCGAGCGGCCAGCCAGGCGTCGAGGCGCTCACGATCATTCACGGCCGAGTGCAGCAAGGCGATGCGGGCGTTGAAGCGCTGCTCGAAGCGCGCCAGGGTTTGCGGCCCTAAGTTGATTTCCGGAATCAGCACCAGGGCCTGCTTACCGGCCTCCAAGGTTTCGCGGATCAGTTGCAGGTACACCTCGGTCTTGCCACTGCCGGTGACGCCGGCCAGCAGGAAGGCAGCAAACGCGTCAAAACCCTCCCGCACGGCGTCGAACGCATCGCGTTGTTCGTCGTTCAGCGGTAATTCCGGCTGCGCCAGCAAATGTTCATGGCGTGGCGCCGGCTGGTGGCGGCGTACCTCCAGTTGAACCAGCTCCTTGGCCAGCAGCAGGTCGAGGCTGTCCTTGTTCAGGTTCAGCTTGCTCAGCAGGCTGTGTGCCACGCCGTGCGGGTGCTGGGCCAGGGTCTTGAGGGCATCGCGCTGACGGGGCGCGCGGGCGATGCGTGGGTCCTCCAGGCGTGCATCGGGTGCTACGTGCCAGAAGCGCTCCTGGCGCATCTCGGCGGGCTCGCCCTGGCGCAGCAGCGCAGGCAGGGCCCAGCTCAATGTGTCGCCAAGGCTGTGCTGGTAGTACTGCGCGGTCCATAGGCACAGCTTGAACAGCGCTGGCGGGATCGGCGAAACCGAGTCGAGCAAGGCACTGGCGGGCTTTAGCTTGTCGGCGGGCACCTCGCTCTGTGCACACACCTCCACAAGCACACCGATCATTTCGCGACGCCCGAATGGCACGCGAACGCGCATGCCGGGGGTCAGTGCTTGGCGCGCCATGCTTGCAGGCGCCTTGTAATCGAACAGGCGACGCAACGGGGAGGGCAGGGCAAGGCGCAGAATGACGTCGGGCACGCGTGAGGTCTCGCAGGGCGTTTCGAAGACTGGCGAGCCTAGCAGACGACGGTCGGTGCAAGCGACAACTTGCGTTGGCGCGATGCTCTGGTATTATTTGCCGCCTAATTACGTGCGGTATTCAACAATAGGTGTTGGGTGGCGGCACGCAGCTTGAGGAAGTGACCATGAAAGAAGGTATCCACCCGAACTACGAAGTAGTTGCAGTCACCTGCAGCTGCGGTAACAAGTTCGAAACTCGTTCGACCCTGGGCGACACCCTGGCGATCGACGTTTGCAACCTGTGCCACCCGTTCTACACCGGTAAGCAGAAAGTTCTGGACACCGGCGGCCGCGTACAGAAGTTCGCCGATCGCTTCGGTATGTTCGGTACCAAGAAGTAATCATGCGCATGGCGAACCCTTCGGGCTTCGCAGTGTTGCTGAAAAAGGCGCCCCTTGTGGGCGCTTTTTTTGTGGGCGCAATCTGGCACCTCCCAGCCCTGGCGTTCTGCCCGGTGCCTGACCAGCCGCAGCGGGTAGCGGTGCGCCAAGTGGTCGACGGCGACACCCTGCGCCTGACAGACGGTCGTAGCGTTCGCATGATCGGCATCAATGCCCCAGAGATCGGGCGCAAAGCACAACCCAGCGAGCCTTATGCCGAGGCCGCTAGGCAGCGCCTGCAAGCACTGGTCAAAGCCAGCGACGGGCGCTTGGGGCTGGTGCCAGGCGTGCAGGGCAGGGACAAATATGGCCGCACCCTGGCGCATGTTTATGACCGCAGTGGCAACAATCTGGAAGCACAGTTGCTCAGCGAAGGGCTTGGGTTTCGTGTCGCGGTCGCACCCAATGTGCGGTTGGTGGGCTGCCAGCGCGCGGCCGAGCAGGTGGCGCGCAACAAGCGGGCCGGTCTGTGGGGCAACTCGCCCGTGCTCAGGGCCGAACGTGTAAAGCAATCGGGCTTCGCCGTGCTGACTGGCACTGTGGGAAACATCGAACGCAATCGTGGTGGCGTCTGGCTGGAACTGGACAGGCGTGTGGTGTTGCAGATTCCCGCTCGTCTGCAACCCTCCTTCCCGGCGCGGTTCTTCGATAACCTCAAAGGGCGCCAGGTCGAGGTGCGGGGCTGGGTGAAGGATCGATCCCGCCAGGGCGGGCTCAAGCCAGGGCAGCGGCGCTGGGTTTTACCTCTGACAGACCCCAGTATGCTTGAGCGCACATCAAGCCGAAAGATGTAGACATTTCGCTATTGAATTGTACACACTGAGTGCCGCATGCCCCGTGTGTGATAGCTTAAAGTCGTAGGCTAAAGGCCTTGACACAAGTGACTGACCAGTCTTGTGACTCCCCGGCTCTTTGCGTATCCTCGGCGGCCCGTCAGAACAGTAAATAGCGGAATGCCCACCATGTCAGACCTGAAAACTGCCGCTCTCGAATACCACGCTCAGCCCCGTCCGGGAAAACTGAGCGTCGAGCTCTCCAAGCCCACTGCCACCGCCCGTGATCTCGCCCTGGCCTACAGCCCAGGTGTTGCAGAGCCTGTGCGTGAAATCGGCCGTGATCCTGAGCTGGCTTACAAGTACACCGGCAAGGGCAACCTGGTCGCGGTCATTTCCGATGGCACCGCTATCCTGGGTCTGGGTGACCTTGGCCCACTGGCATCCAAGCCAGTGATGGAAGGCAAGGGCGTTCTGTTCAAGCGTTTCGCTGGTATCGATGTGTTCGACATCGAAGTCGACTCGGAAAGCCCGCAGGCTTTCATTGACACCGTCAAGCGTATCTCGATCACCTTCGGTGGTATCAACCTTGAAGACATCAAGGCTCCTGAGTGCTTCGAAATCGAACGCACCCTGATCGAGCAGTGCGATATTCCAGTGTTCCACGATGACCAGCACGGCACCGCAATCGTGACCGCGGCCGGCATGATCAACGCCCTGGAAATCGCCGGCAAGAAGCTCGAAGATGCCAAGATCGTCTGCCTGGGTGCCGGCGCTGCTGCCATCTCCTGCATGAAGCTGCTGGTCAGCATGGGCGCCAAGGTCGAAAACATCTTCATGATCGACCGCAGCGGCGTGATTCACGCTGGCCGTGACGACCTGAACCAGTACAAGGCCCAGTTCGCCCACGCCACTGACAAGCGCACGCTGGCCGATGCTCTGGACGGTGCTGATGTGTTCGTTGGCCTGTCCGGCCCGAACCTGCTGAGCCCGGAAGGCCTGAAGTCGATGGCTGCCAACCCGATCGTGTTCGCCTGCTCGAACCCGGACCCAGAAATTTCCCCAGAGCTGGCCCACGCTACTCGCAACGACGTGATCATGGCGACCGGTCGCTCCGACTACCCGAACCAGGTCAACAACGTACTGGGCTTCCCATTCATCTTCCGTGGTGCCCTGGATGTTCGCGCCAAGCGCATCAACGAAGAAATGAAGATCGCTGCCGCCATCGCCCTGAAAGACCTGGCCAAGTTGCCGGTGCCTAAGGAAGTCTGCGATGCCTACGGTGTTGAAGGCCTGGAGTTCGGCCGCGAGTACATCATCCCGAAACCGCTGGACGCGCGCCTGATCACCGTCGTCTCCGACGCTGTGGCCAAAGCCGCCATCGAGTCCGGTGTGGCAACGCTGCCGTATCCGAAGCACTACCCGCTCAACAGCGTGGATGAAGTGTTCAACGGCTGATAGCAGCCCTCGCGGCAGTAAAAAGCCCCGGCTCGCGAGAGTCGGGGCTTTTTTGTGTTCGTCTTGAGGGTTGTGGTGGCTGTGAGAGCCAGCGCCGCGCGGGCGGCGCTTGATAGATGCATCACCCCAAGTTGAGGGTCAGAACAGGTCCATAGGCGCCGCTTCATCGGCTGGCAGCGGGCTACCTGGCGCAACGCCATTGCCTAGTTCGTCCACCGACGGTGGCGAGTCCTCGGCCTTGAACAGTTCGAAGTAGGCGTTAGGCGTGCTCGGCGAGGCCGCGCGTCCGCTCACCGGGTCTACTCGCAGGCTGAGGATGCCGTCCGGCTCCGCTGGCGCATGGCTTGGCCTGCCATGCAGCGCCGCGCCCATGAATTTCATCCATATAGGCAGTGCCGCCGTGCCGCCGTACTCGCGACGGCCGAGGCTTTCTGGCTGGTCGAAGCCAACCCACACGGTGGTCACAAAATCGGCGTTGTAGCCTGAGAACCAGGCATCTTTGGACTCGTTGGTGGTGCCGGTCTTGCCGGCCAGGTCGTCACGGCCCAAAGCCAGGGCCCGGCGGCCGGTGCCGCGTTTGATCACATCCTGCAGCATGCTGGTGAGGATGTAAGTAGTGCGATTGTCGACGATTCGTTCAGCGACGGCCGGGGTTTGCGGTGGTGGTGCAACCTCGCCAAGGGCAGAGGGCGCCTCGCCTGGCAGGGCGGAAGTGCTGATCGGTTGCTCCGCAGCAGGCAACCCTGCATTGTCCTCAGCCCCTTGAGGGACGCGGGCTGGATTGGCGGTGAACAGCGTTTCACCACTGCGGCTCTCGATACGGTCGATCAGATACGGGTTCACCTTGTAGCCGCCATTGGCAAAGGTGCTCCAGCCAGTCGCGATTTCCATCGGTGTCAGGGTTGCGGTACCCAGTGCCAGCGACAGGTTGCGCGGCAGGTCCTGCTTGTTGAAGCCGAACTTGGTGATGTAATCGATGGTGCGATCCACCCCCATGGCCTGCAGCAAGCGAATCGAAACCAGGTTACGGGACTTGTACAACGCCTCGCGCAAGCGAATCGGGCCAAGGAAGGTGTTGGTGTCATTTTTGGGGCGCCATTCCTTGTCCAGATACTGATCGACGAATACGATCGGAGCATCGTTGACCAGGCTGGAGGCGGTGTAGCCGCTGTCCAGGGCTGCGCTGTAAATGAACGGCTTGAAGCTCGAACCCGGCTGGCGCTTGGCCTGCATGGCGCGGTTGTAGTTACTCTGCTCGAACGAGAAACCACCTACCAGCGCGCGGATGGCGCCATTGTTCGGGTCGAGGGTGACCAGCGCGCTCTGCGCGGTGGGGACTTGGCTGAACTTGAGCTTGCCATCGTCCAGGCGCTGCAGGCGCACCAGGTCGCCGACCTGCGCGACGTCAGCGGGCGACTGCGGCGAACGGCCTTGGGCGTTGGTGTTGATGTAGGGGCGTGCCCACTTCATGGTGTCCCAGGCAACCTCTTCATCCTTGCCGTCACGGGTCAACACCTTGATGCCGGTTTTCTCGACCTGGGTGACGATGGCCGGCTCCAGCGCGCCGAGGTTACGCTGCTTGTTCAGCTCTTGTTGCCAGGCAGCATGCGTCTTGCCTGGGAAGCGCGCCTCCGGGCCACGATAGCCATGGCGTTCGTCGTACTCGGTGAGGCCGTTGAGGATGGCCTTGTTGGCCATTTCCTGCATATCGCTAGGCACCGTAGTGGTCACGCGGAAACCCTCGGTGTAGGCATCACCGCCATAACGGCCGACCATTTCGGCGCGGGCCATTTCAGCCACGTAAGGTGCGTTCACCTCAGGGGTCGGTACGTGGTAGCTGGCGTTGAGCGGTTCGGCCAGGGCAGCCTGGTAGCTGGCTTCGTCGATCTTGCCGAGCTTGTACATGCGCCCAAGGATCCAGTCACGGCGCTCCTTGGCACGGGCCGGGTTGGCCAGCGGGTTGAAACGTGAGGGTGCTTTCGGCAGACCGGCGATCATTGCCATCTGTGCCAGGCTCACGTCGCGGATCGACTTGCCGTAGTAAACCTGAGCCGCGGCGTCGATACCGTAGGCGCGGTTGCCCAGGTAGATCTTGTTCACGTACAGCTCAAGGATCTCGTCCTTGGTCAGTTCGCGCTCGATCTGCAGAGCCAGCAAAATTTCGCTGGTCTTGCGCGAGAAGCTGCGTTCGCTGGTGAGGAAGTAGTTTTTTGCCACCTGCATGGTAATGGTGCTGCCGCCGGTCTGAATATGACCAGACTTCACCAGCTGGGTAGCAGCACGCATCAGGCTGCTCGGATCGACACCGTAGTGGTTGAGGAAATTGTCGTCCTCGGCTGACAGAAGTGCCTGAATGAACTGTGGCGGAATGTCCGCGAAGCGGATCGGCGAGCGCCGCATTTCGCCAAACTCGGCGATCAGCTTGCCGTCACTGCTAAAGACCCTCAGTGGGATCTGCAACTGGATGCTTCTGAGTGAATCGACCGATGGCAGGTTGGGGCTAAGATACAGAAACGCACCGCTCACACCGAGTACGAGCGCGCAGATGACTGCGACGAAAGACCACCAGAAGAACTTCAGCAGGCGTATCAAGGCTTTTCGGTGTCCAGGTTGAGAGGTGAATTGCGCACGGGGCCGGCGGACGAAAAAACGCTGGGCATTATAAGCACTTTTCGCTTCGCCGGGTGACCGGCCAGGCGGCTCGCTGCACCGTTTGGCCCTTCAGGGCCCGGCAGTGTGGCGGTTCATGGTTGTAACAAGGAAATCGTGATGTTAGGACGCTTTGGCAAGGATGCCAGTTCACTGCTGGGGGTGGAAATCACCTCGGATTCACTGCGGGTTGCCCAACTGCGGCGCCACAGGGGGCGTTATGAGCCGCTTGTCTGGGCGGTGCATGAGTTCGAGCCGCTCGCGCCTGGCAACCGATCGCAGGGGCCAGAGCGCTTGATAGCTACTTTGCGCAACGCGTGTC
This sequence comes from Pseudomonas promysalinigenes, assembly GCF_014269025.2. Lineage (NCBI taxonomy): Bacteria > Pseudomonadati > Pseudomonadota > Gammaproteobacteria > Pseudomonadales > Pseudomonadaceae > Pseudomonas > Pseudomonas promysalinigenes. The sequence goes on along the minus strand of NZ_CP077094.1, from coordinate 4,747,836 downwards.
AGCAATCGGGCAGGCGCCTACGTAGAGCCGCAGTGGCACTGCCCGCCTCGCAGGTCATCTGCAAGCTGTGCCGCTTGCCTGAGGGGCAGGCCCCCAGCCAGCTGGAGGCGCAACTGCTGGGTGATGCGGAGCAGCTCTTCCCTTTCCCACTCGAAGATCTGGCATTGGACTTTCAGGTACTGGGGGACTCCCTGCTGCAACCGGGATGTCAGGATGTATTGGTTGCGGCCAGCCGGCAAAGCTCGCTGCAGCCTTTGGTCGCTGCCTTCGAAGCCGCGGATCTGGAACTCGAGGTGGTGGAAGTTGACACAATTGCCCTGCGTCGCCTGCTGCCGGGTCAAGGCCACAGTGGCGCAGCGCTGCTGCGCATCGAGCCGGGAAGCGCAACGTTGCATGGCTGGCTTGGCGATACCCTGCCTGTCCGGCGTGAGTGGCCGCTGGAGACGGGGGCAGTCCTGGAGCTGCTCAATGAACTGGCAGATGGCCAGATGCCGACCGAACTGCTTGTGGCCGGTGCGTCGGCAATCGGTCAAGACGCGCTGCTTCGCCTGAGTGAGCGCTTTGGCTTGCCGTGCCACCCGTTGCCGCCTGTGGCAGGTGTGCACTGCCAGGACGGCTGCATGGCGTTGGCCTTTGCCTTGGCGCTTGGGAGCCTGCATTGATGTTGCGCCTCAATTTGATGCCCTGGCGAGAGCGGCAGCGCCAAGCGGCGATCCAGCGTTTACGCCTGATGTTGGTAGGGGCTGCAGTGTTGGCGCTGTGCGCCGTCCTGTTGATGGACCAATTGGCTCGTCAGCGCGTTCGCCAGCATGCCATGGCCAGCCACGCCCAGCAGGTCGCAATACAGGCACTCCAGGCGCAGCTCTCTGAACACGAACGCATCACCCAGGCTTACGCCGACGTGCGCAATCAGGTTGCGGCCTTGGCAGGCTTGCGTACCCAGCAAGGGCTGCCAAGCGCAGTGTTTGCCGACCTCGAGCGGGCAATGCCGGAGGGCGCTCGTCTGCGCCACGTGGAGATGGACGGCTCGCAATTGCGCATGGCCGGGATAGCTGCCTCCAGCGCTGTAGTGGCGCAGCTGATGCGTGAACTTGAGCGCTCTGGCGTGCTACGCGACCTGGAGCTCAAACACATCAGGCAGCAGCCGGGCGGCGACGAGTTTCTGCTGCTGGCGCGCGTATCGGCAGTCTGGTCATGAACCTGTTGCGCGGTGGAGAGTTGCTGGCATTGATAGAGCGCTTGCCACTGGCTCGCAGTGCGCTACCGGGCATTTTGTGCATTGTTGTGTTCGGTTTTGGGTGCTTGCTTCTTCTACCTCAATGGCTACAGCGTGAGGAGGTGGCACGTGCTCGGTATGTGGGGCTGCTGGAAGACCAACAAGCTGCAATTGGCGAGGTGAAGGCGCTCGGGCAACTTCGTGAAAACTACGAGGCTGAGCTGATGCAGTTGCAGGATGCTCGCTGGCGCCTGGCTGCCGGCGCAGGCATGAGCGATTTGCTGGATCAGTTGGCCGCTTCAGGGCATGCCCATGGCCTGCACTTCGAGCAACTGGATGTGGGCGAGGAGGTCAAGCGACCTGGCTACTGGCAGACGCCTGTGGATATACGCGTAGTTGGGGGGTATGCAGGGCTTCGAGTGTGGCTGGACGACTGGCTTGGCCAGGTTCGCCTGCTGCGTGCCGAGACGATGCGGCTGGAGCCAACGGAGGATCGGCCAGGGCTGTTGAGCCTTGGTATGCGAGTGTATGTCTATCAAGCCGACGGCTCCGTACCACAGCCGCCATCACTGGCCGATGTGCCTGCTCGCGGTCAGATGCAACCTGTGAGCCTGGATCCGTTTTCTTCCTCGCCGGCTCGTGTAGTGCGCGCAGGGCTTGCCGGTGTTGCGCTGACACAGCTGCAGATGGTCGGCAGCCTGCAGCGCGGTGAGCAGAGCGAAGCGCTTGTGTTGTCGGCTGGGCGTGTGTACCGCGTTCGCCCAGGGGACCGGCTGGGGCGCGAGGGAGGGGTAGTGGTGCAGGTTGGCGAACGGCAATTCGAGGTCCGCGAGCGTCTGTTCGTAGGAGGCGTGTGGCGAGAGCGCACGGTAACGCTGAAGCTCAGGAAGAGCATGAAAACTGAGGCCACGGAGGGCGACGATGAGGCTGTCGAAATGGCTAGTGGTGGGCTTGATGGCCAGTCAGGCGTGTCTGGCAGCGCCCTTTCGGGGTGAGGCCATAACCCTGAACTTCCAGGATGTGGAGGTGCGCTCAGTGCTTCAGGTGCTGGCTGACTATGCCGGGATCAACTTGGTGGCCAGTGACACCGTGCAAGGCAATATCACCTTGCGGCTACATGATGTGCCCTGGGATCAAGCGCTGGATTTGGTGTTGCACAGCAAGGGTCTGGCGCGACGTGAGCAGGGCAATGTGTTGTTGGTCGCGCCCGCCGCAGAGTTGGCCGAGCAGTCTCGCGGTGCCCGTATCAAACAGGAGCTGGACGCACAAATGGAGCCTTTGCGGCGTGAGCTGCTACCGATTCATCACGCCAAGGCCTCGGACCTTGCCGAGTTGCTCCTGGCGACGCTCGCCGATGACGGTATTTTGACCGGCCGTGGCAGTCTGAGTGTCGATACGCGCACCAACACCCTGGTAGCGCACCAGCCGGCTGAGCGCCTGGCCGAGTTGCGCCAGTTGGTCGCACAGCTTGATGTACCGGTCCAGCAGGTGGAAATCGAGGCGCGTATCGTGGAGGCCAATGTCGATTACGAAAAAGGCCTGGGGGTGCGCTGGGGGCGGCAGTTATACGGGGATGCACCACTGTTGGGCAAGGACCTGTTCGTCGACCTGGGCATGGACCGGGCCGCAGCTGGCATTGGCGTAGGGTTGTTGCGCGGCGGTGTGCTGCTGGACCTGGAGCTCAGCGCGATGGAGAAAAGCGGCAACGGCGAAATCATTTCCCAGCCCAAGGTGGTTACGGCTGACAAGGAAACCGCCAGGATTCTCAAAGGCACCGAAGTGCCCTACCAGGAAACCAGCAAAAGCGGGGCGACCTCGGTAGCCTTTCGCGAAGCCTCGCTGTCACTGGAAGTTACTCCACAGATCACGCCGGACGGCAATGTCATCATGACGGTCAAAGTGACCAAGGATGAGCCCGATTTCGTCAATGCTCTCAACGACGTACCACCGATTCGCAAGAACGAAGTCAATGCCAAGGTTCGGGTAGCGAATGGGGAGACCATCGTCATCGGTGGCGTTTACTCGACCGCGCAAAACAATGTGGTCGACAAGGTGCCATTTTTCGGCGATCTGCCGTATGTTGGGCGGCTATTTCGACGCGATGCATTACAAGAGAAAAAATCCGAGCTGCTGGTCTTCCTGACTCCGCGTATCATGAGTGACCAGGCGATTGCTGTGAGTCGTTGATTCTGTGCGAAATTTGATACTTGTAGGGCCCATGGGTGCTGGTAAAAGCACCATCGGGCGCCTGTTGGCCAAAGAGCTGCGCCTGCTGTTCAAGGATTCCGACAAGGAAATCGAACTGCGAACCGGCGCCAACATCCCGTGGATCTTCGACAAAGAAGGCGAGCCGGGCTTTCGTGACCGTGAGCAGGCGATGATCGCCGAATTGTGCGCGCTCGATGGCGTCGTCGTGGCCACCGGCGGCGGCGCGGTCATGCGCGCGGAAAACCGTCAAGCACTGCACGCGGGCGGGCGAGTCATCTACCTGCATGCTTCGGTGGAGCAGCAGGTGGGGCGTACCGCACGCGATCGCAATCGCCCACTGCTGCGCACAGCGAACCCGGAGGCCACCTTGCGCGGCTTGCTCGAGGCTCGCGACCCGCTCTATCGCGAAATTGCCGATCTGGTGGTGGAAACCGACGAACGGCCGCCACGCATGGTAGTGCTCGATATCCTCGAGCGCCTGCAGCAGTTGCCGCCCCGTTAAGCCGGGACTATTCTCGGCCAGCGCCGAGGCGACGTTCAACGTTCCTGCGCGGCGCGCACAGCCGGCGCCGCGCCCAAGTACATTGTGGGGATACATGCAGACACTTAAGGTCGATCTCGGTGAGCGTAGCTACCCGATCTACATTGGCGAAGGCCTGTTGGACCAGGCCGAACTGCTGGCGCCGCATATCCGCGGGCGCCAGGTCGCCATCGTTTCAAATGAAACCGTCGCGCCTCTGTATCTCGACCGCCTGAGCAAAACCCTTGGCGCCTATTCGGTAGTGTCAGTGATCCTGCCGGACGGCGAAGCACACAAGAATTGGCAAACCCTGCAACTGATCTTCGATGGCCTGCTGACTGCGCGGCATGACCGCCGTACTACTGTGGTGGCGCTCGGCGGCGGCGTGATCGGCGACATGGCCGGCTTCGCAGCGGCCTGCTATCAGCGGGGGGTCGACTTCATCCAGGTGCCGACCACTCTGCTGTCACAGGTCGACTCTTCGGTCGGCGGCAAGACCGGTATAAACCACCCCCTGGGCAAGAACATGGTCGGGGCTTTCTATCAGCCTAACGCCGTGCTGATCGATACCACCAGCCTCAAGACCTTGCCTGGGCGCGAGCTTTCGGCAGGCCTGGCTGAAGTCATCAAGTACGGGCTGATCTGCGACAAGCCCTTTTTGGCCTGGCTCGAAGACAATATGCAGGCACTGCGTGCCCTCGAGCCCGCAGCTCTGACCGAGGCGATCCGCCGCTCGTGCGCGGCCAAGGCCGCAGTGGTCGGTGCCGACGAGCGTGAGTCCGGTGTGCGTGCCACGCTCAATCTCGGGCACACCTTCGGCCACGCCATCGAAACCCACATGGGTTACGGAGTGTGGCTGCATGGTGAGGCCGTAGCCGCAGGCACGGTCATGGCCCTGGAGATGTCCATGCGCCTGGGTTGGATCGACCAGGCCGAACGTGATCGCGCAATACGCCTGTTGCAGGATGCAGGTTTGCCGGTGGTGCCACCAGAGGAAATGACCCCGGCGCATTTCATGGAGCATATGGCGGTCGACAAGAAGGTGCTCGATGGTCGCTTGCGGCTGGTGCTGCTGCGCCAGCTGGGGGAGGCCGTGATCACCGACGACTATCCGAAAGAGATTCTTCAGGCCACGCTGTCGGCGGATTACCGCGCGATCGTGGCCCAGCTTTGAGGTTGTGACAGCGTAATGACCAGTTTGCATGCCGATGAGGCGTTCCTCGAACATTACCAGTTGAGCCACGATCCGTTCGCGCCGCGTGTGCCCGGCTTCAAGTTTTTCCCCGCCCAGCGCAAGCCGGTGTTGGGCCAGTTGCATCACCTGGCCCGCTACAGCCAGTTGATGCTGGTGGTCACAGGCCCCGTGGGCAGCGGTAAGACCCTGCTGCGCCAAGCCCTGGTGGCCAGTACCAACAAGCAGTCGGTACAGAGCGTGGTGGTATCGGCCCGCGGCGCCAGCGACGCTGCCAGCGTGCTGGGGCAGGTGGCGCAGACGCTGGAAGTGCCGCAGCCTGAAATGCAGGCGATCTTGAACAAGGTCGTGCAACTGGCGCTAACCGGGCAGGAAGTCTATCTGCTGGTGGACGATGCGGAACAACTCGACGAGTCGGCACTCCAAGCGTTGCTGGAACTGGCGGCAGGGCTCCCGGAAGGGCGCCCGCACGTGTTCCTGTTCGGCGAGCCCTCGCTGATTGCCGGGTTGGATGAGATCCAGATCGAGGAAGAGCGCTTCCACGTCATCGAACTTGCCCCCTACAGCGAGGAAGAAACCCGCGAGTACCTTGAACAACGCCTGGAAGGTGCTGGCCGGGGTATCGAGGTGTTCACCCGTGAACAGCTTGTCGATATTCATGAAAACTCCGACGGGTGGCCTGGCAACATCAATCAGGTCGCCCGCGATACTCTGATCGAAGCCATGATCGCCAGCCGTACCACGGTCAAGCGACCAGCCATGGGGTTCAAAATGCCTAAGAAACACGTACTTGCGCTTTCCGCAGTAGTCGTGGTCGCCGTAGGCGCTGCGGTGCTGATGCCCAAAAAGAGCGACAAGGCCCCTGCCGAGGCGCCTGTGGCCCAGGCCCAGCTGCCATTGGGCGAGGGCAAGCAAGGCGCTGAGCAAGCCAACAATGGCAGCCCGGCCATCGAATTTTCCGGCCAGTCGCAGCCGATGCCGCTGCCACTGGTCGGCCAGTCCCAGCCGGTCATGCGCGAACCGCTGGCCGAGGCTGCGGGTATGGGTGATGGGGACGAAGGCGGCCCTGCCGGCAATACCGCTTTGCAGCCTGGCAATCCGCCTACAGTAACCACTATCGCGCCTCCTCAAGGTGTACCTGCCGGTCCCGCACCGAGCATGGCCCAGGCCACTGCTCCCACGCAGCCTGCTGCGCCTGCGTCCAAGCCAGCGGCGTCTCAGCCGGTCAAGCCGGTTGCGCCAACCAAGCCAGCGCCTACTCAAGTCGCCACCGCCAAGCCAGCCGCCAAGGCCGCGGAAAAGCCTGCCGCTGGCGGTACCGGGAACAGTGGTTGGTATTCGGGTCAGAAACCAGGCAACTATGTGGTGCAGATCCTAGGTACCAGCTCTGAGGCTTCGGCCCAGGCCTTCGTAAAAGCGCAGGGTGGCGACTATCGCTACTTCAAGAAAACCCTGCAGGGCAAACCGCTTTACGTGGTCACCTACGGCAACTTTGCCAATCGCGACGCTGCGGTCGCGGCAATCAAGAACTTGCCAGCGAAGGTCCAGGCTGGTAAACCTTGGCCACGAACCGTCGCCAGCGTCCAACAAGAGCTGGCCTCGGCCCGCTGATCCTGCCGGGCGGCATCACCCCCGCCGCCCAGTTGCTGAGCGATTAAAGACATCCGAATAGCCTGCTGCGCCCGAGCGCGGCAGGCTTTTCTGTCCCGGACTGCTGGCCACAAGCCTCCCTAGCAGTCATGGCAAAGCGCTTCAGATACAATCCAGCCGTTATCACGGCTCTCGGCGCAAAAACATTCAAAAATGCGACATAAATTTTCAATGGTGAGACATGAAAATTTGTGGGTATGACTGTCGCTGTGCAACAATGGTTTTCCATGGCCACCGCAAAAAAGCTGGCGTTTGATCGGCGTGGATGGTAAGTGGTTGTACATAAAAGAGATTTGCCTCCGGTTGAGAGGTGAACCTGGTGAGAAAGTGTCTATGAAAACAGGTCTGTACCATCCCGAAGAATTCAAGGACAACTGTGGTTTCGGCCTGATTGCCCATATGACGGGCGAACCGAGCCACCACCTTCTGCAAACGGCTATGCAGGCACTGACCTGCATGACCCACCGCGGCGGCATCAACGCTGACGGCAAGACCGGTGACGGTTGTGGTCTGCTCATGCAGAAGCCTGATCAATTCCTGCGTGCCGTGGCCCAGGAGCACTTCAGCGCCGAGCTGCCCAGGCAGTATGCCGTCGGTATGGTGTTCTTCAACCAGGACCCGGTCAAAGCCGAAGCTGCCCGCGCCAACATGGACCGCGAAATCGTCGCTGCCGGCCTGAAGCTGGTCGGTTGGCGCAAGGTGCCGATCGACACCAGCGTGCTCGGCCGCCTCGCCTTGGAGCGCCTGCCGCAGATCGAGCAGGTGTTCATCGGCGGTGAAGGCCTGAGCGATCAGGAATTCGCCATCAAGCTGTTCAGTGCTCGTCGCCGCTCGTCCGTGGCCAACGCCCACGACGCCGACCACTACATTTGCAGCTTCTCGCACAAGACCATCATCTACAAAGGCCTGATGATGCCGCGCGATCTCGCGGCGTTTTACCCAGACCTGGGTGACGAGCGCCTGCAAACCGCGATCTGCGTGTTCCACCAGCGCTTCTCCACCAATACCCTGCCGAAATGGCCGCTGGCGCAGCCGTTCCGCTTCCTCGCCCATAACGGCGAAATCAACACCATCACCGGCAACCGCAACTGGGCCATGGCCCGTCGCACCAAGTTCGCCAACGACCTGATCCCCGATCTGGAAGAGTTGGGCCCGCTGGTCAACCGCGTCGGCTCCGACTCGTCGAGCATGGACAACATGCTCGAACTGATGGTCACAGGCGGCATCGATCTGTTCCGTGGCGTGCGCATGCTGGTACCGCCAGCTTGGCAGAACGTTGAGACCATGGACGCCGACCTGCGCGCCTTCTACGAGTACAACTCCATGCACATGGAGCCGTGGGATGGCCCGGCCGGTATCGTCATGACCGAAGGCCGCCATGCGGTGTGCCTGCTCGACCGCAACGGCTTGCGTCCTGCACGCTGGGTAACCACCAAAAATGGCTACATCACCCTGGCGTCGGAAATTGGCGTATGGGACTACAAGCCTGAAGACGTCATCGCCAAAGGCCGTGTCGGCCCAGGGCAGATCTTCGCTGTCGACACCGAAACTGGCCAGATTCTCGACACCGATGCCATCGACAACCGCTTGAAGTCGCGTCACCCCTACAAGCGTTGGCTGCGCCAGCACGCCCTGCGCATTCAGGCCAGCTTGACCGACGACCAGGGCGTGGCCAGCTATGACGCTGACCAGCTCAAGCAGTACATGAAAATGTTCCAGGTCACCTTCGAAGAACGTGATCAAGTGCTGCGTCCGCTCGGTGAGCAGGGGCAGGAAGCGGTCGGTTCGATGGGTGACGATACGCCGATGGCGGTGCTGTCCCAGCGTGTGCGTTCGCCGTATGACTTCTTCCGTCAGCAGTTCGCCCAGGTGACCAACCCGCCGATCGACCCGCTGCGCGAAGCGATCGTCATGTCCCTGGAAATCTGCCTGGGCGCCGAGCGCAACATTTTCCAAGAGTCCCCGGAGCACGCATCTCGGGTGATCCTCAGCTCGCCAGTCATCTCGCCCGCCAAATGGCGTTCGCTGATGAACCTGGAGCGCGAAGGCTTCGACCGCCAACTGATCGACCTCAACTACGACGAGAGCGTCGGCCTGGAAGCGGCCATCCGCAACATTGCCGACCAAGCCGAAGAAGCCGTGCGTGGCGGTAAGACCCAGCTGGTGCTGAGCGACCGCTACATCGCACCTGGCAAGCTGCCGGTGCATGCATCGCTGGCCGTGGGGGCCGTGCACCACCGCCTGACCGAGCAGGGCCTGCGTTGCGACAGCAACATCCTGGTCGAAACCGCCACTGCCCGCGACCCGCATCACTTCGCCGTGCTGCTGGGCTTCGGCGCCTCGGCCGTGTACCCGTACCTGGCCTACGAAGTGCTGGCCGACCTGATCCGTACCGGTGAAGTGCTGGGTGACCTCGACGAAGTCTTCAAGTACTACCGCAAAGGCATCTCCAAAGGCCTGTTGAAGATCCTTTCGAAGATGGGGATCTCCACCATTGCCTCGTATCGTGGCGCACAGTTGTTCGAAGCCGTTGGCTTGGCCGAGGAAGTGGTTGGCCTGAGCTTCAAGGGCGTCTCCAGCCGCATCAAGGGTGCGCGCTTCGTCGATCTGGAAGGCGACCAGAAGCTGCTGGCCGCCGAAGCCTGGAGTGCCCGTAAGCCAATCCAGCAAGGTGGCCTGCTGAAGTTCGTCCACGGTGGCGAATATCACGCCTACAACCCTGACGTGGTCAACACCCTGCAAGCTGCTGTGCAGCAGGGCGACTACGCCAAGTTCAAGGAATACACGACGCTGGTGGACCAGCGCCCGGTATCGATGATCCGCGACCTGTTGAAAGTGAAAGTGGCCGACCAGGCCCTGCCGCTGGATCAGATCGAGCCGTTGGAGGCCATCCTCAAGCGCTTCGACTCCGCCGGTATCTCGCTGGGTGCACTGTCGCCAGAGGCTCACGAGGCCCTGGCCGAGGCGATGAACCGCCTGGGCGCGCGCTCCAACTCCGGTGAGGGCGGTGAAGACCCGTCGCGCTATGGCACCATCAAGAGCTCGAAGATCAAGCAGGTCGCCACTGGCCGCTTTGGCGTGACCCCAGAGTATCTGGTCAATGCCGAGGTACTGCAGATCAAGGTCGCCCAGGGCGCCAAGCCCGGTGAGGGTGGCCAGCTGCCAGGCGGCAAGGTCAACGGCCTGATCGCCAAGCTGCGTTATGCCGTGCCGGGTGTGACCCTGATTTCGCCTCCGCCGCACCACGACATCTACTCCATCGAAGACTTGGCCCAGCTGATCTATGACCTCAAGCAGGTCAACCCGCAGGCCCTGGTTTCGGTGAAACTGGTGGCCGAAGCCGGTGTTGGCACGATCGCCGCGGGCGTGGCCAAGGCTTACGCCGACCTGATCACCATCTCTGGTTACGACGGTGGCACCGGCGCCTCGCCGCTGACCTCGATCAAGTACGCCGGCGCCCCGTGGGAACTGGGCCTGGCCGAAACCCACCAGACCCTGCGCGGCAACGACCTGCGCGGCAAGGTGCGGGTACAGACCGACGGCGGCCTGAAGACCGGTCTGGACGTGATCAAAGCGGCCATCCTCGGCGCCGAAAGCTTCGGCTTTGGTACCGCACCGATGATCGCCCTGGGCTGCAAATATCTGCGCATCTGTCACCTGAACAATTGCGCCACTGGCGTAGCTACGCAAAATGAAAAGCTGCGCAAGGATCACTACATCGGCACCGTCGACATGGTGATCAACTTCTTCACCTTCGTTGCTGAAGAAACCCGTGAATGGCTGGCCAAATTGGGCGTTCGCAGCCTCGGCGAGCTGATTGGTCGCACCGACCTGCTTGAAGTGCTGCCAGGCGACACCGAGCGCCAGCAGTACCTGGACCTGACGCCCCTGCTGGGCAGCTCGCACATTCCGGCCGACAAGCCGCAGTTCTGCGAAGTCGACAAGAACCCGCCGTTCGACAAAGGCGAGCTGGCTGAAAAAATGGTCGAGATGGCCCTGCCGTCGATCCGCGACCAGGCCGGCGGCGAGTTCAGCCTCGATATCTGCAACTGCGACCGCTCCATCGGTGCGCGAGTTTCCGGTGAAATTGCCAAGCTCTACGGCAACCAGGGCATGGCCGACAAGCCGGTCACCTTCCGCTTCAAAGGTACTGCCGGTCAAAGCTTCGGCGTGTGGAACGCCGGCGGCCTGAACCTGCACCTGGAAGGCGACGCCAACGATTACGTCGGCAAAGGCATGACCGGGGGCAAGCTGACCATCGTGCCGCCAGCTGGCAGCCCGTTCGCCACCCAGCATAGCGCCATCGTCGGTAACACCTGCCTGTACGGCGCAACCGGCGGCAAGCTGTTTGCCGCTGGCACTGCGGGCGAGCGCTTCGCTGTACGTAACTCCGGCGCCCACGCTGTTGTCGAGGGTACTGGCGATCACTGCTGTGAATACATGACCGGCGGCTTTGTCTGCGTTCTGGGCAAGACCGGTTACAACTTCGGTTCTGGCATGACTGGCGGCTTCGCCTACGTGCTCGACATGGACAACAGCTTCGTCGACAAGCTCAACCACGAGCTGGTCGAAATCCAGCGCATCAGTGGTGAGGCGATGGAAGCTTACCGCAGCCACTTGGCGCGGGTCCTGGGCGAGTACGTGGAAGAAACCGGCAGCGAGTGGGGGCGTGAGCTCTTCGAGAACCTGGACGACTACGTGCGGCGCTTCTGGCTGGTCAAGCCCAAGGCGGCCAACCTCAAGCAACTGCTGTCCAGCACCCGTGCCAACCCGCAGTAAGAACAGCTGCAAGTGACGGCCCCGTGCGCGGGGCCCGTCGTGCTCAAGTGATCGTCTTGCAGCTTGCAGCCTGAAGGCTGGCAACTGCGGTAAAGAGGTTTTGAAAAATGGCTGAACGTCTGAACAACGACTTCCAGTTCATCGAAGTGGGCCGCAAGGACCCCAAGAAAAAGCTGCTGCGCCAGCGCAAGAAAGAGTTCGTGGAGATCTACGAGCCGTTCAAGCCCCAGCAGTCCGTAGAGCAGGCCCACCGTTGCCTGGGCTGTGGTAACCCCTATTGCGAGTGGAAGTGCCCGGTCCACAACTTCATCCCCAACTGGCTGAAGCTGGTTTCCGAAGGCAACATTCTTGCCGCGGCGGAGCTATCGCACCAGACCAACACCCTCCCGGAAGTCTGTGGCCGCGTATGCCCGCAGGATCGTCTGTGCGAGGGTGCCTGCACGCTGAACGACGGCTTCGGCGCGGTGACCATCGGCTCGGTCGAGAAGTACATCACCGACACCGCCTTCGCCATGGGCTGGCGCCCTGACATGTCCAAGGTCAAGCCAACCGGTAAGCGCGTTGCCATCATCGGTGCCGGGCCTGCCGGCCTGGGCTGCGCCGACGTGCTGGTGCGCGGCGGCGTGACCCCTGTGGTGTTCGACAAGAACCCGGAAATCGGCGGCCTGCTGACCTTCGGCATCCCTGAGTTCAAGCTGGAAAAGACCGTGCTGAGCAACCGCCGCGAGGTGTTCAGCGGTATGGGAATCGAGTTCCGCCTCAATACCGAGGTTGGCAAGGACATCACCATGGAACAGTTGCTCGCCGAATACGACGCCGTGTTCATGGGCATGGGCACCTACACCTATATGAAAGGTGGTTTCCCGGGTGAGGACCTGCCTGGGGTGCACGACGCATTGGACTTCCTGATCGCCAACGTCAACCGCAACCTCGGTTTCGAAAAAGCGCCGGAAGACTTCGTCGACATGCAGGGCAAGAAGGTCGTGGTGCTCGGCGGTGGCGACACCGCGATGGACTGTAACCGTACGTCGATCCGTCAGGGCGCCAAGTCGGTCACCTGTGCCTACCGCCGTGACGAAGCCAACATGCCGGGTTCGCGCAAAGAGGTGAAGAACGCCAAGGAAGAAGGCGTGAAGTTCCTCTACAACCGCCAGCCTATCGCCATCGTCGGCGAAGACAAGGTCGAAGGGGTGAAAGTCGTCGAAACCCGTCTTGGCGAGCCGGATGCTCGTGGTCGTCGTAGCCCAGAGCCGATCCCAGGTTCCGAAGAAATCCTGCCGGCTGACGCCGTGGTGATCGCCTTCGGCTTCCGCCCAAGCCCAGCCCCGTGGTTCGAGCAGCATGGAATCGAGCTGGACAGCCAGGGCCGGGTTGTAGCGCCAGAGAAAGCCAAGTTCAAACACCAGACCAGCAACCCCAAAGTGTTTGCTGGCGGCGACATGGTGCGCGGTTCTGACCTGGTGGTTACAGCCATTTTCGAAGGCCGTAACGCTGCCGAAGGCATCCTGGACTACCTGGAGGTCTAAGAGCACTAGGTTTTGTATACAAAATCTATTGATCCACGACATACCTATTAAGAAAAGGCACGGCAAACAGCCGTGCCTTTTCTTTGTGCGTCTGAGAAAATGCCCGCACTATTTTTCCGGATGCCGACATGACTGCCCTGAAGAACGATCGTTTCCTGCGTGCACTGCTCAAGCAACCCGTGGACGTCACCCCCGTGTGGATGATGCGCCAGGCCGGCCGCTACCTGCCGGAGTACCGCGCCAGCCGTGCCAAGGCGGGTGATTTCATGAGCCTGTGCATGAACCCGCAGTTTGCCTGCGAGGTGACCCTGCAGCCGCTGGACCGCTACCCGCTGGATGCGGCGATCCTGTTCTCGGACATCCTCACCATCCCCGACGCCATGGGCCTGGGCCTGTATTTCGAAACCGGCGAAGGTCCGCGTTTCAAGAAAGTCGTCAGTACCCCGGCCGATATCGAGGCGCTGCAGGTTCCTGACCCGCAGAAAGACCTGGGTTATGTGATGGACGCGGTCAGTACCATCCGCCGTGAGCTCAACGGCCGGGTGCCGCTGATCGGCTTCTCCGGCAGCCCATGGACCTTGGCCACCTACATGGTCGAAGGCGGCTCGTCCAAGGACTTCCGCAAGACCAAGGCCATGGCCTATGACAACCCACAAGCCCTGCATCTGTTGCTGGACAAGCTGGCTCAGTCGGTCACCAGCTACCTCAACGGCCAGATCCTCGCAGGCGCCCAAGCCGTGCAGATCTTCGACACCTGGGGCGGCAACCTGTCGGCGGCGGCGTATCAGGAGTTCTCACTGGCCTATATGCGCAAGATCGTCAGCGGCCTGATCCGCGAGCATGAGGGGCGTAAAGTGCCGGTGATTCTGTTCACCAAGAACGGCGGCCTGTGGTTGGAAAGCATCGCTGAAGCGGGAGCAGATGCACTGGGCCTGGACTGGACCTGCGACATCGGTGACGCCCGCCGCCGTGTGGGCGACAAAGTGGCGTTGCAGGGCAACATGGACCCGACCGTGTTGTACGCCAAGCCGCAGGCCATCCGCCAGGAAGTGGCGCGCATCTTGGCCAGCTACGGCCACGGCACCGGTCATGTGTTCAACCTCGGCCACGGTATCACTCCGGAGGTCGACCCGGAGCACGCAGGTGTGTTCATTAACGCCGTACACGAACTGTCGGCGCAGTATCACCAGTGATTTGAAGGCAGAAAAGAAGAGCCCGGCGATATGCCGGGCTTTTTCATGTCATTAAGTTTGAATTCAGCGATCGTCGCTAATCTGGTCCCATTGAACATCAAACAGGACCCAATCACCATGAAAGCACGTTACCTTGCCTTGATTCTTGCGCCTCTGTTCAGCACTGCAGCACTGGCTGCGACTTACACCGGGCCCGGTGCCACACCGGTTACCACAGTGGCTGCAGCCAATGACGCTGCCGATGATACGCCGGTTGTGCTGCAAGGCTTTGTGACAAAGAAAATCAACAACGACGACAAGTACGAATTCAAGGACAACACCGGCACAATTACCGTCGAGATCGATGACGAAGACCTGCCGACGACGCCGTTCAATGAAAAGACCAAGGTCAAGCTGACCGGCGAGGTCGAGAAACACCTTATGAGCCGTGAGGTGGACGTAGATATTGTCGAGATCATCAACTGATCCACTGGCCCTTTCGCGGGCAAACCCGCGAAGGGGCCTCACACCGCTTTGGGCTGAAGCTTGCTCAGGCGCAACGCCACCAGCAACGCCACCGCCAGCAAGCTGCCGATGAACAACCCGATCCCATTCCAGCCCCACTGGTGCCAGAACACACCGCCCGCCGTACCCGCCACGCTGGACCCTGCGTAATAGCTGAATAGGTACAGCGACGAAGCCTGTCCCTTGGCCTTGAGCGCCCGTCGCCCGATCCAGCTGCTGGCCACCGAGTGCGCACCGAAAAAGCCGAAGGTGAACACCAGCATGCCAACGATCACCATCGCCAAAGGGGTCGCCAAGGTCATCAGCAAGCCACCTGCCATTACCACGATACTGGCCCAGAACACCTTGCGTCGGCCCAGTTTGTCGGCCAGGGCGCCGACCTGCGCTGAACTGTAGATGCCCGACAGGTAGACCACCGACAACAAGCCGACCAGGGCCTGGTTCATGTGGTAGGGCTCGGCCAGCAGGCGGTACCCGATGTAGTTGAAGAGCGTAACGAAGGCGCCCATCAGCAGGAAGGCCTCAAGGAACAGCCACGGCAGGCCGGCATCCTTGAAATGCATGACGAAACCGTCCAACAGGCTACGTGGATTCATCGATTGCTGGCGGAAATTACGCGACTCCGGCAGCACCTTCCAGAACACCAACGCCGCCAGCAGGGCCAGGCCGCCTATGGTCAACATCGCCGTATGCCAGCTGACGAAATCGATCAATACGCCGGTGATCAGCCGCCCGCTCATGCCACCGATGGCATTGCCGCCGATGTACAGGCCCATGGCCAGGCCGATGTGCTGCGGGTGAATCTCTTCGCTCAGGTAGGTCATTGCCACTGCCGCCAGGCCGCTCAGCGACAGGCCGACTAGTGCGCGGCTCGCCAGTACCAGTTCCCAGCTCGGCATCACCGCGCTGGCCAGGGTCGAGAGTGCGGCGCACACCAGTGCGAATACCATTACCGGCTTGCGTCCGATTCGATCGGAGACTGGCCCAGTCACCAACAGACCGACTGCCAGCATCGCCGTCGACACCGACAAGACCAGGCTGCTTTGCGCCGCATTGATGGAAAACTCCTTCGATAAAAGGGGCATCATCGGCTGCACGCAATAAAGAAGGGCAAATGTGGCAAAGCCGCCGCTGAACAGTGCCAAGACGGTTTTGATGAAAGCCGGGGTGCCTTTCTCGATCCACATTTCGGTCAGGCCGGCAGGTTCAGTGTTGGCAGGAAGGGGTGCTACAGCAGTTTTCACGGACGGTACCTCTGGTGCAATGAAAAAAGCATATAGCTGGCTAATAATTAGATCCAATATATTGTTCGACCTATTTAAGACGTCAAACGACCTAATTGGAGCTGATCATGGAGCTGCGCCATTTGCGGTATTTCATCGCTGTTGCCGAGGAGTTGCATTTCGGACGCGCGGCTCAACAGCTGGGCATTTCCCAGCCACCTTTGAGCCAGCAGATCCAGGCCTTGGAGCAAGAGCTAGGGGCTCGCCTGTTCGAGCGAACCAACCGTCGTGTCGAGCTCAGTGAGGCTGGCCGGTTGTTCCTCGATGAGGCGCGGCAGGTGTTGGCCCAGGTGGAGAAAGCTGCCGACGTGGCGCGGCGCGCGCAGTTGGGCGAGTTGGGCGAGATGAAGATTGGCTTCACCTCGTCGGCACCGTTCACCTCGAAGATTCCCAAAGCCATCCATGCCTTTCGCCAGCGATTTCCGGCGGTGCACTTGAACCTCAAGGAAATGAGTAGCCGGGATGTTGCCGAAGGTGTGTTCGATGAGTCCATCGAGGTTGGGCTGATGCGACCGATGCCCTTACCCGAGGGCCTGGTGGCCATCGAGTTGTTCCGCGAGCCGTTGGTGGCGGTGATCAACGCCTCGCACCCCTTGGCAGAAGGCTCGGGACAGGGTGTGCACATGGCCGCACTGACCCATGAACCTTTCGTGTTCTTCCCGCGCAGCTACGGCAGTGGCTTGCATGCGCAGTTGCTGAGCCTGGCCCGCCAAGCCGGCTTCAGCCCACATTTCGCCCAGGAGGCAGGGGAGGCGATGACCATCATTGGCCTGGTGTCTGCAGGCCTGGGGGTTTCGGTGCTGCCGGCTTCGTTCCAGCGGATGCGAATCGAGGGCGTGGTGTACCGCACGCTGCTGGATGAAGGGGCCATGTCGGCGGTTTGGCTGGTGCAGCGTGAGCAGGGGGCTTCGGTGATGGCTCGGGCCTTCGCCGAGTTGCTGACCGGACTGATGGCGAGCCAGGGTTGATCGGGGGGATACAGGCAGGCTAAGGGGCAAATGGCACTGGTCATTGCCGCTGCACCACCACATACTCGGGCATTCGTTGATACACGGAGGTCTATCATGCGGCGCGTGGTGTTCAATCAGAAAGGTGGTGTGGGCAAGTCGAGCATCGCTTGCAACCTGGCAGCAGTGAGTGCCAGCGAAGGTTACCGGACCTTGCTGATCGACCTGGATGCCCAGGCCAACTCCACCCAATACCTCACTGGCCTGACCGGCGACGATATCCCCATGGGCATTGCCGATTTCTTCAAGCAAAGCCTTTCCAGTGGCCCGTTCAGCAAGAAGAATCAAGTCGATATCTACGAAACACCGTTCGACAATCTGCATGTGGTCACCGCCACTGCAGAGCTGGCCGACCTGCAGCCAAAGCTTGAGGCCAAGCATAAAATCAACAAGTTGCGTAAGTTGCTCGACCAGCTGGACGAAGACTACGAACGGATCTACATCGACACGCCACCGGCCCTCAACTTTTATGCGGTTTCTGCATTGATCGCCGCTGATCGCGTGCTGATCCCCTTCGATTGCGACAGCTTCTCGCGCCAGGCGCTGTACGGCTTGCTGTCTGAGATCGAAGAGCTCAAGGACGACCATAACGAAGACCTGCTGGTCGAAGGTATCGTGGTCAATCAGTTCCAGTCACGCGCCAGCCTGCCCCAGCAGATGCTCGACGAACTGCTGGCCGAGGGGCTGCCGGTGTTACCGGTGTACCTGGGCAGTTCGGTGAAGATGCGCGAATCGCACCATGCCAGCCTGCCGCTGATTCACTTGGAACCGCGGCACAAGCTGACCCAGCAGTTTGTCGAACTGCACGATTTGCTCGAGGAGAATGGTTGAGGATCTCACAGGCACCAATCAGCTCAAGACAGGCGCTTCAAACCCCCTGACCGCGCAACCACTCCAGCAACGGCTGGAGCGCAAACGCCCCAGCCTGGCGGCTGATTTCACGACCGTTCTTGAACAGGATCAGGCTGGGAATCGAGCGGATTCCCAGTTGCCCCGCCAAGTTACGGTTGGCTTCGCTGTCCAGCTTGGCCAGGCGGCAGCGGCCGCTGAGCTGGCGGGCAGCCTGCTCGAAGGTCGGGGCAAACGATTTGCACGGGCCGCACCAGTCAGCCCAGACGTCGATCAGCAGCGGCACGTCGCCTTTGATCTGGCTGCCATAGTTCGCTTCGCTCAGTTCGAACGGCTGGCTCAACAGCACAGCCTGTTTGCAGCGCCCGCATTTGGGTGTGTCACCCAGACGCTGCGCCGGCAGACGGTTAAGGCCGTTGCAGTGGGGGCAGGGGATTATCAGTGGCTCGGACATCAAGGCTCCTTGAACATTAAGAAGAACAGCTGATTTCCAGGTGTTTGCCCCACTCAGGTGGGCGCTCGGCGTAAGCCTGCATGCCGGCTTGTTCCTCGAACGGCGTGCTCAGTACCTGGTGCAGGCGGCGTACTTCACTGTAATCGCCCGCTTCGGCCGCTTCGATGGCCCGCTGCGCAAGATAGTTGCGCAGCACGTACAGGGGGTTCACGCCATGCATACGCTCACGACGGCCTTGGGCGTTGCCGCTTTCGCGCTTGCACCGGGCCAAGTAGTCCGCACCCCATGCATCGAAGCCGGCGAGGTCGATGAAGTCGTCGCGTACCAGCTTCAGAGCCTCGGCGACTGGCCGTTCACCCAGCTTGCGGAAAAACAGGTTGTAGTCCACGCCACCACTCTGCATGCGCTGAAGCAGGCGCTCGATCAAGGCCATGTCGTCGTCTTCGCCTGTGGTCAGCCCCAGGCGCCTGCGCATCAGGTCCAGGTAGTGTGCCTGGTACAGCGGCAGGAACAGGCCCAGCGCCTCCTTCAACGGTTCCACTTCGATGACCGTGGTCAGGGCCTGGGCCAAGGCGCTGAGGTTCCAGTGGGCGATGGGCACCTGGTTGGCGTAGCTGTAGCGGCCGCGGTCGTCGGAATGGTTGCAGATGAAGTTGGCGTCGAAGTCGTCGAGGAAGGCGTAAGGCCCGAAATCGAAGGTGATGCCAAGAATCGACATGTTGTCGGTATTCATCACCCCATGGCAGAAGCCATAAGCCTGCCAGCGGGCGATCAGTTCGGCATTGCGCTCGACGATGGTGCGGAACATTGCCAGGTAGGGCTGCTCGGCATCGCGGCATTCGGGGTAGTGCTGCTGCAGCACATGGTCGATCAGCAGGCGCTGCTGCTCTGGCTGCTTGGTGTAGTAGAAGTATTCGAAATGCCCGAAGCGCACATGGCTGTGGGCAAGGCGGGTGAGCATGGCGGCACTTTCGCGGGTCTCGCGCCAAACCGGCGTGCTTGAACCAACCACGCACAGGGCGCGGCTGGTAGGGATGCCGAGTGCGTGCAGGGCTTCGCTGGCGAGGAATTCACGAATCGATGAGCGCAGCACCGCACGGCCGTCGCCCATGCGCGAGTACGGGGTCTGGCCGGCTCCTTTGAGGTGCAGGTCCCAGTGCTCGCCCTGGTCGTTCAGCACCTCGGCCAGCAACAGGCCACGGCCATCACCCAGGCGCGGGTTGTAGGCGCCGAACTGGTGCCCTGAGTACACCATCGCGCGTGGGTCGGCCTCTTCCCAGAGCTTGTGGCCGCTGAACAGCTCGGCGAACAACGGCAGTTCGGCCTGGGCCGGGTCAAGGTCGAGCAGGGCCATGGCGGACGTGCTCGCCACCACCAGGCGCGGCTCGGCGATCGGCTCGGGCAATACCTGGGTAGAGAACGCATCGCCCAAACGGGCGAAGCGGTTGTCGAAGGTGAGTTGGTCGAGGGCTTTCACGGGCTGCTCCTGGGGTTCAGCACAGAATAAAGCATTCGAGCCTGCTCAGGCCGATGGGGTGCCATCGGGTTTGGGTTGTTCCATCGGGATCAGCTGTTGCTTGCCACCTTTGGAGTCCATCAGGAACACCTCGACCTGACGTACCGAGATCTTGATGTCATGGGCCTTGAACTCGCGGTTGATGTAGCGGTTGATCTCGTCCAGCGTCGGGTTGCGGTCACCCAGGTCACGGACATGCATGCGCAGTTCGTGGTCCAGGGAGCTTTCGCCGAAATTGAGGAAATACACCAGCGGCTCTGGGTCCTTGAGCACGCGCGGGTTCTCGTGGGCGCCCTTGAGCAGCAGATCGCGCACCAAGTCCAGGTCCGAGCCGTAGTCGATGCCCAGCTTCAACGTCACCCGAGTGACGGTATCGGTCAGCGACCAATTGATCAGCTGGCCGGTGATGAAGGTCTTGTTAGGGACGATGATGTCCTTGCGGTCGAAATCGGTGATGGTGGTGGCCCGAATGCGAATCTTGCTGACCGTCCCTGAAAGGTTGCCGATGGTGATGGTGTCGCCGATGCGCACCGGCCGCTCGAACAGGATCATGATGCCGGAGATGAAGTTGGCGAAGATCTCCTGCATGCCGAAGCCCAGGCCCACCGAGAGCGCTGCCACCAGCCACTGTAGCTTGTCCCAGCTCACCCCTAGGGTAGATAAGGTGCTGACGATACCTACGCCGACGATGGTGTAGGAAAGCAGTGTGGTGGTGGCGTAGGCGCTGCCCTGGGCCAGGTTCAGGCGTGAAAGCACCAGCACTTCCAGCAGGCCAGGCAAGTTGCCAGCCAGGGCGAAGGTGATGCCAACGATCACCAGGGCGCCCAGCAGGTCGCCGAGGCTGATCGGCACCATGCTGGCCGAGGTACCGGTCCCGCTGGTGTATTCGTACAGGGTGACGTTGTTGAGGTAGGCGAAGACCGAAAGCAGGTCCGACCAGACCCAGTACAGGCCGGCGATGAAACCGCCGAGCAGTGCCAGGCGGATCAGGCGCAGCGACTGCTGGTTGACCTGTTCGATGTCCAGGGTCGGCTCTTCGACGATGACTTCACCGTCGAGCCCTTCCTTGGCTGCCTGGCGCTTGCTCAATGCGCGCTGGTAGGCCAGGCGCCGCGCCGCCACCGACAGGCCGCGCACGAATGCCGCCTCGATCACCAGCCAGAACAGCAGCAGGTACAGGGTATAGATCAGGCGGTCGGTAAGTTTGAGCGCGGTGTAGTAGTAGCCGAAACACACCGCCACGAACAACGCGATCGGCAGCGCCGTGAAGGCCACCCCGACTGCTTTGCGGAACAGCGATGTATTGCGGTGCGCCGGGCTGCTCAAAAGCAGGCGGCTCAGTAGCCAGGCCATCAGGGCATAACAGGTCAGCACCACGCCGATACCCAGCACGTCGTCGGCCAGCGCCGAAGGCTGGTGCTCGGCGACGGCAACCACCCCGACCAGCGCCAGCACCACGATGCCCAGCCGGCGCACCCAGCCGCGTAGAAACTCGACCTGCGGCTTGTGCCAGCGGAAATGGATCTCGGCCACCCCGCCCGGGGCGAGGATACGGTAGGCGGTATAGAACACCAGCCAGGCCTGGGCCAGTTGCCACAGCGCGGCGCCCAGGTTGGCGTTCTGGCCGCGGGCGTCGATCTGCAGTGCATAGCTGCACAGGGCCAGGCCCAGACTCACCGGCATCGCCAGCAGTACATTGATCAGGATGGCCTGTGGCGTGTGCCATTGGCTGTCGCGACGGAAATGGCCGATATCCTGGTGGACCTTGTTCAGCCTTTCATACAGGTACTTGCGCCGCCACAAGAGGGCCCCAATGACCAGCAGCAGGGGCAGGAACAGTAGCGGGCGCTGGCTCAGGCCGTCGGCCAGTTCCTTGATACCCGAACCCCAGGGCAGGCTTGCGATCTGTTCGGGTAGGCGGGTCGGCACGAAGCTCAGCCAGTCCCAATCCAGCGGTTTGTTGCTGGGGATCCAGAACATCTGCTCATCGAGCGTGTTGCGCAGCCCCTGGGCGGTGCCCAGCAACTGCTTCTGGTTGAGCTGCAGAGTGATCGACTCGTTGAGCAGCGCCGACAGTTCACGGTTCAGGCGCTCGAGCAGGTCGCTGCGGGTGATCGCCACTTCGAGCAGCGCCTTGCGTAGCTGCGGTGTAACGTCTTGCTGCGGCTGGTTGGCCAGCAGCTTATCGACGTAGCCCACCGGGTTGCTCATTTGCTCGCGCTGCTGGTTGATCTCGAATTGATACAGGCGGATATCGGCAATCTGATCAGCCAGGTCACGGTCGAGCTTCAGGTGCGGCAGCGCCTGTTTCTGCTTGTAGAGGATCTTCGACAGCAGCAGGCTGCCCTTGAGAACGTTGATCTGTTCGTCCAGCGCCTGGTCGGCCTGGGTCAGGCTGTCGAGCTGCTGCTTGGTACGCAGGTTCTGCTGGGTCACCTCGTTGAGGCGGTCGGTGCTTTTGAGCAGGTAGTCCGAAAGCTTGAGGTTGGCCGCACTCTCAGTGGCGAGCAAGCTGCTGCCGCCAGCCTTCTGCGCCTCGATCGACTGTTGCGTGACGGTTTGTTGGGACTGGGCCAGGCGCTTGTCATTGATCAGCGTCTGCAGGTCCTGGATTTCCTGCTCCAGGCGTGCGGTACGCTCGATCAGCAGGTCATGCTGAGCATTGCCAAGGTCTTGCAGCAAACCATTGCCGGCCAGCTCCTGACGCCGCAGTTGGGTAAGGGCATTGAGCGAGCCCAATTCGGCATTGAGCTGATTGCGCTGGTCGGCGTTGATCGGCTTGCCAGCGTCTTTGCCGCTCTTGAGGATGTTGTTGATCTGCTGGGTGCGGGTCTGGTTTTGGCTGATCTCGGCCTGGGCCCGCTCCGGGCGGGTTTGCGAGTTGATGATCAGGCTATTGGCGTCTGACAGCGCCTTCTGCAAGTCGCCTTGCAGGGTATTGCGCTCGCTGAGCATTTGCTCGAGCTGCGGCACGCTCAGGTTGGCATAGCGCTGGGTGACCGGCTGGGGTTTGCTTTCCTTGAGCCTTGCCAGCTCTTTCTGGCTATCGCTGGTTTGCTTGGGCGCACCGGCCAGTTGCTGCTTGAGCGCGGCCAGCTTGCTCTCGCTGTCTTCTTTACTGTTTAGCAGCGCCAAAGTCTGCTCGAGCACCTGCTGCAGAGCCTTCTGGTCAGCTTCGGGCAGCTTGCGCTCGGCGATCTTGTCGAGGCTGTTCTGGATGCTGGCGGTGGTTGGGGCTTCTGCCGCGGTGGCCGCGAACGAAAGGGAAAGGCACAACCCAAGCAGGGCCGCGCGAAGGTACACACGCAAGGACATAGGCAGACTACTTATGGATCAGGCTAACACGCAGTTTAGAGGAACAATCCTGGTCCGGGTCGCGTTCCCTCGGGGAATCTGACGCCGACTTTCTGGATCTTGTTCCCGTCCATGGTCGCCACGGTCCAGATCGTGCCGTGCCATTGCACCTGGTCGCCTACTACTGGAGCGCCTCCGACCTTTTGTCGGATGAACTGCGCCAGCGGCATTTTCACGTCCAGACCATCGAGTTTCAGGCCGTACAGGGCGGCTACCGCACCCAACTCCGCATCGCCTTCGAGCACGAAGTCGCCGAAGAAACGCAGATCCAAACCACGTTGGGGTGCCTGGCTGAACAGTTTGCCCAAAGCCGGAAGATTGTGCTCGTGGCCGATCACGCAAAGCATGTCGCCGACTTCCAACACGGTACTGCCGGAAGGGTGCAGCAGTTGCTCGCCACGGAACAGCGCAGCGATACGCGTGCCTTCGGGCATTTTCAGCTCGCGCAGGGCGGCGCCGATGCACCATTTCTCCGCGCCCAACCGGTAGACGAACAGCTCCCACTCGCTGGTGACATGAACCTCCAGGGCCGAGCGGGAGATCGGGGCGGGGTCTGGCGGCACGGTGACTTTCAGCAGCTTTGCCATCCAGGGCAGGCTTGTGCCTTGCACCAGCAGTGATACCAGCACGATGAAGAACGCCAGGTTGAAGAACAGCTGTGCGTCCGGTAGGCCCGCCATCAGCGGGAACACCGCCAGAATGATCGGCACCGCACCCCGCAGGCCAACCCAGGAGATGAAGGCTTTTTCGCGGCCGTGGAAGGCCTTGAACGGCAACAGGGCGGCGACCACCGACAGCGGCCGTGCCATCAGGATCATCCACAGCGCCAGGCCCAGTGCCGGCAGCGCGATCGGCAGCAAGTCGTGGGGCGTAACCAGCAGCCCCAGCACCAGGAACATGCCGATCTGGGCCAGCCAGGCCATGCCGTCAAGCATGTGCAAGATACCGTGGCGGCTGCGGATAGGCCTGTTGCCCAGCACCAGGCCGCACAGATAAACGGCCAGGAACCCGCTGCCGTGCAGGGCATTGGTCAGCGAGAACACCACAAGCCCCCCAGCGATGACCAGAATCGGGTATAGGCCGCCGGCCAGGTTGATGCGGTTGACCAATTGCAGCATCAGCCAGCCCCCACCCAGGCCGACCAGGCCACCGATGCCGAATTCGCGCAGCAAGTGGCCCAACAGGCTCCAGTGCAGGCCGGTCTGGCCACTGGCGATCATGTCGATCAGGGTGACAGTGAGGAATACCGCCATCGGGTCGTTGCTGCCCGACTCGATTTCCAGGGTGGCGGTAACCCGTTCGTTCAGGCCTTTGCCGCCCAGTAGCGAAAACACCGCGGCGGCGTCGGTCGAGCCGACGATGGCGCCGATCAGCAGGCCCTGGATCAGGCTCAGATCGAACAGCCAGGCGGCGACCATGCCGGTCAGCGCCGTGGTGATCATCACCCCGACCGTGGCCAGGGACAGCGCTGGCCACAGGGCTACACGAAAACTCGCCACCCGTGTGCGCAGGCCGCCGTCGAGCAGAATCACGGCCAGTGCCAGGTTGCCCACCAGGTACGCGGTTGGGTAGTTGTTGAAGATGATGCCGCCACCATCCACGCCAGCGATCATGCCGACAGCGAGGATGATGACCAGAATCGGAATGCCCAGTCGCGACGACAGCGAGCTGACCAGGATACTTGCACCCACCAGCAATGCGCCGATCAGAAACAGGCTGTTGATGGTGCTGGCATCCAAAGGCAGTACTCCGGGGGGCGGGGCGGGGAAAGACTTGACTGGCAAGTCGCGTGCCAATCGATTCTAACCTGATGAATTGGCAGCCTGTAAAGCGTTTCTGCAGATGAAAAAAAGGCACCGCGAGGGTGCCTTCTATTTGGGTGGCCTAATGAGCGCTTTCGCGGTTAAAGCCGCTCCTACAGATACAGTGTGGGAGCGGACTCATCCGCAGCAGCCTCAAATGGCTTGGCTGAGTGGCGTCAGGGTCAAGCCTGCTTCACTTCACGCATTGGTTTGCCTTTGACCGGTGCATCGCCTGCCACATAGTACTTGGCAGTGCTGCGCGGCAGCGGCTTGCGGCCACGGATCTTGTCGGAGATTTTCTCGGCGATCATGATCGTGGTCGCATTGAGGTTACCGGTGATGATCAGCGGCATGATCGAGGCATCGACCACGCGCAGGCCCTGCATACCGTGCACTCGGCCTTCACCGTCAACTACCGCCATGTCGTCGGTGCCCATCTTGCACGAGCAGGATGGGTGGAAGGCGGTTTCGGCGTGCTCGCGGATGAACTTGTCCAGCTCTTCATCGGTCTGCACGTGCGCGCCCGGGCTGATTTCGCGGCCACGGTACGGGTCCAGCGCTGGCTGGGCCATGATTTCGCGGGTCAGGCGAATGCCGTCGCGGAACTCCTGCCAGTCCTGCTCGGTGGACATGTAGTTGAACAGGATGCTTGGGTGCTGGCGCGGGTCTTTGGACTTGGCCTGAACGCGACCGCGGGCGGGCGAGCGCATCGAACCCATGTGGGCCTGGAAGCCGTGTTCCTTCACACCGTTGGAACCGTTGTAATTGATGGCCACCGGCAGGAAGTGGTACTGGATGTTCGGCCACTTGAACTCAGGACGGCTGCGGATGAAACCGCCGGCCTCGAACTGGTTGCTGGCGCCGATGCCAGTCCCGTTGAACAGCCACTCGGCACCGATCGCCGGCTGGTTCCACCACAGCAGCGATGGGTACAGCGAAACCGGCTGGGTGCAGGCGTACTGCAGGTACAGCTCAAGGTGGTCCTGCAGGTTCTCGCCAACCCCTGGCAGGTCATGCACCACGGGAATGTCGAGGCTTTCGAGCAGGGCGCGTGGGCCAACACCGGAACGCTGCAGCAATTGCGGCGAAGCAATCGCGCCGGAGCTGACGATCACTTCCTTGCGGGCGCGGGCCTCGACGCGTTCTTCGCTGTCGCCGACCAGGTAGCTTACGCCTACGGCACGCTTGCCTTCGAACAGTACGCGGTCGCTCAGGGCGTGGGTGACGATGGTCAGGTTCGGGCGCTTCTTGGCCTGGTCCAGGTAGCCGCGAGCGGTGCTGGAACGGCGGCCGTTCTTGGTCACCGAGCGGTCCATCGGGCCGAAGCCCTCCTGCTGGTAGCCGTTGAGGTCTTCGGTACGCGGGTAACCGGCCTGCACGCCGGCTTCGACCATGGCGTTGAACAGCGGGTTGTTGCCCGGCTTGGGCGTGGCCACGCTGAGCGGGCCGTCGCCACCGTGATAGTCGTTCGGGCCGATGTCACGGGTTTCGGCTTTGCGGAAATACGGCAGGCAGTCCAGGTAGGTCCAGTCTTCAAGGCCTGGCAGTTCTGCCCAGCCGTCGAAGTCCATGGCGTTGCCGCGGATGTAGCACATGCCGTTGATCAGCGACGAACCACCCAGGCCCTTGCCGCGGCCACATTCCATGCGGCGGCCATCCATGTGCGGCTCTGGGTCGGTCTCGTAGGCCCAGTTATAGCGGCGGCCCTGCAGCGGAAAGGCCAAGGCAGCGGGCATCTGGGTGCGGAAGTCGAAGCGGTAGTCGGGGCCACCGGCTTCCAGCAGCAATACGCTGACACCGGCGTCTTCGGTCAGGCGGGTTGCCAGGGTGTTACCGGCCGAACCTGCACCGACGATGATGTAATCGAATTCTTGGGACATGAACGTACCCTCGTGTTGGCGGTGATCGGGGAGCGGGAGCGCCCGTGCCCAGAGGCACGGGCGTGGCTAGACAGTTTTAGAAAACCGAGGTGTAGCCACCCAGCTCGACCTGCACCGACTTGATGCGAGTGTATTGAGCCAGCGAGCTGACGCCGTTCTCACGGCCTACGCCCGACTGCTTGTAGCCGCCAACCGGCATCTCGGCTGGCGATTCACCCCACGCGTTGATCCAGCAGATACCGGCTTCGAGCTGGTGGATGATGCGGTGGGCGCGGGAGATATCGTTGGTGCAGACACCGGCGGCCAGGCCGAAGTCGGTGTCGTTGGCACGGCGGATGACTTCTTCTTCGCTTTCGTAGGTGAGGATGCTCATCACCGGGCCGAAGATCTCTTCCTTGACGATGGTCATGTCGTCGCGGCAATCGGTGAACACGGTCGGTGCCACGAAGGCACCCTTGGCGAATTCACCCTCAGTCAGACGCTCGCCACCGCACAGCACGCGGGCACCTTCTTCTTTGCCCTTGGCGATGTAGCCCAGCACGCTTTCCATGTGCTGGAAGCTGACCAGTGGGCCGAAGTTGGTATTTTCGTCTTCCGGGTTGCCAACGCGAATGCGGGCAACGCGCTCGACGATCTTGGCTTCGAAGGCCGCTTTCATTTCGGCCGGGACGAACACGCGGGTGCCGTTGGTGCAGACCTGCCCCGAGCTGTAGAAGTTGGCCATCATGGCGATGTCGGCGGCCTTGTCCAGGTCGGCGTCAGCGCAGATGATCAGCGGCGACTTGCCGCCCAGTTCCATGGTGACTTCCTTGAGCGACGAGCTCGAGGCGCTGGCCATGACCTTTTTACCGGTGGTGGTGCCGCCGGTGAAGGAAATTTTCTCGATGCGTGGGTGCTCGGTCAGCCAGGTGCCCACTTCGCGGCCGCTGCCGGTCAGCACGTTGAACACGCCATTGGGCAGGCCGGCTTCGGTGTAGATTTCGGCCAGTTTCAGCGTGGTCAGGGAGGTGACTTCCGACGGCTTGAAGATCATTGCGTTGCCGGCGGCCAGCGCGGGTGCGGATTTCCACAGCGCGATCTGGATCGGGTAGTTCCACGCGCCGATACCGGCCGTCACGCCCAGCGGCTCGCGACGGGTGTACACGAAAGACGACTCGCGCAGCGGGATCTGCTCGCCTTCGATGGCCGGCACCAGGCCTGCGTAGTACTCCAGCACATCGGCGCCGGTGACGATGTCGACATAGCGGGTTTCGGAGTACGACTTGCCGGTGTCCAGGGTTTCCAGCATGGCCAGCTCGTCATTGCGCTCGCGCAGGATGTCGACGGCACGGCGCAGAATGCGCGAACGCTGCATGGCGGTCATCGCAGCCCAGACCTTCTGGCCGCGCTCGGCGCTTTGCACGGCCTTCTCGACGTCAGCCTCGGTGGCGCGCTGCACGTGGGCGAGGACTTCGCCGGTGGCCGGGTTGATGGCTTCGAAGGTGGCATTGCTGCCAGCGTCGACGTAAGCACCATCAATGTAGAGTTTTTGCGTTCCGAAACGGGCCATAGTGTCCTCGCAAGTGCAGTGTGTGATTGGCTGCGCGTCACGCTCCTGCCGGTGTGGCAAGCGCCGTGCGTGCTTGGTCAGCCACCTGGTCGGTTGTGCCCAGGGTGTGCTGTTTAGCCAGTTGTAGATCCATGTATTCGTTGGCAATCCGTATTGCCTGGTCGGTGTCGAATGCATCACCCGACAGCGCGCCACGCAGCCACAAGCCATCGATCAAGGCCGCCAGGCCGCGGGCTGCCTTGCGCGCATGGTAAAGCGGCAGGGCGCGGCGGAACTGGCAACACAGGTTGGAGTACAGACGGTGGTCGTTAATTCGCTGCAACCTGTGCAAATCGGGCTGGTGCATGCTGGAAGCCCAGAAGGCCAACCAGGTTTTCATCGCCGGGCCGTTCACCTGGCTGGCATCGAAGTTGCCCTCGATGATCACCTTCAGGTGGGCTCGCGGGCTGTCGTCGATCAGGGCCTGGCGACGTGCTCTTACGCCTTCGTTGAGCATGTTCATGATGTAACCCATCGTCGCTGCGATCAGGCCGTTCTTGTCCCGAAAGTAGTGACTGATGATGCCGTTCGACACGCCGGCCAAACGGGCAATCAGCGCAATGCTGGCGTCCCCCAGTCCGACCTGATCGACCGCCTGCAACGTGGCTTCGATCAACTGCTGACGGCGGATGGGTTGCATACCGACCTTGGGCATCTTGCTATCTCCTCAGGTCCTGCCAGCAGACGACAGACGGCTGACTCGGCGAAGACCAGTCTATTTTGTTTTGATTGAACGTTCAATCAATAAAGAATAAGCTCTGCGACAATTTGTGCCATTGACACTGTTCAAAGCGATCGGTGAGGCGCGAATTGACACCCCAGGAAATCGCGAAAACCCCCGGAATACAAGGCGTTGACGGGCATGGGCGATGCGAAATTCAGATTCTGCCGTACGGTCACTGGCCCTGCGACAGGTCCTTGGAGCGGGCGGGGTGGTCTGTGACCAATGCGCGCACCTAAGCGGTGATGCAGCAGTTTTCAACAGGCCGCCTGTCTGTTTTTTGCAACGTATCGACTCGGGATCGCGGTTTCCAAGTTGCTTTTATAACACCTGATGCAGTGGGGATATTCCACCAATTGCTCGGGAAAGACTGATTAGCCTCCACAGCCGCACTGCCCGGAGCATTCGTGCAATGAGTTCTGCCTCCCTTACCAAGCCCCCCGCCGAGAGGGTACGGGTCAACCGCGTGGTGTTCTTCACCTCCGCGCTGATGATTCTCGTTTTGACTGCCTTGCTGATCGCTGTACCCGAAACCGCTGGCCGTGTGCTGGGCGTCGCCCAGACATGGCTTACGCGCACCTTCGGCTGGTACTACATGCTGGTGATCTGCGGTTACCTGCTGTTCGTGGTTTACCTGGCCTTCTCCGATTACGGCAAGCTCAAGCTGGGCGGCAAGGATGACCAGCCCGATTTCAGCTACGGTGCCTGGGCCGGCATGTTGTTTTCTTCCGGTATCGGTATCTCGCTGTTGTACTTCGGTGCTTCCGAGCCACTGGACCACTACTTCAACCCACCGCAAGGCACCCCTGCCAGCCTTGAGGCCGCACGCCAGGGCCTGCAACTGACCTTCCTGCACTGGGGGCTGCATGGCTGGGCGATCTATGCGCTGGTGGGCCTGGCCGTGGGTTACTTCGCCTACCGCCATAACCAGCCGCTGGCGCTGCGTTCGGCCCTGTACCCGCTGGTCGGTGAGCGTTGGGTCAAAGGCGCTGCAGGCAATGCCGTGGACATCTTCGGTATGTTCGTGACCTTGCTGGGCCTGGTGACCAACCTGGGGATCGGTGCAATGCAGGTGGCCTCTGGGCTTGAATACCTGTTTGGCATGGACCACAGCAAAACCAACCTGTTGGTGGTGATCCTGGTGATGGCCGGCGTGGCAACCGTGGCTGCAGTGTCCGGTGTGGAAAACGGCATCCGCCGCCTGTCCAACCTGAATATCCTGCTGTTCAGCGGCCTGTTGATCTTCGTACTGCTGGCCGGCAACACCCTGCATCTGTTCAACGGTTTCGTGCAGAACGTCGGGGACTACCTCAATGGCATCGTGCTCAAGACCTTCGACCTGTACGTGTATGAAGGCGAGAACGGCCAGTCCGAGCGCTGGTTGGGCCTGTGGACGGTGTTCTACTGGGCTTGGTGGATCTCCTGGGGTCCATTCGTCGGCATGTTCATCGCCCGTATCTCCAAGGGCCGCACGGTGCGCCAGCTGGTCAGCGGGGTGCTGCTGATCCCACTGGGCTTCACCTTGGCCTGGCTGTCGATCTTCGGCAATACCGCTTTGGACCTGGTGATCAACCACGGCGCTGTCGAGCTCGGCAAGACGGCGCTGGAGCAGCCTTCGATGTCGATCTACCAGCTGTTGGAGTACTTCCCGGCAGCCAAGATCGTCATCGGTGTGGCAGTGTTCGTGGGCTTTGTGCTGTTCCTCACCCCCGCCGACTCCGGTGCGGTGATGATGGCCAACCTGTCGTGCAAAGGCGGCAAGGTCGATGAAGATGCCCCACATTGGATGGTGGTGTTCTGGTCGGTGGTCATTACCCTGGTCACCATCGGCCTGCTGTTCGCCGGTAACTTCGAAGCCATGCAGACCATGGTGGTACTGGCGGGGCTGCCGTTCTCGGTGGTGTTGGTGCTGTTCATGTTCGGCCTGTACAAAGCCATGAAGCACGACGTTGCCGTCGAAGGCGAACGCGCCGAGTTGGCTGCCCGTGGCCGCCGTGGCTTCAGTGAGCGGCTGACCCAGCTTGACCTGCAGCCGACTCAGGCCGTGGTGCAGCGGTTCATGGACAAACAGGTCAGCCCGGCGCTCAAAGAAGCCGCCGTTCAGTTGCAGACCCTGGGTTTTGAAGTGGAAACCCGTGTTGGCCAGTCGCGCAGCATGATGGGCCTGCGGGTGATGATGGAGGAGGGCAACCCGTTCGTTTACGAAGTGAGCCTCGATGGCTACCTGGCGGCGCCAAGCGAGGCACCGGTGGAGGGCGAGCCCCAGGTGCGTCAGCGCTTCTACCGGGCCGAGGTGTACCTGCACGATGGCAGCCAGGAGTATGACCTGATGGGCTTTGCGCCGGAGCAGATCGTGCGTGACGTGCTCGATCAGTTCGAAAGCCACCGCCAGTTGCTGGGGCGTGTCTATAGCTGATCGCTGAGCCGCAGCGAGCAGGGGCCTGGTGCGAAAGCATCAGGCCTTTTTCGTTTGTGCGCAGTCGCAATATGTACAGCCAAGCGGGCTTGGGCGTGACGGCATGGTGGCGGCCCACCCACCAAGAAGCGCTCACCATGACTACACTTTCGACAACGCTGTTCGATTTCAAAGACGCTGTGGCCCGGCAGTTCGTCGGCAGGCCGACCCTGCGCCAGGTGGTCAGCACCCAGGTGCTGAACCTGTTGCTCGAAAAGCTGCCTTGGCTGGCTTACGTCACTCCAGCACTGACCGATGCCGAGCCACTGATGCTCGACAGCCCTGTGCTGGGCACCCGGCACTACACCACTGAGCCTTTGGTCGATCGGGTGCTGCAGGCGCTGGTGGCGGACCAGCCGATGAACCTGGAGGCGCTCGACGGGCGTCACCATAACCTTGCGCTGGCCGCGACCCACCGCTTCGCCGGTGCCGATAGCGAGTTCGATACCCGCCGCCTGAGCGGCGTGACCGATGCCTTCAACCAACTGCTGGTGGATTTGCCCGAACACTTCTGCCATGCCCAGGTTGCTTACTGGCAGGGCCAGGGCAACGCCAGTAATAACCGCGACAAGTGGTTGCAATGGCTGCTGAAGATGGCGCTGCTCAGCAACCTTCCCCGCCAAGGGCTCGATACCAAGGCGCAGGCGTGTGTGCGCGCGCTGATCGAAGGTGGTATCGGGCAGCCGGCAGTGTTTGCGGTGCAGGCCAACCTGATCTGGGATGAGCAGGCGGTGTCGCTGGTGCAACCGGGCTTGCTGCTGGTCGGTGAGTGGGATGAGGAACAGGTTGTGCTGTGGTACAGGCCGTCGAGCCAGGTCACGGCCTTCGCATCGCTGGATGCCTTCGGTCTGGCCTTACGCGACACCTTGGCGCTGGACTATGGTTTCGAGCGCCTGAGTTGGGACCGTCATGGCCTGGAGGGCAATGTATTCGCCCAGCTCACGGCGCTGCTGTTGACCCTGATGTGCGAGCAGATCACGCAATTACGCCTGCATGGCCTTGATGTGGCGCAGATGCAGGTTCTGTTCGCACAGTTGAGCGATCCTGCGCAGTGGCTGGTTGCCGGTTATTTCGACGACGATGGCCTGCAGGCCAAGCTGCCTTTGGGCTTGCTCGGCGCTTCGGCCAGCGACAGTTTCGCGGCTCAGCAGGCGCTGCTGGGCATGGCGCTGGCACAGGCGCAGTCAGAGGGGGGCTCGGCGCTCGATGGCGTGCAGGATCTACACACCTTTGCACGTAAGCGTTTGCGTGAGCAATTGCTGGCCGACTACCCGGTGGAGGCGAACTATTTTCCCGACGACCTGCTGCTTTCGCTTGCCTCGGCCCAGGGCATTGCGGGAGGCGCTGCGAGCGGGGCAGGTGGCGGCGAACCGCTGGTCCACAGGGGGGAGGTGACCCTCACGGCATTCGCCATCGGTAATCTGAGCTCCCTCAGTACGGCGGTGATCACCGGCGTCCGGCACCGTACCGGGCAGTTGATCATGCCTTGGCTGAGCGTGGATTACCTCAAGGGCCTGGTTCAGCGGGTCGACATCGGTGGCCAGTACCCACACTACGTGGCAACTGCCCTGGGCGACCTGGCCAGCCGGCCGCAGCGCACCCACTACATCGCCCGCGAGTGGCGCCAGGGCCTGCTGTTCAGTGCCCTTGCTGCCAAGCTCGACGGCAAGGTCACGGAGTTCGGTCTACAGGGTGTGGTCGACTTTTGCCATGGCCGCCAGGGCCAACCGTCACCCAGCAGCGTGCTGATGCCCCTGGCTTTCAAGCGCCGTCCCGAGGCTAGCCAATCTGATGGTGTTCAAGGCATGTACCTGCTGATTTGCGCGCAGCCCTCGCGGGTGTTGTTGTACCGCCCGCTCTATGCCAAGGATACGCTGCTCGAGTACCCCAGCCTGGATGCCATGCTGGTGGCGATCCGCGCTTCGCCCGAGCTGCAGCAGAGCATGGTGGCGTGGATGGATCCGGCGGCGCGCCCAATTTATGACCACGGCGGCATCGGTGAGCCGCACATCAGCAGCATCGGCATCGACCCCTACAACCTGCCGGAAAAACCAGCGCCTGCCCAACTGGCAACGTTGCTGTGGGCCACGGGTGTGGATGAAAAACTGTATGCCGCCAACCAGGAGTTGCGTATTGCATTGGCCGATTTGCAAAGCACGTCCACCGCCGAAAGCCGCTGGGCGCTGCTCAGCCGCGGCGCCTGGCTATTGTTCGATGTGGTCAGCCTGGCGCTGCGCGGCCCTGTGGCCTCGGTGTCTTGGCTAGTACAGAGCCTCAGCGCGTTGGACGCAGAGCTGGAGGCATTGACCCAAGGCGACGATTTCGCTCGCCAGGCGGCCACCGTCGACCTGATCATCACTGCTGGCATGACCCTGCTGCATGCCCATCTGCCCAGCGCCGCAGCGAGCGACCCCCAGCCGCTACCAAAGGCAGCGGCATTCAAACAGTTGCCAGCCCAGGATGGCCGCT
Organism: Pseudomonas promysalinigenes; assembly: GCF_014269025.2. NCBI lineage: Bacteria > Pseudomonadati > Pseudomonadota > Gammaproteobacteria > Pseudomonadales > Pseudomonadaceae > Pseudomonas > Pseudomonas promysalinigenes. The sequence continues at coordinate 4,713,670 of NZ_CP077094.1, read as the reverse complement.
ACCAGGGCCTCTACGTTGTGCCTAGCCAAGGCAAGGTGACGACCCCTGGGCCGCTGCCATGGCCGGTGCCGCCGCTGGAGGGCACGGCGCAGATAGATTTCAGTTGGCGTGGCAACCAGGGTTTCAACGATTTGCCAACCCAGCGGCGCCAGGCCCTGATGGCCATGCGCGCCAAAATCGCACTGGACGGGGAGCAACCGCAGGCAACGGGTATTTATCAGGTCGCAGGCCAAGACTACATCTCGATGCTTGGTGAGGTATTTGCCGTGACTGCTACGCGCGACGGTATCCGCGTGGTTGACCCAGCCGGTGGACATGGCCCGTACCTTGTCTATCAAGGCGGCGCATGGCGGGTCGATACCCGCTTACGCTTGCGCGGCGGCATGCCCAAGGCGTCACTGCAGACGCAGTTCAGCAGGATGCTCGCGCAGATCGATCGGTTGAGCCATGAGTCCAACCAGGCTGCCAACCTGTTCCAAACGGCCCTTGACGAGGTGCAGGCGCTACAACGCAAGCGGGCGCAGTTGGCTGCGCTTGAAGCCACGGAGCAAACGCGACGCCAGGATGCTGAGGCCGCAGGGGAGGGCGGTTTCGATCGTGCCGCCTCCGACCACCTGATGAGCCGCTACCAGGCACGCCTGAGCGAAATGGATGCGCAAGTGAAGGCAAAACGCCACGAAGTCGTGGCTACGCTGGAAGCGGTCATCGCCCTGGACCGCAAGCAAATCGCCCAGCTGAAGGTGATGCTCGAACCCAAGTATGGCCGTTATCGCCCCCATGAAATGGGCGATGTACTGGAGCGTCAGCTCAAGCTGCTGCTGCAGTCGACGATTCGCAACGCTGACTTCGCCCTCGGCGAACTCTACCTGCTGGCCGACTACAGCTATATCAGCCAGAGACGTCGGCAGTTCAGTGGCAAATACCTGCATGAAATGGCCGAGCAATACCAACAGTTCCGCGCAGAACTCATTCCCCACATCGAACTCAATGAACGGATACTGGCCCTTCACGGCGAGCTCGACGTGCTGTTGCGCGATGCGCCGGACACCTTGGACATCAGCGTCTCGACCACTCCGCGCAGCGTGGCGCAGTTGATCAAAAGCCGGCGCTTCACCACCATCGACTTGCGTTTCCAGCACGCGTTGAACCTTGCCGAGGCCGCTTTGCGCCTGGAGTCCAAAGCCATGCCCCGGCGCCTGCTGCGGTTCCAGAATGGGTTGATGAACCCGGCACTGAACCGCGCGTCGTCGGCACACGGCGACTCACTGATGGCCAACCTGTCGGCCTCGGATCGGATCAGCATTTTGCAGGAGGCCTGGGATGAATACACCGCCGCAATCGTGCACTCCCTGCACATCGAACCCCAGGCCGGTGTATTGCTGGACCCTGTGATGTTGCGGCGCTACCGGGCGCAGATGATCCTGCTCAAGGAAGACGCCGGGCGCCGGTTGGTCGATGCCATGGCTGAGCAGGACGGCAAGCCGACTGCTTCAGGGCGGGTGCCGTACCCTGTCACCCAGCAGCCGCAGCAGGTGATTCGCAACCGCGATGGCCAGTTGCTGATTGCCACGCAGGTCGAGGATCAAGGGCAAGTCGTCCTGCAGGTGCGTCAGTCGATCAGCGATAAAATCCTGCAGGTGTTCGAGCGCCAGGGGGATGCCTGGGTCGAGCGTGTTGCCAAGCCAGCTTCTGCTCGGGCGCAGCCAGGCCCAGCAGTGGATGTCGACGCCCAGGTCAAGGCGTTGCTGCTGGACCACCAGGAGGTGCTCGTCGCCGCCCAGGCTTATGTACTGGAAGATGTCAGTGGCGGGTTGCTCGATCGCCTGCTCAGTGACCAGGTGAACGTGCTGGAAACTGCCTTGGCAAGCTTCGCCGAGCAGGGTGCGCAAAGCGCGGCGACAGCACCGCTGAGCCAAGCGCTGATTGCGCTGCGCGCCTACCGGGTCGAACAGTTGACTGCGCTATTCAGCAAAACCCCGTACCCCACCGCCAAAGCCTTGCGCTTCTTGCATGAGCAGCGCTTGATCAAGGTTGAGTACGTGCGCCGCGAGGTTTCTGCCAATACCAGCCCGTTCGACGAGTTCAAGATCATGCGCCTGAACGCCCCAGGCGCCAGTAAAGGGCGACCGCTGTGGGCTGCGCACTTCCATTTGCCGTCGCAAACCGCGAACCTGGCCGACTTCACTTACGCCCATCTCAAGCGTTGGAGCCAGCGCCAGATGGGGCGGCAATTCGAGTCTGTGAGCGGTCAGCGCGTACATCGTGGGCGGCTAGAGCAGGCCGATGTGCAGGGCATCATTGCGTTGAACTGATAGTTAACCGAAGGTGCAGGCCCGGTTCTGACGAGCGGGCCTGATCGCCCTCAGCCGTCAGTCGTTGCGAGCAATATTTAGGCCTGGCCGGTCAGGCTGGCTCTATAGGGTTCCAGGCTATTCTCAACCTGGAGCAAGCGCCCATGCCCCCCCTGAACGATGACAAACATGCTGTGGCCGCGCACTTCGCTAGCCGCCCGACTCTGCGCCAGGTCGCGGGGCAGCAATTGATGCAGGTGCTGATCGCACAGTACCCGGCCATTGCCCACTACCGGCCTGAACTGACCTCTGCTCAAGCGCTGTATTTGATGATTCCGCAAGTCGATGGCACCTGGAGCCACCAGCCTTTTGTCGACTACGTCCTGCAAGCGCTACTGACGCGTCGTGTGCTGGATTTTCCCTGGGTGGCCGGCCTGGACTATCGCCTCAGCCTGCAAGTCCCCTACCGTTTCTATGCCAACCCTGACCCATTCCAGAGCTCCGATGACGATGTGGTCAGGCCCCAAGCGCTGACCGCCGCGCTCAACGATCTGTTGCTGCTGTTGCCCGAGCAGTTTTGCCAGGCGCAAGCCGAATACTGGCAAGCGCTGGGCGTCAGCGGTGTCAGCCGTGACCTGTGGCTGCAACAGACGATCAAAGCCGCCTGGTTGGCCAACCTGCCTATGCAGAACCTGGATGCCGAGCAGCAGAGCTACATCCACGGTGCGCTTCAGGGCGGCCAGCGATCGCCCAGTGTGAGCGTGGTACAGGTACGACTGAGCCAAGGCAGCCAGAGCTATCGCTGCCTGTTGCCTCATTTGCTGATCATGGGGGAAAGCGATGCGCGCAAGGTACTGCTGTGGTGCGCGCCCTGCAGTGTGATCCGTTCGTTCGATTCGCTGGACGAGTTCGCCTTGGCCCTACAGGATACGTTCGCCCAGCGGCATGCATTCGAGGGTTTCGTTTGGGACCGCTTTGAACTGGAGGGCGATGCTTTCGCGCAGTTGAGCGCGCTGATGCTCGAGGCGCTGCTTGAGCCTGTGATCCGCGTGCGCTATTGGCAACTAGCTGACGTTGACGCGCTTGAGCAGTGTTTCGCTGGCCTGTGCGATCCATCGCGCTACTTTGTCGATGGCTATCGGTTGACCGAACCACGCGCCAGCACCCTACTGCCACCGCGCTTTCTGCATGCAGCGGCGGCCGATAGCTTCGCTTGCCAGTGCGCATTGTTCGACCTAGCCCTGGCCCAAGCACAGTCCGATGGTATCGGCGCCCTGGAGGGGGTGCTGGACCTGCACGCCTACACACGCCAGCAGCTGCGGGCGCAGTTGCTGGCCGACCATCCCGATGACGCCAACTACTTCCCCGACGACCTTGAATTGACCCTGACCATCGCCCGCGGCACGCCGGGCGGTGCTGGCGCAGGCGTGGGTGGCGGCAGTGTGGAGCATCGGCGCCTGAGCTTGACCGAGTTCGCCATTGGCAATCTCAGCTCTTTGCAAGGCGCAGTGCTCAGCGCTGTGCACCACCGCCAAGGGCAGTTGATCATGGACTGGATGAACCCAGCCTATGTGCAGGCCCTGGTGCAAAAGGTCGACATTGGTGGTCACTACCCGGCGTATGTCGCTCAATGCCTGGATGACCCCGAACAGCGCCCACAGCGGGTGGCCCGGTTCGGGCGTGAGTGGCGCTGCTCGCTGTTGTTCAGTGCGCTTTCGGCCCGCTTGGCCAATGACCTCAGCGAAGCTGGCCTGCAGTGCGTTGTCGACTACTGCCGGGGTGTGGTTGACCCCCAATTACCTGCGCAGATGCTGATGCCACTGGCGTTCAAGCGCGAAGCTACGGCGCCGGCCAGCGACCAGGCAACTGGCATGTACGTGCTGTTTTCCACGCAGCCTGCATGTGTGCTGCTGTATCGCCCGTTATACGGCGATGTGGCGATCACCGAGTACCCCAGCATCGAGGCGATGATGGCGGCGATAGGCCAGGCCGGTGCGCTGCAAACCAGCGTCCTTGACTGGCTGAGCCCGCAAGCTCGTCGTGTCTATGACTGGGGTGGTTTCCTTGAGCCTCATTTGCTCAAGCCAATTTTCGATACCTCAGTGTTGCCTGCGCGGGTCAAGCCTGCCTCGTTCGAAGCCCAGTTCTGGCAGCGGGATGTTGATGCTCAGCTGTACCAGGCCAACCGGGACCTGCTGGTGGAGCTGGCCGACCGCCAGACGGTTTCCAACCAGGAAAGCCGTTGGGCCATTCTCACCCAGGGCGCCTGGCTGTTGTTCGATTTGGTCAGCTTGTGGCTGCGCGGCCCGGTGGCTTCGGTAGCATGGTTGGTGCAGGCTCTTGGGGCTTTGCAAAACGATGTGGCGGCGTTGCGTGGCAGCGATGCATTCCAGCGCTCTGCTGCCGTGGTGGATCTGCTGCTCAATGCATCCATGGCTTTGATGCATCTGCGCCTGCCAGGCGCACCAGAAGCAACGGCATCGGTACTGCCCGCTGCGGCCACCGAGCAATGGCCGAGGGTGCATCCGGCCAGTCGTGCTCAGGCATCCATGCCGGCCCAAGGCAAGGTTGGTTTACCAGGTGCCCTGGCAGAGCAGGCCACGCGACTGGACTTTTCCTGGCGTGGCGCCCAAGGCCTGAATGTGCTCTCGGCCGAACGACGCAAGGCGCTGCAAAGCATGCGGGTGCGCCAATCGCTCAGTGGGCTGGAAATGATCGAAAGCGGTGAGCACCATGGCCTTTACGCGCTCGATGGGCAGCATTACTTGCAATTGGCTGGCGATGTTTACGGCGCGCGCGTTACCGACCAAGGCGTTCGTATCGTAGACCAGGCTGGGCGAGCGGGGCCCTGGGTGGCGTTGGTCGATGGTCAGTGGCGAATCGACCATGCCCTGCGGTTGCGCGCCGGCATGCCGCGTAGTCGCTTGAAGGCAATGCGAGAAGAAAACCAGAAGCTGCTCGAAAGCCTGCGGCATACCGAAGCAGACTTGGCGAGGAACAATAACCGGCTGGGTATGCAACTGGAGGGGCATCGCGAAATGCTTATCCAAAAAGACCAGCAGATCGAAGCCTTGCTAGCACGGCCGGAGCTGGACGAATTGAGCCAGAACCTTCTCGACCTGACTCGTCGCCTGCGCAAGAAGCTCAACGAAAAGGTCATCTACGAACTCAAGGCAGTGGTCGAGAATGGCATAGAGCATGATCAAGTGTTGGCGCGGCTGAACGCCATGCGCATCGACGAGAAAACGCTGCTCGACTCGCTCAGCGAACAGCGCAGCAGCGTTCGTCAGGCACTGATCCAGAACCTCTCGGTTTACTACAACGAGATGGCCAAGATGATCAATGACGAGGGCTTGGATGATATTTCCAAGGACATCGCCGTACGCCCCGAAGGTGAGCGCGAAATCCAGCACTACAAAGACTTCCTGGGGATGCTGGAGAATGTCATCAAATGGGAAACCGACCTGGTCGATATTTCCCGGGTTTTGGACAAGTTACTGGTCGATACCCTCAACGATAGCTCGATCCTGTACAGGGACGAGGCGAGTGGCGCAAGGATCAACAAGGACTTGGAGCTCAAGGAAACCATCGAGCGGCGTCGGCTATCTGCTATCGACCTGGATTTCCGTCTGCTGCTCGATTTGGCCGAGGCCAGCCTCGACCGGTTGGTGGACGTCGACGAGCGCACCTTGGAGCAATACCTGGATTACCTTGGCAGCGAGACCTTGATCAGCGCGGGCAATGCCCATGGCGATCTGGCTGCAAGCGAGCTCTCGGCCGCTGAAAGGATCGAGGTACTGGCAGGCATTCTGGAGGTTTACGAAGAAGCCAGGGGCATGGCGGACTACCTGACCAGCCTGGGTGGCCCGGCGATCCGGCAAGATCGTCTGCAGCAGTACAAGCTCAGGCTCGAGGGCCTTCAGAGCTTGGCGGAAAAGGATATGGCTGAGGCTGTACGGGAAAAAGAACTTGAGCAGCCGCCCGCACGGCAGCCCCCTACTTATGCGCCGCGCGGTGGCAGGCGCAAGGTGGTCAGGACCAACCGAGGCCGCAGCGTTCTGGGTGAAGAGGTAGAGATCGACGGCGTTGCCGTGGTTCAGCAACGAGACTTCCGCACCCAGAACGTCATCAAGACGTTTCATAAACAGGGTGAAGAATGGGTCGAGCAAGCCGCTGGATTAGGCGGCAGCGAACTGCCACCTTTCTCGCCCAAGGACCCGCGCATCGCGCGTCAACGTGCCCAGGCACTGGTGGACCAGGTGGATTCGGTGATTTCCCTGGCTCGCCTGTATGTCAAATCGGATGAAGCGCTCGGGCTCTCCACGGTCGTGGAAGAGCATATCGATAAGATCAAAGAAGCGCAGGCCAAGCTACCCAGGCTGACCCCCGAAGACGAACTGTTCGACAGCCTGAGCCAGGCAGTGACCAGGCTGCAGGCAACCCAGCGTGCTCTGCTGACCGGGATGTACCTGGTCACCTTCCACCCGACGGCGAAAAGTTTGCGCTTTTTGGTCGAGCATCAGGAAGTGACCGTTCACCGTGCCGGGCCCCGGCGCATGCTATCGGCGAAGGACTACCTGGATGTCTACGAGATTCGCCGACGCGTCAGGGCTGGCGAGCAGGAGGGCGAAGGTTTGTGGGAGGCGCATTTCCATTACCCCACGGCCACAACTGGCGCACGGCAGTTCAGCAAGGGCCATCTGAAGCTCTGGTCGCAGCGCAAGCTGGGCCGCAAAGCGCAGCTTCAGGCGGCAGCCACCGGCAAGGACTTGCTGGCGATCTACCGGGGTGAGGTGCGGCTGAACGACGTCGAGGGCATCATTCCTTTCGATTGACCGGGTCAGCGGTTCTGGTAACGGCCATGCTTGCCATGGGCTGGCATGGCCTGATTACCGCGCTCGGCGATCATCTGCTGCAGCCTTACCAACTCGATGCCCTGGCTTTTCAGGCGGGGCAGTTGCTGTTCGAGTACCGCCAGGGTTTGCGGGTATGGGTGGCCGATCAGTACCGCCGAGCCTTGCTTGTGCGCCAGGGCGATGCCTTGCTGCAATTGTGCGGCAATGGCTTCAGGGGTGCGCACGTCGTCGAGGAATACATCCCGTGAAACATGGGCCAGGCCTTCGGCCTGCGCCTGGGCCGCGGCGACCGTAGCTGCGCTGGTACGGCTGTCGACGAAGAACAGGTGCCGGCGCTGCAGTTCGCCCATCAACCAAGTCATTGGCTCGCGCTGTGCGGTCATGCGGCTGCCCATATGGTTGTTGATGCCCGCAGCGTACGGCACTTTGGCCAAGGCCGCGTCCAAGCGCCGCGCCAGCTCTTCGATGGCGATCCCTGGGTGCCAGGCGTAGGGCCCGGTGGCTGGGTCCATGGGCATGTGCAGGATCACCGTCTTGCCGGCCTTGTGGGCCTGGCGGGCGAAGTCAGTGGCATGCGGGGTATCGGGCATGATCGCCATGGTCACCGGCCCTGGCAGGGCGAGTGTGCGGGTGTCACGCTCGGTGCTCTGGCCCAGATCGTCGATGATGATGCTCAGGTAAGCCTTGCCGGCCGGTGCCGCTTGCGCAGCACCGGCCATCAGGCAGAACAGAATACACAGCAGATAACGCATGGGTTGGGTCAGTCACCCTTGGTGATGTTCAGGCCCTTGAGCAAGCTCAGCGCCTGGCTCAGCTGATAGTCGCTGTCCTGCGGGCGGTCCTGGCGCTTGGCCTTGCTGCTGCCGGTCGGGCGGTCGGCGCCACCGTTGCCGTTGCCCAGGTGACCCTGCAGGTCGGCTTCCTTGAAGGTGTCGTTGTCATTGTCGCTGGCATCGGCGGTGAGCTTGGCCTGACGAACTTCGATATCGGGCACGATACCTTGTGCCTGGATCGAGCGGCCGTTGGGGGTGTAATACAGCGCGGTGGTCAGCTTGAGCGCACGATCGTTGGCCAATGGCAGTACGGTCTGTACCGAACCCTTACCGAAGCTGTCGGTGCCCATCAGTACGCCGCGCTTGTGGTCCTGCAGGGCGCCAGCGACGATCTCCGAGGCCGAGGCGCTGCCACCGTTGATCAGCACCACCAGCGGAACACCTTCGCTGGCGTCGGCCGGGTCGGCAGAGAAGCGCAGCTCGGAGTTGGCGATCCGGCCCTTGGTGTAGACGATTAGGCCCTTGGTGAGGAAGTGGTCGGCCACTTCCACGGCCGCCTGCAGCACGCCACCTGGGTTGTTGCGCAGGTCGAGGATCACCCCGCGCAGCTTCTTGCCGTTGTCCTTGCGTAGCTTGGTCAGGGCTTTGCCGACTTCATCGCCGGTCTTGACCTGGAACTGGGTGATGCGGATGTAGCCATAGCCGCTTTCGAGCAGTTGGCTTTTCACGCTTTTGACCTGAATGACCGCGCGGGCAAGGGTTACATCGAACGGGCTGCCGCCGTCGCGCACCAGGGTCAGGGTAATCTTGTCCCCAACCTTGCCACGCATCTTGTCGACCGCTTCGGTCATGGTCTGGCCGCGGGTGGGGGCGCCGTTGATCTTGACGATCAGGTCACCGGCCTGCACCCCGGCGCGGGAAGCCGGGGTGTCGTCGATTGGCGACACCACTTTGATCATGCCGTCTTCCTGACCCACTTCGATGCCAAGGCCGCCGAATTCGCCGCTGGTGCTTTCCTGCAGCTCCTGGAAGTCCTCAGGGCCAAGGTAGGCCGAGTGCGGGTCGAGGTTGCTGAGCATGCCTTTGATGGCATTTTCCAGCAGGGTCTTGTCGTCCACCGGTTCGACATAGGCGGCTTTGATGCGGTCCATGACCTCGGCGAAGGTGCGTAGCTCCTCCAGCGGCAGCGGGGCCTTGGCGGTCACCTCGGTGACGGGCATCGCGGCGGATTTGGCGGGTGCTTTCGCCGGCTCCGCGGCGCAGACCAGGGGCGCACCGATCGCCAGGGCGATGGTCAGGGCCAGCTGGGTGAGGCGAGGCGAGTGCAGCATGTCGAACGAACTCCTGATCCTGTAAGCGCTCCCTGGGGAGCATCGGTGCGGCGCCTGGCGCTATACCGTTTGTTGTGTGTCAGCCGCGGCACCATTGTGCGGGGTCGGTCGGCCGGCCCTGCTGGCGGATGGCGAAGTACAACCCTGCACTGTCCTGGCCACCGCTGTCGCCAACGGTGGAAATGGCTTCGCCGGCCTTGACGATGTCGCCGGCGCTCTTGAGCAGGCTCTGATTATGGCCGTACAGGCTCAGGTAACCATTGCCATGGTCGAGAATGACCAGAAGTCCAGCGCCACGCAACCAGTCGGCGAACACCACTCGCCCGCCATGCACGGCGTGCACTTGCGTGCCGGGGTTGGCGCTGATCATCACCCCGTCCCACTTGGCTCGGGCATCATTGCCGCGGGCATCGCCAAAGCGTGCCAGCAGTCGACCGTTGACTGGCCAAGGAAGTTTTCCCCGTGCAGCAGAAAATGCACCGCCATAGCTGGCGCCATCACTGGAAACCATCGGGCCGAGGGTGGTGCGAGCCTTTTTCGGGGGCTCGGCATCGTCTTTGTCGGCCCGTGCGGCCAAGGCTTCTTGCTGCCGGCGCTTCTCGGCCTCCTGCTGGGCGAGCAGAGCCTTCTGCCGCGCTTGCTCGGCTTCGCGGGCCTGGCGGGCCAGGGTTTCTTCGATGGTCTTGAGCACTTTGGCCAGATCCGCCTGGTCCTGCTGGCGGGCCTGCAGTTTCTGGTCGCCGCTCTTCACGTCGTTGTTGAGCTTGGCCAGCACCTGCTGACGCTTGCTGCGTTCGGCGTCCAGGGCCTGGCGGCGGGTGTCGAGGTCGGCGCGCTGGGCCAACAGTTGTTCCTGCTGGCGGGAGATGTCCTGCTCGACATTGGCCAACTGGCGCAGGGTTTCGTTGAAGGCCTTGAGCTGGTCCAGGCGGGCTTTGCTCAGATAGTCGTAGTACGTCAGGGTGCGGGCGAACTTCTCAGGGTTCTGCTGGTTGAGCAGTAACTTGAGGTATTCCTCGCGGCCGTTGTTCTGGTAGGCCGAGCGAGCTTGTATAGCGATCAGCCGTTGCTGTTCAACGCGGGCGCTCTGGAGTTTTTTTTTCTCGGTATCAAGGCGCTCCAGCTCGCCCTCGGTCTTTTTTAGTTCTTGTTGCAGGGCCTCCACCTGCTTCTCCAGGTTACCGATGTCGGTTTCGGTGGCCTTGAGGTCTTTTTGCACTCCGGCTTTTTCTTCCTGCAGCTTGCTTAGCGTCTTTTTGAGCTCGGCAATGTCCTGGCGGGTGGCATCCAGTTGCTGCTGGGTCTGTGCGCGCTCATCGGCGAAGGCCGGGCTGAGCAGGCAGGACAGGGCTAAGGGGATCAGGGCGCGTAGCATGGGGGTCGGCGTACCAGGGATGAAGACTGGCCTAGTATGGAGCAGCGGCAAGCGCCAAGCTACCTGCGGCAAGAAAAAGCGAGCAATGGCAGGCCTGATCTTGCCGCGTGCAGCTGGCAGCGTCAGGCGTCGAGCAGGATCGAGGTGCCGGTCATTTCAGCCGGTTTTTCCAGGCCCAGCAGCTTCAGCATGGTCGGCGCCACGTCGGCCAGTACGCCGCCTTCGCGGACCTTGACCTTGCGTGTACCGACATAGATGAACGGCACCGGCTCACTGGTGTGCGCGGTGTGGGCCTGGCCTGTGCAGGCGTCTTCCATCTGTTCGACGTTGCCGTGGTCGGCGGTGATCAGGGCCTCGCCACCGACCTTGTCCAGCGCCTGAACGATGCGCCCGACACAGGTGTCCAGGGCTTCGACAGCCTTGACTGCAGCGTCGAAGACACCGGTGTGGCCGACCATGTCGCCGTTGGCATAGTTGGCCACGATCACGTCGAAACGCTGCTGCTCGATGGCTTCGACGATGCGGTCGGTCACTTCAGACGCATTCATCTGCGGCTGCAGGTCGTAGGTGGCAACCTTCGGCGACGGGATCAGGATGCGCTCTTCGCCCTCGAATGGCTCTTCGCGGCCGCCGGAGAAGAAGAACGTGACGTGTGCGTACTTCTCGGTTTCGGCGATACGCAGCTGAGTCTTGCCGTTTTTCGCCAGGTACTCACCCAACACGTTGTCCAGGCTGGACGGTGCAAAGGCGGCCGGAGCGGCAATTTTGGCCGAGTACTGAGTCAGGCCGATGTAGGCGGCCATCTTTGGCAGACGCGCCCGTGGGAACTCGTTGAAGTCCGGTTCGACGAAGGCACGCGACAGCTCACGAGCACGGTCGGCGCGGAAGTTCATGAAGATCACCGCATCGCCGTCTTCGACCTTGACCGGTGCGCCGATGCGCGTGGCCTTGACGAATTCATCGTTCTCCTCGCGGGCGTAGGCCGCTTCCAGGCCTGCCAGTGCGGTGTCGGCGCTGTAGTCGGCCACGCTGTCGACGATCAGGTTGTAGGCCGCGCTGACGCGGTCCCAGCGGTTGTCCCGGTCCATCGCGAAGTAACGGCCGATCAGGCTGGCGATGCGGCCCTTGCCGAGCTTGGCGAAAGTCGCGTCGAGCAGTTCGATCGACGACTGCGCGCTGCGTGGCGGGGTATCGCGGCCGTCGAGGAAGGCGTGCAGGTAGATGTTCTCGGCGCCACGCTGGGCGGCCAGTTCGGCCATGGCGACCAGGTGGTCCTGGTGGCTGTGCACGCCACCGTCGGACAGCAGGCCGAGGATATGCACGGCCTTGCCGGCGCCGACTGCCTTGTCCACCGCGCCACTTAGCACGGGGTTTTCGAAGAATTCGCCATCGCGGATGGCCTTGGTCACGCGGGTGAAGTCCTGATAGACGACGCGCCCGGCGCCGAGGTTCATGTGGCCGACTTCAGAGTTGCCCATTTGCCCATCTGGCAAGCCGACATCCATCCCGGAGCCGGAAATCAGGCCATGCGGCTGGGTGGCGCGCAGACGATCGTAGACCGGGGTGTTGGCGGCGTAAATGGCGTTGAATTCGTGGCTTTCGCTATGGCCGAATCCATCCAGGATGATCAGGACCAGGGGTTTGGGCGTGCTCGTCATCAATCAAACTCACGGTTGTTCAAAGATGATAAAGACACGCATTTTAGGGCAAATGCGCCATCTGCGGCGAATAATCGTCCTGCCACCCGACCGGCGCAGGCCTGCGGCAACATGAACCTACCTTTACCACCGGCCCATCGGGCTTTGGTGGCACAGGGGGGCTGTGTATACTGGGCGGCATTTTCAATCGCCTGGAACACCGCTGATGGTTGCTCACCTGATTCAATTCGCGACAGATCACTACATCCTGGTGGCGATCTTCGTGATTCTGCTGGTTGCCTTGCTCGTCAACGAACTGCGCCGTGGTGGCCAGAGCCTGAGCAATGGCCAACTGACCGCGCTGGTCAATGCCGAGCAGGCACTGGTCATCGACATTCGCCCGTCCAAGGAGTACTCGGCCGGCCACATCGTCGGTGCGCTGAACATTCCACAGGACAAAGTTGCCAGCCGCATGACCGAGCTGGAAAAACACAAGGCCAAGACCCTGATCGTCGTCGACGCGATGGGCCAGCAGTCCGGCGCGGTCTGCGGCGAGCTGATCAAGGCTGGTTTCACCGCCGCCAAGCTCAGCGGTGGCGTTTCCAGCTGGAAAGCCGATAACCTGCCCTTGGTGAAGTGATATGAAGCCTGTCATCGTCTATTCCAGCGACTATTGCCCCTACTGCATGCGCGCCAAGCACCTGCTCCAGAGCAAGGGCGTGGCCTTCGAGGAAATCAAGGTCGACGGCAAGCCGCAGGTGCGTGCCGAAATGAGCCAGAAGGCGGGCCGTACCTCCGTGCCGCAGATCTGGATCGGCAGTACCCACGTCGGTGGATGCGATGACCTTTACGCCCTGGAGCGCGCCGGCAAGCTCGACGCGCTGCTGGCGCCCTGACTTGCCCTGCATTCAAAACCATTAGGATAAGGATCTGCCATGACTGACCAACAGACCAACGGCGCTGCTGCAGAAGACAACAGCCCGCAGTTCTCCATGCAGCGCATCTACGTGCGTGACCTGTCGTTCGAAGCCCCGAAAAGCCCGCAGATCTTCCGTCAGGCCTGGGAGCCGAGCGTTGCCCTGGACCTGAACACCAAGCAGAAGGCCCTTGAGGGTGACTTCCACGAGGTGGTGCTGACCCTTTCGGTTACCGTGAAGAACGGTGACGAAGTCGCATTCATCGCTGAGGTTCAGCAGGCCGGTATCTTCCTGATCAAGAACCTCGACGCTTCGTCGATGAGCCACACCCTCGGCGCGTTCTGCCCGAACATCCTGTTCCCTTACGCCCGTGAAACCCTGGACAGCCTGGTGACCCGCGGCTCGTTCCCGGCCCTGATGCTGTCGCCGGTCAACTTCGACGCCCTGTACGCTCAAGAACTGCAGCGCATGCAGGAAACTGGCGAAACGCCTACCGTGCAATAATTCTGCCGGTATCGAAAAAGCGCTCCTCGGAGCGCTTTTTTAATGCCTGTGCCGACCTGTTCGCGGGCTAACGGTCAGCTCCCGGCAAACCCATTCTGCCGCCAGGCTTCATAGACGGTCACCGCCACGGTATTGGACAGGTTAAGGCTCCGGCACCCTGGCCGCATCGGCAGGCGCAAGCGCTGTTGCGCTGGCAGGCTATCCAGGACTTCTGCGGGCAGGCCTCGGCTCTCAGGCCCGAACAAAAATGCATCCCCTGGCTGATAAGCCACCTCATCGAAAGGGTGCGAACCCTTGGTGGTGAAGGCGAACAGGCGCGGGTTGCCCAGGCTTTCCAGGCATTGAGCCAGGCTCTGGTGGCGTTTGAGCGTGGCATACTCGTGGTAGTCCAGCCCTGCCCGGCGCAGGCGCTTGTCGTCGAGTTCGAAGCTGATTGGCTCGATCAGATGCAGGGCACAACCGCTGTTGGCGCACAGGCGGATGATGTTGCCGGTATTGGGCGGAATTTCTGGTTGAAAAAGGATGACGTGAAACATGCACGGCTCCAAACGTGAAGATGACGAGCATTCTACCCTCGAACCGGACCTGCGTTCGAAGGCCTGGCCGCGGATGCTGCTTTCCCTGGCGCTGTTTGGCGTGCTGGTGGGCCTGATGATCGGGCGCCTGACGGCCCCGGATGAGCGTGTACTGGAGCAGGTCGAGGTGGTACAGGGTGGCCTGGACCTGTGGTTCAACGAAGCCCCCAAGCTGCATGGCGAAAATGTCGAGGGCACCGTGGCTGTGCTGTTCGAGGCCCAAGGCAAGGCTCAGCGCGGTCAGCTGGACTTGCAGGGTAAGCCGGTGGGCTGGCGTTTGCAGGACAGCGACAAGGGGCTGTTACTGACACTGATTGCCGCGCGCCCCCTGCACGGTGAATGGGCCGGTGCAGAGGACGCTGGGCGTTGGCGGGTGCAGGTGAGGCTGCGCGAATAAAAGAGGGGATTCCCGGCCTGCCTGTACCGAGGTCCCCAAAGGGGGCTACTGCGTATTAAAGAGGGGATGGCCCGGCCTGCCTGTACCGAGGTCCCCGAAAACGGCTACTGCGAATAAAAGAGGGGTCACCCGGCCTGCCTGTACCAGGGCCCCCGAAACTGGGTATGTACCAACCATTGCAGGTGGCGTGCCAGTTTTGCAAAACCCGTGATTACTGGGCCTTGAGGGCAATCTGGCCGTTTTTACAGGGGATTTGTGCCTTGGTGAGGTGCAGCGGGCACAGCAACGGTGCATCACAGGGCAAAAACGACTAAGGCCGCGAAGCGGCCTTAGTGAGTTCATGGACGAAGCACAGGATCAGTGGTCGTCACCTTCTTCGTCATCCCCGCCATCTACATTCATCCCCAACTCTTTGATCTTGCGGGTCAAGGTATTGCGGCCCCAACCCAGCAGCAGTGCCGCATCGCGACGGCGCCCGGCGGTGTGCTTGAGTGCGGTCTCGATCATGATGCGCTCAAAGCTGGGCACTGCGCTGTCGAGCAAGTTCGACTGGCCGCGGGCCAAGGCTTGGTCGGCCCACTGGCGCAGGGCTTGTTCCCAGTTAGTCACCGGCGCAGCATCCTGCGGCAGGTTCAACAGCTCCGGCGGCAGATCGCCAATCAGCACTTCGCGGCTGGAGGCCATCACGGTGATCCAGCGGCAGGTGTTCTCCAACTGACGCACGTTGCCCGGCCATGGCAAGTTGCGGATGAACTCTTCGGTTTCTGGCTTGAGCAGTTTCGGCTCGACCGCCAGCTCCTGTGCGGCACGGCCCAGGAAGTGACGGGCCAGTGCCGGGATGTCCTCGCGGCGGTCTGCCAAGCGGGGGATATGGATGCGGATTACATTGAGGCGGTGGAACAAGTCTTCGCGGAACTTGCCAGCGGTTACCAGTGATTCCAGGTTCTGGTGGGTTGCGGCGATGATTCGCACGTCGACCTTCACCGGCACATGCCCGCCCACGCGATAGAACTCGCCATCGGCCAGCACTCGCAGCAAGCGGGTTTGGGTGTCGGCCGGCATGTCACCGATTTCGTCGAGGAACAGCGTACCGCCGTCGGCCTGCTCGAAGCGCCCGCGACGCAGGTTGGTGGCGCCGGTGAATGCACCTTTTTCATGGCCGAACAGCTCGGACTCCATCAAGTCCTTCGGAATGGCCGCCATGTTCAGCGCAATGAAAGGCGATGCGGCACGTGGGCTGTGGCGGTGCAGGGCGTGCGCCACCAACTCTTTACCCGTACCGGATTCGCCGTTGATCAGTACGGTGATGTTGGAGTGGCTCAGGCGACCGATGGCTCTGAACACCTCCTGCATGGCCGGCGCTTCGCCGATGATTTCCGGGGTGCGGGCCAGCGTTGGGGGTACATCCAGGCCTTGCTGTTCCTGAGCGTGCTGATTGGCGCGCTTGACCAAAGACACCGCTTCGTCGACGTCGAATGGCTTGGGCAGGTATTCGAAGGCGCCGCCCTGATAGGACGCCACAGCGCTGTCCAGGTCGGAATGGGCGGTCATGATGATGACCGGCAGTCGGGGGTGTTGTTCGCGAATCTGCGCCAGCAGGTCGAGGCCGCTGGCGCCGGGCATGCGAATGTCAGAGATGATCACATCCGGTTGCTGGCGAGCCAGGCGGCCCATCACACCATCGGCGCTGTCGAAGCTCTGGGTGGTCATGCCTTCCTGTTGCAGGGCTTTTTCCAGGACCCAGCGGATGGAGCGATCATCATCGACGATCCATACGGTTTCACTTCGGCTCATGAGGCGTTGGCTCCTTGTTCCAAGGGCAGGAAGATCGAGAAGGCGGTGTGCCCTGCGTGGCTTTCGCACTCGATCAGGCCCTGGTGCTGGCTAATGATGTTCTGGGTAATGGCCAAGCCGAGGCCGGTGCCGTCCGGGCGCCCGCTGACCATGGGATAGAAAAGCGTGTCTTGCAGTTCCGAGGGGATACCCGGGCCGTTGTCGATGATCTCGATCCGCGCCGCCAGGCGATGGCGCACGTGGCCGATGGTGAACTGACGCACGGCGCGGCTGCGCAGGGTGATGCGGCCCAGGCGCAGCTCGTTCTGCGAACTGATCGCCTGCATGGCGTTACGCACGATGTTCAGGACGGCCTGGATCATCTGTTCACGATCGATCAGCACATCCGGCAGGCTTGGGTCATAGTCGCGCACCAAAGTGATGCAGCCCTGGCTTTCGGCATCGACCAGGCTGCAGACCCGTTCGAGCACTTCGTGAATGTTGGTCATTGCCAGGGACGGCAGCTTGTTCGAGCCAAGCATGCGGTCGACCAGGTTGCGCAGACGGTCGGCCTCTTCGATGATCACGTTGGTGTAGTCGCGCAGCCCCTCTTCGGGTAGCTCGCGAGCGAGTAATTGCGCGGCGCCGCGGATGCCGCCAAGCGGGTTCTTGATCTCGTGAGCCAGGCCCCGCACCAGCATCTTGGTGGTTTCCTGCTTGCTCAGCTGGGCCTCTTCCTTGGTAATTCGCAACAGGCGGTCGCGCGGGTGGACCTCCAGCAGCAGCAAGGTATTGCCTTGGTGCAGGATGGGCGTCACGGCGTAGTCAACAGTGATGGTCTGCCCGGTCAATGACGTCAGCTGCGCTTCACGCTTGGTGAACGGGTGCGCGTGCTCCACCGCCTGGCGCAATGAGTTGAGCGCTTCGGTCGATTCGGTGAACAGTTCACTGATGAACTGCCCATGGCTGCGCTGGCCGCTGACTGCAAGTAGCATTTCTGCGGCCGGGTTCATGTACTCCAGGCGCAGTTCCGCATTGAGCAGGAGCGTGGCGGTGGTCAGGTTGTCCAGAAGCAGACGGTGCTGTGCATCGCTGATGGTCATAAGGCGTCGTCGACCTCTTTTGGCACTTGTCGGGCAGGCTGCGGCCATTGGCCGGGCGCGCGGTGGAACCGCTGATGCCAGTCTCTGCCCAAGAAACTGCAAGAAACAAACCAAGGCTCTGAAAAGAAGCGGAATTTACTGATTACGGCCTGAATATGCGCATATTCGGACCAGAATGCCCTGATAAATCGATCCGGTGAACCGTTTTGGGGTACAAACCGGCTCACTCGCAGATTTCATGCACCAATATAGAGCATAGGTGGTTCAGGGTGTGTCGCACAGCCGGCCAGTTGCGCGGATCAGAGCCTGCTGAGTCAGATGGTCCACAGGGCGGCCGGCCACGGCATTGGCTAACTCAACGGCGCAGTTTTGCGGTTTGCCCCTGTCGAAGTCGGCCAGTTGCCTGAGCAAGGCGCTCTGTAGCTGGTCCAGTTGAGGGCGGATTTGCCGTTGCAGGTCGCTGCGCGGCTCGTCTGGTGCTGCGCCCACGCGTTGCCAGTGGAAAAGCAGTGTGTACTGCACCAGTTTGTTTGCCTCGATCTGGTCAGCGAAGAACGCCTCGGCGCGCTCTGCAGCCAGGCCATATTCAGCTGCGGCCGCCCGCACATTGGCCACTACTTGCCGTTCACGGGTGCTGGCCTGAACAGGTTGGCCGTTGTCCCACTTGTGCAAGGCGACCGCTTGCGCCAAATCCAGGCGACGCTCGATGGTTTCGAGCAGTGGGCCGAAGGCTAGGTGGTTTGGTTCTGATGCCGCGCAGCCGGTGAGAACAAGGCTGGCGGTTGCCACAAGCAGGGGTGTACGCATGCTGAACCTCCTTTGAGTGAAGGTTCGAGTGTGCAGAAGCTAGGCTGGGCTGCGGGTAGGAGCCTTCCGAAGTTGCTGAAGGCAGAAACAGAAACGGCCTCCCGAGGGAGGCCGTGTCGATCAGCTTATCGACGCCAGGCGCCGATCAGATCAGCAGCTGTAGTACAGCTCGTATTCCAGCGGGTGCACGAAGGTACGGACCTTGATTTCTTCTTCGCTCTTCAGCTCGATGAAGGCATCGATGAAGTCGTCGGAGAACACGCCGCCCTTGGTCAGGAACGCACGGCCTTTATCCAGTTCTTCCAGAGCCTCTTTCAGGCTGCCGCAAACTTGCGGGATGTCCTTGGCTTCTTCTGGTGGCAGGTCGTACAGGTTCTTGTCGGCAGCATCGCCTGGGTGAATCTTGTTCTGGATGCCATCCAAGCCAGCCATCAGCAGGGCCGCGAAGGCCAGGTATGGGTTAGCCGATGGGTCCGGGAAGCGGGCTTCGATACGGCGGGCTTTCGGGCTGCCGACGTAAGGAATACGGATCGAGGCGGAACGGTTGCGAGCCGAGTAGGCCAGCATTACCGGAGCTTCGAAGCCTGGAACCAGACGCTTGTAGGAGTTGGTCGATGGGTTGGTGAAGCCGTTCAGGGCCTTACCGTGCTTGATGATACCGCCGATGAAGTACAGAGCGGTTTCCGAAAGGCCGGCATAGCCTTCACCGGCGAAGGTGTTCTTGCCTTCTTTCCAGATCGACATGTGTACGTGCATGCCCGAGCCGTTGTCACCGTACAGTGGCTTAGGCATGAAGGTAGCGGTACGGCCGTAAGCGTCGGCAACGTTGTGCACGACGTATTTCAGTGCCTGAACTTCGTCAGCTTTCTTCACCAGGGTGTTGAACTTGACGCCGATTTCGTTCTGGCCGGCAGTCGCCACTTCGTGGTGGTGAACTTCAACGGTCTGGCCCATTTCTTCCAGCGCGTTGCACATGGCAGTACGGATTTCGTGGTCGTGGTCGAACGGCGGAACTGGGAAGTAGCCGCCTTTGACGCCCGGACGGTGGCCTTTGTTGCCGCCTTCTACGTCAGCGCCGGTCATCCACGAGCCTTGCTCGGAGAAGATCTTGAACATCGAGCCGGAGATGTCCGACTGGAACTTCACTTCGTCGAAGATGAAGAATTCTGGCTCTGGGCCGGCGAATACGGTGTCACCGATGCCAGTGCTCTTGAGGTACTCTTCGGCGCGCTTGGCGATCGCACGTGGGTCGCGATCGTAGCCCTGCATGCTCGACGGGTCGACGATGTCGCAGGTGATGATCAGGGTCGGCTCTTCGGTGAACGGGTCCAGAACGGCGGTTTCATCGACCGGCATCAGGATCATGTCGGATGCTTCGATGCCTTTCCAGCCAGCGATGGAGGAACCGTCGAACATCTTGCCGACTTCGAAGAAGTCTTCGTCCAGGCCATCACGCGCCGGCATGGTCACGTGGTGCTGGGTGCCTTTGGTGTCCGTGAAACGCAGATCAATCCACTTGACGTCATGATCTTTGATGAGTTGAACCGACTTCGACATGTTGTCCTCCGGATGGTCTAGAGCGCGGTAGGCCGCCGCCCTGGAAAAAGGGTGTTGCTGGGCGCGGATAGTCGGCCAAGCGTACCTGCCTCACAAGGGAGCAAATTGCATGCCAGTGCCCGAAAATGGCGAGCGTGAGATAAAAAGGGGCGTTTGCGGGCATTTGGTGGCGGGCTCGCGGGTAATAGCGCACGGTTTTGATGCGTTTTTTGTTATGTGTGCACTGTTGTGGTGCTTGGCGTCGTTTTTGTGGTGCGTTTGCGATCGAGCGCCGCCCGCGCGGCGCTCGATCTCACAGGCACCCTCAAAAACCGCCCCTTTCATCTATATCAAACCTTCTGATCAAAAGTTGCTCAAATCCTGAGCAATTTCCGCTATAATTCGCGCCCCTCATTTTCGGCAGGCCCTGCGCGCGCTGTTAACCAATGAAACTCATCGTCAAAGTCTTCCCAGAAATCACCATCAAAAGCCGGCCGGTGCGCAAGCGCTTCATCCGCCAGCTCGGCAAGAACATCCGCAACGTGCTCAAGGATCTGGATCCCGAGCTCGCGGTCGATGGTGTCTGGGACAATCTCGAAGTGGTCACCCGCGTCGAGGACGAGAAGGTTCAGCGCGAGATGATCGAGCGCCTGACCTGCACACCGGGTATCACTCACTTCCTGCAGGTAGAAGAATACCCGCTGGGTGATTTCGACGACATCGTCGCCAAGTGCAAACACCACTTCGGCCATCTGCTGGCAGGCAAGCGTTTTGCCGTACGTTGCAAACGTGGCGGGCACCACGACTTCACCTCGATGGACGTCGATCGTTACGTCGGCAGCCAGCTGCGCCAGCAATGCGGCGCCGCCGGCATCGACCTGAAGGCGCCAGAGGTAATGGTGCGTATCGAAATTCGCAACCAGCGCCTGTACGTCATTCACAACCAGCACAACGGCATTGGCGGTTACCCGCTTGGCGCTCTTGAGCAGACGTTGGTACTGATGTCCGGTGGTTTCGACTCCACCGTGGCCGCCTACCAGATGATGCGCCGCGGCCTGATGACCCACTTCTGCTTCTTCAACCTTGGGGGGCGTGCCCACGAGCTGGGGGTAATGGAAGTTGCGCATTATCTGTGGAAAAAGTACGGCAGCAGCCAGCGGGTGCTGTTCATCAGCGTGCCGTTCGAAGAAGTGGTCGGCGAGATTCTCAACAAAGTCGACAACAGCTATATGGGCGTGACCCTCAAGCGCATGATGCTGCGCGGCGCCGCGCACATGGCCGAGCGCCTGCAGATCGATGCGCTGGTCACTGGGGAAGCGATTTCCCAGGTCTCCAGCCAGACGCTGCCGAACCTGTCGATCATCGACTCGGCCACCGACAAGCTGGTGCTGCGCCCATTGCTGGCCAGCCACAAGCAAGACATCATCGACCAGGCCACGCAAATCGGCACGGCCGACTTCGCCAAGCACATGCCCGAATACTGCGGCGTCATCTCGGTGAACCCGACCACCCATGCCAAGCGTCACCGCATAGAACATGAAGAAAAGCAGTTCGACATGGCCGTGCTGGAGCGTGCCTTGGAGCGCGCCAAGTTCATCTCCATCGACCATGTTATCGACGAGTTGGGCAAGGACATCGAAATCGAGGAAGTGGCCGAGGCGTTGCCGGGCCAGATCGTCATCGACATCCGTCACCCCGATGCCCAGGAAGACCAACCTCTGGTGCTGGACGGGGTCGATGTGCAGGCCATGCCGTTCTACGCGATCAACAGCAAGTTCAAGCATCTGGACCCTACACGCCAGTACTTGCTGTACTGCGACAAAGGTGTGATGAGCCGTTTGCACGCACACCACCTGCTCAGTGAGGGACATGCCAATGTGCGTGTTTATCGTCCGACATAAGACGCCAGGGCTGTATGGCGGCAGCATCCGCCATCGCCCTCCCGACCATCGGGCCCGCTGAGCCTCAAACTCTACATATTCGCCGCCTACACTGGCGGCAACCGAATCCTCTGATCGAGATACAGTTGTGATCGAAAATCTGCGTAACATCGCCATCATCGCCCACGTTGACCATGGTAAAACCACCCTGGTCGACAAACTCCTGCGTCAGTCCGGCACTCTGGAGCGTAACGAGCTCAACGACGAGCGCGTCATGGACTCCAACGACCAGGAAAAAGAGCGCGGTATTACCATTCTGGCGAAAAACACCGCCATCAACTGGAATGGCTACCACATCAACATCGTCGACACCCCCGGCCACGCCGACTTCGGTGGCGAGGTTGAGCGTGTAATGTCGATGGTCGACTCCGTGCTGCTGCTGGTCGATGCCCAAGACGGCCCAATGCCGCAAACCCGCTTCGTAACCAAGAAAGCGTTCGAAGCCGGCCTCAAGCCAATCGTCGTGATCAACAAGGTCGACCGTCCGGGTGCGCGCCCTGATTGGGTACTGGACCAGATCTTCGACCTGTTCGACAACCTCGGTGCCACCGACGAACAGCTGGACTTCAAAGTCGTCTACGCCTCGGCCCTGAACGGCATTGCCGGCCTGGACCACACCGCCATGGGCGAAGACATGACCGCCCTGTACCAGTCGATCGTCGACAACGTACCTGCGCCATCGGTTGACCGTGAAGGCCCGTTCCAGATGCAGATCTCCGCTCTGGACTACAACAGCTTCCTCGGCGTTATCGGCGTTGGCCGTATCGCCCGTGGTCGCGTCAAGCCGAACACGCCAGTGGTCGCCATCGACACCAATGGCAAGAAGCGTAACGGCCGTATTCTCAAGCTGATGGGCCACCACGGCCTGCACCGCGTCGACGTGGAAGAAGCCCAGGCTGGCGACATCGTCTGCATCAGCGGTTTCGACGAGCTGTTCATCTCCGACACCCTGTGCGCCCCAGATGCGGTCGAAGCGATGAAGCCGCTGACCGTTGACGAGCCAACCGTTTCGATGACCTTCCAGGTCAACGACTCGCCGTTCTGCGGCAAGGAAGGCAAGTTCGTCACCAGCCGTAACATCAAGGACCGTCTGGACAAGGAACTGCTGTACAACGTAGCTCTGCGCGTTCAGGAAACCGACTCCCCAGACAAGTTCAAGGTATCGGGCCGTGGTGAGCTGCACCTGTCGGTACTGATCGAAACCATGCGCCGTGAAGGCTTCGAGATGGCCGTGGGCCGTCCTGAAGTGATCATCCGCGAAGTCGACGGCGTCAAGCAGGAGCCGTTCGAGAATGTCACCATCGACATCCCTGAAGAATCCCAGGGCAAGGTGATGGAAGAGATGGGCCTGCGTAAGGGCGACCTGACCAACATGGTTCCGGATGGCAAGGGCCGTGTTCGCCTGGAGTACAACATTCCAGCCCGTGGTCTGATCGGTTTCCGTAACCAGTTCCTGACCCTGACCAACGGTGCAGGCATCCTGACTTCGATCTTCGATCGCTACGACACCATGAAGTCGGGCCAGATGTCCGGCCGTCTGAACGGCGTTCTGGTTTCGGTCGAAACTGGCAAGGCGCTGACCTACTCGCTGGAAACTCTGCAGGCGCGTGGCAAGCTGTTCGTCGAACACGGCCAGGAGATCTACAACGGTCAGATCATCGGCCTGAACAGCCGCGACAACGACCTGGGCGTTAACCCGACCAAAGGCAAGAAGCTCGACAACATGCGTGCTTCGGGCAAAGACGAAGTCATCGCCCTGGTACCGCCAGTTCGCCACACCCTCGAGCAGGCTCTGGAATTCATCCAGGACGACGAGCTGTGCGAAGTGACGCCGAAGTCGATCCGTCTGCGCAAGAAGATCCTGGACGAAGGCGAGCGTACCCGCGCTGCCAAGAAAGCCAAGAACTGAGTTAGCTCAGGCTGAATGAAAACGCCCCCGGTCGAAAGGCCGGGGGCGTTTTTGTTTTGAGGGTGCGCGGTTTTTGTAGCTGATGTCTCAAGGTTGTGTAGTTTGCATCTGCCAGTGCATTTTGCGACTTGTGGGCGCTTTTGGTCATGCCTAGCGTGGCGTGCATTTTCTTGGAGAGGAAGCATGACCATGAATTACCGCTTGGCAATGGCCATCCCCTGCCTGATGGTTGGCCTGCAGGCTTGCACCGGGCGCGAATGCGCCAATGCGCGACCGCAGGATGTCGTCCAGTGCCACATGGACAAGGTGCGCCAGGCACCCTTGGAAGCAGAACTGTTGGAACAGGCCTCCGAGCCTGGCTATGCATTGCGTCGTCTGCAGATGGTTTCGCAGGTGTGGGAGCCAGCCCCGGTGCTGGAGCCGCGCCGCTGGGTGCACAATGTCGAGCTGCACATTCCCGACAACGCAGTGCCTGGCAAAGCCTTGCTGGTGGTGAACAACGGCGTGCGGCACGGGCCGGCGCAAGTGCCCGACTATGCTCGAGAAGCATTGCGCGAAATCGCCCTCAAGGCGCAGATGGCCGTGGTCATGATCAGCGATGTACCCAACCAGTACGTGATCTTCAGCGATGTCGACAAGCCATTGCGTGAAGATGACGCCGTGGCCCACACCTGGGCCCACTCACTGCGCGGGGCTGCGCCGGAACTGCCGCTGCATGTGCCGATGGCTGCGGCGGCGAGCCGGGCGATGGACTTGGCCCAGCAGGAACTGGCAAAGCAGGGCCTCACGGTTGAGCGTTTCATCATCACCGGTGCCTCCAAGCGCGGCTGGAGTGCGTGGCTTACGGCATTGGCCGATGAGCGGGTGATGGCCATCGTGCCCAGTGTGATCGACATTGCGGACGTTTCGGGAATGCTGAGCGGATTGCGCAAGCGTTATGGGGGGCACTGGCCTCTGGCGCTGGGTGCCTACCAGCAGGCCGGTGTTCTGCAGCAACTGGGCACCCCAGCATTCGAGCGGCTGATGATGATGATGGATCCGATGCAGTACCTGGGCGAGGAGGGGCAGCGGCTGGCCATTCCCAAATATCTGGTGTCCGCCAGCGGCGACGACTTCTTCGCACCTGACCCGGTCACTGATTATCAGCAGCGCCTACCTGGTGTGACGAGTTTGAGGGTGTTGCCTAACTCTGACCATGGTGGCGTGCGAAAAGCGGTGGTCAGCACTTTGGTGCCGCTTGTTACGCGCCTGCGCGATGGCAAGCCACTGCCTAGTGTGAAGGTGACAGCGAGCGGGCAGGCCGGGCAGATGTTGGTCGACTTTTCCGAACCGCCAGTGGCGGTGAAGGTATGGACGGCGAGCAACAGTCGGGACCGAGATTTCCGCTATGCCTGCGGGGTGCGTTACCTGTCCGAGACGCTCGCGCCCAAGCAACACTTCGTTCTGCAACGTACGGCGCCAGCTACTGGGTGGCAAGCGCAGTTCGTCGAAGCGAAGTTCGCTGATGGCTTCATCGCAACCAGCCCGGTCAGCGTATTGCCGCAGAGCTACCCCGAGCACCCTCCGATGGATCAGGGGGGGCTTGCCGCAGCTTCCCCGCGTAGATCGCTTCAGAAGCTGGTTCGGTGGGGCATGCCGAGTTCGGCGTCGTCCAGTAGAGCCTTGGCCAATGCACTGAGGTAGTGCGCAGCCCATATCAGTTGCGGGTCGTTTTCCATGACCGCGTTCAGTGTCAGGTCGCGCACGCAGCCCATCAGCTCGGAGGCTTGATCGCGGGCGTCCTGGCAGGGTATACCCGCGCAGACTTGAAACAGCGGTTGTTTGTGATCGTCGCCTTGGTAAAAGCAGGTTTTTCCGGGAGTGATCGGGTTGTCGTCGGTCATCGATCCAATTGCCTGAGTCCAGTTGTGGGTGACACCGGCTGCGCTGGTGTTCGCGGGTGAAGCCGCCCCCACAAGAGGTGCGGGTACCCGCGAAGGGTCGGGCATCAATGGCTGCTGCCGGTTCGCTCCAAGGCGTGCGATAACGCATCCGCCTGCCCCCAGGCCAATTGCATGGCGCGCAGGCCATTGACCAGCGTTTCGCGCGTGCGATCATCCTCGACGGTGTCGACGGCGCGGTGGCAGTGGTTATAGGCGATCATCAGGTAATGGGTGATGTTGACCACTACATGGTCGAGTGGAACGAGGTTTTCGCAGATGGCGTGGGTGAGGGTCGTGCCGTCTGGGAGATCGAAGTGGTGGGGTGGGTCGGGGACGATTTTTTTCATGGCTCGCTCTCATGTCTTTACCCCGCGCTTGCGTTTCCACACGCAAGGGCGGCGATTGTACGCGGAGTGGAAAACCAGGCATGAGAACCCCGGTAGGCTAAGCAGCCTTCCGCGTACAACCGCCATAACGACAGTCGCAGTTCTCATGAATTGCCGGGTTTCCACACCCGATCGCTGAACCGTCAGCGACCTGGTGAGCCTAGAGGGACAGGTTTCCAGCAACAATCAGATGCGAGTCGACAGGGTTTGTAGGGTATTTCGCAGGGAGTGAGATCGCTAGATTGAATTTGTAGGAAATGTCTGGCGGTTGAGTGGGAATGGTGGCGGGGTGGGTTTGTTTTGAGGTTGCGGGTAGGCCAGCGTGGGTTCGCCTTGGCATTTTCAGCGCCTGGGAGATCGAGCGCCGCCCGCGCGGCGCATCGCGAGCTGCGCTCGCTCCTACGTTTGTTTCGGGCCAATTGATCCTGTGGGATTTGCGCGCGGACGCCTTGGTGCATGGCGCAATGTCGCGTCGTACAGACAAGGCGGTCGCGCGCGTCTGCTACAGGCGTTATTGGCCGGAAACAAACGTAGGAGCGAGCGCAGCTCGCGATGCGCCGCGCGGGCGGCGCTCGATATCCGCCGCACCACCACAATCAAGTCAATACCGTCAGCTCGATATCCGCCGCACCGCAACACTCAACTCAATAGCGTCAGCGCCCAACCACCTTCGGCTTGTACGCACAATAACCCGGCCGCGGCCCAACCTTGGGGTGATTGCGGCAGGTGTCCGGGCGTTTGTCATAAATGGTGCAAAGCCGGCTTTTACGATCCAGATAGAGGCAATCGTCGTTGCTCATGCGGGTCAGGGTGAAGATCCCCGACTTCTGGTTGAAGCGCTCGATGATGCCGTCTTTCTGCAGGCGTTTGGCGATGTTCTTCGGCGGCTCGTCTTTCTCGAACTCATCCACTACGCCGATGCGGATCAGATCCTTGATCTTCACCTCTACCGGCAGGGTGCAGCACGTCGAATGGCAGCCATGGCACATATTGCTGGTGTAGCGCTGCCAAGTCTCCAGGCGGTCGACTTCGGCCGCGGCGATCAGGGTCGTTTTCATCGTTTTATAAGAGGTGAATCACGGTCTTGGGGCGCGCGATGATACCGGAGTTGTTCAAATTGTGAACAACCTTTTGCCGGATTTGGCAATCGGGCATGAAAACTGCGAACGTCATCTGTCACTCTGTGTCGAAGTGGCTAGTCTCAACACTCTCCCTGTGATTCGTCCATTTGCCCGAGGATGCCGTATGTCCCAGGAAACCAACCCACGTGACGCCGAGGTGGCCGATTTTCGCGCCGCGGTGCTGAGCAAACTGACCTACGCGGTCGGCAAAGACCCAGAGCATGCCTTCGACCATGACTGGTTCGAAGCCATCGCCCTGGCTGCGCGCGACCACATGGTCGACCACTGGATGGACCACACCCGCCAGGCTTACCGTCGCAGCCAGAAGCGGGTCTATTACCTTTCTCTGGAGTTTCTCATCGGCCGGCTGCTGTACGACAGCCTGAGCAACCTCGGGTACCTGGAGATCGCCCGTGAAGCGCTGCAAGGCCTGGGCGTGGATCTTGAGCGCATTCGCCTGCTCGAACCCGATGCGGCCTTGGGCAACGGTGGCCTGGGGCGTCTTGCCGCGTGCTTCATGGAAAGCATGTCGACACTGGGCATTGCCGCCCACGGTTACGGCATCCGCTACGAGCATGGTTTGTTCCGTCAGGCCGTGGTCGACGGCTGGCAACAGGAGCAGACCGAGAACTGGCTGGATTTCGGCAACCCTTGGGAGTTCGAGCGGGCAGAGGTGATCTACCCCATCAGCTTCGGCGGTAGCGTCGAAACGGTGCACGACGCCCATGGCGAACAGCGTCAGGTGTGGTGGCCGGGCGAGACCGTGCGGGCAGTGGCCTATGACACCCCGGTGGTGGGCTGGCGTGGCTCGAGCGTCAACACCCTGCGCCTTTGGCGTGCGCGGGCACTGGAAGAGCTGCACCTGGAACGCTTCAATGCCGGCGACCATTTGGGCGCTGTCGCCGAAGTGGCCAGGGCCGAGAGCATCTCGCGCGTGCTCTACCCAGCCGACAGCACCGAGGCTGGGCAGGAGTTGCGCCTGCGCCAGGAGTACTTCTTCGTGTCGGCATCGCTGCAGGACTTGCTGCGCCGTCACCTGAACATGCACAAAGACCTGCTCAACCTGCCTGACGCGGCCGCCATCCAGCTCAACGACACGCACCCCTCGATTGCTGTGGCCGAGCTGATGCGCCTGTTGGTCGATCAGCATGAAATACCCTGGGACACCGCCTGGTCGCTAACCGTCGGCACCCTGGCCTACACCAACCACACGCTGCTTCCGGAGGCGCTGGAAACCTGGCCGGTGGCGCTGATGGAGCGCATGCTGCCGCGGCACATGCAGATCATTTACCTGATCAATGCCTATCACATCGACGCTCTGCGCGCCAAAGGGCAGCACGATTTCGACGTGCTGCGCGCCGTGTCGCTGATCGAAGAGGACAACGGCCGCCGGGTGCGCATGGGTAACCTGGCGTTCCTCGGGTCGCACAGCGTGAACGGTGTGTCGGCGCTGCACAGCAAGCTGATGAAAAGCACGGTGTTCTCCGAGTTGCACAAGCTTTACCCCGAGCGCATAAACAACAAGACCAACGGCATCACCTTCCGCCGTTGGTTGTTCCAGTCCAACCCGCAATTGACCGCGATGCTGACCGAAGCGCTTGGCCCAGAGCTGCTGGACGACCCCGAAGGCCGTCTGGCCGGGCTGCTGCCGTTTGCTGACAAGCCCAGCTTCCGCAAGGCGTTCGCTGCCCAGCGGCTGCACAGCAAGCGTGCGCTGGCCAGCATCATCCAGGACCGCATCGGGGTCACGGTGAACCCCGAGGCGCTGTTCGATGTGCAGGTCAAACGGATTCACGAATACAAGCGCCAGTTGCTCAACCTGCTGCACACCGTGGCGCTGTACCAGGCCATGCGCAACGACCCCGGCACCGACTGGGTACCACGGGTGAAGATCTTCGCCGGCAAGGCCGCTGCCAGCTACCAACAGGCCAAGCTGATCATCAAGCTAGCCAACGACATCGCGCGGGTCGTGAACAATGACCCGACCGTGCGCGGCCTGCTGAAGGTGGTATTCCTGCCCAACTACAACGTCAGCCTGGCCGAGAGCATCATTCCGGCGGCGGACCTGTCCGAGCAGATTTCCACGGCCGGTTACGAGGCATCCGGTACCAGCAACATGAAGTTCGGCCTCAATGGCGCGCTGACCATTGGCACACTCGATGGCGCCAACGTCGAGATGTGCGAACACGTGGGTGCGGACAACATGTTCATCTTCGGCCTCACCGCCCAGCAGGTAGAGGCGCGCCGCAAAGCCAACGACTTCGGCGCCAGCGCCGCGATTGCCGCCTCCAATCGGCTGAACGACGTGCTTCAAGCCATCCGTAGCGGGGTGTTCTCACCTGACGATCCGTCGCGTTACAGCGGGCTGATCGACGGGCTGGTCGCCTATGATCGCTTCCTGGTGTGCGCGGACTTCGATGCCTACTGGGATGCCCAGCAGCGGGTCGAAGAGCTGTGGCACACACCGGAGCAGTGGTGGCGCATGGCCGTGCTCAATACGGCCAAGATGGGCTGGTTCTCGTCGGATCGGACCATTCGCGAATATGCCACCGAAATCTGGAAGGCTCTGGATTGATCTAAGCCCGTGCTGGCACCTTCGCCAGTTAACCCGCTCCTACCATCAGCAATCTCCGGCTGCTTGGTGGGAGCGTGTTCATCCGCCAATGGCCCTTGGGCCGACCACCTGCCTGGCGCAGGCTGAACTACCGACCTATTGTGCCGTCAGAGAGCCGTGGTGAGTCTCATCACTCGCTAGCTCGCCACTCTCACTGTAAACTGCGGGGGTTTATCTCCCCCTATCCTTTCGGAGCCATACATGTCCCGCGTTACCCTGAGTCGCTATCTGATTGAGCAGACCCGCAGCAACAATACCCCTGCCGATCTGCGCTTCCTGATCGAAGTGGTGGCGCGTGCGTGCAAGGAAATCAGCCATCACGTGTCCAAAGGCGCCCTGGGTGGCGTGCTGGGCAGCATGGGCACTGAAAACGTGCAGGGCGAAGTCCAGAAGAAACTGGACGTGATCTCCAACGATATCCTGCTTGAAGCCAACGAGTGGGGCGGCCACCTGGCCGGCATGGCCTCCGAGGAAATGGACAACGCCTACCAGATCCCGGGCAAGTATCCCAAGGGTGCCTACCTGCTGGTCTTCGACCCACTGGACGGCTCGTCGAACATCGACGTCAACGTTTCGGTCGGCACCATCTTCTCGGTACTGCGTTGCCCTAACGAATACCTGAGCCAGAACGAAACCCTCAACGAAAACGCCTTCCTGCAGCCAGGCACCCAGCAGGTCGCCGCCGGTTATGCCATTTATGGCCCGCAGACCATGCTGATCCTGACCCTGGGCAATGGCGTCAAGGGCTTCACCCTGGACCGCGAACTGGGCAGCTTCGTCCTGACCCACGAAAACATCCGCGTCCCGGAAACCACCGCCGAGTTCGCCATCAACATGTCCAACCAGCGTCACTGGGAAGCGCCAGTGCAGCGCTACGTGGGCGAACTGCTGGCAGGCGAGACCGGCCCGCTGAAAAAGAACTACAACATGCGCTGGATCGCCTCGATGGTCGCCGATGTGCATCGCATCCTGACCCGCGGTGGCCTGTTCATGTACCCGCGCGATGCCCGTGAGCCGAGCAAGCCGGGCAAGCTGCGCCTGATGTACGAAGCCAACCCGATGTCGTTCATCATCGAACAGGCTGGCGGCGCCTCGACCAATGGTTACGATCGCATCCTCGACATCAAGCCTGAGAGCCTGCACCAGCGCGTGTCGGTAATCCTTGGCTCGAAGGAAGAGGTCGAGCGCGTCACCGCCTACCACAAGGAGTAAATCATGCTCGCACCTTGGCAGCCGTTGCTGGAGTGGTGGTTCGGTTGGGGCACCAGTCCCCAGGCCGTGGCTGACGAGAAGAGCACGCTGTGGTTCGGTAAGCACTACGATGCCGAGGCACAAGCGCTGTTCGGCGACCTGGTCGAGCACGCCCTGGCCGGTGGGCTCGACGAATGGCAGCAGAGCCCGCAAGGCTGGCTTGGCCTGTTGATCCTGCTGGACCAGTTGCCGCGCATGCTTTACCGAGACACGCCGCGCGCCTTCGAGGGCGACCGGCGGGCCCAGGTAGTGGCTCTGCAGGGCCTGCAGAAGCACTGGGATTACCAGTTGCTGCCGATCCAGCGGGTGTTCGTGCTGCTGGTGCTGGAGCATGCCGAGGTGTTGGACTGGCAGAACCTGTGTGTCGAGCGCTATCAGGCGCTGCTGCAGGAACAGCCCGAGGAGCACCGGCGTTTGTTTGAAGGCTTTCTTGATTACGCCGAGCAGCACCAGCGGGTGATCGCGCGGTTCGGCCGCTTCCCGCACCGTAACCTGGTGTTGGGGCGGCCGAGTACCAGTGAGGAGATGGACTTCCTGCTGGAGCCTGGGTCCAGGTTCTGATCAGAGCGCCTCTTCGCGGGTGAACCCGCGAAGAGGCGCCGCCGCATTCAGATCCTGAAACTACCCACCAAGTGCTTCAATCGTTCGACCTGATGTTCAAGGTCATTGCAGGCGCGCAAGGTGCTCTGCAGGTTCTGCACGCCTTCCTGATTCAACGTGTTGATTTCGGTGATGTCGACATTGATCGACTCGACCACTGCCGTTTGTTCTTCCGTGGCGGTGGCCACCGACTGGTTCATGCCATCGATCTCACCAATGCGCTGGGTCACACTGCCTAGTCGCTCGCCGGCCTGGTTGGCGATACCAACGCTGTGGTCACTGTGCTCACGGCTCTGGTTCATGGTGCTGACGGCCATCTGCGCGCCTGCTTGCAGTTCTTCGATCAGGCGCTGCACCTGCTGCGCCGACTCCTGTGTACGGTGCGCCAGGTTGCGCACTTCGTCCGCCACCACGGCAAAGCCGCGCCCGGCCTCGCCGGCACGGGCCGCCTCGATCGCGGCGTTGAGCGCCAGCAGGTTGGTTTGCTGGGATATGCCGCTGATCACATCGAGGATCTGACCAATGTTGGCGGTGTGCTCATTGAGCGTTGAGATATTGCCGCACGAATCGCTGATGCGCGCCGATAGCTGGTTCATCACCTCAATGGTGCGGCCGACCACCTGCTGGCCATCTTCGGCCAAGCCCCGCGCCTCGCTGGAGTGCTGCGAGGCCTGGGCGGCATTCTGGGCGATCTCCTGCGTGGCGGCGCCTAACTGGTTAATCGCGGCTGCCACGCTGCTGGTGCGGCTGGACTGCTGATCGGCTTTGTCGATCGACGCATTCGACGCGCTCACCACCTGGGCTGCCACGGCATTGACCTGGCTGGTGGCCGAGGCTACCTCACGAATCGACTGGTGGATACGCTCGACGAAGCGGTTGAATGACTGGCCGAGGCTGCCGAACTCATCGTGTGCATGAATGCTCAGGCGCCGGGTGAGGTCGCCTTCGCCTTCGGCGATGTCATGCATGGCGCGGCCCATCAGGTGCAAGGGCGCCATCAACACGCGGATCAGCAAGCCCAGCAGGGCGATGATCACCACCACCGCGATCAGCGTAGCGACCACCGCTGAGGTGCGTAGATCGCCCAGCATGGCGAAGGCTGCGTCCTGGTCGAGTACCAGGGCGACGTACCAGTCGGCCGAAGGCACTCCGTCGATGTGGGTGAAGTTGATGAACTGCTTGCGCCCACCTGCTTCGAGTTCCTTCAGGCCACTGCCGATTCGAGGAGTGTCCTGGGGGTAGATATCGGCCAGGGTTTTCAAGGCCAGCTCGGCGTTGGGGTGAATCATGACCTTGCCCTGGCCGTTGACGATGAAGGCATGGCCCTGGCCGTTGAAGTTCAGCGCATTGATCAGGTCGCTGACGGTCTTCAGGTCAGTATCCACACCACTGACCCCCACCAGTCGTCCGGCTTGCTGCACCGGTGTCGCCAGGGTGATCACCAGCTTGCCGGCCGATGCCGAAAGGTAGGGCTCGGTAACGATGGTCTGGCCGCTGGCAGTGGCAGCCTTGTACCAGCCGCGAGCCCGTGGGTCGTAATCGGCAGCGCGGTTACCCGCAGGCACCGACTGCATGCTGCCGTCCTGGCCCCCGAAATAGGTGAGTTGAAAGTTCTTGCTGTACACGGGCAGGGCCAAGCTACGGCTAAGGCTGGCTTTGCCTGGCCCGTCGAGTGCTATTTGCTGGGCCAGGGAGTCGAGCAGCTGGATACGGCTGTCGAGCCAGTTGCGGATGTTGCCTGCGGTAAGGGTGCCCAGGTTCTGCAGGTTGGTTTGTGTGTCGCTGCGCAGGGATTGGCGTTGGCGATAGTCGTTGAACAGTACGAAACAGGTAAAGGCAACGGCCACCACCAGGGCGGCGGCCAGCAGGATCTTGTGGCTGAACTTGAGGTTCTTGGTCATTTTTCTGGTCTGCACAAGGCAAGGCAAAGGAGGGCGCAGGGGCCACGCGGCCACAGCGTGCTCGCTGTGTCGTCTGATCCGGGCAAAACATTAATTGTATACCCACGGCCGGCCGACCAACGGCGTACCACTAAAGCGCAATTGCCGGGGAACCAGGGAGGGATTTTCCCGTCGAAGGTCACTGCAGGCCACTCGCCTGTGTCTACTATCCAGGAGTGTGCCTTCATGTCGTTGCGTTCCCTCGCCCTGTTGTCGTTGTGCGTCGTGCTGACTGCGTGCAGCAAGATCAATCAGGAAAACTATTCCAAGCTCAAGGCCGGTATGAACAAGGCCGACGTCGAGCAGCTGCTCGGCACGCCCACCGAGTGCTCCGGCGCGCTGGGTATGAGCAGTTGCACCTGGGGCGACGAGAAGAGCTTCATCAGCGTGCAATACGCCTCCGACAAAGTATTGATGTACTCCGGGCAGGGCCTTAAATGAGGCGTCTGCACCTACTGCTGGGGCTGTGCCTGGCCATGCTGCTGGGTGGCTGCGCCAGTACCTCCACCGACCCACTGGCACCGAAGACCGCAGGCAACGTCGACCTCAAACGCTACCAGGGCAAGTGGTACGAACTGGCGCGGCTGCCGATGAAATACCAGGCCGATTGCGCGCAATCCGAGGCGCACTACAACCTCAAGCCCGATGGCTCGTTCGGTGTGCTCAACCGCTGCCGTACTTTGGGTGACGAGTGGCTGCGCGCCGAGGGCCATGCCAACATCCAGGAGCCGGGGCACACCGACAAGCTGTGGGTAGAGTTCGACAACTGGTTCACCCGCTTGGTCCCAGGGGTCGCCCGGGGCGATTACTGGATTCTGTACGTCGATGAGCACTACCGTACGGCGATCGTCGGCAGCCCGGATCGCAAGTACCTCTGGCTACTGTCGCGCACGCCGACCCTGGCGCAGTGGCAGCGCGAGAGCCTCATGGCCAAGGCCCGGCAGCAGGGCTATGACACTAGCCGGCTGATCTGGCGGACACCCGACAAGCAGATCGTGCAAATGCATTGATAACCGAGGGGGCGCTGAAGGCGGCCCCCATCGGTTTCAGGCCAGAAGCGTGCGCAACACCTCGGTGAATGCCTGCTGGCTTTGCGCTTCATCTGCATGGTGGCCCTGGCGCACCACCCACTGCCCGTTGACCATCACATCGCGCAGCTGGCGGTCGCCGCCGGCGAACAGCCAGCGGTTGAGCACGCCATCGCCTTCAGCCATGGCGATGTAAGGGTCCTGCCCATCGAGCACCAGCCAGTCCGCCCGCTTGCCCACGGCGAGTTCGCCAACCGGCTGCCCCAGCGCCTGTGCCCCGCCAGCCAACGCCGCATCGTAGAGCGTGCGCCCGACCATCGGCTGATCATTGCGGTACAGGCGGTTGCGCCGCTGGTCCCGCAGGCGTTGGCCATACTCCAGCCAGCGCAGCTCTTCAACGACGCTCAGCGACACATGGCTATCGGAACCGATACCCATGCGCCCGCCCTGGGCCAGGAAATCCACGGCCGGGAATATGCCGTCGCCCAGGTTGGCTTCGGTGGTCAGGCACAGCCCGGCCACCGCGCCACTGCGTGCCATGGCCGTGACCTCATCGGCCAAGGCATGGGTGGCATGCACCAGGCACCAGCGCGGGCCAACCTCGACATGTTCATACAACCACTGCAGAGGCCGCAGCCCGCTCCAGGCCACGCAGTCATCGACTTCCTTCTGCTGTTCGGCGATATGGATATGCACCGGGCTTTGCCGGTCGCTGGCCGCCAGTACTTCAGCGATCTGGCCGGGGGTGACCGCCCGCAGCGAGTGGAAGCACAAGCCCAGGCGCTGTGCCGGCTGGGCCGCCAGGATGGGAGCCAGGCGTGCCTGCATGTGCAGATACTGATCTTGGGAATTGATGAAGCGCCGTTGCCCATCGTTTGGCGCCTGACCACCAAAGCCTGCGTGGCTGTACAGCACCGGCAGCAGGGTCAGGCCAATACCGCTGCTGGCGGCGGCCGCACTGATGCGCCGCGACAGCTCGTCCGGGTCGGCGTAGGCCTTGCCTGAAGGGTCATGGTGCACATAGTGGAATTCGGCCACCGAGGTGTACCCGGCCTTGAGCATTTCGATGTACAGCTGGCGGGCAATCACCTGCAGTTGCTCCGGGGTGATCTTGCCGACCAGCCGGTACATCAGCTCGCGCCAGGTCCAGAAACTGTCGTTAGGGTTGCCAGCGACTTCCGCCAGGCCCGCCATGGCCCGTTGAAACGCGTGGGAATGCAGGTTGGGCATGCCTGGCAGCAATGGCCCGGCCAGGCGCTCGGCGCCCTCGTGCGAGGCGCCGGTTTGCACGTGGCTGAGCAAGCCGTCGCTGGACACTTCCAGGCGCACATCACGGGCCCAACCTGTAGGCAGCAGGGCGCGTTCGGCGAAATAGGCGGGCATCGGCAAATATCCTGTTATTGTTAACTTGTATATACATATACAGGCGTTTGCCTGCCGGGTAAACTGCGGCAAGCTACCGCTCACCCCATAGCCTAAGGACTCAATGCCGTGCCGACACCTCCTGTCTCCGCGCTGGTTGCCCAGATGGGCGAGGGCCCGGCGCCGCTGTACGCCAGGGTCAAGCAGATGATCATCCAGCAGATCGAAAACGGCAGCTGGCCGCCGCACCACCGGGTGCCGTCGGAGAGTGAACTGGTCAGCGAGCTGGGCTTCAGCCGCATGACCATCAACCGCGCCTTGCGTGAGCTGACCGCCGAAGGCCTGCTGGTGCGCATGCAGGGTGTAGGCACCTTCGTGGCCGAACCCAAAAGCCGCTCTGCGCTGTTCGAGGTCAACAATATCGCCGACGAGATCGCCGGCCGTGGCCACCAGCATAGCTGCCAGGTAATCACCTTGGCCGAGGAAGCGGCAGGCTCGGAGCGCGCTTTGGCGTTGGACATGCGTGAGGGGCAGCGGGTGTTTCATTCGCTGATCGTGCACTACGAAAACGGCGTGCCGGTGCAGATCGAGGACCGTTTCGTAAACGCTTCGATTGCCCCGGATTACCTCAAGCAGGACTTCACCCGGCAGACGCCCTATGCCTACCTGTCCCAGGTTGCGCCGTTGACCGAGGGCGAGCACGTGGTCGAGGCGATTCTCGCCGAGCCTGAAGAGTGCCGCCTGCTGCAGATCGAACGTGGCGAGCCTTGCCTGCTGATCCGCCGGCGCACATGGTCTGGCCGCCAGCCGGTTACTGCCGCACGCTTGATTCATCCAGGCTCCCGTCACCGTCTCGAAGGACGCTTCAGCAAATGACCCAAATGCAGCTGCTGCGTGCCCAGGACTACCCGCGCATGGCGTGGAAGAACGGTGGCGGCTTCACCGAAGAAATCACCCGGGACAATGGCGAAGGGCTCGATGGTTTTGGCTGGCGTCTGTCGATTGCCGATATCGAGGAATCGGGCGGGTTTTCAGTATTCGCCGGGTACCAGCGGATCATCACGGTGCTGCAGGGTGAGGGCATGCGCCTCACGGTGGAGGGTGAGCAGAGCCGGCCCCTGCTGCCGTTCGATGCTTATGCCTTCGATGGCCAGAGCCAGGTGAGCTGCAACCTGCTGGGCGGGCCGATCCGTGACTTCAACCTCATCTATGCACCGCAGCGCTATCGGGCGCGCTTGCAGTGGTTCGACGGTACCAGCCGCGTCTATAGCTCGGCACCGACGCTGTTGCTGTTCGCCGCCAGCGGGCAGGTCGAGGTGGCGGTGGCAGGGCACGATATACAACGGTTGGGGGTGTACGACTGCTTGCGGGTGGACGGTAACCAGCGGTTGCTGGAACTGTGTATTCAAGGGCGGTTCTGCCTGATTGAACTGATGCTGCGTTAAGGTCATACGGCGCCTGGGACGATGCGCACCGCCCGTTCCCTGCACCAGCATCCTTTCCCTGGCCAGTGGCGAGGTCCGTGAATTTTGGTTGTCCATGCTTGTACATACAAGTAAAGATGTGTTTATCTATCGCTCACGACACATCTGCCCGCGGACAACCGCCAAGGACCTTCCCGTGACCGACAACAACAAATACCGTGACGTTGAAATCCGTGCCCCACGTGGTAACAAGCTGACCGCCAAAAGCTGGCTGACCGAAGCGCCGCTGCGCATGCTGATGAACAACCTCGACCCACAAGTTGCGGAAAACCCCAAAGAGCTGGTGGTGTATGGCGGTATCGGCCGCGCCGCGCGCAACTGGGCCTGCTACGACAAAATCGTCGAAACCCTGACCCGCCTGGAAGACGACGAAACCCTGCTGGTGCAGTCGGGCAAGCCGGTTGGCGTGTTCAAAACCCACAGCAACGCCCCGCGCGTATTGATCGCCAACTCCAACCTGGTGCCGCACTGGGCGAACTGGGAACACTTCAACGAACTGGATGCCAAGGGCCTGGCCATGTATGGCCAGATGACCGCCGGCAGCTGGATCTACATCGGCAGCCAGGGCATCGTTCAGGGCACCTACGAAACCTTCGTCGAAGCCGGTCGCCAACACTATGGCGGCAGCCTGAAAGGCAAGTGGGTCCTGACTGCTGGCCTTGGCGGCATGGGCGGCGCCCAACCACTGGCCGCAACCCTGGCAGGCGCCTGCTCGCTGAACATCGAATGCCAACAGAGCCGCATCGACTTCCGCCTGGAAACCCGTTACGTCGATGAGCAGGCCAACGACCTGGACGACGCCCTGGCCCGCATCGCCAAATACACCGCCGAAGGCAAAGCGATCTCCATCGCCTTGCACGGCAACGCTGCCGAAATTCTGCCCGAGCTGGTCAAGCGTGGCGTGCGCCCGGACCTGGTCACTGACCAGACCAGTGCCCACGACCCGCTCAACGGCTATCTGCCTGCTGGCTGGACCTGGGAGCAGTACCGTGACCGTGCTCAGACCGAGCCTGCAGCAGTGGTCAAGGCTGCCAAGCAGTCGATGGCCGTGCACGTGCAAGCCATGCTCGACTTCCAGAAGCAGGGCATCCCGACCTTCGACTACGGCAACAACATTCGCCAGATGGCCAAGGAAGAGGGCGTGGCCAATGCATTCGATTTCCCAGGCTTCGTCCCGGCCTACATCCGCCCACTGTTCTGTCGCGGTATCGGCCCGTTCCGCTGGGCGGCGTTGTCCGGTGATGCCCAGGACATCTACAAGACCGACGCCAAGGTCAAAGAGCTGATCCCCGACGACGCGCACCTGCACCGCTGGCTGGACATGGCTAGCGAACGCATCAGCTTCCAGGGTTTGCCAGCACGTATCTGCTGGGTTGGGCTGGGCCTGCGCGCCAAGCTGGGCCTGGCGTTCAACGAAATGGTCCGCAGCGGCGAGCTCTCGGCGCCCGTGGTCATCGGCCGCGACCACCTGGACTCCGGATCGGTATCGAGTCCCAACCGTGAAACCGAAGCCATGCGCGACGGCTCCGACGCGGTCTCCGACTGGCCGCTGCTCAACGCCTTGCTCAATACAGCAGGCGGCGCTACCTGGGTTTCGTTGCACCACGGCGGCGGGGTGGGCATGGGCTTCTCCCAGCACTCAGGCATGGTCATCGTTTGCGACGGCACCGACGAAGCGGCGGCGCGAATTGCCCGGGTGTTGACCAACGACCCGGGTACCGGGGTGATGCGCCACGCCGATGCCGGTTACGACATCGCCATCGACTGCGCCAAGGAGCAGGGCTTGGACCTGCCGATGATCACCGGCTGATCGCTGCGCTTGGTTGATACTGAATAACAAGAGGGGCTGCGGCCCCGACAGAATTGGAGTAGCGAAGTGACCGAATTGACCCTCAAGCCCGGCACCCTGACCTTGGCCCAACTGCGCGCCATTCACGCCGCACCTGTACGCCTGCAGCTCGATGCCAGCGCCGCTGCGGCCATCGAAGCCAGCGTTGCCTGTGTCGAGCAGATCATTGCCCAAGACCGCACCGCCTACGGTATCAACACCGGTTTCGGCCTGCTGGCGTCGACCCGCATCGCCAGCCATGACCTGGAAAACCTTCAGCGCTCGCTGGTGTTGTCCCACGCCGCCGGTATCGGCGCGCCGCTCGACGACGCCCTGGTGCGGCTGATCATGGTGCTCAAGATCAACAGCTTGAGCCGTGGCTTCTCCGGTATCCGCCGCAAAGTCATCGATGCGCTGATCGCCCTGGTCAATGCCGAAGTCTACCCACACATCCCGCTCAAGGGTTCGGTCGGCGCCTCCGGCGACCTGGCACCGCTGGCGCATATGTCGCTGGTGCTGCTGGGCGAAGGTAAGGCCCGTCACCAAGGCCAGTGGCTGTCGGCCACCGAGGCCTTGGCAGTGGCTGGCCTTGAGCCGCTGACCCTGGCCGCCAAGGAAGGCTTGGCCCTGCTCAACGGTACCCAGGCGTCCACCGCCTACGCCCTGCGCGGGTTGTTCCAGGCCGAAGACCTGTATGCCGCTGCCATCGCTTGTGGCGGGCTGAGCGTTGAGGCAGCGCTGGGTTCGCGCTCGCCGTTCGATGCACGTATTCATGAAGTGCGTGGTCAGCGTGGCCAGATCGACACCGCCGCTTGCTTCCGTGACCTGCTGGGCGATGCCAGTGAAGTGTCGTTGTCGCACAAAAATTGCGACAAGGTTCAGGACCCTTACTCGCTGCGCTGCCAGCCGCAGGTCATGGGCGCCTGCCTGACCCAGATCCGCCAGGCAGCCGAAGTCCTGGGCATCGAGGCCAACGCGGTATCGGACAACCCGCTGGTGTTCGCCGCTGAAGGTGATGTGATCTCCGGCGGCAACTTCCATGCCGAGCCGGTGGCCATGGCTGCTGATAACATCGCCCTGGCGATCGCCGAAATTGGCTCGCTGAGCGAGCGTCGCATCTCGTTGATGATGGACAAGCACATGTCGCAGCTACCGCCGTTTCTGGTGGAAAACGGCGGGGTGAACTCAGGGTTCATGATCGCCCAGGTGACTGCTGCCGCCCTGGCCAGCGAGAACAAGGCCTTGTCCCATCCGCACAGCGTCGACAGCCTGCCGACCTCGGCCAACCAGGAAGACCATGTGTCGATGGCCCCGGCCGCAGGCAAGCGTCTGTGGGAAATGGCCGAGAACACCCGTGGTGTGCTGGCCATCGAATGGCTGGGTGCATGCCAGGGGCTGGACCTGCGCAAAGGCCTGAAGACCTCGGTGAAGTTGGAGCAGGCGCGCCAGGCGCTGCGCCGTGAAGTGCCGCACTACGACCGTGACCGCTTCTTCGCGCCGGATATCGAGGCCGCTGTGGAGCTGTTGGCCAAAGGTAGCCTGACCGGGCTGCTGCCTGCCGGTGTACTGCCTAGCCTGTGATGCCCCTGAGTCGCCATGCGGCCTTTTCGCGGCTGAAGTCGCCCCCACGATTAGCGTAGGAGCGACTTCAGCCGCGAACTTCCACCTCACGACCACAAAAACAATTCAAGGACGTGACATGCAACAAGCTCAAGGTCTAAAACGCGGGCTCACGGCCCGCCACATTCGTTTCATGGCCCTTGGTTCTGCCATCGGCACTGGCTTGTTCTACGGCTCCGCCTCGGCCATTCAAATGGCCGGCCCAGCGGTACTGCTTGCCTATCTGATCGGCGGCGCGGCGGTATTCATGGTCATGCGTGCACTGGGCGAAATGGCCGTGCACAACCCGGTGGCGGGTTCCTTCGGCCACTACGCCACCACCTACCTCGGGCCCATGGCCGGGTTCATCCTCGGCTGGACCTACGCGTTCGAGATGGTCATCGTCGCTATCGCCGATGTCACTGCCTTCGGGATCTACATGGGCTTCTGGTTCCCCGAGGTGGCGCGCTGGATCTGGGTGTTGGGCATCGTCTTCGTGATTGGTGGCCTGAACCTGTGCAACGTCAAAGTGTTCGGCGAAATGGAGTTCTGGCTGTCGCTGCTCAAGGTGGGCGCCATCGTGGCGATGATCCTGGCAGGCCTTGGCATCATGGCGTTTGGTTTCAGCCAGGTGAGCGGGGAGCATGCAGCGGGCATCGGCAACCTGTTCGCGCATGGCGGCTTCATGCCCAATGGCGTCGCCGGACTGGTCGCCTCGTTCGCCGTGGTGATGTTCGCCTTTGGTGGCATCGAGATCATCGGCGTGACTGCAGGTGAGGCCAAGGACCCACAGCGTGTCATCCCCAAAGCGATCAACGCCGTGCCCCTGCGCATCCTGCTGTTCTACGTACTGACCCTGTTCGTGCTGATGTGCCTGTACCCGTGGCCGCAGATCGGCAGCGAAGGTAGCCCTTTCGTGCAAATCTTCAACAATCTGGGCATCGGCTCGGCAGCTGCGGTGCTCAATGTCGTGGTGATCTCGGCTGCTGTTTCAGCCATCAATAGCGACATCTTCGGCGCGGGCCGCATGATGTACGGCCTGGCCCAGCAAGGGCATGCGCCACGTAGCTTCGGCAAGCTGTCCAGACACGGCGTACCGTGGATGACCGTAGTGGTGATGGGCTCGGCGTTGCTGATCGGTGTGTTGCTCAACTATCTGATCCCGGAAAACGTGTTTCTGTTGATCGCCTCCATCGCGACGTTTGCCACCGTGTGGGTGTGGTTGA
Source organism: Pseudomonas promysalinigenes (assembly GCF_014269025.2). Taxonomy (NCBI): domain Bacteria; kingdom Pseudomonadati; phylum Pseudomonadota; class Gammaproteobacteria; order Pseudomonadales; family Pseudomonadaceae; genus Pseudomonas; species Pseudomonas promysalinigenes. The sequence continues at coordinate 4,671,585 of NZ_CP077094.1, read as the reverse complement.
TGATCCTGGTCACCCAAGTCGCCATGCGCCGCAGCATGAGCCGTGAAGAGGCTGCGGGGTTGAAGTTCCCGGTCCCGTTCTGGCCCTACGGCCCGGCCATGGCCATTGCCTTCATGGTGTTCATTTTTGCTGTGCTCGGTTACTTCCCGGACACTCAGGCGGCCTTGCTGGTCGGTGTAGTCTGGGTGGTGTTCCTGGTGGCGTCCTACCTGCTGTGGTGCAAGCCCCGTGCAGGCAAGCACGCCCCAGTTGAGCTGCACCGCTAGTCAAGGAGATTGCACATGAGAACCCTCTGGCATAACTGCCAAGCGGCAACCATGGTAGAAGGCCGTTACTCGATCATCGAGGATGCGGCCATCGTCACCCAGGCCGGGCTTATCGAGTGGATCGGCCCCCGCGCTCAATTGCAGATATCGGCGCTTGAACGCACCGTGGATCTGGACGGCGCCTGGGTCACTCCGGGCCTGATCGATTGCCACACCCACGTGGTATTCGGCGGTAACCGCAGCGATGAGTTCGAACAGCGCCTGCAGGGTGTCAGTTACGCCGAAATCGCTGCCCAGGGCGGCGGTATCGCCAGCACCGTGCGGGCCACCCGTGCGGCAAGCGAGGATGAACTGTTCGCCAGTGCGCGCCAGCGCGTTCAGGCATTGATGCGCGACGGTGTGACGACCCTGGAGATCAAGTCCGGTTACGGCCTGGACTTGGAAAACGAACGCAAGATGCTGCGCGTCGCTCGGCGCCTGGCTGACGAGCTGCCGCTCACGGTGCGCGCCACCTGCCTGGCCGCCCATGCCCTGCCGCCGGAGTACGCCGGCCGGGCGGACGACTATATCGCGCATATTTGCGATCACATGCTGCCGGCATTGGCCGCCGAAGGCCTGGTGGATGCGGTGGACGCGTTCTGCGAGCACTTGGCGTTTTCCCCGCAGCAGGTCGAGAAAGTGTTCATCAAAGCCCATGAGCTGGGCCTGCCGGTGAAACTGCATGCCGAGCAATTGTCTTCGTTGCATGGCTCCAGCCTGGCAGCGCGCTACCAGGCGCTGTCGGCCGATCATTTGGAGTTCATGACCGAGCAGGACGCGATCGCCATGGCCGCCGCAGGCACCGTGGCCGTGCTGCTGCCAGGGGCGTTCTATTTCCTGCGTGAAACCCAGCTGCCGCCAATGGACGCGCTGCGTCGGCACGGCGTGAAGATGGCCCTGGCCAGTGACCTCAACCCTGGCACATCGCCAGGTTTGTCGCTGCGCCTGATGCTGAACATGGGTTGTACCTGTTTCCGGATGACGCCAGAACAAGCCCTGGCCGGCGTCACGCTACACGCAGCCGCGGCCCTGGGCCTGGAGGGCAGCCACGGCTCCCTTGAAGTTGGCAAGGTGGCCGACTTCGTCGCCTGGCAAATCGATCGTCCTGCCGACCTGGCCTACTGGCTAGGCGGCGATCTGCCCAAGCGCGTGGTGCGCAAGGGTCACGAAATCTGTATTTGAGCGAGGTGCCATGGACAACGTACTGAGTTTCCACCAAGGCCGCCTGCCACTGCTGATCAGCATGCCCCATGCAGGCTTGCGCCTGAGCGATGCGGTGCGCGACGGCTTGGTCGAGCAGGCGCAAGGGCTGCCTGACACCGATTGGCATATTCCTAGGTTGTACGACTTTGCCCGTGACATGGGCGCCAGTGTGGTGGCTGCGCAGTACTCGCGTTTCGTCATCGACCTGAACCGCCCGGACGACGATAAACCGCTGTATGCCGGTGCCACCACCGGCCTGTACCCGGCGACCCTGTTCGAAGGAGAGCCGCTGTTCAAGGCTGGTTTGCAGCCTTCGCCTGAGGAGCGGGAACGGTACCTGGAGCAGATTTGGCGTCCATACCACAACACCCTCCGCCGCGAACTGGACCGCCTGCGCGAACAGTTCGGCTACGCCCTGCTTTGGGATGCCCACTCGATTCGTTCGCGGATCCCGCACCTGTTCGAGGGCAAGTTGCCCGACTTCAACCTGGGCACCTTCAACGGTGCAAGTTGCGATCCAGTACTGGCCGAGCGTCTGCGGGCGGTATGCGAGCAGGCCGCGGGCTACAGTCATGTGCTCAACGGCCGCTTCAAGGGCGGGCACATCACCCGGCATTACGGCGACCCGGCCAAGCACATCCATGCGGTGCAGCTGGAGCTGGCGCAAAGTACCTACATGGATGAATTCGCGCCCTTCGCCTACCGGGAAGACCTCGCACTGCCAACACAACAGGTGCTCAAGGCCTTGCTGCAGGCACTGTTGGCCTGGGGCCAGGCGCGCTATGCGCACTGAACCCAGGCCAGGGCGTGGCGATCAGTCGTCGTTGTTCACGAAGGTGATGGTCAGCTCGCGCAGCAATTGCTGCTCTTCCTGCGCCTTATCCGCCAGCAGGCCCTGCTGCAGGTCGAGTTCTACCTGAAGCGGGTGGTCGGCGCTGGCAAGGTCCAGCACCCGCTGGCGAAAACGTGCTTCGACTTCATCGAAGCGGGGCGCGTTTTCGGCCCGCAGGCGCGCCGTCCAATCGGCGTTAGCCAGCAGGTAGTCGATGAACGCATCACCGTGTTCACTCTGGCGCACATGCTCCAGCACGCTGGACAGCTCGCCACGGGCCAGGTTGGCTGCACCTCGAAAGCGCATGCTGTCGGCAATCGGCAAGTCCAGTTCCTTGGCAAGTTCACGGCGGTAGGCCAGGCGCACCGATACCAGGTCGCCGGAGCCCGTGCGAGTGCTGGCCAGCTTCTCCAGCTGGCCCATGCGAAACAGCTGCAATAGCCGCCTGCGCAGGGTTTGCAGGGTATCGCCTGCATCAATCAGCACGCGTTTGCTCAACAGGTAGAGCTCAATGTTGTTGAACTCTTGCAGGGCGCCGTCGTGGCAGGTCTGCGAGCCGGTTTCGGGGTCGGGCAGGGCGGCTGCAGCAATGCTCTCCAGCAGTGGGCGTTCCTCGGGGTTGGCTACCGCTGCCACCAGCATCAGCCGAACGCGCTCAGTGAAGCTGGCCCGAGTGGTGAGGTCGACGAATGGCGCAGCATTGTGCAAACGGCCAACCAGGCGCAACAGGTCGCTGCCTTCGAGTTGTTCCCAGCAGGCTTGCAATGCCTCGTTTTGAGCGGCATTGCCCAGCATCCAGTCGGCCATCCTTGGGGTGTCGTCGCTGAGCATGGGGAAGTGCGGGTGGTCCAGCGAACCCTCACTGGAGGAGCTGGCCAGCAGCAGGTTATCCGGAATGTCCAGCGCGAAGGAATAGCTGCGTTGGCTATCGGAGAAAGCGCGCACACGCAAGATGGTCTCCATGGGCAGAGGGTTGTCGAACAGCGAAATCGAGGAAATCGGCAGTGCGTTGTTCAGGTTCGAAAGGATGTGTTCGGGCAGCTCGGTGATGCTGTTAGCGCTCAAGTCCAACAGTTCCAGAGGCAGCAAGTCGTTGCACCACGCAGGCCAAGCTTGCAGGTTCATGTTGGTCAGCCCCAGTGAGGTCAGGTTCGCGGCCAGGCTTGCAGGGGCTTGGGTTATGTTGCCGATGCGGTTGCCTGACAGGTCGAGCGATGTCAGGTGCTGCAGCTGGGCCAGGGTGTCCAGCATGGCCTGGTCGACTTCCAGGCCCATGTTGCGAACCTCAAGGTATACCAGCCGAGGCAGGCGCAGTAGCGCCGTGGCCAGCGAGCCGTTGGCACCTTGATGGGCATCGATGACAAGCCGGGTAACGTTGGGAAAGCGCCCGAGCAGTTGGTCGAGCTGCGAAGCATCGCCGCGCAGGCGGGTGAGCACCACCGACGTCACACGTTCACCGAAAAACGCCGGTAGCCGCCGGGGGAAGTTCTCCAGCGCCACCTCTTCCAGTACCAGGCGCAGGTACTGCTGACCACGTTCCTGTCGCTCCCAGAATTCGTTGATCGCCGTGGCTATTCGCTGCCGGTCTGCCAGGGTGGCTTGGGTCAGTGGTTGGCTAGAGCTCGACGCTTGGGCCCAGCCGTCGATCGCTTCGCGCAACTGTTGTCGCTCGTTGCGGATGCGTGCCAGGCGCTGATCGAGTGCCGGGGTTTGGTCCAGCGCTACCTGTGCAGTGGCCGGATGCTCGCTCAGCAGTAGGCGCTGCAGGTGCGTTTCATTGATGTTGTTGCCTTGCAGCGAGATAACTGGTGGCCGGATGAGTGTTTGGGTTTCAGTGATCAGGAACGAGGGCAACGAAGTCAGGTTGTTTTCCTGAAGGGAAAGATGGCCGATGCGTGCCAGGGCATCGCTGCCGATACCCAGCGGCCATTGGCTCAGTTGCATTCGGTTAAGCCCTAGATAGTCCAAGGAAAACAAATGGAAGCTTGGCCGGTCACCACTTTGCTGCAGGCGGTTGCCACTGAGGTCCAGATGGCTGAGCTGAGCCAGCCCTGCCAGCTCGGTCAGATGGCTGCCGGTCAGGGCGATGTTCTGATTGGTCAGCGCCAACCTACGCAGGTTGGGCAAGGCAGTGGGGATGCTCGATACACTGGCCTGCAGTAGCGAAGGGGTGGCGCGAGGATTGTAGGGCCTGCTGATTTCCAACGATTCGAGCTGCGGCATCAACCGGAACAAGCGCTGCATCAAGCGCTCACTCTGCCCCCAGCCCGCGAGCGGGCCACTTGGCAGATCGAGCAGGTGCAGGTTGTGTATACGCTGATAGAAAAAACCAGGCAGGGTCATCGGGATATCGGTCAGTGGCACGCCCTGCACGCTAAGCTCGGCGCTGCGCGAGGCGTCATCTTGTAGAGCGGTGTCGTACCAGTGCTGCATGATCGATTCGCGCAGAGCGTCATAGGCGCGAGCCGCTTGGTCGGAGGCTGGCGAAATGGCTTCGCTCCAGTCGTCCAGCCGGCTTTGCAGTTCGTTGCGCTCGTCCAGCAGCGTGGTCAGATATTCCAGAATCTGCAGCCGATTGCGGCCATTGCTGGCAATGGATGACAGAAGCTGCTCGGCTGGCCTGCCAGTGCGCTCCGGGATGCCCGTTGCTCTGAGGGTGGCCAGCAAATGCTGGCGTGTGCTGCCTTGGGCTTGGTCGTCGCCGCTGCTCAGTGGGTACCCCAGCCGCCCATCGGCAAGGCGCAAGGGGGAGCGGTAGCCTGGGCGAACAGGCTGCATGCCCAGCGCCCGGCGCAGGGCTTGGCGGGGTAATAGTGGGCTCTGCTGCATAAGTTGCTGGAGGGCTTTGCCGTCGGTTGCGCCAAGCTGAGCCATGGCTTGGGGCAGCGCCTGGTGCAAGGCATCATAGATGTTTGGGTGAACAGGCACCGTTGCCCCAGGCTGGCTGGTATCGGTGACCAGATAACCTGCGTGTGCGTGGGTCAGGGTGATATAGGGCCGGGTGTCCTGCGGGCCGATGGCATGGTGTTGATCTGGCCAGAATCTGCGCTGCAGGAGCTTGAGTTTGGTTTCGACGGGCCAGCCCGGCAGCTGTGTCAGGGTTTGCAGGATCAGCCGGTCACTGTCCCAGCTTGGTACCCCGGCCAGGTGCAGGCCCTCGTAGGCGCGGGCAAGCCGCACCTGTTGCTGATACACGCGGATTTCTTCGGCCAGGCGTAGGGGCACCTTGCCCGAGGCTAGCGCTTGCAGTTCCTGGGCATTGGCATTACCCAGCAATTCCTCGATAACCAGGCCGGGTAGGGCGGGGTAGACACGCTGGATGAGCTCGCCGTGAAGGGGCAGGGATGGCTGAAGACGCTCGTAGGCCTGGGTGAACAGTGCAGGCAAGGCTGGGTTGCCTGGCGTCTGACGCACGCCCTGGTCGAGCTTGAAGCGTTGCAGCGTGTCTTCGAGCAACGCCGGCAGCCTTAGATTCTGCGCGAGCACCCGGCGTAAGGTGCTTTGCTCGGTGGCACTGATCTGGAGGATGCGTTGCAGTGTCGTTTCATCGAAATGCGCACTCAAATGGCCAAGGCGGCGCAGCAACCTGCTGCCTGCCCAGTGCCGTGGTTGGTCACCGGGCAGCAGCCAGGCACCGCTGCCGTTGTGGGCCAGCAGCGGTGAGTAGCGATGAGGTGCCGTGGGGTGCCGCAGACGGTATTGGTCCGTCGCGGGCGTTCGCTCTACCTGGTATTGCTGGCCTTCGATCACCAGCCACTGTTTGCCCTGGTGCATACGCAGGCCACGTTCGTCCGTTTGCAGGCCTGCCGGTAGCGGTTGGTCGCTGTGATAAGGCCGCAGGTCGGATTTCCACAGGCGTATCCGCCCGTCGGGCATCTCAACGTCTTGGAGTTCTTCGATGAACGACGGTGTTTCCACTGCGAGGCGCTCAGGGTACGGGTCTTCACTAGGCTCGCCCTTCGCGCCTTTCAACGCCTTGTGCGCCGCAGCGAAGGCGGCCATGAGTGCGACGTTTTCGATCACGTCGACCAAGTAATTGAACGCGGTGTCGCGTTCGTCGTTGTGCCAGGCCTCGATGCCGTCATACACCTCGAAGGCCAATTGGGTCACGCACACTGCCAGCATCAACTGACCAAGGCCGGGCACGAAGAAACCGGCAATATTCAAGCCGGTCAACGCACGCCCGAAAATCAGCTCGCGGTGCATCTGGGCGCTGCGGCGGTCGACGATTTCAGTGGGGATGGCATGGTACAACGCGTCTCGTTCGTGGCGCTCTACCTTCTGCAGCGCCATCATGCTCTGGAACGCGTGGGTGAAGGGGCGCATGACCGGGTTGAGGCTGGCCTGGGTGTCCGGCAGGCGCTCGAGCAGGCCCCGGCTGCTCCATCGAATGGGGGTCAGGCGATCGGCCAGGCGGCTTTGCACAGCGGCTTTGTCCCGCTCGGGGATATGCGCGTCCAGATAGGCGATGTTGGCCCGCAGCCGGTCGCTCAGCTCGTTTTCCAGTGCGCCGATAGAGGGGAATGCCTTGAGCGGGGTCTGTTCATCCTGGGCCACATAGAGGGCGTGAGTCAGTTGCCCGTTGCCTTGCCAGGTGATCAGAATGACGCCGGTCAGTTCGGCCTCCCATAGGCTAAGGGTGCTGAAGGTGAGTGGCGCATCTGCAGCCGGGGCCTGATCCACTGGCGTTGCAAGTGCTGCGTCGTAGAAGCCTTGGTCAATATCGCCTTTGAGCCGGGCGAAGTGTAGCGATTGGCGCCACGCCGAGGCTTCGGCCTTGCCCAAGGTCTGATAGACCTCGAGCGCGACTTCGTCGGCGCTGCGCTCGGCAGTGGCAGCAGGGTAGTAGATGGCATGCACCAGTGCGTGGTAACCGCCACCGATGTCCAGGTTGCGGCAAAGCTCAGCAAAGGCTTCGGCGCTTATGTCCAGAGCGTTGGTGATGGGTACGGTGCCCATGAACCTGCGGTGGTCGACGATGACCGACCTTTTCAGCAGCGCGTTGGGGGCGTCCATGCCATGCTCGCCTGCGGCCTGGGCGTCGAAATTGTGCATGGCGCACTGCAGCAGCGAGCGAGTTGCCCGATTCACTGCCTGACGGCCGTCGATGGCATTGCTTGTGTCGATCAGGCGCGCATCGATCAGGTAGGTGTGGTCGACATCAATGGGCTGCGCAGGCTCGAACCTTGCGTTGAGGGCGTCGCTCAGTGCGGCTCGAGCGTAGCTTTGCAGGTCAGGCAGGTGGGCGAACAGTTTTTGCACATCGGCCTGGTGCTCGCGGTGGCGAGCATGTTCTTCGGCCCAGGCTCTGGCGACATCGGGCTGGCGCGCGATCGCATCGGCCAGCCAGGCAGGCGCCTGTTGCCAGTTTCGCAGCTGACGGTGCAATGCAGGCGGGCTGCGTTTGAGCCACGCAGGGATGGTGTTTGCAAGGGTGGTGTAATGCACGTTCGGTGGGGTTGGCATGCGAGCTCCAGTGCGTGATCAAAGCAAAGGACGTTGCCTGCCCAGCCAGATGAGTGAGTGGTAGATATGTGCGTTGCACTGCGGCTGACCATGGCGCTTCGTTCCCCGTAAAATCGGAATGCGAAGAACCTGCTCTGACGCATGCTCAAAGTGCAATTCAGGTTTATGATGGCCCACGGCTGAACCAATCCTCACACGGAGTGCGCAATGCAGACCCTGTACCCGCAGATCAAACCCTACGCCCGGCACGATCTGGCCGTGGAAGCGCCGCATGTGTTGTATGTCGACGAAAGCGGCTCGCCCGAAGGTCTGCCGGTGGTGTTCATCCACGGTGGCCCCGGTGCCGGGTGCGATGCTCAGAGCCGCTGCTATTTCGACCCTAACCTGTATCGCATCATCACCTTCGATCAACGCGGCTGTGGGCGCTCCACCCCGCATGCGAGCCTTGAAAACAACACCACCTGGCACCTAGTCGAGGACCTTGAGCGCATTCGCCAGCACCTTGGGATCGACAAATGGGTGCTGTTCGGCGGTTCGTGGGGCTCGACCCTGGCCTTGGCCTATGCTCAGACCCACCCCGAGCGCGTGCATGGCCTGATCCTGCGCGGCATCTTTCTGTGCCGCCCGCAGGAAATCGAATGGTTCTACCAGGCCGGCGCCAGCCGCCTGTTCCCTGACTACTGGCAGGACTACATCGCGCCGATCCCGGCAGAAGAACGTGGCGACCTGGTCAAGGCCTTCCACAAGCGTTTGACCGGCAATGACCAGATTGCCCAGATGCATGCAGCCAAAGCCTGGTCCACATGGGAGGGGCGCACCGCAACGCTGCGGCCCAACCCGCTGGTGGTGGATCGTTTTTCCGAGCCGCAGCGTGCGTTGTCGATCGCCCGCATCGAATGCCACTACTTCATGAACAATGCCTTCCTGGAGCCGGATCAGCTGATTCGTGACATGCCCAAGATCGCTCACCTACCGGCGGTGATCGTGCACGGCCGCTATGACGTCATCTGTCCGCTGGACAACGCCTGGGCGCTGCATCAGGCCTGGCCGAACAGTGAATTGAAGGTGATTCGCGACGCAGGTCACGCCGCCTCCGAGCCGGGTATCACCGATGCTTTGGTGCGTGCCGCCGACCAAATGGCCCGCCGCCTGCTCGACCTGCCCCTGGAAGAAGCATGAGGGGCTTGCTGCAGCGCGTGCGTGGCGCCAGGGTGGAGGTGGGCGGGGAAATCGTCGGCGCCATCGACCAGGGCTTGCTGGTTCTGGTCGCCGTAGAGCCTGAAGATACCCGCGAACATGCCGATAAGCTGTTGCACAAGCTGCTCAACTACCGGGTATTCAGTGACGAGCAGGGCAAGATGAACCTGTCGCTCAAGGATGTCGGGGGCGGTTTGCTGCTGGTATCGCAGTTCACCTTGGCGGCCGATACCCGCAGCGGCATGCGCCCCAGCTTTTCAACTGCGGCGCCACCGGCGCTCGGAGCGCAATTGTTCGACTATCTTTTGAGCAAGGCCCGCGACCAGCATGCCGATGTGGCCAGTGGGCGTTTTGGTGCAGACATGCAGGTGCACCTGGTCAATGATGGCCCTGTGACATTCTTGTTACAAATATGAGGTCGAAAAACCCCTTGTTTGGAAGAAAACAAGGGGTTTCGTACGATAAATAGTTGATCCAGCCTGATGCGTTGTAACGCGACCTGCTGGATAATCGCGCGCTGCGTGAGCCTGCGTTCGCAGGTTCGTTTCACTCTGACTCGAGCGTTGTCTGGACCTGTTTGGGGAATCATTAGGCCCTGATGGGGTCCGAACAGTGCTCGCCAACCCGGCATTTGTCGCTGGCCGTTGGTTTCATGATCTGTTTTCGGCGAGGGTTGCTCGTGATTGTTAGTCCCCATAAAGCATCAAGAATCCCCGGCACTGGGTTGCGCAAGGCCCTGATGGCCAGTGTGGCACTGGTCGGCCTGATGAGCGCGGGCCAGCTGTGGGCATTCAATCTTGACGATGTTGCAGCCAAGGCAAAGGATCTGGCCGGCCAGAAATACGAAGCACCGAAAAGCAATTTACCTGCCGTGTTCCGCGACATGAAGTTTGCGGATTACCAGAAAATCCACTTCCTGCGCGAAAAAGCCGAGTGGGCCAACGACAAGACTCCATTCAAGCTGTCGTTCTACCACCAGGGCATGCACTTCGACACGCCGGTGAAGATCAACGAGATCACCGCGACCAAGGTCGAGGAAATCAAGTACGACTCCAGCCGCTTCGAGTTCGGGGACGTGCCACACGACCCCGACACCGTGAAGAACCTCGGCTACGCCGGCTTCCGGGTGCTGTACCCGATCAACAAGGCCGACAAGCAGGACGAGATCATGACCCTGCTGGGGGCCAGTTACTTCCGCGTGGTCGGCAAGGGCCAGGTGTATGGCCTGTCGGCCCGTGGCCTGGCAATCGACACCGCGCTGCCGTCGGGCGAAGAATTCCCGCGCTTCACCGAATTCTGGGTGGAAAAGCCCAAACCGGCCGACAAGCACCTGGTGATCTACGCGCTGCTGGACTCGCCGCGCTCCACTGGGGCCTACAAACTTATTCTGCGCCCAGGCACCGATACCGTGGTCGACGTACAGTCGCGGGTGTTCCTGCGTGACCAGGTCAGCCGCCTGGGTGTCGCGCCGCTGACCAGCATGTACCTGTTCGGCCCCAACCAGCCGTCCAAGGTGCTGAATTACCGCCCAGCGCTGCACGACTCCGAAGGCCTGTCGATCCATGCCGGCAATGGCGAGTGGATCTGGCGCCCGCTGAACAACCCGAAACACCTGGCCGTGAGCAATTTCAGCGTCGAGAACCCGCGTGGTTTCGGCCTGATGCAGCGTCAGCGCGCCTTCAGCGCCTACGAAGACCTCGACGACAACTACCAGAAGCGCCCAAGCGCCTGGATCGAGCCGAAGGGCGATTGGGGCAAAGGTACCGTCGACCTGGTCGAAATCCCGACAGCCGACGAGACCAACGACAACATCGTTGCTTTCTGGAGCCCGGAGAAGTTGCCTGAACCAGGCAAGCCGTTCGAGTACGCCTACCGCCTGCACTGGACGCTCGACGAGCCGCAGTTCCAGGCCCCTGAGCTGGGCTGGGTCAAGCAGACCCTGCGCTCGACCGGTGACGTCAAGCAGTCCAACCTGATCCGCCAGCCAGACGGCAGCGTCGCCTTCCTGGTCGACTTTGCTGGCCCGGCCCTTGCTGCCCTGCCAGAAGACGCCCCGGTGCGCAGCCAGATCAGCGTCGGTGACAACGCCGAGGTGGTAGAGAACAACCTGCGCTACAACCCGGAGACCAAAGGCTGGCGCCTGACCCTGCGTTTGAAGGTCAAAGAAGCCAACAAGTCCACGGAAATGCGCGCTGCCTTGGTACGCGACGTGCCGGTCGAAGTAGCCACGCCTGCTGCTGAAACCAAAACGGAGAAGGCTGTGGCCAAGCACGGCAAGCACGATAAGGCTGCCAAGGCGGAGCCAGCCAAGGCTGAACAACCTGCCGCCGATGCGGCATCCACCAACGGGACCCCGGCCACCACCGAGAAAGTGCTGACCGAGACCTGGAGCTATCAGTTGCCTGCCGATGAGTAACTCAAGCGCAAGGCCGGAATCGCTTGGCGAATACCTGGCCCACCTCCCTCTGAGCGATGAGCAGCGTGCGGAACTTGCCAGCTGCACCTCGTTCAGCGAGCTGCATCAACGCCTGGCGGCCACCCCGGCCGCCAACGGCACCGAGGCCGTGCAGGCCTCGGTTGGCCCGCGCCTGACCGTGGGCAGCGCCGCCGAACTTGAAGACGCAGAAATGCTCGGCGTCGACGGCAGCGGCCGGCTGTGCCTGAAGATCGCCCCGCCGATCAAGCGCACCAAGGTCGTGCCTGAGCCATGGCGTACCAACCTGTTGATCCGCATGTGGCGGCGCATGACCGGCCGCCCCAATGCCCCGCAGCCGCCCAAACGCGAGCTGCCGGCAGCGCGCTGGCGCACGGTCGGTTCGATCCGCCGTTACATCCTGCTGACCCTCATGATTGGCCAGACCATCGTCGCCGGCTTCTATATGAAGGGCATCCTGCCATATCAGGGCTGGTCGTTCGTCGACCTGGACGAAATCGTCAATCAGCCGCTGTGGGACACCGTGGTGCAGGTTTGGCCGTATGCCCTGCAAACGTCCATTCTGGTGCTGTTCGGTATCCTCTTCTGCTGGGTTTCTGCAGGTTTCTGGACCGCGCTGATGGGCTTTCTCGAGCTGCTCACCGGGCGTGACAAGTACAAGATCTCCGGCAGCAGTGCAGGCAACGAGCCCATTGCTCCCGAAGCGCGTACCGCGCTGGTGATGCCGATCTGCAACGAAGACGTGCCGCGGGTGTTCGCAGGGTTACGGGCGACTTTCGAATCGGTGGCTGCCAGCGGCAACCTCGATCGCTTCGATTTCTTCGTGCTCAGCGACACCAACGACACCGACATTGCCGTGGCCGAGCAACAGGCCTGGCTGGACGTGTGCCGCGAAACCAAGGGCTTTGGCCGCATCTTCTATCGCCGCCGCCGCCGCCGTGTGAAGCGCAAGAGCGGTAACCTCGACGACTTCTGCCGTCGCTGGGGTGGCGAGTACAAGTACATGGTGGTGTTGGATGCCGACAGCGTCATGAGCGGTGAATGCCTGAGCAGCCTGGTGCGCCTGATGGAGGCTAACCCGGATGCGGGCATCATCCAGACCGGGCCGAAGGCTTCGGGCATGGACACTCTCTATGCGCGCATGCAGCAGTTCGCCACCCGTGTGTACGGCCCGCTGTTTACTGCCGGCCTGCACTTCTGGCAGCTGGGTGAGTCGCACTACTGGGGCCACAACGCGATCATCCGCATGAAGCCGTTCATCGAGCACTGCGCGCTGGCGCCGTTGCCCGGCAAGGGGGCGTTCGCCGGGGCCATTCTGTCCCACGACTTCGTCGAAGCAGCGTTGATGCGCCGTGCCGGCTGGGGTGTGTGGATCGCCTATGACCTGCCGGGCAGTTACGAAGAACTGCCGCCCAACCTGCTCGACGAGCTCAAGCGCGACCGCCGCTGGTGCCACGGTAACCTGATGAACTTCCGCCTGTTCCTGGTCAAAGGCATGCACCCGGTGCACCGTGCGGTGTTCCTCACTGGGGTCATGTCGTACCTGTCGGCGCCGTTGTGGTTCTTGTTCCTGGTACTGTCCACTGCGCTGCTGGCGACCAATACGCTGATGGAGCCGCAATACTTCATCGAGCCGTACCAGCTTTACCCGCTGTGGCCGCAGTGGCACCCGGAGAAGGCCGTGGCGCTGTTCTCCACCACCATCGTGCTGCTGTTCTTGCCCAAGCTGTTGAGTGTGATCCTGATCTGGGCCAAGGGCGCGGTCGAGTTTGGCGGGCGCATCAAGGTCACCCTGTCGATGCTGATGGAGATGTTGTTCTCCATGCTGCTGGCGCCGGTTCGGATGATCTTCCACACCCGCTTCGTGCTGGCCGCGTTCCTTGGCTGGGCTGCGACGTGGAATTCGCCGCAGCGTGACGATGACTCCACCCCGTGGAGCGAAGCGGTGCGTCGCCATGGCCCGCAGACCCTTCTGGGTATCGCCTGGGCTGGGCTGGTGGCGTGGCTTAACCCAAGCTTCCTGTGGTGGCTGGCGCCGATCGTCGGTTCGCTGGTGCTGTCGATCCCGGTGTCGGTGATCTCCAGTCGCACCCGCCTGGGCCTTGCAGCCAAGGACGAGAAGTTGTTCCTCATTCCAGAGGAGTACGCAACTCCCCAGGAGCTGTTGGCGACCGACCGCTACACCCACGAAAACCGCTGGCATGCGCTGCATGACGGCTTCGTGCGCGCAGTGGTTGACCCGCGGCAGAATGCCCTGGCCTGTGCCATGGCCACCGCCCGCCACGGCCATGCCGCGCCGATCGAGGCGCTGCGCGCCGAGCGCGTGGCCAAGGCGCTGGAAGTGGGGCCCAAGGCACTGGACCTCAATACCCGCCTGGCGCTGCTCAGCGACCCGGTAGCCTTGAGCCGCCTGCACGAACAGGTGTGGGCGCAGCACAATGCGGCGTGGATCGATGTGTGGCGTGCTTCGATCAACAACGACCCGCATTCACCGCTGCTGCCACTGCATCCGGAGCAAGAGGGCCAGCCGACCCTGGCCGGCGCCTGACGGAGCCTATTCGCGGGTGAACCTGCCCCACGGTCACTGCGCCGCCTCACGGTCGGCGCGGTACTTGTGGGAGTAGGTTCACCCGCGAAGCTTTTCACCACCCAGGCCGATTTTGGCCAACAAAGTCCCCGCCGGCTCTAGGTCCCAGGCCCGCCATGCGTTAGCATCCGTCTCCGATAATGCGCATCGGCCAGTACGGCCGTGCCAAGACAATAAGATTCGCTTCTTTACTTGTTAGGGGACTTGGTGATGATCAAGCAATACCTTTCGCGACTGTTGGTCGGTGTCACCGCCCTGGTCGCCGTAACGGCAGCCCAGGCCGGCGCTATCGACGATGCAGTCAAGCGCGGCACCTTGCGGGTGGGCATGGACCCAACCTACATGCCGTTCCAGATGACCAACAAACGCGGCGATATCATCGGCTTCGAGGTCGATATCCTCAAAGCCATGGCCAAGTCCATGGGCGTGAAGTTCGAGGCGGTTTCCACGGCCTATGACGGCATCATCCCGGCGCTGCTGACCGACAAGTTCGACATCATTGGCAGCGGCATGACCCTCACCCAGGAACGCAACCTGCGCCTGAACTTCAGCGAGCCCTTCATCGTGGTTGGCCAGACCCTGCTGATCCGCAAGGAGCTGGCTGGCGAGATCAAGTCATACAAAGACTTGAACAACGAGAAGTACCGCCTGACTTCCAAGCTGGGCACGACCGGCGAAATGGTGTCCAAGAAGCTGATCGGCAAGGCCAAGTACCACGGCTACGACAACGAGCAGGAAGCGGTGATGGACGTGGTCAACGGCAAGGCTGACGCTTTCGTCTACGACGCACCCTACAACGTGGTGGCGATCGAGAAGGTCGGCGCTGGCAAGCTGCAGTTCCTCGACGAGCCCTTCACGTACGAGCCACTGGCCTTCGGCCTGAAGAAAGGCGACTACGACAGCATCAACTTCATCAACAACTTCCTGCACCAGATCAAGCATGACGGGACCTACGATCGTATTCACGACAAGTGGTTCAAGAACAAGGACTGGCTGAAGGAAATGGAATAAGGCTCAGGCCACAAGCCTAGCTTTTGCCCCCGACGCGCAGGTAAACCCTGCGCGTTCGCATTTACGGAAGTACCCCACGTGATTAAACACAAGAAAGCCCAGTGGCCCTGGCACGGGTTGACCGCCCTGGTCCTGTTGGGCCTGGCGTTCAGCCTGTACATGGCGACCTCGATGATTTCCTACGAGTGGCGCTGGAACCGCGTGCCGCAGTATTTCGCCTACAAGGCAGAAGAAGTTCAGCGGGCCGGCGGCAACGGCAGCGTGCAGGAAATCGTCGTTTCCGGTGACACCGCACGTGTCACGCTCAAGGACGAGAACGGTGACGAGCAAGTGCTCGACGTGGCCAAGGACAGCCTGTTACTGAGCCGTGGCGACGATGTCGCCGAAGGCGACCAGATCGGCGTGACCCGTCACTGGGCGGCGGGCCCGCTGGCCTGGGGCCTGTGGACAACATTGTGGCTTTCGGTGGTGTCCGGCGCTTTTGGCTTGCTGATCGGCCTGTTCGCCGGCTTGTGCCGTCTGTCGAACAATCCAACCCTGCGTGACCTGTCGACGGTTTATGTCGAGTTGGTGCGGGGTACTCCACTGCTGGTGCAGATTTTCATTTTCTACTTCTTCATCGGCACCGTGCTCAACCTGTCCCGGGAATTCGCGGGGGTGGCAGCCTTGGCGTTGTTCACCGGCGCCTATGTTGCAGAAATCGTTCGCGCCGGCGTGCAGTCGATCGCCAAAGGGCAGAATGAGGCTGCACGCTCGCTGGGCTTGAACGCAGGCCAGTCGATGCGCCACGTGATCCTGCCGCAGGCGTTCAAGCGCGTGCTGCCACCACTGGCGGGCCAGTTCATCAGCCTGGTCAAAGACACCTCGCTGGTATCGGTGATCGCCATTACCGAACTGACCAAGAGCGGCAGGGAGGCGATCACCACATCGTTCTCGACTTTCGAGATCTGGTTCTGCGTGGCAGGCCTGTACCTGCTGATCAACCTGCCGCTGTCGCACATCGCCAGCCGGCTCGAGCGGAGGCTTGCGCAAAGTGATTGAAGTCCGTGACCTGTTGAAAGTCTTCGACACCCGTGGCCAGGTAGTGCGGGCTGTGGATAACGTCACCACGCAAGTTGCCAAGGGCGAAGTCGTGGTCGTGCTTGGCCCATCGGGCTCGGGCAAGTCGACCTTCCTGCGTTGCCTCAATGGCCTGGAGCATTTCGATGAAGGCCATGTGGCCATCGACGGTCTGCAACTGGCAGACCCTAAGACCGACATCAATGCCTACCGCCGCGAAGTCGGCATGGTGTTCCAGCATTTCAACCTGTTCCCGCACATGACTGTGCTTGAGAATCTGTGCCTGGCGCAGAAGGTGGTACGCAAGCGCAACAAGGCCGAGCGTGAAGCCAAGGCCCGGGCATTGCTGGATAAGGTTGGCATCGCGCAGAAAGCCAACGAGTATCCCTCGCGCCTCTCCGGTGGCCAGCAGCAGCGGGTGGCGATTGCCCGCGCGCTGGCGATGGACCCGAAAGTGATGTTGTTCGACGAGCCGACTTCGGCGCTTGACCCGGAGATGGTGGGTGAGGTGCTGGACGTGATGAAAACCTTGGCCCAGGAAGGCATGACCATGGTCTGCGTCACCCATGAGATGGGCTTTGCCCGTGAAGTGGCCGACCGGGTGCTGTTCTTCGATCACGGCAAGCTGCTGGAAGATTCGGCCCCGGCGGCGTTCTTTGCCTCGCCCCAAGACCCGCGGGCGCAGGCTTTCCTGCGCCAGGTGCTGTAACTCGGGGCCCTTTGCGGGTAAACCGGCTCCCACACGTTAGCGAGCATCTCCAAGCATGTGCTGCCCTTGTGGGGGCGGGTCCACCCGCGATGTGGGCGCCTGTATCTCAAAGGTTGAATCGCCCCACCATCCCCCGCAACTGCTGCCCCAGCTGCTCCAGCTCACCACTGGAGGCTGCCGTCTGCTCACTGGCCGCACTGGTCTGGTCCGAGGCATCCCTCACGCTGATCACGCTACGGTTGATCTGTTCGGCCACGACGCTTTGCTGCTCGCTGGCCGTGGCAATCTGTTGGTTCATCCCCTGAATGCTCGACACGGTATCGGTGATCTGCGCCAGCGCCTGCCCAGCTCTGCGGCTGAGCTCCACGCTCTGCTCGGTCAGCTGTTTGCTGTCATCGAGCAGGCGGGTGACCTCGTCGGTGCCGCTGTGCAGGCTGTGGATCAGTTGTTCGATTTCTTCGGTGGATTGCTGGGTACGCTGCGCCAGCCCGCGCACCTCGTCGGCCACCACGGCAAAACCACGGCCCGCTTCGCCGGCCCTGGCAGCTTCGATGGCTGCGTTGAGTGCCAGCAGGTTGGTCTGTTCCGACACTGACTTGATCACCACCAGGATGCTGCCGATGCGCTGGCTCTCGCCGGCCAGGTGCTGCATGGCGTTCAGGCACGCATCCATCTGCCGTGCCAACTGCTCGATCCGGCCAATGGCTTGAGCCACCACCTGATCGCCCAATTGCGCCTGCTGGTCTGCATTGGTGGCCGCGAACGAGGCATGTTCAGCGTTCTGCGCCACTTCTTGCACCGTTGCGCTCATCTGGTTCATGGCGGTGGCCACTTGGTCGGTTTCTTCGCGCTGCTGGTTGATGCGCAGCTTGGTGTCCTCGCTGCTGGCGGCCAGCTGCGACGCCGCCTGGGACAGGTGGCCAACGCCATGGTCGATACCGCCGATCAGCTCACGCAGGCTCACGGTCATTTCGCGCATGCTGGCCTGCAATTGCCCCATCTCGTCGCGGCGCCGCACAGGCTCCAGCGTGCTCAGATCGCCTTTGGCGATTCGCGCGGCCAGCGTCAGCGTCTGGCGCAGCGGCTGGGTGATCTGCTGGGTGATGAGCCAGCCGGCGACGACGCCTACGACCAGGGCCAACAACGCCACGCTGGTAAGCAGCGAGCGAGCAGCCAATGCTTCCCTGTCACGCTGCTCCACTTTACGCTCGCTCAGCGAAAGGCTGATCCCCCGGACCTCGTCGCCCATCTTTTCCATTTCATTTTGCAGCTGTTCGACCTTAAGGGCCGTGACGCGATACTGGGCCAGACTGGTTCGGTATTTTTTCAGCTCGATGCCCGGCTGTTCGGTCAGCGTACGTGGCAGCCCGAGGGGCGCCAGGCCGGTGACGAGCTGAGCGAGGCTGGTGTCGGCGATGTTCAATGCGCTGTCACCGACCGTGGCGAAGTCTTCAAGCGGCGAGAAGGTGTAGGCGGGCACCAGACTCTGCTGGTTGGCGGTGTCCACCTGCTGGCTCAGGCTATCCATCAGGCCAAGCAGGTTGCCTTGGCTGTCTGCCGGCATCTTCAACAGGGCCTGGGTTTGCAGAGCATCGATGGCGTCGTTGAGTTTTTCTTCCTGGGCCTGCATGGCCGTGCGAAGCGCGTGACGCTCATCGACGTTGCGCTGCAGTGCGGTGAAACTTTCGCGAAGTTGCTGCAGCAGCGGCAGCTTATGGGTCAGCAACTCGCGTGACTCATCGACCTTGCTGCGTTGCTGCAAAGTGGTCACCGTGGCTTCCAGTTGCTGAAGAATGCCAGCGATCTTGGCTTTGCTGGTGTCGTCGGCGAGCACTCTGTAGGTAATGCGCTCGGCGCGCAGGTCTTTGGCCAAGTCGTTGATGCGGCCAATTTCGCTAAGTTGTTCCGAGCGGGTGATGGCGCCGTCCAGCGCGCGCCAGCCGCTGATCGTGGTCGCCAGGGTGAGTGCCAGTACCACGGCGAAGCCCAGGGCGAGCTTGGCGCCGACACTGATGTTGCCGAGCCTGTAATTGAGGTAGCCGAACATGGCAGATCTCCGTCCAGATGAGGGGGTAGGGTGCTGGCGGAATGCTGGCATCCTATCCCTGCCCATCGGCGGAGAGCCCGTAGGACTTGACCTGAAAGTGCTGTAGGAAAATTCAGCTCACTTTGTGAGGCGTTAGAGCCGGAATCGCCCGACCAGCCCCTGCAAATGGGTGCCCAACCGTGCCAGTTCCACGCTCGAGCTGGCGGTTTCCTCGCTGGCTGCCGAAGTCTGGTCCGAGATATCACGCACGTTCATGACGCTACGGTTGATTTCTTCGGCTGTAGCGCTCTGCTGCTCGGCTGCCGTGGCAATCTGCTGGTTCATGGCCTGGATCGACGACACCGTGTGGGTGATGGTTTCCAGCGAACTACCGGCACGACGGGTCAGTTCGACGCTGCTGTCGGTCAACTGGCGGCTGGCGTCCATCACGCTGGCGACGCGCTGGGTGCCGCTTTGCAGCCCGGCGATCAGCTCTTCGATCTCCTCGGTGGACTGCTGGGTGCGCTGGGCGAGGCTGCGCACCTCGTCGGCCACTACCGCAAAGCCACGCCCGGCTTCACCGGCACGGGCCGCTTCGATGGCCGCGTTGAGCGCTAGCAGGTTGGTTTGTTGGGCCACCGACTTGATCACATCCAGCACGCTGCCGATTTTGTCGCTTTCGGCCTTGAGCTGGTTCATCGCCTCGCTGGAGTTGACCACTTCGCCGGCCAGGCGCTCGATCTGCGCCACTGCTTCGCTGACCACCCGGTCGCCTTCTCGCGCCTGCTGATCGGCCATGGCAGCGGCTTCGGAGGCCTGCTCGGCATTGCGAGCTACTTCGTGCACGGTGGCAGCCATTTCGTTCATCGCAGTGGCGACCTGGTCGGTTTCGACCTTCTGATTGCTGACCCCGGCGCTGGTCTGTTCGGTGACCGCCGACAGCTCTTCGGCAGCGCTGGCGATCTGTGTCACGCCATCGCCGATACCGCCGATCAGTTCGCGCAGGCCTTGGGTCATGCGTTGCATGCTGGCCTGCAACTGGCCGAGTTCGTCGCGGCGGGTGGTGTCCAGGTCCTGGCGCAGGTCTCCATTGGCCACGCGCTCCGCGGCAGCGAGGGTATGGCGCAGGGGGACGATGATCTGTCGGGTGATCGCCCAAGCGGCCAGCAGGCCCAGGACGATGGCCAGGGCGCTGGCGCCGCCGAGCATGATTTTGGCTTTGTGCGTACCGGCATCGCGGACCTCGGTCTGCGAGAGGGTCATGGCTTCACTGTTCTTCAGCAGGACCGAGCCTTGCTCAGTGATGCGCTCCAGGGCCTGCTCGCTGGCACCTTGAGCATCGCCGAACTGGGTCACCGCATCGCGGTAGGCGGCCAGGGCAGTGGCCGAATCGTCCAGGCTGGCGGCGTATTCGGCAGGCAACCTGGCAGGCAGAGCTTTGAGCTCGCTCAGTGCCTGGTCGATGGCCTTGAGCGCAGTCTGCTGATATTCGGCGTTGCCGCTGTAGGTGTAGCCACGCACTTGGAAGCGTGCCTGCTGCACCAGCGCACTGACCTCCACGGCTTGGCGATACTGGCCGATGTCGCCGCCCTGCAGCAGGCGCTGCTCGACCCGGTCGATCAGCCCGGCCGCCTTGTCGGCGCTGTCACCCAGCACCGCGCGGGCAGCTTCGCGGCGTTGGCCGGCTTGCTTGAGGTCGTTGAAGGCTTGCTGATACTGGGCAACGGCGGCCTGCTGTTGCTTGAGCCGCTGCTGGTCGATGGGTTGCTCGATTTGCCCGAGCATCATGTCGACCTGACGCTCGAGGATACCCAGTGCTTTTTCCATCTCACCGATGGCCGCCTCGTTGCGGTCGCGCTGGTAGTGCTGGCGGGCGATGCGCAGATCCTGGGTGTACTGGTGAATCACCGAAATGTTGCCCAGCTTGTCACCCCTTGCGGTGACGCTGTCCAGCCCTTGCCAGCCGGTGAAGGTGATGGCCAAGGTCAGCAGCAACACCAGGCCAAAGCCCAGCCCCAGCTTGCGATTGACGCTTATATTTCCCAGCGATTGGGAAAACCATTGGTACATGTTCGACTCCCCGGCAGCGTGGCAGTATTTTTGTGGTATTGCCCACACCATCGGCTTGCGCTGGGGAAACTTTACAGCTTAAAGCTGACCCGCTCGTCAGAAAATCCTCGAGAGCAAGGCTGTTACAGCGGTTTCCACACGCAAGATGCGCTCACCCAGTTGCACGGGGGCAAGGCCCGCGTTGCCGAGCAAGTCCACTTCATACGGAATCCAACCTCCCTCCGGCCCAATCGCCAGGGTCACAGGCCCCTCGACGGCGCGCGGGCAGGCGGGGTAGGGGCCAGGGTGGCCGACCAGCCCGAGTGTGCCTTGGGCGATGGCCGGCAGGCGATCTTCGACGAACGGTTTGAAGCGCTTTTCGATGATGACCTGGGGCAGTACCGTGTCGCGGGCTTGTTCCAACCCAAGGATCAGGTTTTCACGAATGCTTTCGGGGTTGAGGAATGGGGTTTGCCAGAAGCTCTTCTCGACCTTGTAGCTGTTGACCAGGATCAAACGCGGCACGCCCAGGGTGGCGACGGTCTGGAACAACCGGCGAAGCATTTTGGGCCGTGGTACGGCCAACACCAGGGTCAATGGCAACTTGGCCGGTGGTGGTCGATCGAAAGCGACTTGCAGCTCGGCTTCGTGCCGTTCCAGGCGCAGCACCATCGCCGTGCCCATCAACCCATCGATGCGCCCGACGCGAAGTGTGTCGCCTACGGCGACACGGTGGATGTCTTGCATATGGGTCAAGCGCCGATCAGCCAGAACGACGCGGTCGGCCGCGACGAAGTCGGCCTCTTCGAGGAGTAACAGGTTCACGGCTGGGTCGCTGGCGGCTGGTCGTTAGGGTCGTTGGTGGCGTTGTCTTCGGCTTCGCTGCGTTTGCGGATCAGGCTGCCGCATAGCACGCCGATCTCGAACAGCAGCCACATTGGCACCGCAAGCAGGGTCTGCGAGAAGATGTCGGGCGGGGTGAGGATCATGCCGACCACGAAGCAGCCGATGATCACGTAAGGGCGGATCTTCTTCAGATACTTCACGTCAACCACGCCGATCCACACCAGCAGTACCACAGCCACCGGAATTTCGAACGCTACGCCGAAGGCGAAGAACAGCGTCATCACGAAGTCGAGGTAGTTGGCGATGTCGGTCATCATCGCGACGCCCGCAGGAGTGGCGGCGGCGAAGAACTTGAACATCAATGGGAACACCAGGAAATAGGCGAACGCCATGCCTGCGTAGAACAGCAGGATGCTGGACACCAGCAATGGAATGGCGATGCGCTTTTCATGGCGGTACAGCCCTGGCGCGATAAAGCCCCAGATCTGCTGGAGAATGAACGGGATCGCCAGGAACAGCGAGACGATCATGGTCAGTTTGAACGGCGTCAGGAACGGCGAAGCCACGTCGGTGGCGATCATCGTGGCGTTGGCCGGCAAATGCTCGCGCAGGGGTGCCGACACCAGGGTGTAGATCTGCTGGGCAAAGGAGAACAGCCCCGCGAAGATCAGGAAGATGACCGCCACACAGCGAAGCAGGCGGGTACGCAGTTCGGTCAGGTGCGAAACCAGCGGCATGGGCTGGTCGTGTTCCGGATTTTCGCTCATGGGGCTCGCGGCGGTTGAGGCTGATCGGGCGATTCAGGCGCAGCTGTCGGCACTGCCGGCGTTACCGCAGGCGCAGCAGCGGGCGGGGTGGCGGTGGGCGAAGGCGCGGGCGGGCTTTGCGGGTTGAGGATGCGCTTGGCTTCCTCTTCCATCCGCAGGATGTGCTCGTTGTGCAATTGGCGGCGAATGTCGTCGGCACCAATTTCGCGCTCCACTTCCATCTTGATCGTATTGAAGCTGCGTTTCAGCCGGCCTATCCACAGGCCCGCTGTACGCGCAGCGCCCGGCAGGCGCTCGGGGCCGAGCACCAACAAGGCGACGAGGCCGACGAGCAGCAGCTCGCTGAAACTGATGCCGAACATGGGTCAGTCTTTCCGCTGTGGCTCTTGGACCGGCTGGGCCTGGCCCTCGATGGTGTGGCCTTGGGGCTGCTGCGCGGTGTTCTGCACCGGCGGCACTGGCGGCACTGGCTGGGCGGGCGGTGGGGTCTGCTCGGCCGGCTTGGTTTCTTCTTCGTTCATGGCTTTGCGAAAGCCCTTGATCGACTCACCAAGGTCGCTGCCGAAGTTCTTCAGCTTCTTGGTGCCGAAGACCAGGACTACGACGATCAGCAGAACGATCCAGTGTTTCCAGTCAAAAATACCCATGGTGCTCTCCTAGAATGCAATGTGCTCAGGCCGAAGGTTGGCGCGCGGCTTTTTCATCGTGCCCGGAAAGCCCGAAACGGCGCTCCAGTTCATCAAGCACCGCTTGTGGGTGCTGGCCCAGCGCACTGAGCATGACCAGGCTATGGAACCACAGGTCTGCGGTTTCATAGATGACATCACTGTAATCCTGGCTCACGGCGGCGTCTTTGGCCGCGATGATGGTCTCGACCGATTCTTCGCCAAGCTTTTCGAGGATCTTGTTCAGGCCCTTGTGGTACAGGCTGGCCACGTACGAGCTGTCGGGCGCTGCAAGTTTGCGCGCTTCGAGCACTTGGGCCAGGCGGTTCAGGGTGTCGCTCATGTCAGTGTCCTGCGCTATAGATGGCATCCGGGTCTTTCAGAACCGGGTCGACGGTTTTCCACTGGCCGTCTTCGAAGACGCGGTAAAAGCAGCTTTCGCGGCCAGTATGGCAAGCGATGTGGCCTAGCTGCTCGACCATCAGGATGATCACGTCGGCATCGCAGTCCAGGCGCATTTCATGCAGCTTCTGCACGTGGCCGGACTCTTCGCCCTTGCGCCACAGCTTGCCACGGGAACGCGACCAGTAGATGGCGCGTTGTTCGGCGGCGGTCAGGGCCAGTGATTCGCGGTTCATCCAGGCCATCATCAGCACGCGTCCGGTCTTGTGGTCCTGGGCGATCGCCGGTACCAGGCCATCGCTGTTCCACTTGATCTCGTCCAGCCAGTCTTTCATCGTCGACTCCAAAACGGGCCCGCTCCTGTGCCGGGCCCTTTGCGCTAGTGTGCCAGCCAGCAGCGCGGCTGGCTATTGGCGCACGATCAGGTAAAGGCCGGCGGCCAGCATCAGCCAGGCTGGCCAGGCAGCCGGAGCGGCCAGGCTGGCGGCCTCGGCGGCGCCGGTGGCCAGTACCGCACCGCCACCGAGCAAACCGGCGCCAAGCAGGCGCAATGCCCATCGGTCGCCCAGGCGGCGACGTTCTGGCAGTTGCGGGTCTTGTAGATGAGGCTGCGACAGGCGCTCGAGCAGGTCGCGGGTCATGCCCGCCAGGTGCGGAAGCTGTTCGGCCTGGCTGTACAGGTTGCCAAGCACCGCCTTGGGGCTCATGCGCTCGCGCATCCAGCGCTCCAGGAACGGCTTGGCAGTGCTCCACAGGTCCAGCTCTGGATACAGCTGGCGGCCCAGGCCTTCGATGTTGAGCAGTGTTTTCTGCAACAGCACCAGCTGCGGCTGCACCTCCATGTTGAAGCGCCGTGCAGTCTGGAACAAGCGCATCAACACCTGGCCGAAGGAGATGTCCTTCAACGGCTTTTCGAAGATAGGCTCGCACACAGTGCGGATCGCCGCTTCGAACTCGTTGACCTTGGTGTGCGCCGGCACCCAGCCCGAGTCGATGTGCAGCTCGGCAACACGGCGGTAATCACGCTTGAAGAAAGCGATCAGGTTGCGCGCCAGGTAGTCCTGGTCCTCGGCGGTCAGGCTGCCGACGATGCCGCAGTCGATGGCGATGTACTGCGGGCTCCAGGGTTTCACAGTACTCACGAAGATGTTGCCTGGGTGCATGTCGGCGTGGAAGAAACTGTCGCGGAATACCTGAGTGAAGAACACCTCCACACCGCGCTCGGCCAGCATCTTCATGTCGGTGCGCTGATCGGCCAGGGTCACCATGTCGGTCACCGGCACGCCATAGATGCGCTCCATCACCAGCACCTTGGGGCGGCACAGGTCCCAGTACACCTGGGGCACGTACATCAACTCGGACCCCTCGAAGTTGCGCCGCAGCTGGCTGGCGTTGGCCGCCTCGCGCAGCAGGTCGAGTTCGTCGTAGATGGTTTTCTCGTAGTCGCCGACGATTTCCACCGGGTGCAGGCGGCGGGCATCGGCCGAGGCACGTTCAGCGGCCTTGGCGATCAGGAATAGCCAGGCCAGGTCTTGGGCGATCACCGGCTTCAACCCCGGGCGCACCACTTTGACCACCACTTCTTCACCGCTTTTCAGGCGTGCGGCGTGCACCTGGGCGACCGAAGCAGAGGCCAGCGGTTCGACGTCGAAACGGCTGAACAGCTGCGCCACGGGGGCGCCCAGTTGTGCCTCGATCAGCGCCACCGACTGCTTGGGATCGAACGGCGGCACTCGGTCCTGTAGCAACATCAGCTCATCGGCGATGTCGCTCGGCAGCAGGTCGCGGCGCGTCGACAGCAACTGGCCGAACTTGATGAAGATTGGCCCCAGGTCCTGCAGTGCCAGGCGCAGGCGGGCACCACGGCTGAGCTCGGAAGCCTTGCGTGGCAGCCAGCGCCAAGGCATCAGCAGGCGCAGGCTGGCCAGCCACCAGGGCAGTTGGGGCTGGTCGAACAACAGGTCATCGAGGCGGTAGCGAATTACCACGCGCTGGATGCGAAAGAGACGTCGGACGGCGAGCAGCTTCATGCGTTACCGCTGGTATCAAGGGATCGGGAGAGGCGCTGCAGGCGCGCCTCGAGACGTTCGATGTCGAGCTTGAGGGTGTCGAGCTCGCTGAAGGCGGCTTCGGCTTCACGCTGCCCTACCAGGGTGCGTGATTCCTCGGCCAGGTATTCGGCCAGGTTCTGGCTGAAACGTGCCAGGCCCTGGCGGGTCCAGCGTGCACGCAAGCGTATGTGGCCGGCCAGCATCGCGGTGGCTACCGGGCCGAGCCAGCGCTGCAGCTCGTGCTCCCAGTCCAGTTCCAGGTCCTGCAGCACCCCGAAAAGGTCGAGCAGCACGGCGCTGTCGCCATGCAGTTCGACCTGAGGGCTGTGCAGCACGGCAGTCTTGTCCTTGGCCACCGCCAGTTGCACCAGGCTGCCAGCCGGAGCGCGCAGGCTGCAATGGACCTCACCCTCCCAGTGGGCGGCGAGCATCAGGCCTTGTTCATCGGGCAGGATGAACACCTTCATGGCCGGTTGGCGGCAGTCGATTTCGATGGCCTTGCCTTCCAGCGCGGCCAGCCGCGGCAGGGCCGTGCTGTCCATGCGCAGGACCCGGTTCAGGCCATGTTCGATGCTGGCGAGCAGCCCGGCCAGCAGCATCAGGGTTTGATTCCCCGGTGCACGGCCACGATACCGCTGGTCATGTTGTGGTAAGTGACGCGGTCGAAACCGGCCTCGACCATCATGCTCTTGAGGGTTTCCTGGTCGGGGTGCATGCGGATCGACTCGGCGAGGTAGCGGTAGCTGTCGGCATCATTGGTGATCAGCTTGCCGGCCAACGGCATGAAGGCGAACGAGTAGGCATCGTAAGCCTTGGACATCAGCTTGTTGGTGGGTTTGGAGAACTCCAGGATCAACAGGCGCCCGCCGGGCTTGAGCACACGCAGCATCGAACGAATGGCTGCGTCCTTGTGGGTGACGTTGCGCAGGCCGAAGGCGATGGTCACGCAGTCGAAGTGGTTGTCGGGGAAGGGCAGCTTCTCGGCATCGGCCTGGACGAACTCGATGTTGGCAGCCACACCACGGTCTAGCAGGCGGTCACGGCCGACCTTGAGCATGGACTCGTTGATGTCGGCAAGCACCACTTGGCCGGTCGGGCCGACCAGGCGGGAGAACTTGGCGGCCAGGTCACCGGTGCCGCCGGCGATGTCGAGCACCCGGTTGCCGGCGCGCACGCCCGACAGCTCGATGGTGAACCGCTTCCACAGGCGGTGCATGCCGCCGGAGAGCACGTCGTTCATCAAGTCGTACTTGGCGGCCACGGAGTGGAAAACCTCGGCGACCTTCTTGGCCTTCTGGCTTTCAGGGACGTCCTGGTAGCCAAAATGGGTGGTGGGTTCGGCGTGTTCGCCTTTGCGCTGGTCGTTCATATCGCTTCACCGGAAAAAATTACCGCCATTCTAGGGTGAACCGGCGGATTTGTCTTGGCGGGGTGTGCCTTGGAACAGGGGCGGGCATAATGCCGATTATGTCTATATGCCCAGGAACGCCCGCATGACCCAGATCAGCGTCGAACGCAAACACTCCCTCGGCCGCGAGGCCGCCCGCGCCAAGGCCGAAGCGTTGGTGGACAAGCTCAGCCGCGAATACGACCTCAAGGCCACCTGGAACGGTGATCGGGTCGACGTAGCGCGCAGCGGTGCCAACGGCAGTGTGCACATCGGCGAGGACAGCATCCGGGTGGAGCTCAAGCTCGGTATGATGCTGTCGATGATGGGTGGCACCATCAAGGGCGAGATCGAACGCGCCCTTGATAAAGCCTTGGCCTGAAGCGCTGCTTCAGCTGTCAGGGAAGGGGATCAGGCCCTCTATGTCGCGCAGGCGCAGGTCGCCTCGGTAGATGCGGATACGTTCTGCCGGGTCCAGTGCCCGTTGAAGCTGCTCATCCCGGCCCATCCCCCGGGGCTCGCTGAACTTCAAATGACCTTTGGCGAACGCTCGTGGTGCCGCGTGCTCCTGGGTGTAATGGAAGTGCGCCTCCCACAGCGGCTGCCGCGGTTGTTTGCGGTCGATGGTGTAGACGGCAAGGTAGTCATTGGTGCTTAGCCGTTTTCTGGCTTTGACCAGGGTGACTTGCACCTGGTCCTGCTCGATCAGGTAGCGCAGGGCCGTACTGTCTGGGTGCCTGGTATTGAGGTAGGCGTCAGTGAGCAACCGGCGTTTCTCTGCCTGCATGTCGGCGATGGCTTGATCCAGTTGACCGGCAAGCGCGTGCCCATCGGCAGGGCCAGCATGCAGGCGCTGTGCGATATCGCTCATATCCTGCATATGCCAGTCGAGCAGGTCGGCCAAACTATTGGGCTCATTGGTATAGCGGCTGGCCAAGGCTATCTGAGCTGCCTTGCGGCCTAACAAGCGCGTTCCGACACGCCGCAGATAGGCAGGGCCATGGATGACCGGTGGGGCCGGCACTTGCTCCCAAGCGTCGCCTTGGCGCTGATATTGGCTGGTGGTCTGTTCGGTGACCGGGTCATTGAGCAGCGCCTGGCTGCCGTCACCGTTTTGCTCGACCAGAATGGCTCTGCCCCGGCTGGTGCGGATCAGCTTGCGTTTGCCTTTGCGCTCTCGATAAGTGACGGGTTGGGCGATTGCAACTGCGCCATCGTCGCGTTCGCGCAAGGTGTTGCTCAACTCGCGCTCGGCCTGTGATTCCAGGGCACCCATTTCCCGTATGTAGGCTTCGAGCTGAACAATGTTCAACGCCGGATCGTTCAGCGACAGCAGGTAGCTGGCCTTGGTGCGGGCGATGCGGTACTCGCGCAGGGCGTTGTTGAGGACCTCGACCTGCTCATCGAGCGGCAAATCGGCGCTAGGGATACTGTTGTGGCTCAGCAGCGCTTCTTTGAAGTCCAGCGAACGCAAGTCGGCCTGCATGCGCAGCAGCTCGTCGAAGCTTTCGGCGGTCAGTCGCTCTCTGTCGATGACCAACTGGCTCAGGTCGCTCAGCACCTGAGCGCGGGTGATCACGGTCGAGTACTTGCGTCGAGCGATGATCTTGTCAATTTTCGTTTGTTTACCGGCAAACTGGATGCGGTTGTCCAGCAGCGCCTCGACCAGATTGCGATCCAGTCGCTCGGTGGCAGCCAGTATGCGTTGGTGCAGTGCCAGCGTCGGCTGCAGATTGTCACGGTAAGCTTGGTAAACCGATATGTACTCCTCCCCGAATGGCAAACTGGCCAGTGTCAGCGATTGCGTCTGCACCTGCGTGTAATCGGTCAGTTCAAGCAGGCGATGGATCATGTGCACATCGTTGTTGAGCAGTTGTTCCCACCATTGACCCAGGCCATAGGCAGCCAGGCCGGAAGGGTCTTGCCTGGCGAAGCGAGGCTCACTCATCTGGCCTAGGACCTGCACTTGTGAAGTCAGGATTTCAGCTTGCTTTTCATGGGTCAGCACCAGTACCTGAAGCTGGCTGCGCAGGCTTCTGCGCATGGCTTGCAACTCGTCCATTTGTGTTTGCACGGGCTCTGGCAGGTTTTCAAGCGATACCCCTGGGTAATCCTCGAGCAGCAACCTGAGGGCCTTTGCGGCGTCGTCCAACGGTTTGACCTGCTCGGAGTTCCTGTCCAGCAGTGCCTCGTACTTCACCAGCATCGCGTCGTTTTGCGCCCTCTTGGCCTGTAATTCGGCCAAGGCCTTGCGGTTCTCTTGCATCACTGCCTGGCGGGATTTGGGCATGCCGCCGGCCAAACTGAGGTCGATCACCCATTCACCATTACGGCGTACGACCCATGGCCCCTTGTCGCGCTCGCGACCAACGATGAGGTAGCCATCCCAGTCGCCACCCCAGCGGTCGGTCCATTCGCCTTTACGGGTGTCCGACCCAATGATGCGGATGCCCGTAAAGGTCTCTTCAACCTCGTAGAACGTGCCTTGTAGATTTACGTAGCAATGTTCTTCGGCCTTGTACAAGCCGCGCAGGCGTCCGCTGGTCTGTAAGGCCGGTGCCTGCGGCTGTGGCCGTGCGCGCAGTTGGGAAAGCGCAGCTCGTGCCTGCGCCGAAAGATTCGCCAAGCGTTGGCTATCACCCCAACGCGTTACCCGGTAGGCAGGTGATTCGGGATGTACAGGTACGGCTTCCCAGGTGGCCGGCTGGGGCGCTGATGTGCTGTGACCACTTGCAGGCTGTCGCTTGGCAGGCCCAGTGATGCGTACCAGGCGCTCGTCTGGCGGTAGCGGGCTGGGGCTGTGCGCAGGGGTTTTGTGCATCAGTAGCATGGCAACGCTCAGCAGAATGTCGGTTGCCGCCAGAATATCGCTCTGCTCTGATCCCTGGCCGAGCACCGCCAAGTCATTGTTCAGGCTCAGTGCCGTAGTCACCAACCACACCACGGTGGCTGCCGGCCCACGCAGCGGGGTGGTAACCACGTTGAAGGCCAGCCATGCACACTCCACCACCATGTCCCAACGTAGCTCGGCGTTGGAGGTAGATTGGCGCGACGCCAACAGCAGCATGGCGAGGGCTTTGTCGTCATAGAGCTGCTGATCCAGGTGGTCCGCCCAGGGCTTGAAGTCCAGCGCGGCCGGGGCGCGGATCGCATCCAGCGCGGTAAGCCCCAGGGGGTTGAGCAGCGCTGCGATTTCTTCGAGCGTGGGATACAAGTGAGGGTGCGTGAAGCCACCATTGTCATAGATCGGCCTGGCTTCGTCGCTCATCCAGGCCAATACGCTGCGCTGCAGGGCGGGATCGCTGCGCAGGCTTTCCATCAGCTGGTCTGGGCCGGCGAACTCACGCAGTGCGGCATCGCTGAGCCATGGCCGGTAGAGCAGCCAGCTTTGCGGGTCGTTGAGCTTGATCAGGTACATGCCATGGGCCCGATTGCTGCGCTTGGCGCCTCTGGCGCAGAAAAAGGCCAGCGGTGCCAGTTGCAGGTTACCTTGCGCTTGAGCCTGGCCCTGGCAGTAATCGGTCACTGCCTGATAACTGCGCTCACCCAGCGCCCCGTCTATTTTGGCTTTCAGTGCACACAGCAGCAGGCTGGCGCGCCATTCTTTGGCAAAATGCTGAACCCGCAAGCTTTTGCTGGCCGAGTCGTTCAGCAGGCCGTGCACATAGGCTGGATATTGACCGGCAACATCGACGGTACGGATCAGCGAGTTGACATAGGTAAGGGTCACCCAGGGCGCCAATGGATGTGCGGTAGCGCTTTGCACAGCAGAGACTACCAGCTCGGTAGCGGGGCGCAGCCTGGTGATCGCAAGCTCAGGCAGGCTGATGGTTTTGACGAGGCGCAGCTGCCAAGGGCCTTCGGAGGACACCTGCACACGTTCAGAAAGGCTGATGACGATGTGCTCGGGGTTACTGGGCGGTGTGCCGGGGTGGTCGGCGAGCATCTGTTCGCGCAACCGGCGCGTCGTATACGTGCTCAGGCTTTCGATGCCTTGCAGCGAACTTGTATCTTTGGCCTGGGATTGGCCTGATGACAGCTGCAGCAGCGCTTGGGCATAGGCAAGACGATCCTGTGCATCGGCATTTGCCAGCCAATCCGGAAGTGGCAGCGCTGACCCTGGGAAGGGCGGATGGGCGTAATCGTTGAATGCTGTGCAGGGGTCGCTGAGCTCAGCGTACACCCGCTCCAGATGTGCCACATCTGCGATCGAGCCAAGTTGCACCTGGGCGATACGCTGCAGCATGACATTGAGCAACTGTTCGGCCTGATACGCGAAAACGGGCCTGCTCAGCGGCATTCGCGCCCAGCTCCAGGCGCTGAACGTGTAGCGCTCACAGAGGTCCCGATGCAGGTCTTGTGCAAAGGCTTCTAAGTTCACGTAGCGGCGCACGCTACCTGAAGGCTTGCACCACAGAAACCCTTGTCCGCTGCCCGTCCGCTGGCTGAGCAGAACATCCGGCAACAGTGGCTTGTGCTCCTCACCTTCCTGAGCCAGTGATACTTGCAGGGCGTAAGCCACAGGTGGAGTGCTGGCCTGGTCGATCAAATCATGTACGCACTGTTCATCGGCAGCAGTCAGGCCCTGTTTCTCGAGGGCCTGCAGCCACGCGCCCTTGATAAGCTGTTCGAGCCAAGTGATGGGGGACACCTCGGTGTCGCTATTGCAGCCATTCCAGAAACTGATCTGTGCCAGCTGAAAGGCTTCGCTCAGGGTCGCCAGGCGCTCGTCGAACACCGTGTTGAGCACTACCGGATTGAGTTCGATTACCGGTGTATGGTCTTGCGCCCGGAATATCAGGGGAGGGGCCAGGCTCAGGTAGTCAGACGGTGCCAACGTCACTTTCTGGCCGCTGACGAAATGCTCGAGCAGGGTATCGACCAAGTTACGGGTGCTTGGCTGGCCTGGGCCGGCCGCTCGCACCACGCTCAGAGCGTCCGCCGAATGCAGGTGGGGATGGTTCTGCCGGGTCCAAGGATAGCGCTGCACGATGGCTTCGAAGGCGCTTATGGCCAGTACTTGGCGCAAGGTTGGCCGATCGGCGAACCGGGCGGCGGCCATTTGCTTGAACGTCAGAGGACGGATGTCGGTGATAGAGGGCATGGGATCGCGTGCTCCTGCTGGGGGAGCGGCGAGGGTGGCGTGGGGGTAGCAAAGGGGTGCGGTATATAGATCCGAGCGTTGATCTTAGGGTGAGAATTCTAATTTCGGCTCGTACCGTATGTTCAAGCCCAACCTCCATGGGCAGGTTCCTCCTCCACTCATGAGCATGAGGTACAGAGCATGGCTAAAGTGACTGTGAAGAAAAAACAAGACGCCCCAAGCACCTTGGGCGAAGTTCGCGGCTACGCGCGCAAGATCTGGCTGGCGGGCATCGGCGCTTATGCGCGGGTGGGCCAGGAAGGCTCCGACTACTTTCAGGAACTGGTGAAGGCCGGCGAAGGCGTCGAAAAGCGTGGCAAGAAACGCATCGATCAAGAGCTCGATGCTGCCAACTCCCAGATCGATGAAGCCAGCGAAGAGGTCAATCGCGTACGCGGCAAGGTCGAAATTCAACTCGACAAGATCGAAAAAGCTTTCGACGCACGGGTAGGCCGCGCCTTGAATCGCCTTGGCATTCCGTCTAAACATGACGTTGAGGCGTTGTCCATCAAGCTTGAACAGCTGCATGAGCTGCTCGAGCGCGTCGCGCACAAACCATAAGGAGAGCAGGATGGCTGGCAAGAAGAATTCCGACAAAGAAAGCAGCTCCTGGATCGGCGGGATCGAGAAGTACTCCCGCAAGATCTGGCTGGCGGGGCTGGGTATCTATTCGAAGGTCGACCAGGACGGCTCGAAGCTGTTCGAATCGTTGGTCAAGGATGGCGAAAAAGCCGAGAAGCAAGCCAAGAAGACCGCGGAAGATGTGGCCGACAGCGCCAAGTCCTCGACCACTTCGCGGGTATCGGGCGTCAAGGACCGTGCGTTGGGCAAATGGAGCGAGCTCGAAGAAGCCTTCGACAAGCGCCTGAACAGCGCTATTTCGCGCCTGGGCGTGCCAAGCCGCAACGAGATCAAGGCATTGCACCAGCAGGTCGACAGCCTGACCAAGCAGATCGAGAAGTTGACCGGTGCCTCGGTTACCCCGGTCTCCTCGCGTGCTGCGCCAGCCAAGCCGGCGGCGAGCAAGAGCGCTGCCAAGCCACTGGCAAAGGCGCCTGCCAAAGCTACGGCGAAAACCGCGGCGGCTAAACCAGCAGCGAAAACCGCTGCTGCTAAGCCTGCAGCCAAACCAGCAGCGGCTAAAGCTACAGCGGCCAAACCTGCCGCAAAACCTGCAGCAGCGAAGAAGCCTGCCGTTAAAAAGGCGCCGGCCAAGTCAGCCGCTAAACCAGCCGCACCAGCGGCCAGCGCACCTGCTGCTACTGCTGCCCCAGCTCCGGCCGCCGCCCCGGCCAACAACACTGCGTCGGCACCGGTGAACGCCACTCCAGTAGCGTGACACCTCGTCGGCTGCTTCGCGGGTAAACACGCGAGTACAGGGTTGTCGTCTTACCCTGTGCAAGCGCGTTTACCCGCGAATGCGCTGAGCGCAGCACTGCGCTCGCCATGGGCTTAGCCCTCCAGATACCGCAGGGCCAGTTGCTCCGCCGCTGCCCGTGGTCGTTCCTGCAGATGCGGTGCCACCAGCATCATCACCTGATACACCACGATCCCCACATCACCTTCGCGCCCCAGCACCCGTTGGTAATCCAGCGAGAACATCAAGGTCAGGGTGATCTGTTCCACCAGTTGCCCCAACGCCTGTGTCTCACTCACCACCTGCCCCTGACCTTTCAGGCTCGCCAACAGCGCCGCCAACGTGCGCTTGAGCGCATTGATCAGGCTGCGCATGCCCCGCGCCAGTTTGGGCAAGCGCCCGGTCAGGTTGGAAAGGTCCTGGAACAGAAAGCGGTACTGGGCCATGCGTTCGACGATCAAATGCAGGAACAACCAGTAGTCCTCTGCCTCCAGGCGTAGCTCCAGGGGCGGGTCGAGCAGCGGCATCAGCGCTTCTTCGAAACGGTCGAACAAGCCGTGAATCAAGGGCTCCTTGCCATGGAAGTGGTAGTAAAGGTTACCGGGGCTGATCCCCAGTTCGTTGGCGATCTCCAGGGTCGAGACATTGGGCTCGCCCTGCTGGTTGAACAGCTGCAGGGCGCATTCCAGGATACGGTCGCGGGTCTTCATCCAGTCGGCGTGCTCATCGGGTCAGGACATAGGTGCCCGGCGCAGGGCCCAGCGGTGGATAGGTTGCATTGCCCAGCTCGGCGCGGGGGGCTTTGAGCGGGCCGGAACGCCGGGTGATCCACTCCAGCCACAGCGGCCACCAACTGCCCTCGCGCCGCTGTGCGTCATGGAACCACGCGCGCGGGTCACTGGAGAGCCTGGGGTTTTCCAGGTAATAGGCCTTGGGGTTGCCGGGCGGGTTGATGATGCTCTGGATATGCCCGCTGTTGGCCAGCACGAACTGCCGGTCGCCACCAAGCAGCATGGCCGAGCGGTACACCGCATCCCAGGGTGTGATGTGATCGTTGCTGCCGGCCACGGTGAAGCTGTCGAGGTCGACCTGCTTGAGGTCGATCGCTGTACCGCACACCTCAAGGCCTTTTGCGTGGATAAGCGGATTGAGCTTGAAGAAATCCAGCAGGTCGCCATGCAAGGCGGCCGGTAGGCGGGTGCTGTCGGCGTTCCAGTACAGGATGTCGAATGCCGGTGGAGTCTTGCCCAGTAGGTAGTTATTGACCCAGTAGCTCCAGATCAAGTCGTTGGGCCGCATCCACGCAAAGATCCGGGCCACTTCCCCGCCATCGAGCACGCCGCGTTGGTACGAGCGACGCTTGGCTGCCTCGATGGTCTGCTCGTCGGCGAAAAGGCTGGCTGGGCTGTCGAATTTACTTTCCAGCAGGCTGACCAGGTAGGTGGCGCTGCGTACCCGGCGCAGTTGCCGCTTGGCTTGCAGGTGGCCCTGCAGTGCGGCCATGGTCAGGCCCCCAGCACAGGCACCCATCAGGTTGGGGTCACGGTTGCCGCTGATGCTGCGGCAAACATTGAGCGCTTGCTCCAAGGCCTCCACGTAGCTCGACAGGCCCCATTCACGGTGGCGCGGGTCGGGATTGCGCCAGCTGACCATGAACACCTGCAGGCCGTTCTTGAGCATGTACTGGACGAAGCTGTTGTGCGGCTGCAGGTCGAAGATGTAGTACTTGTTGATCTGGGGTGGCACCACCAGCACGGGGCGCGTGTGTTGCTTCTCGCTCATTGGCTTGTACTGGATCAACTCTAGCAACGGGTTGCGAAACACCACGGCACCCGGGGTGGCGGCGAGGTTGCCGCCTACTTCGAAGGCGCGCTCATCCACTTGGCGGGGCAGGCCGTCATTGTGGCGAAGGTCGTCGAGCAGATGGGCCACGCCACGCACCAGGCTTTGCCCGCCGGTGTTGAACAACTCCTTGACCGCCAGTGGATTGAGCAGCGAATTACTCGGTGCCAGGGCGTCGTTGATCAGGTTGAACAGAAAATGCGCACGGGCTCGGTCATCCTCGTCCAGATGGCTTTCTTCGATCCACAGGCGGGTCTGTTTCTGCCAGGCCAGGTAGGCCTGAAGGCCGCGCCGGTAGAACGGGTTCTGACTCCATGTCGGGTCGCTGAACCGCGCATCGCGCGGGTTTGGCTGGTAAGGCGTGTCACCGAGCATCACCCGCCCCAGCTGGCCACCCAGGGCCAGCAGATGGCGGGCAGTATGCAGCGGGTTGCCCAGGCCATGGCGGCCAACGTTGCGCAAGGTGGAAATCAGGTCGCGACCGCGCAGGCCAAGGATGGCGTTCTGTGCGTTCATGCGGGTGGCGGGCAGCGATGACGTTCCTCTGGCCGGCTTTTCTTTCATGGCGATCACTCCCTTGTCAGGCCACGAACAGGTTCATGCAACAGCAAGCGACAGCTCAGCCACCAGGGGCCGGGCTGGGGTGCATGACCGCGCGCTGACGCTCTTGCTGGAGAAACTTCATGATGATGGGGGCGACGGCCTCGGCCCGCGTAATAAGGAACAGATGACCGTCGTCGATAATATGTAGCTGGGCATTGGGAATTCGCCAGGCCAGCAGGCGCATGTTCACCAATGGGATCAGCGGGTCGTCGTCACCGGCCAGCACCAGGGTCGGCTGCTGGATCTTGTGCAGCCAATGGATGCTGGTCCAGCCAAGCCCTGCGAACAGTTGCCAGTAATAGCCCAGCTTGCCGCCTGAGCGCACCTTTGCGGCGTGGTGCAGGGCCAGCTCCGGGTCGCGGCGAAAGGCGCCGCCATAAATCATGGGCGCGATACGGATGACGTGCGATGGCTGCACGTAGCGTCTAGGGCTGGCCATCATCCATAGCACCTTGGGCTTGCC
This sequence comes from Pseudomonas promysalinigenes, assembly GCF_014269025.2. Classification (NCBI taxonomy): domain Bacteria; kingdom Pseudomonadati; phylum Pseudomonadota; class Gammaproteobacteria; order Pseudomonadales; family Pseudomonadaceae; genus Pseudomonas; species Pseudomonas promysalinigenes. The sequence goes on along the minus strand of NZ_CP077094.1, from coordinate 4,635,181 downwards.
CGGCACCATCACCGCCCCGGCAGCGGTAGCCGCCAGCACCAGCTTCTTGCAGCGCTCGGGGTAATCATGGGCGAACTGCTGGGCCAGGGCACCGCCCCACGACACGCCAATGACGTTGACCTGGCCATAGTCCAGGTAGTCGAGCATGCGTGCGGTCAGCTTGGCCAGGCCCGGAAAACGATACGGATGGCGCGGGGTGGACGAGCCTCCTACGCCAGGGACGTCGAAAGCGATGACTTCCAGGTCCGGGTCCAGTGCCTCGATAAAGGGGAACACCAGCTCCAGGTTCGCACCAATGCCGTTGAATATCAGCAGCGGCGTCAGGTGGGGCTTGCCTGGGCGCACCGCGGTTCGGATCGATTGGTCGTCCAGCTCGACGGTGCGGAAGATGTAGGGTTGCGGCATGCGCATGGCTCGGTAGCTTGAAGAGGTACCGTGGCGCGCTCCAGGCGGCCACGGCATTGCGACTCAACGTTCGTGGACGTAGGTCCCGGGTGCAGCCTCGGCTGCGGCGTAGGCACGGTTGCCCAGGCGCGTCGGCGCCTTTTTCAGCTCGCCTGCACGTTCGCCCAGCCAGCGCTGCCAGTGCAGCCACCAGGAGTCGGCGTGCTTGTCGGCGTTCTCCTGCCAGGCCACCGGGTCACCTGGGCGATCCGCACCGGTCATGTAACGGGCTTTAGGGTTGCCTGGCGGGTTGAGGATGCTCTGAATATGGCCACTGTTGGACAGCACGAACTCGATCTTGCCGCCGAACAGATGCGCTGAGCGGTAGCACGACTGCCAGGGGGTGATGTGGTCGGAGGTGCCGGCAACACTGAAGATGTCGCATTGGACCTGCTTGAGGTCGATGGCGGTGCCGCACACTTCCAGGGCATTCGGGCGGGTCAAGGGGTTGTTCTTGAACATCTCGATCAGGTCGCCGTGGAAGGCGGCCGGCAAGCGGGTCGTGTCGTTGTTCCAGAACAGGATGTCGAAGACGGGTGGCTCGTTGCCGAGCAGGTAGTTATTGACCCAATAGTTCCAGATCAGGTCGTTGGGGCGCATCCAGGCGAATACCTTGGCCATGTCACTGCCTTCGAGCACACCGGCTTGATAGGAGTGGCGCTTGGCAGCTTCCAAGGTCTGTTCATCGACGAACAGCGCAACATCGGTGTCCACGGTGGTGTCCAGCACGCTGACCAGCAGGGTCAGGGCATTGACCTTCTGTTCACCCAGCGCCGCGTAGTGGCCCACCAGGGCGGTGCAGGTGATGCCGCCGGAGCAGGCGCCGAGCATGTTCAGGTCTTTGCTGCCGGTGATGGCCAGCACTGCATCCACCGCTTCCTTGAGCGCGTCGATGTAGGTCGACAGGCCCCACTCACGTTGAGCCTTGGTCGGGTTGCGCCAGCTGATGATGAAGGTCTGTTGCTGCGAACGCAGGCAAAAGCGCGCCAGGCTCTTTTCCGGGCTCAGGTCGAAGACGTAGAACTTGTTGATTTGAGGCGGCACCACCAGCAATGGGCGAGCATGCACCTGTTCGGTGATGGGGCTGTACTGGATCAGTTCCAGCACATCGTTACGGTAGACCACTGCGCCTTCGCTGGTGCCAAGGTTCTTGCCGACCTCGAAAGCGTCCATGTTCACCTGGCTGGGCATGCCGCCATTGTTGACCACGTCCTTGGCCAGGTTGGACAGCCCATCGAGCAGGCTTTTACCGCCGGTTTCGAAGAAGCGTTTGACCGCGGCCGGGTTGGACAAGGTGTTGGTCGGCGCCATGGCTTCGGTCATCAGATTGATGACGAACTGGCCACGGCTGATGTCCTGTGGCGACAGGTCGCTGTTGCCGATCCATTCGTGCAGCTCCTTGCGCCAAGCCAGGTAGGTTTGCAAGTAACGACGATAAAGAGGGTTCTTGCTCCAGGCCGGGTCCTGGAAGCGGCGGTCGTCGCCTTCGGGGGCGAGGCTGGACTTGCCCAGCAGCACGTTTTTAAGCTCCAGGCCAAAATGCGCCACGTGCTTGGCACTGTGCAGCGGTTGGCGTACGGCCTGGCGCAGCACGGTACGGGCCGAACTCAGCAAGTCTTTGCGGCGAATGCCAATGATCGGGTTGAGCCCCAGGGTGTTTTCCGAGGCTTGCCGCTGCAACTCATCGTTGTTCTTGTTACTCATCTACGACGCTCCGTTGTCCTGAGACGAGTACCGGGGTGCTGTAGCGTCATGCACAGCGGACAACCCAGTACCGCTACTCGGGTGACCAGTGATAAGGAACAGCGGTGCTGCAGGCCGGATGCATTCGGTGATGAGCTGCGGGGGATTCTGCGTGTGAAGACAGCCTGCTTTCGCTCGCGACCTCTACATACCGGCCAGTGCCTGATTGCCCTGAAGGCGATGCAGGGAACTTGCCAGTTCCATTGGTTACCCGACTTTCATGTAATGCGCAAGACAACCCTTATTGGGGTTGTCTGTAAGGCATTCAAACAGATGAGATTAGAAAATGCGCTCTAATGCCTGGAAGGCTTGAGCTAGAGCATGAATTTCACAACCGATTCGGCGGGATCGCGGGATTTGCCGGCTTTGTGCAGTTCATCGAGATATTCGGCCCATAGCTGTTGCTGACGAAGGCATAGCTGTTCGAGGTACTCCCAAGTGAACAGGCCGCTGTCATGACCGTCGTCGAAGGTCAGTTTCAGTGCATATTGGCCAGCCGGTTCCAGGCCGCTAAGGCCGACGTTCAATTTGCCGAATTGCAGGATGGGATTGCCGTGGCCCTGGACCTCGGCGGAAGGCGAATGAACGCGCAGAAACTCGGCGCTCAAGTGGTAGACGTCGTCAGGGGCGTAGGTGAGGCTGAGGGTCTTGGAGGCTTTGTGCAGGTTGATGGCGGTGGGCATGCGGGCCATGGCGGGAATCCCTAGGTAGCTGGTCCAGCAAGCTTCCAGCTTCCGGTAGAGGGATTCAAGGGCCTTTTCGAGGCGGCGCGGCGCCCGATGACCTGTTCCAGGTGCCCACCCAACCTTGGGGCGACTGCCTGGTCGGCCTGTGCCGGCCGCTTCGCGGCTAAAACCACTCCCACAGGTTGGGGCACATCCCACATTTGGGCGGTGCGGGTGAGAGCGGGTTTACCCGCGAAGAAGGCGACGCTGGCCTTACAGGATGTAGCGCGACAGGTCCTCGTTCTGCGCCAGTTCACCCAAGTGGCCGTTTACATACGCAGCATCGATACGGATCGGTGCTTCTTCATGGGAACTGGCCAGGTCACCAGCACTGAACGACACCTCTTCGAGCAGGCGCTCGAGCAGGGTGTGCAGGCGGCGGGCGCCGATGTTTTCGGTCTTTTCGTTGACCTGATAGGCAATCTCGGCCAAGCGCTTGATACCGTCGGCGGCGAACTCGATGTTCAAGCCCTCGGTCTTGAGCAGGGCACTGTACTGCTCGGTCAGCGAGGCATGGGGCTCTTGCAGAATGCGCTCGAAGTCCTCTGGGGTCAGTGCCTTGAGTTCGACACGGATCGGCAGGCGGCCTTGCAGCTCCGGCACCAGGTCGCTCGGCTTGCTCAGGTGGAACGCACCGGAGGCGATGAACAGGATATGGTCGGTTTTGACCATGCCCAGCTTGGTGTTCACTGTGCAGCCTTCGATCAGTGGCAGCAGGTCGCGTTGTACGCCTTCGCGGGATACATCAGCGCCGCCGACGTTGCCACGCTTGGCCACCTTGTCGATTTCATCGATGAACACGATGCCGTGCTGCTCGACCGCTTCCAGGGCCTTGGCCTTGAGTTCTTCTTCATTGACCAGGCGGCTGGCTTCCTCGTCGCGCACCATCTTCAGTGCGTCCTTGACCTTCAGCTTGCGGGTCTTGCGCTTGCCCTTGCCCATGTTGGCGAACAGGCTCTGCAGCTGGTTGGTCATCTCTTCCATGCCGGGTGGCGCCGCAATTTCGACGCCCATGTTCTCGGCAACTTCGATCTCGATTTCCTTGTCGTCCAGTTGCCCTTCGCGCAGGCGCTTGCGGAACAGCTGGCGGGTATTGGTATCGCTGCTGGTCTGCGCTGCTTCCTCGCTGAAGCTGGTGACGCGGGCCTGGGGCAGCAGGGCGTCGAGGATGCGGTCTTCGGCGGCGTCCTCAGCGCGGTGGCGTACCCGAACGATTTCCTGCTCGCGCAGCATCTTCAATGCAGCATCGGCCAGGTCGCGGATGATCGACTCGACATCGCGGCCAACGTAGCCTACCTCGGTGAACTTGGTCGCTTCGACCTTGAGGAACGGCGCGTTGGCCAGCTTGGCCAGACGCCGGGCGATTTCGGTTTTGCCGACGCCGGTTGGGCCGATCATCAGAATGTTCTTGGGCGTCACTTCGGCACGCAGCTCGGCAGGCAGCTGCATCCGGCGCCAGCGGTTGCGCAGGGCGATGGCTACGGCGCGCTTGGCGTCGTCCTGGCCGATGATGTGGCGGTTCAGTTCGTGGACGATTTCGCGGGGGGTCATGGACATATCAAAAATGGTCCTTGGACGAGGTGTTCAGCGTGGAAAAGCCCCACCGCCGGGGTGGGGCGCCAGAACAACTGATTACTCGGCCAGGTCCTGCTCCTCGATGGTCAGGTTGTGGTTGGTGAACACGCAGATGTCACCAGCGATGTTCAGGGCGGTCTCGGTAATTTCCCGGGCCGACAGGTCGGTTTTGTTCAGCAGCGCGCGGGCTGCGGCCTGGGCATAGCCACCACCGGAACCCATGGCAATCAGGCCGTCTTCGGGTTCGACCACATCACCGTTGCCGGTGATGATCAGCGAAGCGTCCTTGTTGGCAACGGCCAGCATGGCTTCCAGACGGCTCAACGACCGGTCGGTACGCCAGTCCTTGGCCAGCTCGACGGCTGCACGGATCAGGTGGCCGGAGTGTTTCTGCAGTTGGGCTTCGAAGCGCTCGAACAGGGTGAAGGCATCGGCGGTTGCACCGGCAAAACCTGCGATCACTTCGCCGTTGTACAGGCGACGGACCTTCTTGGCATTGCCTTTCATCACGGTGTTGCCGAGGGATACCTGGCCGTCGCCGCCCATGACGACTTTGCCATTACGGCGGACAGAAACGATGGTGGTCAAGGGGAGAGTCTCCACGCAGCGGGGCAAAATTGCCTGATGCAGACTCATATGGGGGTGGGGGGAAGGATTTCAACCGGGGGGGATGAATGGTCGTGCCCGATGGGCTTGGCCCCTCGCGGGTAAATCCGCACCTACTTGGGTGTGCACAAGGGCTAGCTTGTGCAATACCGGTGGGCGCGGATGTACCCGCCAAAGGGCGACGCGGCCTATCAGGCCTCGTGGCAGACGTGCCCGTCGACCAAGGTATAACGCACGGCCGCCGGCAGGCAGTGGCCGATGAACGGGCAGTTTTCACCGCGCGAGAGCCAGCGCTCACCGGCGATGGTCGAGGCTTTGGCGTCGAACAGTACCAGGTCGGCGGCGCCTGCCACTTTCAGCTCACCGGCTGGCAGGCGCATGGCCTTGGCCGGGCCGCTGCTCAGGCGAGCAAGCAGGGTCGGCAGGTCGAGCAGGCCGTCTTCGACCAGGGTCATGGCCAGCGGCAGCAGCAGCTCAACGCTGCTGATGCCAGGTTCCGTAGCGCCGAAAGGTGCCAGCTTGGCATCACGCTCATGGGGCTGATGGTGGCTGGAAATCGCCTGGATCACCCCCGACTTGACCGCCGCTCGCAGGCCATCGCGGTCTGCAGCGGTGCGCAGTGGCGGCTGCACGTGGTACAGGCTCGAGAACTCGCGCAGCGACTGGTCGGTAAGGATCAGCTGGTACAAGGCAACGTCTGCCGTGACTGGCAGGCCCAACTGTTGGGCCTGCTCGATCAGCCGTGCGCCACGGGCGCTGGTGATCTGAGTGAAGTGCGCACGCACGCCGGTCTGCTCCACCAGCAGCAGGTTGCGCGCCAGGGCCACGGTCTCGGCGCTCTCTGGGATGCCGGGCAGGCCGAGGAAACTGGCCATGGCGCCTTCATGGGCCAGGCCACCTTGAGCCAGGTCGCGGTCCTGGGAGTGGAACACCACGGTCAGGTCGAAGGTGGCAGCGTACTCCAAGGCACGGGCCAGGGTGCGGTTGTTGGGGATCTCCTTCAAGCCATTGCCGAAGGCCACGCAACCGGTGTCGCGCAGGGCAACCAGCTCGGCCAGCTGTTCGCCTTCCAGGCCCTTGGTCAGCGCGCCGATTGGGTAGACCTTGCTGTTGCCCGCTTCGCGGGCGCGATCGAGGATCAGCTCGGCCACCGCCGAAGTGTCCAGCACCGGCTTGGTCTGCGGTGGGCAGCACAGGCTGGTGACGCCGCCGGCTACCGCCGCACGGGTTTCGCTGGCGATGGAACCCTTGCGGCTGTAGCCCGGCTCGCGCAACGAGACGCCGAGGTCGACCAGGCCAGGTGCGGCGATCAGGCCATCGGCGTGGATCGTGCGGCTGGCGCTGAAGCCGGCCGGGGCGGTGCCGATGGCGGCGATGCGGCCGCCGTCCAGGTGCAGGTCAGTGACCTGGTCCAGGCCGCTGACCGGATCGATGACACGAGCGCCAAGAATGCTGATGGTCACTGGGCGTTCTCCTGGTCGAATTGACGTTGCGCGTTCTGCCCGCTCATGGCCATGGACAGTACGGCCATGCGCACGGCGATGCCGTAGGTGACCTGGTTGAGAATCACCGAGTGTTTACCGTCGGCCACGGCCGATTCGATTTCCACGCCGCGGTTGATCGGGCCGGGGTGCATGACGATGGCATCCGGCTTGGCGCCGGCCAGGCGCGCGGTGGTCAGGCCGAACAGGCGGTAGAATTCGCCCTCGCTGGGCAGCAGGCCACCAGCCATGCGCTCACGCTGCAGGCGCAGCATGATCACCACGTCGACGTCTTTGAGGCCTTCGGCGAGATCGGTATACACCTTGACGCCGTACTGCTCGATGCCGATCGGGATCAGGGTTTTCGGGCCGATCACACGGATATCCGGGCAGCCCAACGCTTTGAGCGCGAGCATATCGGAGCGGGCCACGCGTGAGTGCAGGATGTCGCCGACGATCGCCACCGAGAGGTTCTCGAAGCTGCCTTTGTGGCGGCGGATGGTCAGCATGTCGAGCATGCCCTGGGTGGGGTGGGCATGGCGGCCGTCCCCGCCGTTGATAACCGCGACGTCCGGGCACACGTGCTCGGCGATGAAGTGCGCGGCGCCGGAGTCGCTATGGCGCACGACGAACATGTCGGCGGCCATGGCCTCCAGATTGCGCAACGTGTCGAACAGCGTCTCGCCCTTGCTGGTCGAGGAGGTCGACACGTTCAGGCTGATCACATCGGCCGACAGGCGCTGGGCGGCCAGCTCGAATGTGGTGCGGGTGCGCGTGGAGTTTTCGAAGAACACATTGCACACGGTCTTGCCGCGCAGCAGCGGTACTTTCTTGACGGCTCGGGCGCCGACTTCGAGGAACGAGTCGGCGGTGTCGAGGATCTCGGTGAGCAGTTCGCGGGGCAAACCGTCGAGCGAGAGGAAGTGGCGCAGCTGGCCCTGGTCATTGAGCTGCAGCGGGCGCTTGGCGTCGATTGGCGTCATCGCGAGGGGACTCTTAAAGGGCGGAAGCAGTGGCGAGGTCCTGGCGCTCGAGGGCGAGCGGTGCGGGGCCGGTCAATTTTACCCGTTCATTGGCGGCCAGCGACAGGGTGGCGCCGAGCACATTCGGGCGAATTGGCAGCTCGCCAGCATCCAGATCGAGCAGGCAGACCAGAGTAACGCTGGCCGGGCGGCCGTAGTCGAACAATTCATTGAGGGCAGCGCGTATGGTGCGGCCACTCATCAGCACGTCATCGATCAGCACCAGGTGCTGGCCCTCGATTTCGAACGGCAACTCCGACGGGCGGACCTGAGGGTGCAGGCCGTTCTGGCTGAAGTCATCCCGGTAGAACGATACGTCCAGGGTGCCGAGGGGGCTCTGGTCGCCCATTTCCTCCTGCAGGGCCTGGGCAACCCAGACGCCGCCGGTACGGATACCGATGAAGCGTGGTTCGGTGATAGTGCGGCGGGCCAGATGGGCACGAAGGTCGACAGCCATCTGCCGGATCAGCTCGGCGGGGTTGGGTAGGCTCATGGGTATCTCCTGAGGGCGCCGGGGCAAGGCGATGGCCCCGACATAAACGCGGAAGGGTCAGGTATTGGCCTCCAGCCAGCCTTGCAGCAGCAAGGCGGCGGCGATGGCGTCGACCGGGTTGTCACGGTAGCTGCCGCGCTGGCCGCCACGGGCCAGGCGTTCACCCTTGGCTTCGAAGGTGGTCAGGCGTTCGTCGTGCGTGTGTACCGGCAGGTTGAAGCGGCCATTGAGGCGTCGCGCGAACTTCTCGGCGCGGGCGCTCATTTCGCTTGGGGTGCCGTCCATGTTCAGCGGCAGGCCGACGACGATGGCATCGGGTTTCCATTCGTTGACCAGTTTTTCCACCTGAACCCAGTCCGGCACGCCGTTCTGCGCCTTCAGTGTGCACAGCTCGCGGGCTTGCCCGGTCACCACTTGGCCAACGGCCACGCCTATCTGCTTGCTGCCGTAGTCAAAGCCCAGCAGCAAACGCAGTTGTGGGTGTTGTTCAGCCATCAGGCGTGGCCCGCCTGGCTGGTCAATAGGCTGAGATTGATCCCCAGGCTACGTGCTGCGGCACCCAGGCGCTGTTCGCTGGCGACGGCGAAGAGAATGTCAGGGTCGAATGGGCAGTTGAGCCAGGCATTGTCGGCCAGTTCGGCTTCAAGTTGGCCTGCTTCCCAGCCGGCATAGCCCAGGGTGATGAGGCTGTGTCGGGGCCCATCACCTTCGGCGATGGCGAATAGCACGTCCTGCGAGGTGGACAGCGACAGGCCCTGGAGCTCGACGGTGGCTTGGTAGCTGCATTCGCTACTGTGCAGGACGAAGCCTCGGTCGGTCTGCACCGGCCCACCTTGGTAGATCGGCACCTGCAAAGTAGTGGCCGAGGGCAGTTCGTCTGGACGCAACTGCTCGAGAATGTCGGCCAGGCTCAGCTCTTGTGGCCGGTTGACCACAAGGCCCATGGCGCCATTGGCGTTGTGCTCGACGATGTACGTGAGGGTCTGGGCGAAGTTCGGATCGGCCATGTGCGGCATGGCGATCAGGAACTGATGCTTGAGGTAGCTCGGGCTGAGGGTTTTCATGGGAGATAGTGTGGCGCCAGGTGAGGAGACTGACAAGGTGCGCAATGAGGCTGTGGGACCGGGTTCACTCGCCAGTGCATACGCCCCGGCCACATCATTGCCTGATCTGGCGGATTCACGGTTGAACCCGCTGGCACAGCGGCCGTGCAGCATGGGGGTTAGTTGCTCGACAAGCGGTCGCCACGGGCAAAACGCCAGGTGCGGATGATTTCCAAACGGTCGAATTCGGCCAGGTCACCGGTAAACGGTGCAAATGGCGCCGCCAGCCGTACGATGCGTTGCGCCGCCTGGTCCAGCACCGGCTGCCCGGACGACTCCAGTACCAGCACCTCATACAGCGAGCCATCGCGATTGATCGAAACCATCATCCGCAAGTTACCGTAGATCTGCTGGCGACGAGCTTCGTCGGGGTAGTTCAGGTTGCCCACGCGCTCGACCTTCTTGCGCCACTCTTCCTTGTACCAGGCACCCTTGTCCCGCATGGTCGAGGCCGCATTGATGCGGTGAATCTTCGGGCGCTTGGCGTACATCTGCTGCTCATGGGAAAGCTCGGCTTCCAGGCTGGCAATCTGGCTCGACAGTTGCGAGCTGTCGAAATCCGGAGTGGCCGCGGGCTTGGGTTGCGGCTTGCTTTGCTTGGGCTTGGGCTCGGCCTTCTGCGCTTTCGGGGCCTTGGTCGCCACCACGGATTTTTCCGGCTTGGGCGGTGCAGCGACCTCGGGCTTGGCCGCAGGGGGCGGTGTGACTTTGTTGATCTTGCTGTCCTGGAACGGCGCCACCTCGGTGGTGGTCGGTAGCGCTTTCTTTTCCAGCGTGCCGCTGCCCTGCTGATTGTCCTGGGCCTGGAAATCCGCCTTTTTGGGCGCTTTTTCGCTTTTGAAGGTGGCCAGAGTGATATCCATGCTCTGGCGGACCTCGGCTGGCTTGACCACGGTAAAGCCCACGCCCAGGATCAACGCCAGGTGCACCAGGGCGGCCAGAAACAGGGTAAAGCCAAGCCGGTCCACCGGGCGAACACGCGGTGGCAGCAGGTCGGAAGGGATGTCGGCAGGCAGCGTCATCAGGTATCCAGCAACCGCAGGGCGGGGCAGCAGCTCAGTCGATAAGGACCGGCATCATACCCCACCGCGGGCAATTGCTCAGCGTCGGCGGTCAGCGCGCCTTGAGCTTGCGATCAATGGCATCCATCAGCCGGCCACCGATATCGGTGTTGTAGGCCGCGTCGATCTCGCGGATGCAGGTGGGGCTGGTGACGTTGATTTCGGTGAGGTAGTCGCCGATCACGTCCAGGCCTACGAACAGCAGGCCCTTTTCACGCAGTGCTGGGCCGACCTGGGCGGCGATCCAGCGGTCGCGCTCGGTCAGGGGGCGTGCTTCGCCCCGGCCGCCTGCCGCCAGGTTGCCGCGGGTTTCGCCGCTGGCGGGGATGCGGGCAAGGCAATAGTCGACCGGCTCACCGTCGATCATCAGGATGCGCTTGTCGCCGTCCTTGATTTCGGGCAGGTAGGCCTGCGCCATGATCTGCTGGCCGCCGTGCTGGGTCAGGGTCTCGAGGATCACCGACAAGTTTGGGTCGCCCTGGCGGTGACGGAACACCGAAGCGCCGCCCATGCCGTCCAGCGGTTTGAGGATCACGTCGCCATGGCTGGCGGCGAATGCACGCAGGATATCGGCACGGCGGCTGACCAGCGTGGGCGCCATGCATTGCGGGAATTGGGTGGCGAAGAGTTTTTCGTTGCAGTCGCGCAGGCTCTGCGGGCGGTTCACCACCAGCACGCCCTCGCGTTCGGCTTGCTCGAGCAGGTAGGTGCTGTAGACGAACTCCATATCGAAGGGCGGGTCCTTGCGCATCAGCACCACGTCCAGCTCGGCCAGGGGGCTGTCCTGCTCCTCGCCCAGCTCGAACCAGCGCGCGGGATCTGCGAATACCTTGAGTGGGCGCATGCGGGCGCGGGCTTTGCCTTCGCCGTGATAAAGGTCGCGCTGCTCCATGTAGAACAGGCTCCAGCCGCGGGCCTGGGCAGCCAGCAGCATGGCCAGCGAGCTGTCCTTCTTGTAGGAGATGGACGCGATCGGGTCCATGACAATGCCGAGGCGAACGCTCATGGGTGGTTCCTCTTGGCGGCCGCAGGCCGCGGTGGGTCGAAAGAAAAGTGGCTCAGGGTGGCGCTGTGAGCGCCGCGGGTCAAGGGGGCGGCAGATGGTACGGGCCCCAGGAGTGTGCTAAAAATGCCTCAGCTTCAAGCTGCAAGCCGTCAGTGGCTTGCTGCCCACACTGTGCAGCGATGGTAACGCGACTTATGGAACAGCCCCTGAAGGTGATGGTGATCGACGACTCCCGCACGATCCGCCGCACTGCGCAGATGTTGCTCGGCGAAGCGGGCTGCGAGGTGATCACCGCCAGTGATGGCTTCGATGCCCTGGCCAAGATCATTGATCACCAGCCAAAGATCATCTTCGTCGATGTGCTGATGCCCCGCCTGGATGGTTATCAGACGTGCGCAGTGATCAAGCACAACAGTGCCTTCAAAGACATCCCAGTGATTTTGCTGTCATCGCGTGACGGCCTGTTCGACAAGGCCCGCGGTCGGGTGGTCGGCTCCGACCAGTTTCTGACCAAACCCTTTAGCAAAGAAGAACTGCTCGACGCGATCAAGGCCCATGTGCCTGGTTTCGCCGTGCCCGAACAATCTGCACCCTGACCGCGCCGTGCGGGTGCGGCTTTCAATTTCCTGATGGGGAAACACAATGGCCCGCGTTCTGATTGTCGACGATTCGCCGACAGAGATGTACAGATTGACCGAATGGCTGGAAAAGCACGGTCACCAGGTGCTCAAGGCCAACAACGGTGCCGATGGCGTGGCCCTGGCCCGCCAGGAAAAGCCCGATGCGGTACTCATGGATATCGTCATGCCGGGCATGAACGGCTTCCAGGCGACCCGCCAGTTGAGCAAAGATCCAGAAACCAGCGCCATTCCCGTGGTGGTCGTGACCACCAAGGACCAGGAAACCGACCGTATCTGGGCCACGCGCCAGGGCGCGCGCGACTTCCTGACCAAGCCTGTGGAAGAAGACGCGTTGATTGCCAAACTGCAAGAAGTGCTGAGCGCTTGACCACTCGCCCGCAGGGCGCGTCGTTGACCGCCTTCGAGCTGTTGCTGGACATCGACCGGCGCTGCCGCCTGCTGGTGGCCGATCAACCGCCGCAGGGCGCCCGCCTGCAGCAATGGAGCGGCATCGGCTTTAGGGTTGCCGGGCAATGGTTCGTGGCTCCGATGGGCGAGGTAGCCGAGGTACTGCGCGAGCCGCGCAGCAGCCGTGTGCCTGGCGTACAGCCATGGGTGTGTGGTGTGGCCAACCTGCGCGGCCGGCTGCTGCCGGTGATGGACCTGAGCAGTTTCTTCGGCCTTGGGCCCACCGCGCCGGGCAAGCAGCGGCGGGTGCTGGTACTGGACCATGAAGACCTGTTCGTCGGCCTGTTGGTCGACGAGGTGCTGGGCCTTCAGCATTTCGCCCTGAGTAGCCTGGAGCTGTCGCCACCACAGCCGCTACTGCGGGCCGCTGCCCGCTACGTGCAGGGGCACTTCGCGCGCGAGCGCAACTGGGCAATCTTCAGCCCCTTCGCCCTGGCCCAGGCGCCGGGCTTTCTTGACGTGGCGCTATAGGACTTTCGAACGTGAACAAGCCGGCCACCCCAGTCGCCCCCGCCAGCATGACCCCACGCACGCGCAGCATCGTGCAGATCACCGTGCTGTTCGTGATCCTTATTCTGTCGATCATTCTGCTGTTCGCCAACTTCGCTTACCTCAATACCCAGGCCAACCACGACAAGCAGTACATCGGCCATGCCGGCGAGCTGCGCGTGTTGTCCCAGCGGATCGCCAAGAATGCCACCGAGGCGGCAGCGGGCAAGGCCCTGGCGTTCAAGCTGTTGTCTGATGCGCGCAACGATTTCGAACAGCGTTGGAGCTACCTGCGCGAGGGTGACAAGTCTACCGGCCTGCCTGCTGCGCCTGCGGCGGTGCGCGATGAAATGGAGGCGGTGCGCCAGGACTGGGAAAACCTGCGCAAGAACACCGATACCATTCTGGCCAGCGAGCAGACCGTGCTGTCTTTGCACCAGGTGGCTGCGACCCTGGCCGAGACCGTGCCGCAACTGCAGGTCGAGTACGAGAAGGTGGTGGAAATCCTGCTCCAGAGCGGCGCGCCGGCCAATCAGGTGGTGGTGGCTCAACGCCAGTTGCTGCTGGCCGAACGCATCCTTGGTTCGGTCAACACGGTACTGGCTGGCGATGAAACGGCGGCGCAGGCTGCCGATGCCTTTGGCCGCGACGCCAGCCGCTTCGGCCAAGTGCTCGAAGGCATGCTCGGCGGCAACCCGGTCATCCAGGTAACCCGCGTGGAAGACACCGACGCCCGTGCTCGCCTGGCGGAGATCGCCGAATTGTTCCAGTTCGTGGCAGGTTCGGTGGATGAAATCCTCGAAACTTCGCCGGAGCTGTTTCGCGTTCGCGAAGCGGCCGGAAACATCTTCAGCCTGTCACAGACCTTGCTCGACGAAGCCTCGCACCTGGCCAACGGGTTCGAGAACCTCGCCAGTGGCCGCACCCTCGACACCGTCGGGGGGTACGCACTGGGCCTGCTGGCCTTGGCTTCGATCATCCTGATCGGCCTGGTGATGGTCCGCACTACCCATCGCCAGTTGCAGGAAACCGCTGAGAAGAATGAGCGTAACCAGCAAGCGATCATGCGTCTGCTGGATGAAATCGAAGAGCTGGCCGACGGCGATCTGACGGTTACGGTGTCGGTGACCGAAGACTTCACTGGCGCCATCGCCGACTCGATCAACTACTCGGTCGACCAGTTGCGCGACCTGGTGGCCACCATCAACCACAGTGCCGAGCAGGTGGCAGCTGCCGTGCAGGACACGCAGAACACCGCACGGCAGCTGGCCAAGGCTTCGGAGCACCAGGCCGAGCAGATCAGCGAGGCTTCCGAGGCGGTTGGCGACATGGTCGAATCGATCGACAGGGTTTCTGCTCACGCGTATGAATCGGCCAAAGTTGCCGAGCGTTCGGTGGCCATCGCCAACAAGGGCAACGAGGTGGTACACAACACTATCGATGGCATGAACAACATCCGTGAACAGATCCAGGACACTGCCAAGCGAATCAAGCGTCTGGGCGAATCTTCCCAGGAAATCGGCGATATCGTCAGCCTGATCGACGATATTGCCGATCAAACCAATATCCTGGCCCTCAACGCCGCCATTCAAGCGTCCCTGGCGGGCGAAGCCGGCCGCGGCTTTGCCGTGGTGGCCGACGAGGTGCAGCGCCTGGCCGAGCGATCGTCCTCGGCGACCCGGCAGATCGAGGCGCTGGTGCGGACCATCCAGGCGGACACCAATGAAGCCGTGATTTCCATGGAGCAGACCACCGCCGAAGTGGTGCGCGGTGCCCGGCTGGCCCAGGATGCCGGGGTAGCGTTGGCTGAGATCGAAGGCGTGTCGCAGAACCTTGCCGAGCTTATCCACAGCATCTCCGACGCCGCCCAGTTGCAAACCTCCTCTGCCGGGCAGATTTCCCACACCATGGCGGTGATCCAACAGATCACCGCGCAGACTTCAGCCGGTTCCGGAGCCACTGCCGACAGCATCCGCCACTTGGCGCGAATGGCCAGTGAGATGCGCCGCTCGGTCTCCGGGTTCACCCTGCCGGCTCCTGCCGAGCAACGCTGAGGAAAGCCCATGGCTTCTGCCGCTGTAAGCCCCGAGCGCCAAGATACCGTGGCCCTGGCCTGGACCCGCGCCGCCATCTTCGATTGCTTGAGCCAGGCACGTCAGGCCCTGGAGCGTTTTGCCGGGCAGACCGATGACCTGTCGATACTCGCGTTCGTCGTGGATAACCTGCATCAGGTGCACGGCTGCCTGCGCATGCTCGAACTGCGCGGTGCCACGCGCCTGGCCGAAGAGCTGGAATTACTGGCCAAAGCTTTGGCCGATGGCCAGGTCAGCCCTCGCGGGGACTGCCTGGGGCCGTTGTTTCGGGGGCTTGAGCAATTGCCCTCGTACTTGGAACGGTTGCGCGGTGCGCGCCATGATCTGCCATTGGTGATGCTGCCATTGCTCAATCAGCTGCGCGCTTGCCGTGGTGTCGAACCCCTGGCCCAAGCCAGCCTGATCAGCGGTGCGGCGCAGCGTTTTGCCGGTTCCGATGACCTGGCCAACCTGGACCTGTCGCTGGGTAACTGGCGAGAGCAGTTGCAGGCTGGGCCTGGGCGCGATGCCTTGCGCTCGGTGGTCACGGCCTTGTGTGATGACCTGGTGCGGATCAAGGAACGCCTTGACCAGTTCGTGCGTGGCGACCGCCAGCACAGCGAAGAACTGGAAACCCTGCTCGCACCCTTGCGCCACGTGGCTGATACCTTGGCGGTGCTGGGCTTCCAGCAACCACGCCGGGTGATCATCGACCAGGTGCTGGCGCTGCAGGCGTTGGCCCAGGGCGAGCGAGCCGTGGATGACGCGGTATTGATGGATGTGGCTGGTGCTCTGTTGTATGTGGAAGCCACCCTCAACGGCATGGTGCTGCCTCAGGAAGATGGGGCACCGGGCGGCCTGCCGGGTTCCGATCTGGCAGAGATTCGCCAATTGGTGCTGACCGAGTCGCTTTCGGTGTTGCAGCAGGCCAAGGACCTGATCGGCGATTGCCTCGAGTCTGGCTGGCCAAAGCAGCGCTTGCAGCCGCTGCCAGGGCTTTTGCAGCAGGTGCGTGGGGCGCTGGCGATGTTGATGCTGCCGGCCGCCGCTGAGGTGTTGGCAGGTTGCGCGAGTTATGTGCAAAGTTGGCTTCAGCACCTGGAGACCGAGCCGCCAGAGCCCGAACTGAACCACTTGGCGCAGGCACTCAGTGCCGCTGAATGCTACTTGCAATGGCGGGTCGCAGACCCGCTGGCCGATGCCCAGCCTTTCCTGGACATGGCCTGCACCAGCCTCACCGCGCTGGGCGTGCAATGCACCCATGCCGACCGTTTCGAAATCCATGACGGCAGTGATGGCATCGATGACGAATTGCGTGAGGTGTTCCTCGAAGAAGCCAGTGAGTTGTTGCCGGAAATCGAGCGGCACTGGTTGCGCTGGCGTGCCGACAATAGCCTGCGCGACGCCCTGATCGAGGTGCGCCGCGACCTGCACACGCTTAAGGGCAGCGGCCGTATGGTGCATGCCGAGGCGGTAGCCGAGCTGGCGTGGGGCGGGGAGCACCTGCTCAATCGCGTGCTGGAAGGGCGTATCGCCTTGAGCCCGGAGGGCGCCGTGGCGCTGCAGCAGGTGTTCGTTCACTTGCCGGATCTGCTGGCCGACTTCGCCGCCGGCCAACTGCCACAGTTGACCGAGGTCGAACAGCTGGCGAGCCACCTGCACGCTCTTGCCGAGAATGACGCACCGGCCAGTGCTGCGGTGGATGGCCTCGATCCGCAGCTGCTGGATATTTTCCGCAACGAGGCACAAGGGCATTTGGCCGACCTCGAGGCCTTCCTGCAAGGGGGGGAGGGTGCTGACCGCGAAGTCAGTGACAGCCTGCAGCGCGCCTTGCACACGCTCAAGGGCAGTGCCGCCATGGCCGGGGTCATGCCGATCGCCGAACTTGCCACCGCCTTCGACCGCCTGGTACGTGAGTACCGTGGCCACCAACTGCCCCTACAGGGGCAGGAGCTGCATTGGCTGCAAACGGCCCATGGGCTTTTCGTGCAAGGCCTGGCCCAGCTGGGTAGCTCGCCATTGGCGGCGATTGCCGGCGCGGCCCAACTGATCGAACAGGTTGGCGAAGCGGTGGATCTACGCCTTGCCAGCCTGCATGCCGAGCCCCACCCTAGCCGTCCTGGCAAGCGCGACCCGCAGCAGGTCGCAAGCTTTCTGGCTCAGGCCATGGACATCGTGCTCGATGCCGAGTCTTTACTCTCGCGCTGGCAGCAACAACCAGGGCAGCGCGAGCCGCTGGAGACTTTGCTCGATGAACTGACGACCCTGGGTCACGCCGCGCATCTGGCGGATCTGTGGCAGATGGACGCGGTGTGCGAAGCACTGCTGGACGTCTACGGCGCGGTAGAAGAGGGCAGCCTGGGTGCCAGCCCGCGCTTGTTCGCCGTTGCCCAGCAAACCCACGAAGCGTTGCTGGACATGCTCGACCAGGTCGCTGCCGGGCAGCAAGCCAGCCCTCGACCTGAGTGTGTCGATGCCCTGCGCGAGCTGCTCGATGGCGCGCTGGCGGCCGATGCCACCGGCCTGGTCAGTGCCGAGGCGGTCACACCGTTGCCTGGTTCGCTGGAGCAGGATGAAGAACCCGACAGCCCAGGGGACAAAGAACTGCTGGAAGTCTTTCTCGAAGAAAGCTCCGACATCGTCGAAAGCGCGGCCGCTGCCTTGGCGCGCTGGCAGGCCGACCCGCGCAACAGCGCCGAGGTCGAGAACCTGCTACGTGACCTGCATACCCTCAAAGGTGGGGCGCGCATGGTCGAGATCAGCGCCATCGGCGACCTGGCCCATGAGCTGGAATTTCTCTACGAGTTGCTTGCCGCAGGGCGTTTGCCGCCGAGCGCGGCGCTGTTCGCACTCTTGCAGAACTGCCATGATCGCCTGGCCCACATGCTCGATGCCGTGCGCCTTGGCCAGCCTTTGCACGCCGCAACCGCGCTGATCGACTACATCCGCAATTTCAGCAGTGCCGCATTGACCGACAGTGCCGCCGGCCAGGCGCTGGCCGACACCGCCCCAAGCGACATGCCCGCCGCCGCCCCCGAGCGCGCACCGGGCGACATGGTCAAGGTCGACGCCGAACTGCTCGACGACCTGGGCAACCTGGCCGGTGAGCATTCGGTCATTCGTGGTCGGATCGAGCAGCAAGTCAACGATGCCCAGTTCGCCCTCAACGAGATGGAAACCACGCTGGAGCGCATGCGTGACCAGCTGCTGCGGCTGGATATCGAAACACAGGGCCGGGTCAGCAGCCGGCAAGCGTTCGAAGGCGATGCCTACGAAGATTTCGACCCCCTGGAAATGGACCGTCATTCGCAGTTGCAGCAGTTGTCACGGGCACTGTTCGAATCGGCATCCGACCTGCTCGACCTGAAAGAAACCCTCACCCAACGCGCCCAGGAGTCCTACAGCTTGCTGCAGCAGCAGGCGCGGGTGAACAGCCAACTCCAGGAAGGCCTGACCGCCACGCTGATGGTGCCATTCGAACGCCTTGTGCCGCGTTTGCAGCGCGTGGTGCGGCAGGTCGCCAGTGAGTTGGACAAGCAGGTCGACTTGGTGGTCGGCAATGCCGAAGGTGAGCTGGACCGCAGCGTGCTCGAGCGCATGGTCGCACCCTTGGAGCACATGCTGCGCAATGCCGTCGATCATGGCCTTGAAGCGCGCGAGGTACGCCTGGCCGCAGGTAAGCCTGAGCAGGGCACCATCCACCTCAACTTGCTGCACGAAGGCGCAGACATCGTCATCGAGATGACCGACGACGGCGCAGGTGTGCCGCTTGAGGCGGTGCGGCGCAAGGCGATCAAACGCGGCCTGCTGGACCCGCAGGCCCAGTTGAGCGACCACGAGATTCTACAGTTCATCCTGCGCCCGGGCTTTTCCACCGCCGAGAAGATCACCCAGATCTCCGGGCGTGGGCTGGGCATGGATGTAGTCCACGAAGAGGTCAAGCAACTGGGCGGGTCGATGAGTATCGAGTCTGCCCAGGGCAAGGGTGCGCGCTTTCTGATTCGCCTGCCGTTCACCGTGTCGATCAACCGGGCACTGATGGTGCACGTGGGCGAGGAGCAATACGCCATCCCACTGAACACCATCGAGGGCATCGTGCGGGTACCACCGGCTGAACTGGCAGCCTGTTACCAGGCCGATACGCCGCGCTACGTATACGCTGGCCATGATTACGAGCTGCGTTACCTGGGCGAACTGCTGCAGGGCCTGCCGCGCCCGGTGCTGCTGGGGCAAAGCGTGCCGTTGCCGTTACTGCTGGTGCACTCTCAGACTCAGTCGTTCGCCATCCAGGTCGATAGCCTGTCGCCTAGCCGTGAAATCGTGGTCAAGAGCCTCGGCCCGCAGTTCGCCGCGGTGGCGGGGCTGTCGGGCGCGACCTTGCTCGGCGATGGCCGAGTGGTACTGATCCTCGACCTGCTGGGCCAACTGCGTGGCCAGCAGCGGCGCCTGGCACGTTTGCCCGCTGGCAGCGGTGTGCAGCGGACGCTGTTCGAGCCGGCAGCCCAGCGGCCAACCTTGGTGATGGTAGTGGACGATTCTGTCACCGTGCGCAAGGTCACCAGCCGTTTGCTGGAGCGCCATGGCATGAGCGTACTGACGGCAAAGGACGGGGTCGATGCCATGGCCCTGCTGCAGGAACACCGGCCGGACGTGGTGTTGCTGGATATCGAAATGCCGCGCATGGACGGCTTCGAAGTCGCCACCCGCATTCGCCGCGACGAGCGGCTCAAGGCGCTGCCGATCATCATGATCACTTCCCGCACTGGGCAGAAGCACCGCGACCGTGCCATGGCCATCGGCGTCAATGATTACCTGGGCAAACCCTATCAGGAGTCGGTGCTGCTGCAGAGCATCGCCCATTGGAGCCAGAACCATGCTTGAACTGCTTGCAGGGCAGCGCAACAGCCTGACCGGCCTGTTGCTGCCCTTGGGCGACCGGACCTTGGTGCTACCTAACGTCGCCGTGGTCGAATTGATTGGCCAGCGCAACCTCACGTGCGAGCGGGGCGACCCGGCCTGGCATCTTGGCTGGATCGACTGGCGCCAGCAGCACCTGCCTTTGATCGGCTTCGAGGCTGCCTGCGGGGGGCAAACCCCCTGTGGCGAGCGTGCGCGAATCGTGGTGCTCAATGCCCTAGGTGACACCGGCCTGCGCTACCTGGCAGTGCTGCTGCAGGACATCCCTCGCTCGTGCAAGCTCGACATTCAGCTCAACTACGTGGATGTACCACTGGGTAGCCTGGAATTGGCCGCCGTGCAGGTGGGCGAGCAAGTGGCGCGGGTGCCCGACTTGGCAGGGCTGGAGCGGTTGGTGCGTGACGCTCAGTTGCTACCCGGCGACCAATGATAGGCGGGCGTGGGCGCCAGGCAACTTGCTGCTACTTACGAGGGGCGCACGCTTGCCTGGGCCCGCGCTCGTTCCAGTCTGGCCTTGGCCCAATCGGCTGTGTCCTTTGATATCTGTGTTGCGATCGCTACCGGGGCACTGTCTACCAAGGCTTTGGCATCGCCAAATGGCAACCCGGTGAGCTCACGTACGGCTGCAATCACTGCTATTGGGTCTGGACCAACCCTATCGAGCCAAACAGCGTACAAGTTATTTTCGCTGGCGTAATTTGGGTTATCTGAATACATGTCTCAATTCCTATTGGGTGATGTGTGCCTCAAGGAAATGTAATGAACGGCTAGTCACACGAGTACTGGCAATCATGTTAGGTAGGGACGGTGAAGGAGCGCTGGAAGGGAACCTGGTTTCAAGGTAGAGGTCTTTTCTGCATGTATTACGGTGAACGCTTCAACGCCTGGACCCACCTGGTCGGTGCTGTCCTGGCCTGTATCGGTGCCATCTGGCTGATTGTCGCGGCGGGCCTGCAAGGCGATCCGTGGAAAATCGTCAGCTTTTCCATCTACGGCGGCACTTTGATGCTGCTGTACAGCATTTCTACTCTCTACCACAGCACCCGCGGGCGAGCGAAGGTGATCATGCGTAAGCTCGATCACCTGTCGATCTATCTGTTGATCGCCGGCAGCTACACCCCATTCTGCCTGGTCAGCCTGCGCGGGCCGTGGGGCTGGAGCCTGTTCGGCGTGGTCTGGGGGCTGGCGCTGATCGGCATGCTGCAGGAGATCAAGCCGCGCACCGAGGCACGCGTGCTGTCGATCATCATTTACGCGGTGATGGGCTGGATCGTGCTGGTGGCGGTCAATCCGCTGTTGCAAAGCCTGGGTACTGCAGGCTTCGCCTGGTTGGCGGCCGGTGGCCTGTTCTATACCGTTGGCATCATCTTCTTCGCCTTCGACAGCCGCTTCCGCCACTGGCACGGCATCTGGCACCTATTTGTGATCGCCGGCAGCCTTATGCACTTCGTGGCAGTGTCGCTGTACGTGCGCTAGAAATCGCCCCACAGCTGCTGAGCTACCGATAGCGCCACCACCGGCGCGGTTTCGGTGCGCAGTACCCGCGGGCCCAGGCGCGCTGCGTTGAACCCCGCGGCGTTGGCCTGCTCGACTTCGGTATCGCTCAACCCGCCTTCAGGGCCGATGAGAAAAGCCAAGGTTGCCGGTTTTTCATGGCTGGTCAGCGGTTCGGCGACCGGGTGCAGTACGAGCTTGAGATCGGCCTCAGTGCCCTTGAGCCATTCGCTTAAGGTGACTGGCGGGTGGATCACTGGCAGGGTGGAGCGGCCGCACTGTTCGCAGGCGCTGATTGCAACCTGACGCCAGTGGGCCAGGCGTTTGTCGGCACGTTCGTCCTTCAGACGCACCTCACAGCGCTCGCTGACGATCGGGGTGATGACATTGGCACCCAGTTCGGTAGCCTTCTGGATAGCCCAATCCATGCGCTCCCCGCGCGACAGGCCTTGACCTAAATGCACGTGCAGCGACGAGTCGGGTTGGCCAGCCAGGGCCTGGTCGAGGCTCACGCGCACGGTCTTCTTGCCGACTTCCAGCAAGCGGCCGAGAAATTCCTGGCCGCTACCGTCAAACAGCTGCACGGCGTCGCCGGGCGCCATGCGCAGAACACGGCCGATGTAGTGGGCCTGGGCTTCGGGCAGGTCGTGCTCGCCGAGGCTTAAGGGGGCGTCGATGAAGAAGCGGGACAGTCTCATGGTTGTGCTCGAACGAAAAGGGATCACATTACTCCATGGGAGCGGTTTACCCGCGAGTGTGGCGGTGCAGCCACCTTCGTGCGCACGGGTAAACCTGCTGCCATGGAATCGACGGCGGGCGCTGTGGCTTAGCCCGGGTCGCGGAAGTCGGGGTGGAAGTTGGCCGGTACGGCGACGCTGACGCTGTCACGGGTGGCGATGTCGATGCCTTCGCTGGCCACTTCGGCGAGGAAGTCGATCTGCTCCGGGGTGATCACGTATGGCGGCAGGAAGTACACCACGCTGCCCAACGGGCGCAGCAGCGCGCCGCGGGTCAGGGCGTGCTCGAACACTTTCAGGCCGCGCCGCTCCTGCCATGGGTATGCGGCCTTGGTGGCTTTGTCCTGGACCATCTCGATGGCCAACGCCATGCCGGTCTGACGGACTTCAGCGACGTGGGCATGCTCGGCCAGGTGCGCGGTGGCGTTGGCCATGCGCGTTGCCAGGGCTTTGTTGGCCTCGATCACGTTGTCCTGCGCGAAGATGTCCAACGTGGCCAGCGCGGCGGCGCAGGCCAGCGGATTGCCGGTGTAGCTGTGCGAGTGCAGGAAGGCTCGCAGGGTCGGGTAATCGTCATAGAAGGCCTGGTAGACCT
The DNA here is from genome assembly GCF_014269025.2 of Pseudomonas promysalinigenes. Classification (NCBI taxonomy): domain Bacteria; kingdom Pseudomonadati; phylum Pseudomonadota; class Gammaproteobacteria; order Pseudomonadales; family Pseudomonadaceae; genus Pseudomonas; species Pseudomonas promysalinigenes. Next base: position 4,612,530 of record NZ_CP077094.1, on the reverse strand, counting down.
TGTCGGTGGTCAGGCAGGCCGCCAACGGCAGGTAACCGCCGGTCAGGGCCTTGGAAAGGCACAGGAAGTCCGGGTGGATACCGGCCTGTTCACAGGCGAACAGCGTGCCGGTGCGGCCGAACCCCACCGCGATTTCGTCGTGGATCAGGTGCACGTCGTAGCGGTCGCAGGCCTCGCGCAGCAGCTTGAGGTAAACCGGGTGATACATGCGCATGCCGCCGGCACCCTGGATCAGCGGTTCGATGATCACCGCCGAGAGGGTTTCATGGTGTTCGGCCAGGGTCTGTTCCATGGCGGCGAACATGTTGCGCGAGTGTTCTTCCCAGCTCATGCCCTCAGGGCGCAGGTAGCAGTCGGGGCTTGGCACCTTGATGGTGTCCAGCAACAGCGCCTTGTAGGTTTCGGTGAACAGTGGCACGTCACCTACGGACATGGCCGCAATGGTTTCGCCGTGGTAGCTGTTGGTCAACGTCACGAAGCGTTTTTTTGCCGGTTTGCCGATGTTCTGCCAGTAATGGAAGCTCATCTTCAACGCCACTTCGATACACGACGAGCCATTGTCGGCGTAGAAGACCCGGTCCAGGCCCGTCGGTGTGATGGCTACCAGTCGCTCGGACAGCTCGATGACCGGCTGGTGGCTGAAGCCGGCAAGGATCACGTGCTCCAGTTGGTCGACCTGGTCCTTGATGCGCTGGTTGATGCGAGGGTTGGCGTGGCCGAACACATTGACCCACCAGCTGCTCACGGCATCCAGGTAGCGCTTGCCCTCGAAGTCCTCGAGCCACACGCCCTCGCCACGCTTGATCGGAATCAGCGGCAACTGCTCGTGGTCTTTCATCTGGGTGCAGGGGTGCCACAGGACCTTGAGGTCGCGCTGCATCCACTGATCGTTGAGGCCCATCGGCACTTCTCCTGGCTTTGCTGCCTGCTTTGACCGCGTAAGCCTAAGCAAAGCCTTGGGGGAGGACAACCATTAGCGGCCCGTTGGCGAAATTGTCAGTTGCCAAAGGCACTTGATATCGCCGTGCTGGCAGGGCCCGGACAGCTGACGTATTCTTAGCGCAATGTCTTGTGGGGTATTTCCGCCCCATCCCATCCCTGTAATTTCAACTCGGAGTCTGCCGACATGGCTGCTGCTTGGGTGCGCCTGTGCGCATTGGTATTGATCGGTGCGTCCAGCGGGGCCGCACTGGCGAAAGACAAAACACCGTCAGCAATCGTGGTAGGTGGCGGCCTGGCAGGCCTGACCGCAGCTTACGAACTGCAGGACAAAGGCTGGCAGGTGACTGTGCTGGAAGCCAAAGCGGGCATGGGCGGGCGCTCGGGCCTGGCCACCAGCGAGTGGATCGGCAATGCCAAGGCGCAGCCGGTGCTCAACCAGTACCTGGACCGCTTCAAGCTGCAAACCTTGCCGGCACCAGAGTTCGTACGCACGCCCAGCTACCTGATCGACGGCGAATACTTCAGTAGCACCGACCTTGCCACCAAGCAGCCGGCCACGGCAGAGGCGATCAAGCGCTACGAGAAAACCCTCGATGACCTGGCACGCTCGATCGACGATCCGTTGAACCCGCAAGCGACCAGTACCCTGTTTGCGCTCGACCAGATCAACGTGTCCAGCTGGCTCGACAAGCTGCAATTGCCAGCTACCGCACGTCAATTGATCAACCAGCAGATTCGCACCCGTTACGATGAGCCGTCGCGTTTGTCGCTGCTTTATTTTGCCCAGCAAAACCGTGTCTACCGTGGCGTCAGCGACCGTGACCTGCGCGCTTCGCGGCTGCCTGGCGGTAGCCCGGTGCTGGCTCAGGCCTTCGTCAAGCAGCTCAAGACCATCAAGACCAATTCCCCAGTGACCGCGATCGTGCAGGACAAGGACGGTGTCACGGTCAAGGTTGGTGGCGCCGACTACAAGGCCGATTACCTGGTGATGGCCGTGCCGCTGCGGGCCTTGGCCAAGATCCAGATCACCCCTGGCCTGGATGCTCAGCACATGGCCGCGATCAAAGGCACCAACTACGGCTGGCGCGACCAGCTGATGCTCAAGTTCAAGCAGCCCGTATGGGAAAGCCGTGCACGCATGTCGGGCGAGATCTTCAGTAACGCTGGCCTGGGCATGCTGTGGGTCGAGCCGGCGCTCAAAGGCGGCGCTAATGTGGTGATCAACCTGTCGGGTGACAATGCCCGTCTGTTGCAAGCATTTGGCGACAAGCAAATGGTCGATCAGGTCCTGATTCGCCTGCACGCGTTCTATCCCCAGGCCCGTGGCGCTTTCACCGGCTACGAGGTCAAGCGTTACAGCGTCGACGCGGGCACAGGTGGCGCTTACCTGGCTTACGGCCCAGGTCAGATCAGCAAATACTGGCGCCTGTGGGAGCGCCCGGTGCAGCGCATCGCTTTTGCGGGTGAGCACACCGATGCGCTCTACCCTGGCACCCTTGAGGGGGCGTTGCGCAGCGGCCAGCGGGCTGCCAGCCAGGTGCAGGACCTGCTTGCCGGCAAGTCGTTCGACCCCGCCAAGGCGGCCACCGTGGCAGCCGCAGCGACAGCGGGCGCGGCTGCGACGAAAAAGGACAGTGGCGGGTTCTTCTCGCGCCTGTTCGGCGGTGATGACAAGCCTGAGACGAAAACGCCCCCGGCTGCCAAGGCGACCGATACCGCACCGGCCCAGGCTCCAACTCCTGCTACCGCTGCCCCTGTGCCCGCCGCTGCTGCGCCCGCTGCAGTAGCCAAAGAAGAGCCGGCCAAGCCTGCGGCCGCCAAACCTGCGGCCAAGAAGCCTGCACCGGCTAAGCACGCCCCTGCACACAAGCCTGCTGCCAAGCAGGCGCACAAGGCGACCGAGCCAAAAAAGGCAGCGGCCAAATCCGCTCCAGCGAAAAAGCCGGCAAATGGTAATCAGGCCAAAGCCAACTGACGTTTAACTCGGCCTCTTTGCAGGGTTACGCTGCGAAGGGGCCGAGATATCCAAAGGTTATTTCCCCGCACCCCGTTAATGTTTTCTTAATAGGAAACTTGCACACTAAATATCGGATTATTTGATAATCCGCAGCAATTTTTTAAGCTTTTATTCGATACGTTAAGCGTTAGTCTGTGCACAGCTTTCACGGAGAAACAGCTCATCATGCAACTGCGCAACTCACCTTCTCGCTATGGCGTAGTCAGCATCGTCCTGCACTGGGGCGTTGCATTGGCAGTCTTTGGCCTGTTCGGCCTGGGCCTGTGGATGGTCGAGCTCGACTACTACGATCCTTGGCGCAAGGCCGGCCCCGATTTGCACAAAAGCATCGGCCTGGTCTTGCTGGGGGTGATGTTGGTGCGTGTAGTCTGGCGTTTCATCAGCCCGCCGCCACCGGCGCCAGCGAACCATGGGGCACTCACCCGCGTAGCTGCCAAGTTGGGGCACCTGGCGTTGTATATCGGGCTGTTCGCGGTCATGACCGCGGGCTACCTGATTTCCACCGCTGACGGCGTAGGCATTCCAGTGTTTGGGTTGTTCGAGGTGCCGGCTTTGGTCAGCGACCTACCGGACCAAGCCGACCTGGCCGGGGTGATTCACCTGTGGTTGGCCTGGGGCTTGGTGATCTTCGCCGTATTGCATGGCTTGGCCGCTTTGAAGCACCATTTCATCGACCGTGACGCGACCCTGACCCGTATGCTGGGCCGCAAAGCTTGATTCTCAACCTCAATTGCAATGGAAGGAAAGTAAGGATGTTGAAAAAGACTTTTGCCGCTCTGGCGCTCGGTACCGCACTGTTCACCGCTGGCCAGGCTATGGCCGCCGAGTACAAGATCGACAAGGAAGGCCAACACGCGTTCGTCGACTGGAAGATCAGCCACTTGGGCTACAGCTTCATTCACGGCACCTTCAAGGACTTCAGCGGCGACTTCACCTGGGACAGCGCCAAGCCTGAAGCCAGCAAGATCAGCGTCGACCTGAAAACTGCCAGCGTCTGGTCCAACCATGCCGAGCGCGACAAGCACATCGCCAGCAAGGACTTCCTGGACGTCAGCAAGTACCCGGATGCCAAGTTCGTATCCACCAGTGTCAAATCGACCGGTGACAAAACCGCCGATGTGACTGGCGATCTTACCCTGCATGGTGTGACCAAGCCGGTTACCTTCAAGGCCACCTTCAACGGTGAAGGCAAAGACCCATGGGGCGGCGAGCGCGCTGGCTTCAACGCCACCACCACCCTGAACCTGAACGACTTTGGCATCAAGGGCCCAGGCCCGACTTCGCAGACCCTGGACCTGGACATCAGTGTCGAAGGTGTGAAGCAGAAGTAAGATTTGCCCAGGCAATGAAAGCGCCGCCTCAATAGCTCCTGCCAATCAGTTGATGTTTCAGGCTATCTATTGGGGCGACGTTGCGGCCCTTCGCGGGTAAACCCGCTCTTACAGGTTCTGCGCCGGCCCTGATTCCGGCGCAGAACCTGTAAGAGCGGGTTTTTCGTGAGAGGCGCAAAACCAGCCGCCAGTGGGCATACAGTGACTGCGCCGGCCATGATGCCAGCACAGACCTGTAGAAGCGGGTTTACCCGCGAAGGGCTGCAAAGCAGCCCTAATGGACTTAACTGACTGGCATCAGCCGAAGGGCGGCGTTGTGCCTACGGCTCAGCCCTTGCGGGTCAGCAGCGCTGGTCGCTCACTTCGAGGGCGGCTTGGCAGGTCGTCCAGTTGCTCGGGCGTAGGGTAACGATCGAGCTTGGATTCCTTGCGAATGATCACCGGCTGGTGCTGCTCGCGGGTACTACGTACCGCCGGCTCCTGGCGCGATGCATCCTCACGGCCTGCCGAACGGTTACGACCACCGCCATTGCCGTCGCGACGACCACCACCGGCATTGTTGTTACGTGGGCGCTTGTCAGCGCTGCCGTTACGACCCTGCCCGCCGGCATTGCGGCCCTGGCCACCATTATTACGTGCCTGGCCAGTGCCATTGTTGCCGCGCTGGCTGCCTTGGCTCTGGCCCGTGCCTTGAGCGGCACCACCTGGGCGGCGGTTGCGACCTTGACCTTTGCCGTTCTGGTATGGGCTTACGTAATCGGCACGGTTACCGAAATTGTCGATCTCGTCGTCCAGAAACTCTTCCGGATCACGGTCGGCCGGGACTTTCGGGACCGGGGTAGCGCTTGCCTGTTGCTGCTGGCGCGGCTTCTTGTCACGTGGCTTGCGTGGTTGTCTGTCGCCAGACTTTTCCTTGTCGGCAGGCTTGTCCGCTGCCTGCTGCTTGGCCTTGCCTTTGTCCTTGCCCTTGTCCTTGCGGCCACCGTTGGCGTCTTTGCCGCCGTCTCCACGGGCTTGTTGATTGCGCCCGCCGCGGCCGCTGTTCTGCTGGCGCTCACGCGCCTCTGGCTTTTCGGCCTCTACTTGGCTGGCATCGAAGCCCATCAGATCGCCATCGGGGATCCTCTGCTTGGTGACCCGCTCGATGCTTTTGAGCAGCTTCTCTTCATCTGGCGCGACCATGGAAATGGCCTCGCCCGAACGCCCGGCACGGCCAGTCCGGCCAATGCGGTGCACGTAATCTTCCTCGACGTTGGGCAGCTCGAAGTTGACCACATGGGGCAGTTGGTCGATGTCCAGGCCGCGGGCGGCAATGTCGGTGGCTACCAGCACCCGCACACTATTGGCCTTGAAGTCGGCCAGCGCTTTGGTGCGGGCGTTCTGGCTCTTGTTGCCGTGGATCGCGGCGGCGGTCAGGCCGTGCTTTTCCAGATACTCGGCCAGGCGGTTGGCGCCATGCTTGGTGCGGGTGAACACCAGGACCTGCTCCCAGGCACCCAGCGTGATCAGGTGGGCCAACAGGGCGCGCTTGTGGCTGGCTGGCAGGCGATAGACGCGCTGCTCGATGCGCTCGACGGTGGTGTTTGGCGGTGTGACTTCGATGCGCTCCGGGTTGTGCAGGAGCTTGTCGGCCAGGTCGGTGATGTCTTTGGAGAAGGTCGCCGAGAACAGCAGGTTCTGGCGTTTGGCCGGCAACCGGGCGAGGACCTTCTTCACGTCATGGATAAAGCCCATGTCGAGCATACGGTCGGCTTCGTCCAGCACCAGGATTTCCACATGCGCCAGGTCCACCTTGCCCTGACCGGCCAGGTCGAGCAGGCGCCCCGGGCAGGCGACCAGCACGTCCACGCCCTTGGCAATGGCTTGGATCTGCGGGTTCATGCCGACGCCGCCGAAGATGCAGGCGCTGACCAGTGGCAGGTCGCGAGCGTACACCTTGAAGCTGTCGTGTACCTGCGCAGCCAGTTCGCGGGTCGGCGTCAGGACCAATACGCGCGGTTGACGCGGGCCGTGACGCTGGGATTTGTCGGGGTGGCCGGCCGGGAACAGACGCTCGAGGATCGGCAAGGCGAAACCGCCGGTTTTACCAGTACCAGTCTGAGCGGCAACCATCAGGTCGCGGCCCTGCAACACGGCGGGAATGGCCCGCTGTTGCACCGGGGTCGGCTGGGTGTAGCCCGCTGCCTCGATAGCGCGGACAAGTGCCTCGGAGAGACCGAGGGAAGCAAAGGACATGGGCAATCCTGTTCTCGTGGGGGCTGGGCCCGTTGGGATATTCTGCCTGGCGCGACGGGCATCGAAGGGATGCGATCGCGTCCGGTCCAGCTGGGCTTTCACTGCACATCCGGGAAGCGGCGGGTGGACGCGAATGGGCGTCAGTACCGATCGGGATGCCTGTTGCAAGGCCGAGCGTCCGGGCGTGAGCCGGGCGGGAAGGCCCGAGTATAACAGAGCTAACGCGGCATGCTGTGTTCGTGCTGCTCAACGGCGTCAGACGGGCTTGCGGAGCCGCCGGTATAACGCTCGATAATCGCCGTATAGGCGCGCTCCTGCTTGAAACGGCGTAATTCTTCGGTGAATGCCTGAGCCAATAATTGGTGCTCCGGGGTTCGGGTCAAACCCAGGTACTGAGCCTGACGGCTTATCACCAGGGGCAATTCCTCCACCTGCTGTTCCAGGCCAAGTTGACGGCGCAGATAGCGCCCAACCAAGCGATCAGTGACCACCAGGTCTACGCGCGCGCGTATGAGCTTGCCGAAATTGGCTTCATGGGTTGGCGCGGATTCGCGTTTGAACGCCGAAGACTCGCTGAAGGCTTTGCCGTAGGTGTAGCCCGACGAGATACCAACGCTAAGGCCCGCCAGGTCACCGAGGTGGGTGACTGCATGGGGGCGGTTTCGGTCTTGGAACAGCACGAATTCGACATGGGACATAGGTTCTTCGGGGTAGACCAAAAAAGCCTCACGTGACTCAACCCGGAAGATATCCATCACGCCGTCGGTCAAGCCCTGTTCCACCATCGCCAGGCAGCGCTTCCAAGGCATGAACTGCCAGTCCACTTCGACACCCAGCCGGCGGAACACCTGCGTAGTGACTTCGTAATCGATGCCTTTGGCCTGGCCCTGCTCGAGATACACATAGGGCGCCCAGTCGTCGCTGACCAGGCGCAGCCGTTCGGCCAGCGCCAAAGGGCTCAGGCAGGCGAGCAGCATTATGCACAGCAATCGGACAGCGTAGCGCATGGCGCGAGATTACGCGCTCAGCAGGGGCAAAGCCAGTGACGCTGCAAGCCCCTTGTAGTTAGCCATCAGCGCTGGCGGGAGCGCAGCAAGTGCGCCTCGACGTCTTTGCGTCTGCTACCCAGGGACAGGCGCAGGCTTGGGTGACGCAGGCATTGGCGCAGTTGCTCGGGATCGATACCGCCGCAGCGTTCGTTGAGGTTTTCCAGTGCCTTGTCCCACCAGGCTGAGGCGCAGGCGCGATCGAACTCGTTGGGGTAGGGGTAGCAGCCATATAGCAGCTCACGCACGAACTGACGCTCGCGGCTGGGCATGGTCAGGCTCAAGGCCTTGTAGCCCAGGCGTTGCAGTGTTGGCGGGCGTGGGAGTTGGTCGTTGACCAATGCCACATCGGCGAGCGCCGCCGCGCCCAGTGGATCATCACCGTGTTTGCGCAACCAGGCCTGAATCTTGGCGCGAAACTGCGCCTTGCGGCTCCAGTAGTGGTGAATGACATCGGTGCATTCGGCCAGCTCCAGGTTGCGGTAGGCAGCAACCGCCAGGCAGAACTCCTCAAGGGTGTAGGCCGTGCGCGCCAGCGGATAGAACTCGTCCATCATGGCGATGGAGCGGTCCAGCACCTGGGCGTCTTCGGCGCACAGGCCAATGACGCCTGAGTTGATCAACGACATCTGGGTATCGGCCAAACCGCGGGACTTAAGAATGTCGAGCAGGTTGGTGTACAGCAGGCATTGCGGGTTGTGACCATAGCGCGCGTCGATGCTGTTGCACAGCAGGGTGCCAGGCTTGACCCGCTGGAACAGTTGCAGGGGCGACTTGCGGAAAAAGGTGTCGGTGTCTATCAGCACAGCTTGAGGGTACTGCTGCAATACCTGGCGCATCAGCACATGCTTGCTGCGGAAATGATAGCCATGGGGCTGGTTCCAGGCCGTGCGAGTCGCTTCGTCGAGCAGATGAACGGTTACCGGCAGTTTGCCGTAGGGCTCGGCGTTGTCGGTATAGACGTGGATGTCGATGGCCGGGTCGGCGATGCTCGGCAGGTGCGCGAGGGCGCTGACGATGCTGAAGCAGGCTTCCTGATGATAGGTGGCCGGGCCGAAGGCCAGGTACACGAGTTGAGGACGTGATGGCAGGAAATGTTGCATTACAGACGACACCTGTCAGAGCCAAAAATAAACAAGGCCTTAGTCTACGACCAAAGCCTTGACGGTTTCAGCACCTGATCATGCCAAGAAATTTCAGCGTGGCAGCTTCAGGTTGTTCCATATCGCCAGGCTCGCTTCGGCCTGGTTGAGGGTATAGAAATGCAGCCCCGGTGCGCCGCCTTGCAGCAGTTGCTCGCACATACGGGTGATGACTTCCTCGCCGAAGGCCTGAATGCTCGCGATATCGTCAGCGTAGGCTTCCAGTTGCTTGCGGATCCAGCGTGGAATCTCGGCGCCGCAGGCGTCGGAGAAGCGCGCCAGTTTGCTGTAGTTGGTGATCGGCATGATGCCGGGCACCACCGGTATGTCCACACCCAGCTTCTGCGCACGCTCGACGAAGTAGAAGTAGCTGTCGGCGTTGAAGAAATATTGGGTGATGGCGCTATCGGCCCCGGCCTTGACCTTGTGCACGAAGTTGCCCAGGTCCACCTCGAAGTTGCGCGCTTGCGGGTGCATTTCGGGGTAGGCAGCGACTTCCAGGTGGAAGTGGTCGCCGGTTTCCTGGCGAATGAACTCCACCAGGTCGCTGGCATAACGGAGTTCGCCACTGGCCATGCCCATGCCCGACGGCAGGTCGCCACGCAGGGCTACGATGCGTTTGATGCCAGCAGCCTTGTACTCGGCCAGCAGAGTGCGCAACTCGTCCTTGGTGTCGCCGACGCACGACAGGTGCGGTGCTGCCGGGACTTTCACTTCATTTTCCAATTGCAGCACGGTGTTGAGCGTGCGATCGCGCGTGGACCCACCCGCACCGTAGGTGCAGGAGAAGAAGTCCGGATTGTACGCGGCCAACTGGCGGGCAACGCCCATCAGCTTTTCATGGCCGGCATCGGTCTTGGTTGGGAAGAATTCGAAACTGTAACGGCGTTCTTGGGACATCTGGCGTTCCTCGAGCAGCGTGCCTCAAGCAGCAAGCTGCAAGTAAAAGCCAGATCGGTGATGGCCGATCTGGCTTGGGCATCGTTCAGGTTCCGGCGTTGAAGCGGCTGGCTTCAAACATGCCGCTTAGTAGCGGTAGGCGTGCGGCTTGAACGGGCCTTCGACGGTCACACCGATGTACTCGGCCTGTTGCGGGGTCAGTTGGGTAACCACGCCACCGAAGCCGCGGACCATTTCCAGGGCCACTTCTTCGTCGAGTTTCTTCGGCAGTACTTCCACGGTCAGGCGCTCGGCCTTCTGGGCGGCTGGCAGTTCGGCGAACTTCTGCTCGAACAGGAAGATCTGCGCCAGCACCTGGTTGGCGAAGGAACCGTCCATGATGCGGCTCGGGTGGCCAGTAGCGTTGCCCAGGTTCACCAAACGGCCTTCGGCCAGCAGGATGAGGTAGTCGTCGTTCTGTGGGTCGAAGGTGCCAGCGCCGGTGCGGTGGATCTTGTGCACCTGTGGTTTGACCTCTTCCCAAGCCCAGTGCTTGCGCATGAAGGCGGTGTCGATCTCGTTGTCGAAGTGGCCGATGTTGCACACCACGGCACGTTTCTTCAGGGCCTTGAGCATGTTGGCGTCGCAGACGTTGACGTTACCGGTGGTGGTGACGATCAGGTCGATGCGGCCCAGCAGGTCGGCGTTGATGCCGGCTTCGGTACCGGTGTTGATACCGTCCTTGAACGGCGAAACCACTTCGAAGCCGTCCATGCACGCTTGCATGGCGCAGATGGGGTCGACTTCGGTGACCTTGACGATCATGCCTTCCTGACGCAGGGACTGGGCCGAGCCCTTGCCCACGTCACCGTAGCCGATCACCAGGGCTTGCTTGCCCGACAGCAGGTGGTCGGTGCCGCGCTTGATGGCATCGTTGAGGCTGTGACGGCAGCCGTACTTGTTGTCGTTCTTGCTCTTGGTGACCGAGTCGTTGACGTTGATGGCCGGGACCTTCAGCTCGCCCTTGGCCAGCATGTCCAGCAGGCGGTGCACGCCAGTGGTGGTTTCTTCGGTCACGCCGTGGATCTTGTCGAGCATGGCCGGGTATTTCTTGTGCAGGATCTCGGTCAGGTCACCACCGTCGTCCAGCACCATGTTGGCGTCCCACGGCTGGCCATCCTTGAGGATGGTCTGCTCGATGCACCACTCGTACTCCTGCTCGGTTTCGCCTTTCCAGGCGAATACCGGGATACCGGCGGCAGCGATGGCGGCAGCGGCCTGGTCCTGGGTGGAGAAGATGTTGCACGACGACCAGCGCACTTCGGCACCCAGGGCAACCAGGGTCTCGATCAGCACGGCAGTCTGGATGGTCATGTGGATGCAGCCGATGATCTTCGCGCCTTTGAGCGGTTGCTCGGCTTGATACTTGCGGCGCAGGCCCATCAGTGCCGGCATTTCCGACTCGGCGATGATGACTTCCTTGCGACCCCAGTCAGCCAGGGAAATGTCGGCGACCTTGAAGTCGGAAAAACCAGCAGGCGTGTTTACAGCGCTCATTGAGAGCCTCCATTCGTAGTGTGCGAATGGGCGCCGTTGTGCGTTGAGCGTCCACCTCAGCGGACAACGCCCCAACCGAGCCTGACAGGCCTAGCCTGCTGCAGCGCCCCTCGGATGGGTGGCGGGATGGCCGCCACTGCGGGCAGCCATGAGAATCGGCAGCGATTATAGCCGTGGCGGGGTGCCACACCCAAGGTTTTCTGTCGATTAATCGCGACGATAGTCGATGTTCGATGGAGCGCTGGCGGCCGCTCTGCCATCATGACTTCACGTTAGCCAAGCAGGTCAGGAGTACAGATGAACTTTCACACTCGTAAATGGGTTAAACCTGAAGACCTCAACCCCAACGGCACCCTGTTCGGTGGCAGCCTGCTGCGCTGGATCGACGAGGAAGCGGCGATCTACGCCATCGTCCAATTGGGCAACCAGCGCGTGGTCACCAAGTACATGTCGGAGATCAACTTCGTCAGTGCTTCGCGCCAGGGCGACATCATCGAACTGGGCATCACGGCCACCGAGTTTGGCCGTACCTCGATCACCCTTCGCTGTGAAGTGCGCAACAAGATCACCCGCAAGAGCATTCTCACGGTTGACCGCATGGTCTTCGTGAACCTGGGTGAGGATGGCTTGCCGGCGCCCCACGGGTGTACCGAGATCAAATACGTCCAGGACCAGTTCCCGGACTCTACGGTGGAGTGAAAGGCGGGGCTGCCCAGCAGCCCCGCCTTGCTCACGGCTGGGCGCTGACCTTGCGCACCACTCGGCCGATGCTCAAACCCTGCACCAGGATCGACGACAGCACCACGATGTAGGTGATCGACAGCAGCAGGTCACGCTCTTCACCCAATGGCAGCGACAGCGCCAAGGCAACCGACACCCCGCCGCGCAGCCCGCCCCAGGTCAGAACGCGGACAGTGCCTTTGGGCACTGGCCGCCAGCGGCGCAACAGCACGATCGCCGGCGCTACGGTCAGCAGACGCGACAGCAGTACCGCCACTGCCAGCACTGCGCCCGCTGCCAGGTGCAGCCAGTTGAACGGCAACAGCAACAGCTCAAGGCCGATCAGGGCGAACAGCAGCGCATTGAGCATGTCGTCGATCAGTTCCCAGAAACCGTCCATGTAGCGGCGGGTCATGTCGTTCATCGCCAGGTTGCGCCCCAGGTTACCGATGATCAGACCCGCGACCACCATGGCGATCGGTGCCGAAACGTGCAGCTCATAGCACATGGCCGAGCCGCCGATCACCAGCGCCAGGGTCAGCATGACCTCGACCTGGTACTGCTCGACGCTTTTGATCATGCGGTAGGTTGCGTAGCCGATCAGGCCGCCGAACAGCGCACCCCCGATGGCCTCGCGGGCGAACAGGATGGCGGTGTCGGGTATGCTCGGCGTTTCTCCCAGTTGGATGATGCCCAATAGCACGGTGAACACCACAACAGCGGTACCGTCGTTGAACAGGGACTCACCGACGATGGTGGTCTTCAGAGGCTTAGGGGCGTTGGCGGTACGCAGCGCGCCCAGCACGGCGATGGGGTCGGTCGGGGAGATCAGCGCGCCGAACAGCAGGCAATAGATCAGTGGCACCTGCCAGCCGAACATGCCGAATACCCAGTGTGCCAGGTAGCCGATCACTACCGTGGCAATCAGCACACCCAGGGTGGCCAACAGCCCAATCGGCCAGCGGTAGCTGCGCAGGTCGCTGAGGTTCACGTGCAGCGCACCGGCAAACAGCAGGAATGCCAGCATCCAGTGCATCAGCAGGTCGTTGAAGTCGATCTGGTTCATCAGCCCTTCGACGCGTTCCTCCAGGCCAGGAAAGCCGATCAGGCTCAGCCCTTGCAGTATCAGAGAGAACAGCAGTGCGGTGACCATCACGCCGATGGCCGGTGGCAGGCCGATGAAGCGGTAATTCACGTAGGTGAGAAGGGTGGTAAGGCAGATAAACGCGGCTACTAATTCAAGCATCCCAATTCCTGTGACAGTGGCTTCCAAGTCGTTACCCGAATGACTCGGGTAGTTCTTTGATGGTCGGGTAAGGGTGTGGGGACACACTTTTCGACTGCGCAGGTAGACAACGTCCTGACTGCGAGGTTGCCAGAGGGCCGTGCCTGGCGGCTCGACCCTCGATGACACGGGTTGGTCAGTGAACCATCGATCGTTTACAAGTCTTTCTTCACCGTCTTGTCGATGTGCTTGTCTGCTTTGTGGCGTTCTTTGTCCAAGTGCTTGGCGCCTTTGTCGATTTCTTTGCGGTCATGAGTGACCCCCTTGTCCACTTCGCGCACGTCATGGCGCACACCCTTTGCCACCTCGCCTTCTGCCTGCGCCATGGACACCGTCGTGAGGGTGGCCAAGGCGATAGCAAGCGCAGCAACCATTTTCTTGATCATGTCAGCATTTCCTTCAAGTGGCGTATGTTGTCGGGCTTTGCAAACTGAATGTAGCCCAGTGCAGGTGCGCTAGCGGGTAAGTGAACAGGGTTTAATCAGCGTTGGAGTGGCCGCAAGGCGAAACATCTTGGAGCGCCCGCAACGTTGAAGCGTTGTGCGTTGTTTCGGTTTTCGGAGGATGCTGAGCAAATGAACGGACGTTCATCTGGGCCAGCGCTTTGAAGTGGCAATCTCTGCGCGCAACTGATGCGCTCAAATCAAGCCCGCTGCGCTGAAGCGCTTTTTCGTTTCGCTCGCTGCCGATGATGGCCATTATTAGCCGACGGCGAATTGAGCCATTTCACTCAAACCCAAGGCAAGGAACCGTTCGCGTGCTGGCAACATCCCTGGTACTGGTCGCCGCCATGCTGCACGCGGCCTGGAACACCCTGATCAAGTTCAGCGGCGAACGCCTGCTGGTCATCGCCAGCATGGACACGGTAGCGCTGGCTTTCGCCGTGTGCGCAGTACCCTTCAGCCAATTCCCCCCTGCTGCGGTATGGCCATGGCTGCTGGCGTCGGCGCTGGCCGAGCAGTTGTACCGCTTTTTGTTGATCAAGGCATATCGGGTTGGCGACCTTGGGTTGGTCTATCCTCTGATGCGAGGTTTGTCGCCATTGGTAGTGCTGGGGTTGACCCTGGCAGTGGCCGGTGAGTCGCTCAGCCAGCAGCAGATCATCGGCATCATGCTTATCCCCTGCGGTATGGCTTGCCTGTTGTGGCAAGGCGGGGGTGGCGAACGGTTGCCGTGGTCGATGCTGCCGGTGGTGGCGTTGATCGGTCTGTGTATCGGTTGCTATACCTGGCTCGACGGCCAGGCGGTGCGGCTGTGGGGGCAACCCTGGGATTACCTGGTATGGCTGACGCTGCTCAGTGCCTGGCCATTTCCCTTGCTCGCCAGCGTCGCGCGGCGTGCGCCATTCGTGCTGTTCTGGCGTACCCAATGGCGCCTGGGGCTGGCGGTGGGTTTTTGCGTGTTGTTCAGCTATGCGCTGGTGCTGTGGGCCATGCACCTGGGCTCGGTGGCCGAGGCCGCGGCGCTTCGCGAGGTAAGTGTGATCCTGGTGGTGCTGATGGGTATGCGCTATCTCAAAGAACCTTTTGGCGGGCCAAGACTCCTAGCTTGCGGGCTGGTCCTGGCAGGCATGCTGGTGATGAAGCTCTGAACCATTTTCGAACAAGGAGTCATGAGCATGACCGTTGCCCTGTGGTGCATCCTGATCGCCCTGTGTCTGCCGCTCTTGTGCGCATTGATTGCGAAAGTGAGCAGCGGCCGCTTCGGCATGAAAGACAACCATGATCCACGCGCATTTCTCGATAACCTTGAAGGCCTGCCGCGTCGAGCTCATTCGGCCCAGCAGAATAGTTTCGAGACGTTCCCTGCCTTCGCCGCGGCAGTGCTGGTGGCCGATATCGTCGGCAATGCCGAGCAGGTGACCCAGGATGTGCTCGGGGTGATGTATATCACCAGCCGGCTGCTCTACATCATCTGCTACCTGGCAGATTGGGCTGCGTTGCGCTCGCTGGTGTGGTTGGCGGGATTGGGTATCATCATTTCGTTTTTCGTGGTTTCTGTCTGAAACTGCACCGCCCGTTGCGCGGGTAAACCTGCTCCTTCACGCCTGAGGGAGCGGGTTTACCCGCAAAGCACCCATCGCCGATCAAGGCACTTTAGGCACATCTGGCAGTGGCTTGCCTTTGGGCCAAAGCATCCATATCTGCCCCTGCTGTTTCATGTTGCCTGCCAGTTCACCGGCTTTCGGCCCGGTTCCCCAGAACAGGTCGGCCCGCACCTCGCCGGTGATGGCCCCGCCAGTATCCTGAGCGCCCACAGGCCGTACCACGGGTGTGCCGTCAGGGCGTGTTGTCGAAAGCCACAACAGGCTACCCAACGGGATGACCTTGCGGTCGATGGCCACACTGTAACCCGCCGTCAGGGGCACATTCAGCGAGCCTCTTGGCCCTTCATTGCTATCCGGGCGGGTGCTGAAGAACACGTAGCTTGGGTTGCTGGCCAACAGTTCCGGGACGCGCTGAGGGTTGGCCATGGCCCAGGCATGGATGCTGCCCATGGACACATCCTCCTTTTTCAGTTGCCCTTGCTCGACCAGCCAGCGTCCGATCGGTCGATAGGGGTGGCCATTCTGGTCGGCATAGCCCAGGCGCAATTGCCGGCCATCTTCCAGCTGCACCCGGCCTGAACCCTGTATTTGCAGGAACTGCAGGTCCATTGGGTCGGTCAGCCAGGCCAGTACGGGGGCTTTGACGCCATCGCGGTTGATGACCTCGGCGGTGTCGTAGGGCTTGAGTACACGCCCTTCCAGGCGCCCGCGCAGGCGCTTGCCCTTGAGTTCCGGGTACACGCTGGCCAGGTCGACCACTATCATGTCGTCGGGTACGCCATACACCGCTACGTGCGCGGCTTCTGTGCGTTTCAGGCTGCCGGGATAGACGGGTTCGTAGTAGCCGGTGATCAGGCCATTGGCGGTGTTGTCTGCCGAGCGCAGGCCATACACCTGCAGGTTCTGCTCAAGGAAGGTACGCACCTGTGCGGCGCTGGCCGTGTCGCTGCCGGCTGCCTCACAGGTGGCTGCCCACACCGGGTCGCGCTTGAGTTTTTCGCAGCCACTGCGCCAGGCATAGAAGCCTGCCAGCAAGTCTTCGTCGCTGACCGCCGGCAGGTCCTGCCAGGTAGCAGGGGCGTAGGTAGCGACGGCATGTGGTTCAGGCTTGGCGCTCTCGCCGCCATTGCAGCCGGCCAGCAAGGCCAGGGCAGGGAGCGTCCAGGCCAAGTGGCGCAGGGCAGTTCTCATTGGTTTGATCCTGTGCACGGCGAACATGAAAAATCGCCCTTATAAATATGTGGCTATTGGTCTTTGCAGGCATGGCGGCGATACTGGCCGCCCATTTGCGAGGCCTATGTGACTGTGATGTTCAAGCGATTGACTGTTGTACTGCTTGCCGCCCTTGCCCTTACCGCCTGTGACCGGGTCGACCCTAACTCGCCACTTGGCAAGCGCAAGGCCATTTTCAAGGACATGCTCAAGACCAGCGAAGATATGGGGGGCATGCTGCGTGGTCGCTTGCCTTTCGAGGGGCTGAAGTTCACCGAGGGCGCGCTTAGGCTCGACAGCCTGGCTCACGCGCCGTGGGAGCATTTTCCACAGGTGCGTGATGAGGGTGACAGCAGCGCGCGCGCAGAGGTTTGGCAGCGTCAGGAGCGTTTCCATGACCTTGCCCGGCAACTGGAGGGCGTGACCGGCGAGTTGGTCGAGTCGACCCGAACCCAGCCCTTGGACCCCGCGCAACTGAAAGCGCCCATGGCCAAGGTCGAGGCAGCGTGCAAAGCGTGCCACAGCGAATTTCGCAACCATTGATCGCCTGCCGCGACAGGCGCCCCCCACACGGTCAGCGGTCCAGGTCGTCCACTGCTTCCTGAAGTTCCTTGCGGGATTCGGCAAGCTTGTCTTTGCGCTTGTTGATTTTTTCAGCGTCGCCTTTTTTCTCGGCCTTTCTCAGGTCTTTTTCCCGTTGCGCCACCTCATGACGGGCATCGAGCACTTTTTGCTCGCGCTCTTTGCGCAGGCTGGCATCGGTGCAGTTCTCGACGCCGCGCAGCGCTTGCTCAAGGCCTGCGACTTGGTCGCTGTTGCCATGATCGCGGGCAATTTTGAGCTGGTTTTCGATAGCGCTGCGCTTGGCCGCGCAACCGCTGAGGCCTTGTTCGGGTTGAGCGGCTTGGGCGGCGCCGGTAGTGAGGCCTAGTGCGCTGAGCACTACCAGGGTGGAAATCAATTTCATCGGGGCCTCCTTGAGGGGGCGGGGCAGCAAAAGATGGAGCAAATCCTGCCTTGCTTTTGATGATTTAGGAACCCTTGTTGGACTTTTCTGACGCAATCCTGGCACTTCCTTACAAGGCGCCGCTGAAAAGTCATTCAAAACCGGCTATGCCATTTTCCGCCAGTTGCCGGGCAAGCTCTTGCACAGGCTCAGCTGCGAAAAACGCCTCTAGCTGGTTGGCGCGGGTAGCGCCAACGCCAGGCAGGGCTTGCCATTGCGCGGCGGAGCGGCTGGCGAGGGTTGCCCAGTCATCCTGCGTCGACCAGGCGCGCGGGGCCGGCACGCCAAGGCCGTTGACCCACTGGCTGAAGGGTCTGCTGCGGCCAAGCTCGAAACTGCGCTGCAGGCGGCTGGCGCTGTTGGCGCCGATCCCTGGCAGCTCGGCCAACTGCTCGGCATCCAGCGCCAGCCAGTCTGCCAGCGATGTCACCAGCCCGCCACGTACCAGTCGTCGCCAGGTGCCTGGCCCGGTGCCCGGCATGGCCAGGCCATGTTTGCCACTGAGCCAGGTCAGGCGCGCAACGAACTGTTCTTCGCAGTGGTCCGTCGCTTGCCAGCATGTCATTGGGCCGTAATCGTCGAGTGCAGGTGCTTTAACGCTGCGACGCTCGGCGGCGCGGTGTGCAACCTGCTCGAAGCGAGGGATGGTCAGCCCCGCCAGGCCGATGACGACGTGGTCCCCCGGGCCAACTTCGAGCGCCCGCCAGCGTGCGAGGGAGCCAAGGCTCACTTGCGCGATAAGGCGGTCATCGAACTGGACCGGCTGTAGTTTCAGAATGGGGGTGACCCTGCCAGTGCGGCCAATGCGAAAGTGCACGTCACGGACTTCGGCCAGCGCCTGGGTAATGGGGTACTTCCAGGCCGCGATCCAGTAGGGCGCGTTAACCTCCCAGCGCTCGGCGGCTGGCCTTGCATTCTGGCGCAGGATCACGCCGTCCGTGGCAAAGGGCAGGGCTGTGCGGTAAAAGTGCTGGCGCCACTGCTCCGCCTCGGCGGCAGTGCCGATGGACACACTCAAGCGCTGGCTGTCGGAAAAACCCAGGGCGGCCAACCTTGCCATGCGCTCGCCTTGATCCCTGGGCCCCTGCGGCCAGTCCCAGACGAACAGGGCGATGCCTAAGCCTTGTTCACCGCTCAGCTGCTTGCGTGCCAACAAGCCTGCGACCGTGGCGCGAGCGTTGACGCTGCCTGCCTGTGCCTGTACGTGGTGATCCAGATGCAGGTAAAGCTCGCCTTGCAATGTCAGGTCCAATGGGTGGGTCAGTGGATGGTTAAGGCGCTGCAGCGAGTCGATATGCCGGCTCCAGTCATGGCCGTTGATGCCATCTCCACGGCTGAGCAGCTGCACCAGCCGACCTTGGCGGTAGACCAGGGTGACTGCGACGCCATCCACCTTGGGTTGCAGCCAGACTTCGGCCTTGCCTCGCATCCATTGGGCCACAGCCCTTTCGTCCGAGAGCTTGGCGACACCTGTATGACGGATGGGGTGGGCGATCGGCCCACGTGCGCTGGCCAGCGAGTTCAGCTCGCTCGGCAGGGCGAAGCAGCCTTGCAGGTGCACAAGGCGCTGCCTGCTCTGGTCGTACACCTGGTCCGGCACCAGGGATTGACCCAGCCGGTGGTAGTGGTCGTCCCAACGGCGCACCGTTTCATGCAGGCGAGTGACCTCTGCATGAGCCCGCTCAGCCGACCAGTTCGGGCAGCCTGTGGCGTGGGTCTTGAGTGGCATGAACAGCAGCAACACTAGCAGCAGCGGCATGGCCAGCATCCTTGCTTGGCAGTGGAAGCTTCAGCCTAGGCAAACACGAGCAGCGCTGCCCTAGGCAGTTGTCAGCCGATATGTCACAAAAAAGGCCCCAGCCGATCGCTCGGCAGGGGCCTTCAGTTACCGCTGTAGGGAAATTACAGGCCGGCAGCGTCACGCAGCGACTGGGCGCGGTCGGTAAGCTCCCAGGTGAACGTGGTGAAGGTGTCGTCGCCGACGGTCTTCTGCTGCGGCTGGCGGCCGAAGTGCCCGTAGGCTGCGGTTTCCTGGTACATCGGGTGCAGCAGGTCGAGCATTTTGGTGATGGCATATGGGCGCAGATCGAAGCACTCACGCACCAGTTGAATGATCTTCTCGTCCGATACTTTGCCGGTGCCGAAGGTGTTGATCGATATCGAGGTTGGCTGGGCTACGCCAATGGCGTAGGACACCTGGATCTCGCAGCGTTCGGCCAGGCCTGCAGCGACGATGTTCTTGGCCACGTAACGGCCGGCGTAGGCAGCGGAGCGGTCGACCTTGGACGGGTCTTTGCCAGAGAAGGCCCCACCACCGTGACGTGCCATGCCGCCATAGGAGTCAACGATGATCTTGCGGCCGGTCAGGCCACAGTCGCCCACCGGGCCACCGATGATGAAGTTGCCGGTCGGGTTGATGTGGTACTGGGTGCCTTTGTGCAGCAGTTCGGCCGGCAGGGTGTGCTTGACGATCAGCTCCATCACGGCTTCCTGCAGGTCTTTTTGCGAGACCTCAGGATTGTGCTGGGTCGACAGCACCACCGCATCGATACCCACAACCTTGCCATTTTCGTAGCGGCAGGTGACCTGGGACTTGGCGTCCGGGCGCAGCCACGGCAGCAGGCCAGACTTGCGCGCTTCGGCCTGACGCTCGACCAGGCGGTGCGAGAAGCAGATCGGGGCCGGCATCAGTACGTCGGTTTCGTTGCTGGCGTAGCCGAACATCAAACCTTGGTCACCGGCGCCTTGGTCTTCCGGCTTGGAGCGGTCGACGCCCTGGGCGATGTCCACCGACTGCTTGCCGATGATGTTCATCACGGCGCAGGTGGCGCCGTCGAAACCAACGTCGGAGCTGTTGTAGCCGATATCGATGATGACCTTGCGCACCAGTTCTTCCAGGTCGACCCAGGCAGAGGTGCTGACTTCACCGGCGATGATGGCGACACCGGTCTTGACCAGGGTTTCACAGGCTACGCGGGCGTATTTGTCCTGGGCGATGATGGCATCCAGGACCGCGTCCGAAATCTGGTCGGCGATTTTGTCCGGATGCCCTTCAGACACGGACTCGGAGGTGAAAAGGGAGTATTCGCTCATCTCGACGGGTTCCTAAAATTTACCGATGGTGAGTGTCGCCAGCCGTCCGCTGAAAATGGCGGACCTGAATCTGGAAACCGTTACGCAAGCCCACATACAGGCTGTCCCCGGGGGCCAGCCCGGCTGCTGTGGCCCAACGGGCCAGGTCGTCCTGTTCGAAGCCTAGCCAGAGGTCGCCGCAGGCTTCCCGCGCCCACCCCTGGTCATGGCTGCACAGTTCGGTGACCAGCAGGCTGCCGCCTGCCTTCACCCGTTTGGCCAGCTGGCGCAGGGCCAGGGCCGGGTCGCTGAAGTGGTGCAGGACCATATTCAGCACAACGCAGTCGGCTTCCACATCCGTTGCACCCAGTGCATCGGCCAACTGCAGGTTTACATTACTCAGGCATTCGCGTTCGCAGACCTGGCGCGCCAGCTCGAGCATGGTCGGGCTGTTATCCATGGCCGTGACCTTGGCGAAGCGCCGCGCCAGGTCCGGCAGGAAGCCGCCATCGCCGGGGCCAACTTCCAGTGCACTGGCAGCCGGGGCGAAGTTCAGCTTGTCGAGCAGCGCCAGCAGGCTCTCGCGGTACTGCGGCAGGCCGGCGATCAGGTCTTGCTGGGCGCGAAACTTCTCTTCCACACGCAGGAAGAAGTCCTGGCTGGTGGCGGCTCGGCGTTGCTGCACCTGGGCGATGCGCGCCTGTACGTCCTCGGGCAAAGTCAGACCGTCAACTTCATCGAGCAGGGCCATGTGCAGGCGCCCGCCAAAGCGCTGGCCGTCGGGCAGGGCACGGCGATAGAAAATCGCATTGCCCTCACGCCGGGTGGCCACGAGATCCGCCTGGGCCAGCACTTTGAGGTGATGGCTCATGCCTGACTGGCCGATGTCGAAGATCTGCGCAAGCTCCAGCACGCCGAACGAATCGCTGGCCAACGCGCGCAATACATTCAGGCGCAGCTCGTCGCCACTGGCTTTGCACAGAGCAGCCAGTGTGTCGCTTTGCTGGGGCAGCGGTTGCGCACGTAGGTTCATGGGGCGGCAGTCTAGACAGGCAAGGCTGCCCTAGCAAGGTCAATATCAAAAAGTTTTGATATTGATGGATGGGCGGGTACATCTGTCGATTTTTTCGCCGCAATGCGGCCCAATCACAGGAAAATCCCCCAACTGCGACCATCCGTCATTGCCCCCGGCCCCCGCAGTGGGCGAAAATAGCCGTCTTTTTCGTCTCACCACCCCTTTCAAGCCCCCAGGAGATAAGCGATGCCCAGCCGTCGTGAACGTGCCAACGCCATTCGTGCCCTCAGCATGGATGCCGTGCAAAAGGCCAACAGCGGCCACCCAGGTGCCCCAATGGGCATGGCGGATATCGCCGAAGTGCTGTGGCGCGACTACATGAAGCACAACCCGAGCAACCCGGATTTCGCCGACCGTGACCGCTTCGTGCTGTCCAACGGCCACGGCTCGATGCTGATCTACTCGCTGCTGCACCTGACCGGCTACGACCTGTCGATCGACGACCTCAAGGGTTTCCGCCAACTGCACAGCCGTACCCCAGGCCACCCGGAATATGGCTACACCCCGGGCGTTGAGACCACCACCGGCCCGCTCGGTCAGGGCCTGGCCAACGCCGTGGGCTTCGCCCTGGCCGAAAAAGTCCTGGCTGCCCAGTTCAACCGTGAAGGCCACAACATCGTCGACCACAACACCTATGTATTCATGGGCGACGGTTGCATGATGGAAGGCATCTCCCACGAAGTCGCTTCCCTTGCCGGCACTTTGGGCCTGAACAAGCTGATCGCCTTCTATGACGACAATGGCATCTCCATCGACGGTGAAGTGCACGGCTGGTTCACCGATAACACCCCAGCACGTTTCGAAGCGTACAACTGGCAGGTGATCCGCAACGTCAACGGCCACGACGCCGACGAGATCAAGATGGCCATCGAGACGGCGCGCAAGAGCGACCGCCCGACCCTGATCTGCTGCAAGACCACCATCGGCTTCGGTTCGCCGAACAAGCAGGGTAAAGAAGACAGCCACGGCGCTCCGCTGGGCAGTGACGAAATCGCCCTGACCCGCAAAGCATTGAACTGGAGCCACGGCCCGTTCGAAATCCCGGCCGACATTTATGCCGAATGGGATGCCAAAGAAGCCGGTGCCAAGGCTGAAGCCGACTGGAACCTGCGTTTCGAGGCATACGCCAAGGCTTACCCCGAGCTGGCTGCCGAGTTCAAGCGCCGTGACAGCGGCGAGCTGCCGGCCGACTTCAGCGAAAAGGCCCAGGCCTATATCAACGAAGTGGCTGCCAAGGGTGAAACCATCGCCAGCCGCAAGGCCAGCCAGAACGCGCTCAATGCCTTCGGCCCGCTGCTGCCTGAGTTTCTCGGTGGTTCGGCTGACCTGGCCGGTTCCAACCTGACCCTGTGGAAAGGCTGCAAAGGCGTCGAAGCAAACGATGCCAGCGGCAACTACGTGTTCTACGGCGTGCGTGAATTCGGCATGACTGCGATCATGAACGGTGTTGCCCTGCACGGTGGCCTGGTCCCTTACGGCGCGACCTTCCTGATGTTCATGGAATACGCCCGCAACGCGGTGCGCATGTCGGCCCTGATGAAGCAGCGCGTGATTCATGTCTACACCCACGACTCCATCGGTCTTGGCGAAGACGGCCCGACTCACCAGCCGATCGAGCAGCTCGCCAGCCTGCGCAGCACCCCCAACCTGGATACCTGGCGCCCAGCCGACGCGGTCGAATCGGCCGTTTCCTGGAAAAACGCCCTGGAACGCAAGGACGGCCCATCTGCGCTGATCTTCTCGCGCCAGAACCTGCAGCACCAGGAGCGCGACGCACAGCAGATCGCTGACATCAGCCGCGGTGGCTACGTGCTCAAGGATTGCGCTGGCGAGCCGGAGCTGATTCTGATCGCCACCGGTTCGGAAGTGGGCCTGGCCGTTCAGGCCCATGCCAAGCTCACCGAGCAAGGCCGCAAAGTCCGCGTTGTCTCCATGCCTTGCACCAGCGTGTTCGATGCTCAGGACGCTGCGTACAAGCAGTCGGTACTGCCGGTCGAAGTGGCTGCGCGCATCGCCATCGAAGCCGCCCATGCTGACTTCTGGTACAAATATGTGGGGCTGGAAGGCCGTATCATCGGCATGACCACCTACGGTGAATCGGCCCCGGCCGCTGCACTGTTCGAGGAGTTCGGCTTCACCCTGGACAACATTCTGGGTACTGCCGAAGAACTGCTGGAAGACTGATGTAAAGATCTGCGGGCGGTGTCGCCCCTGCTCGCGGGCAAGCCCGCCCCCACAGAGGTTGCATATGACCCTGTGGCGGCGGGCTTGCCCGCGAATAAGGGCCACGCACTCGATCCGTAGGCTGATGACAATAAGACTGTCTCGTGAGCACCGAATGCCCCACCCGCGTCCCTACAAAGTTGCACTCAACGGTTATGGCCGCATCGGCCGCTGTGTCCTGCGCGCACTGTTCGAGCGGGGGGCCCAGGCCGGCTTCGAGATCGTCGCGCTCAACGACCTGGCCGACCAGGCCAGTATCGAATACCTGACACGCTTCGACTCCACCCACGGGCGTTTTCCCGGCCAGGTGAGGGTCGATGGCGATTGTCTGCATATCAATGGCGATTGCGTGAAAGTCATGCGCAGTGCCACCCCTGAAGGCATCGATTGGGCCGCTTTGGGCATCGACCTGGTGCTGGAATGCTCGGGTGTCTATCACACCCGCGCCGATGGCCAGCGCTTCCTTGATGCCGGCGCACCGCGCGTGCTTTTCTCGCAGCCGATGGCCAGTGAAGCCGACGTCGACGCCACCGTGGTCTACGGCATCAACCAACAGTGCCTGACCGGTACCGAACGCTTGGTTTCCAACGCTTCGTGTACCACCAACTGTGGTGTGCCGCTGCTGCGCGTGCTTGACCAGGCATTGGGTATCGAGTACGTGCAGATCACCACCATTCACTCGGCGATGAACGATCAGCCGGTGATCGACGCCTACCACCATGAAGACCTGCGCCGCACGCGCTCGGCCTTCCAGTCGGTTATCCCGGTATCCACCGGCCTTGCGCGCGGTATCGAGCGCCTGCTTCCGGAACTTGCCGGGCGAATCCAGGCCAAAGCGGTACGTGTGCCAACCGTCAACGTCTCATGCCTGGACATCACCCTGCAGACCTCCCGCGACACCAGCGCGGCCGAAGTCAACCGGGTGCTGCGCGAGGCCGCGCTGAGCGGCCCGCTCAAAGGCTTGTTGGCATACACCGAGCTGCCTCACGCCAGCTGTGATTTCAACCATGACCCGCATTCGGCCATCGTCGATGCCAGCCAGACCCGCGTTTCCGGCACTCGCCTGGTGAACCTGCTGGCCTGGTTCGACAACGAATGGGGGTTCGCCAACCGTATGCTCGACGTTGCCGACCATTATCTGCACGTCGTTCACCCAACCCGCAGCAAACAGCCCTGAAGGACTGCATTCATGACCGTGTTGAAGATGACCGACCTCGACCTGCAAGGTAAGCGCGTACTGATTCGCGAAGACCTCAACGTTCCTGTGAAGGACGGTGTGGTATCCAGCGATGCGCGTATCCTGGCAGCGCTGCCGACCATCAAGCTGGCCCTGGAAAAGGGTGCAGCGGTGATGGTCTGCTCGCACCTGGGCCGCCCGACCGAAGGCGAGTTCTCTGCCGAGAACAGCCTGCAGCCGGTTGCCGACTACCTGAGTAAGGCCCTGGGCCGCGATGTACCGTTGGTTGCCGACTACCTGGGCGGCGTTCAAGTGAACGCAGGTGACCTGGTGCTGTTCGAAAACGTGCGCTTCAACAAGGGTGAGAAGAAAAACGCTGACGAGCTGGCCCAGCAGTACGCGGCTTTGTGTGACGTGTTCGTGATGGACGCTTTCGGCACCGCTCACCGCGCCGAAGGCTCCACCCATGGCGTGGCGAAGTTCGCCAAAATCGCTGCTGCCGGCCCGCTGCTGGCCGCTGAGCTGGATGCCTTGGGCAAGGCCCTCAAGGCCCCGGCCAAACCGATGGCGGCCATCGTCGCTGGCTCCAAGGTGTCGACCAAGCTGGATGTCCTGAACAGCTTGAGCGGCGTGTGCGACCAACTGATCGTCGGTGGCGGCATCGCCAACACCTTCCTGGCAGCAGCCGGTCACCCGGTTGGCAAGTCGCTGTACGAGCCTGACCTGGTCGAAACGGCCAAGGCCATCGCCGCCAAGGTCAGCGTTCCCCTACCGGTCGATGTCGTGGTGGCCAAGGAGTTCGCCGAAACCGCGCAAGCTACGGTCAAGGCCATTGCCGACGTAGCTGCCGACGACATGATCCTGGACATCGGCCCGCAAACCGCTGCCCAGTTCGCCGACCTGCTGAAGTCGTCCAAGACCATTTTGTGGAATGGCCCGGTTGGCGTATTCGAGTTCGATCAATTCGGTAACGGCACTCAGGTACTGGCCAAGGCCATCGCTGAAAGCGCTGCATTTTCCATCGCCGGTGGTGGCGATACTCTGGCTGCCATCGACAAATATGGCGTAAGCAAGGATATCTCCTACATTTCTACCGGTGGCGGTGCCTTCCTCGAGTTCGTCGAAGGCAAAGTGCTGCCGGCCGTGGCGATCCTTGAAGAGCGGGCAAAAGCCTGAGCAGGGCGGCGCCTGGCAAAGGGAGTGACCTGATGGTCAAGCAATTGCCTTTGATGATTCTGGCTGGCCTGCTAGGCGCGTGCTCCAGCAGCCCGTCCCCTGAGGCCGACCCCTCGCAACCGCCCAAGGGCGGTTGCTACCAGTCTGAATGGCAGGCCGAAACCGTGCCGGTCATCAGCAAGCGTGTGGGCCCGCAAGGCCTGGAAAAGTACGACGAAGAACACCAGCGCCAGGCGCCGGGTTGCCCTTGAAGTGCGTTCCTGCCTCGGGCGTTTGGTCGGGGCAGGCAACCAAGCGACTGCAATGCGGTCATCTAGAGGATATGCAATGAAAGCGCTGCTGGCCGCGACGGCCCTGGCGACACTGGCAGGCTGCTCGCTGATGCAGTCTGCGCCCTCCGCCCCTGCGGATGACTGGACCCGCTGGGTGTGCGACACCCAGGCCGAAGTGCTGTGGCGCTTTGCCGATGCCGAGCGCGACCAGGTTGACGTACGCCTGGGCGGCGGTGACCAGGTATACCGGCTCAAATCCGAGCCGGGCGCCTCTGGCGCGCTGTACAGCGACGGCGTGCTGGCCTTTCACACCAAGGGCGAAGAAGGCCTGGTGTACTGGGTGGCGACCAACGATCTGATTGGGCGGGGCTGCAAGGCACCGTGAATGGCCGGGCCGCCCAGGTGGCCCACACTACTTGAACAGCAACCGCCCCTGCGGCAGGCTTGCACGAAACAAACGACGCTTGTCGGGAGAGAGATACACAATGGCACTCATTAGCATGCGCCAGATGCTGGACCACGCCGCCGAGTTCGGTTACGGCGTTCCGGCTTTCAACGTCAACAACCTCGAGCAGATGCGCGCCATCATGGAAGCGGCCGACAAGACCGACTCTCCAGTGATCGTCCAGGCTTCGGCCGGTGCCCGCAAATATGCCGGTGCTCCGTTCCTGCGCCACCTGATCCTGGCTGCCATCGAAGAATTCCCGCACATTCCGGTGTGCATGCACCAGGACCACGGCACCAGCCCTGACGTGTGCCAGCGTTCCATTCAGTTGGGCTTCAGCTCGGTAATGATGGACGGCTCGCTGGGCGAGGATGGCAAGACCCCGACCGACTACGAGTACAACGTGCGCGTCACCCAGCAGACCGTGGCCATGGCCCACGCCTGTGGTGTTTCGGTAGAAGGTGAACTGGGCTGCCTGGGTTCGCTGGAGACCGGCATGGCCGGTGAAGAAGACGGCATCGGTGCCGAAGGTGTGCTGGACCACAGCCAAATGCTGACCGACCCGGAAGAAGCCGCCGACTTCGTCAAGAAAACCCAGGTCGACGCCCTGGCCATCGCCATCGGCACCAGCCACGGTGCGTACAAGTTCACCAAGCCACCTACCGGTGACGTGCTGGCCATCGACCGTATCAAGGAAATTCACAAGCGTATCCCCAACACCCACCTGGTGATGCACGGTTCTTCCTCGGTACCACAAGAGTGGCTGGCGATCATCAACCAGTACGGTGGCGACATCAAGGAAACCTACGGTGTACCGGTCGAGGAAATCGTCGAAGGCATCAAACACGGCGTTCGCAAGGTCAACATCGACACCGACCTGCGTCTGGCCTCTACCGGTGCCATGCGCCGCCTGATGGCGCAGAACCCGAGCGAGTTCGACCCGCGCAAATTCTTCGGTGAGACCGTGAAGGCCATGCGTGATGTGTGCATCGCCCGTTACGAAGCCTTCGGCACCGCCGGCAATGCCTCGAAGATCAAGCCGATCTCCCTGGAAGGCATGTTCCAGCGCTACCTCAAAGGTGAGCTGGCCGCCAAGGTCAACTGAGTCTCAGGCAAGAACTGAAGAAACCCGCAGCGATGCGGGTTTTTTTATGTGTCGCAAATGCTGCAGGCACACCGTTAGTCGGCTAACGTGAAACTTGTCGATTGATAGCTATCTGGTTGCATTGCTTGCTGCATGCACGGGTCTAGAGTGTTAATCGGATCCAAAAGGACTTTGAAGTCGGTCATACAAGAGACGCAGCATGGATGGCGCTTACCCTCAACCACTGGATGGAACGTCTGTTCTTCTGGTGGTAGATGATTACCCGGAAAACCTCATCAGCATGCGTGCCCTGCTGGCGCGCAACGATTGGCAAGTATTGACCGCAAGCTCGGGCATGGAGGCCTTGGGCAAGCTGCTGGAACACGAGGTCGATCTGGTCCTGCTCGATGTGCAGATGCCGGAAATGGATGGTTTTGAGGTGGCCCGCCTGATGCGCGGCAGCCAGCGTACCCGGCTGACCCCAATCATCTTCCTCACCGCCAACGAGCAGTCCGAAGCGGCCGTGCTCAAGGGCTATGCCAGCGGGGCGGTGGATTATCTGTTCAAGCCGTTCGATCCTCAGATCCTCAAGCCCAAGGTTCAAGCCCAGTTGGAACAGCAGCGCAATCGGCGCATGCTGCAGCGCCTGACCCGGGAGCTTGAGGCTGCCCGGACGTTCAACGCCTCCATCCTCGAAAACGCCGCCGAGGGCATCCTGGTTGTCGACGCCAGCGGCGTCATCAGCTTCGCCAACCCGGCAATCTCAAGCTTGATGTGCGCTCCGGTTGGGCAACTTCAGGGTTCCCGCCTGCTTGATCTGCTGCAATTGGCCAGTGCCAGCTTGTGGAACGAGTCCGAGTTCTACAACGCCTACCTGACGCGGCAGATCGTACGCGTCCACGATGCCCACCTGCGCACCCCGCAGGGCCACCTGATACCGGTCGCCCTGTCATGCGCGCCGCTGCCGGCGGAACAGCAGTCGATGGTGGTCACGGTGCTGGACATGTCGGCCGAGCGTAGCCTGCACCAGCAACTGGAATATCAGGCGGTGACCGATCCTCTGACCGGGCTGCTCAACCGCCGTGGTTTCTATCAGTCGGCCGAAGGCGTGTTGCTGCGCGGCGAGCATTCGAACAAGGCCCAGGCCTTGATGTACATGGACCTGGACGGGTTTAAGCGGATCAATGACTCGCTGGGCCACGAAGCCGGCGACCGGGTGCTGCGCTGGGTGGCTGAGCAGATCAAAGACTGCCTTGGCAGCGAGGCGCTGTTGGCGCGCATCGGCGGTGACGAGTTCATCGCGCTGTTCGATGGTTTGCCCTATCCGGAGCTAGCCGGGCGCCACGCCGAGAAGCTGCTCGAGCGGGTGTCGATTCAGCAGCAGGTGGACGGGGTCGACGTGTGCCTGGGCGTGAGCATCGGCATCGCCACATACCCCGACTGCGGCGCGAATGTCGAGGGCTTGCTGCGCGCTGCCGATACCGCGATGTATGCGGCCAAGCAGGCCGGCCGCCACCAGTATCGTTTTTATGATGTGGAACTCAATGGCCGCGCTCGTTCGCGCCTGATGCTCGAAGACAGCGTGCGCAATGCCATCGAAGACCACGACTTCACCCTTGTCTACCAACCTCAGGTGGCCTTTGCCGATGGTCGCCTGCGTGGTTTCGAGGCGCTGCTGCGCTGGCAGCACCCAAGCGTAGGCGATGTGCCGCCCGGCCTGTTCATCCCGCTGCTGGAGGAGGCGCGCCTGATCAACCGGCTGGCCAGCTGGATCTATCGTCAAGGCGCCGCGCAACGTCAGGCGTGGTGCCGGGCATTTGCCCCGGAACTGGTCTTGGGCATCAGCCTGAGCCGAGCGCAGTTCACCATGCCGAGCCTGGTCGATGAACTGCAGCGGGTGATTCAGGATTATCACCTGGACCCGGCACAACTGGAGGTCGAGGTGGCCGAGACCTCCTTGATGTACAACATCGAGGCGGCGATCAAACAGACCCAACGCCTGCGCGACCTGGGCGTGCGAGTGGCCTTGGACGACTTTGGCGCTGGCGACTGCTCGCTGCGCATGTTGCGCGACCTGCCTATCGACACCTTGAAGCTGGACCGCCATCTGGTGGCGCGTTTGCCGGATTCGGCGGTAGATGCCGCTTTGGTGCGTACGGTCATCGATTTGTGCGGGCAGTACGGCATCACTGTGATCGCCGAGGGGGTAGAGACACAGGCCCAGGCCGCGTGGCTCAAAGCGAACGGATGCGCTTACAGTCAGGGTTTTCTGGTGGCACATCCACTGACAGCGGCCGATGCCACTGGCTTTCCGGCAATTTATCCCTGGCCTGGGCTGTGATTGGCTAGAATCAGCGTTCGTTACGCCGAAGCCATGCCATGACCGTATTACGCTATTTGCAAGCCTACCCCCCGCACCTGCAAGAGCAGGTGCGGCAGATGATCGACAGCGACCGCCTGGGCCAATACCTTGAACGGCGCTACCCCGGGCGCCATGACGTGCAGAGCGACAAGGCGCTGTACAGTTATGCCCAGGACCTGCGCCAGCAATACCTGCGCAGCGCGCCTAACCTGGACAAGGTACTGTTCGACAACCGCTTGGACCTGACCCATCGGGCCCTGGGGCTCAACACGGCGGTATCGCGAGTACAGGGTGGCAAGCTCAAGGCGAAGAAAGAAATTCGAATCGCCTCGTTGTTCAAGGAGGCCGCGCCGGAATTTCTGCGCATGATCGTGGTGCACGAGCTGGCGCACCTGCGCGAGCGCGACCACAACAAAGCGTTCTACCAGCTCTGCCAACACATGGAGCCGGCCTACCATCAACTGGAGTTCGACCTGCGCGTCTACCTGACCTACCGGGAGTTGCCGGGCAACCTGTAAGGACCACGCAGCATGGATGTGAGCAAGACCAAAAGCAGTTTCTATCGCCGCCTGTACGTGGCCTGGCTGATCGACAGCCAGGCTGCCACCAGCGTGCCAGCGCTTGTGGAGGCCACCGGCATGCCTCGGCGTACGGCCCAGGACACCATCGCTGCGCTCGCCGACCTGGATATCCTTTGTGAGTTCGAGCAGCAGGAAGGGGCGCGCAACCATGCTGGGCATTATCGCATTCACGACTGGGGGGCGATCGACAAGCAGTGGATCGTCCGCAACCTGCGGCAGGTCAAAGAAGTACTGGGCTATCCATGAGTTGTTGCGTCCTCACGGCCAAAATAGAGGCTAAATGACACTATTGGCTGCTGCCACCTGCAGCCTCTTTGTGTACG
This sequence comes from Pseudomonas promysalinigenes, assembly GCF_014269025.2. Classification (NCBI taxonomy): domain Bacteria; kingdom Pseudomonadati; phylum Pseudomonadota; class Gammaproteobacteria; order Pseudomonadales; family Pseudomonadaceae; genus Pseudomonas; species Pseudomonas promysalinigenes. The sequence continues at coordinate 4,581,321 of NZ_CP077094.1, read as the reverse complement.
CTCACTTTTGCGAATCGCCTATCACTGCGTGTGCCCCCCACTGCAAAAGGACTTATGCATGCGGCCACTGCTTTGCGCGTTGGGTTTGCTGGGTGTGCTCGTTGCAGGTCCTGCACTGGCCCAGAACAAGCTGCGGCTAGTGGCCGATACCTGGCCGCCGTTCACCGAAAGCAGCATGCCGGGCGGTGGCTTGGCCACCAGCCTGGTCACCACGGCGCTGGCCCGCGCCGGTTATACCAGCAGCTACGAGCAAGTGCCTTGGGCGCGAGCGTTGATGGGCATTGGCGAGGGGCGCTACGACGTGCTGATAAACGCTTGGCACAACGATGCACGCAAACGGCTTGGGCAGTTCTCCAAGGGCTACCTGAGCAATCGCATCCGCCTCCTCAAGCGCAAGGGCCAGACGTTGCGCTACCAACGCCAGTCCGATCTCTATCCCTTCAGTATCGCTGTGGTGCGCGACTACGCTTACTCTTCAGCGTTCGATGCCGACACCCTCCTGCACAAGGTGCCAGTGCGCGACTTTTCAACCGCCGTGCGCATGCTGGCTGCCGCGAGGGTCGACCTGGCTGTGGAGGATGAATACGTCGCCCGCTACAACTTGCAACGCGAGCCGCAGAGTGTGCGCGATGAGGTGGAACTGATGGAGCCATTGCTGGGTGAGAATACCCTGCATATTCTGGTGAGCCTCAAGCACCCCGACCACCAGCAAATCGTCGAGCGCTTCGACCAGGCCATCGCTGCTATGAAAGCCGATGGAAGCTACGCACGGCTGCTGCACCAGTATGGTTTCTGACCCCGCCTGTTATCGGGTGAAGCTCACCACCGAGGGTTAAGACTGCCTCGCAGGGAACGCTAGTGGGTAGGTGCCGCTTCAGCGGCGAGCAGACCGCTGTAAAAAGCACCTCAGGTAGATGGCGCCTCTTTGATCAGGTGAGCAGCCAGCGTGCGCAGCGGCGCGAGTTGCCGGCATATCAGCGCCAACTGCGTCTGCACCAGCCTTTGATGCTCATCCAGCTCATCGGGCATCTGCTCCAGAGCATTGGCCAGGGCCTCTTCGGTATCACTGTGTATGGCCACTGGCAGCCGTGCCGACAGACCATTGGCGATTTCGTCCAGGCTGTTGGCCAGGCTTTGTCCGGCGCCGTCGATCAACTGCTCCTGCACATCGGTCGGCAAGGCGGTGTCGCGGTGAGCACCCAGCCCCGACAGGTAGCTGAGCAAGGTATGCGAGAGCACCAGGAAGCGGAAACCGACATCAGCTTCCTTACGGAAATGCCCAGGCTCCATCAACATGTTGGCCAGCGTGGTCGACAGCGCTGCGTCGGCGTTGTGGGCGTTGCGTCGAGCCAGGCGGTAGGCGAGGTCGTCGCGCTTGCCGTAAGCATACTGCTGCATGATCTGGCGCAGGTACACGCTGGCGCAGGTGAGGGTGTTGGCCAGTGCCTTGTTCAGCCGCCGGCCTTGCCAGTCGGGGAGGAACAGGAATACCGCGAGGATCGCGATCAGGCTGCCGACCAAGGTATCGAACAAGCGCGGCAGGAACAGGCCGTAGCCATCCCCAATCTGGTTGAAGCAGAACAGTACCATCAGGGTGATCGCAGCCGTGGCCAGGGCGTAGCGGGTGGTACGGTTGACGAAGAACACCACCCCTGCAGCCACGGCGAACAGTGACTGGATCACCGGGTTGGGGAACAGGTCGAACAGCGCCCAGCCTACGGTCAGGCCTATCGCGGTGCCGAATATCCGCTGCACCAGCTTGCGCCGGGTGGCGCCGTAGTTGGGCTGGCAGACGAACAACGTAGTGAGGATGATCCAGTAACCCTGGGTCGGGTGGATTAGGTGCACCATGCCGTAACCGATCGAAAGCGCCAGCGGCAGGCGCAGCGCGTGACGGAACAGCAGCGAAGTCGGCGTAAGCTGGGTACGCAGGCGTGTCCAGACATCCTTGAAGTTGCGCGGCGAGCGGTCGAGCAGGCTGCTGTCGCTGGCATCGGCCAGGCTGTCGGGGTTGCTGGCGGCGCTGAGCAGGCGGTCGAGGGTGGCCAGGTTGGCGGCCAGCGCCCGCAGTGAGCGTAACAGGCCGCGCCAGGCCGGGTTGCTTTGCAAGCGCAAGTGCTCGAGGGAGGCGTTGAGGTCTTCCAGGGCTTCGGCAAAGCCTGTGGCCAGCACGAATGGCTGACGCAGGCGGATGGAGCGTGCCAGTTCCTGGCAGGAGGCGCCTTGCTTGCGCAGCAGGCGCTGGCAACGAAACATCACATCGCTATGGAAGAACGCTTCGTTAAGGGCGTTGTAGGGGTAGTGCGAGGCACTGACCCGCTCATGGATGTCCTGGGCCAAGAAGTACAACTTCAGGTAGCGGCTGACCTTGGAGTTCGGTTGGCTGTTGCCAACCCGGTGCAAGATGATTTCCTTGGCAGCGTTCAATGCTGCCACGACCTTGCCATTCTGCCGAGCAAGGTCCAGGCGCTGGGCCTCGACATCGAGGTTGCGGATCGGCTCGAACAGGCTGGCCTTGAGCTTGAGGTAGCTGCCCAATTCATAGAACAGCTTGGCCAGGCTCTGCTGCACCGGCTGGTTGGAGAACAGCGCCTGCCACAGCACCGAGAGCAGGCCATACCATGCAGCGCCCGCCACCAGCAGCATCGGCTCGTGCCAGAAATCGCTGACCTGGCCACCGCGTTGGTCTACACCGATCATGGTGTAGACCGAAGTGATCAGGGTTGCCGATGCGATCGCACCATAACGCTCGCCCAGGGCGCCGAGCATGGTCAGCGCGAAGGCTGCCAGCGCCAGGGCGATGACGAAGATCCACGGGTAGGGGAACAGCAACTCCACAGCGAGTGCGGCAATGGCAAAGCAGGGAAGGGTGACCGCCAGGGCGCTGAGGCGGCCTTGCCAGCTGTCATCGGTCTCGGCCAGGGCACTGGCGATGATGCCGAGAAACAGTGGGATCAACAGGGCCATTTCGTTCTGGTACCAGCACAGGGCCAGGCTGCCGGTAAGGGCGATGGTGACCCGGATGCTGTAGCTGAACTTGTCTTGGCCCCACAGACGACGCAGTGACTGACGCAACGAGCTCGATGACATGATGGCCTGCTAGGCAGTGATCGAATGAATGCATTGCAGCACGGCCAGCAAGAAGCGTTCCGTGCTGCTGAATGGATTCTACTCTACACGAACTGCGCTGCGGCGTTGGCCGATGCCCAGGCCCACTGGAAATTGAAACCACCCAAATGGCCGGTAACGTCGAGCACTTCGCCGATGAAGTACAAACCAGAGCTTTTCAGCGATTCCATGGTTTTTGACGACACCTCACGGGTGTCGACGCCGCCGAGGGTGACTTCCGCTGTGCGATAGCCTTCGGTACCCGCTGGCACCACTTGCCAGTTGGCCAGTTGCTCCGCGATCTGGGCCAGTTGCACTGGTGTGTACTGCTTCATCGGCCGCGACTCGAACCATTGGTCGGCCAATAGGTTGGCCAGCTTGCGGGTGAATACCTCGCCCAGCACGGTCTTCAATTCGGCGTTGGCGCGCTCGACCTGCATCTGCTGCAGCCAGCTCAGTGCATCGCGGTCGGGCAGCAGGTTGATTTGCACGGTATCGCCGGCTTCCCAGAACGAGGAAATCTGCAGGATCGCGGGGCCACTGAGGCCGCGATGGGTAAACAGCAGGTTCTCCCGGAAGCTGGCGCCGTTGCAGCTGGCGGTGCAGTCCAACGAGGTGCCCGAAAGCTCGGTGCAAAGTGCCTTGAGTTGGGGCTCGGTGATCGTGAACGGCACCAGTCCGGCTCGGGTCGGCAGCAGGGTGTGGCCGAACTGGCGGGCTACCTGGTAGCCGAAACCGGTAGCGCCCAAAGTCGGGATCGACAGGCCGCCGGTGGCGATGACCAGTGACTGGCAGGCAAACTGGCCGCCGCTGGTTTGCAGCAAATAGCCGGCTTCGGTCTTCTCGATGTGCTCGATACTGGTGTGCATGCGGATCTCGGCGCCTGCCTCATCGCATTCGGCCAGGAGCATATCGAGGATGTCGCTGGCCTTGTTGTCGCAGAACAGCTGGCCGAGCTTCTTTTCGTGGTACGGCACTGCATGCTTGGCAACCAGCTCGATGAAGTCCCACTGGGTGTAGCGGGCCAGCGCCGATTTGCAGAAGTGCGCGTTATGCGAGAGGAAATTGCTCGGCTCGGTGTAGAGGTTGGTGAAGTTGCAGCGCCCGCCGCCGGACATCAGGATCTTCTTGCCGGGTTTGTTGGCGTGGTCGAGCAACAATACCCGGCGGCCGCGGCGCGCGCTGAGCTGGGCACACATCAGGCCGGCGGCGCCGGCGCCGAGGATGATCACGTCGGTGGAATGCACGGTGTAAACCTTCTTGAAAAAACGCTGAACCCTGTGCAAGCGGTTCACCCGCGAAGACGGTGGTGAGCCCACTGTCACCTTCGCGGGTAAACCCGCTTCTACCAGGACCTTGCCTGGCTTTAGACGATACGAACTTTAAGGGCTCGGCCCTTGATCTTGCCGCTGTTCAGGCGCTGCATGGCCTGTTTGGCCAGTGGCCGCTCTACCGCCACATAAGCCTGGAAGTCGAAGATCGCGATCTTGCCCACTTGCTTGCCTGGGATGCCTGCATCTCCGGTCAATGCACCAAGGATGTCACCCGGACGCAGCTTGTCCTTGCGCCCGGCGCCGATGCACAGCGTGCTCATCAACGGCAACAAGGGTTCACCCTTGTTCTTCAGGCTGTCGAGCTGGTCCCAGCGCAGCGGGGTTTTCTGCAGCGTTTCGATGGCCTGGGCGCGGTGGCCTTCGGCCGGCGCTACCAGGCTCACCGCGATGCCTTTCTCGCCTGCGCGGCCAGTGCGGCCCACCCGGTGCACATGGATTTCGGCATCCCGGGCCAATTCGACGTTGATGACCATGTCCAGCCCGTCGATGTCCAGGCCCCGCGCTGCCACGTCAGTGGCTACCAGCACCGAGCTGCTGCGGTTGGCGAACATCGTCAGCACCTGATCACGGTCACGCTGCTCCAGATCACCGTGCAGCGCCTGGGCGACGATGCCCTTGGCGGTCAGGTGAGCCACCACGTCCTCGCATTGCTGCTTGGTGAAGCAGAACGCCACGCACGACTGTGGGCGGTAGTGGCCCAGTACACGGGTGACGGCCTCCAAGCGCTGCTGCGGGTCGATCTCGATGAAGCGCTGCTCGATCTGGTTGTCGGCATGCAGGCTTTCGACTTTCACCTGTTGCGGCTTGCGCATGAAATCGGCCGCCAATTGCTCGATGCCTGCCGGGTAGGTAGCCGAGAACAGCAGGGTCTGGCGGCGCGCTGGCGTCTTGCCGATGATGCTGGCGATGGCGTCGAAAAAGCCCATGTCGAGCATGCGATCGGCTTCGTCCAGCACCAGGGTATTGAGGCCGTCGAGCACCAGGGTGCCTTTGTCCAAGTGCTGCTGGATGCGCCCGGGGGTACCGACGATGATGTGCGCGCCATGTTCCAGCGAGGCGATCTGCGGGCCCAGCGACACGCCACCGCACAGCGTGAGGATCTTGATGTTGTCCTCGGCGCGGGCAAGTCGGCGCAGCTCCTTGGCCACCTGATCGGCCAGCTCGCGGGTAGGGCACAGCACCAGCGCCTGGCAGCCGAAGTAGCGTGGGTTGATCGGGTTGAGCAGGCCGATACCGAAGGCGGCGGTCTTGCCGCTACCTGTCTTGGCCTGGGCGATCAGGTCCTGGCCCTTGAGGATGACGGGTAGGCTCTGGGCCTGGATCGGCGTCATCGAGGCATAGCCCAGGGCGTCCAGGTTGGCCAGCATGGCGGCGGACAGCGGCAGGGTGGCAAAGGCGGTAGTTTCGGTGGTCACGAGGCGGGCCTGCGTTGCGAAGCGAAAAATGCTGCACAGTCTACCAGCCTCGTGGCCATTCGCCCTACGACTCGATGTCTTGTTCCGGACGACGGGCACGCCTTCCGTCCGTGGGCGCCAGTTGCAGGAAGATGGCCGCGGCGAGCATCGCCATGATGCCGATGGTGACGAAGGTCAGCTGGAAGGCACCCAGCGTGGTTTCCACGCCATCGGCATTACCGGCGGCAGTGAACCCGCCGAGCAGGGCGCCAGCGCAGGCCACGCCGAGGCTCAGCGACAACTGTGCGACAACTGACAGCAGGCTGTTGCCGCTGCTGGCGCTGGCGTCGTCCAGGTCGATCAGGGTGACGGTATTCATCGCTGTGAACTGCATCGAGTTGACCGCACCCAGCAGTGCCAGTTGCACCAGCAGCATGGCATAAGGGGTCTGCTCGTCGACCAGGCCAAGGCTGGCCAGCAGGATGCCCAGCAGCAACGTGTTGCTGGTCAGCACGATGCGATACCCCAGGCGCTCGATCAAGGGCCGGGCGACCGACTTGGCCAGCATGGCCGATGCCGCCAGGGGGATCATGCTCATGCCGGCCTGAGCTGGCGAATAGCCCAGCGCCACCTGCAGCAGCAGCGGCACCAGAAATGGCAGCGCGCCGCTGCCCAGGCGAGAGAACAGGTTGCCGAGAATCCCGATGGCGAAGGTGCGCACGCGGAACAGGCTGGGTGAGAACAGCGGCTCCGGGTCGCGACCGGCGCGCAGCCAGTAGGCTGCCAGGCAGGCCATGCCGGCGAACAGCAACAGCATGACGCGCAGGTGCGGCAGGTGCAGCTCACCGAGGCCTTCCATGGCGATGGTGATCAGCACCATTGCCGCGCCGAACAGCACAAAGCCTGGGCCGTCGAAAGTGGTGCGTTCGGCACCGCGCAGGTCAGGGATGAACTTCCAGACCGCGTAGCAGCCTAGCGCCCCGACTGGCAGGTTGAGCAAGAAGATCCAGTGCCAACTGAGGATTTCCACCAGCCACCCACCCAAGGTCGGGCCGAGCAGCGGGCCGAGCAGGCCGGGTATGGTGATGAAACTCATGATTCGCACCAGCTCGGTGCGCGGGTAGGCGCGCAGTACCACAAGCCGCCCAACCGGCAGCATCAGGGCGCCCCCCAGGCCCTGCACCACGCGGGCGAAGATCAGAAAGCCCAGGCTGTTGGCCATGGCGCAAAGCAGCGAGCCGAAACTGAACAGCAGGATGGCACTGAAAAAGATGCGTTTGGTACCGAAGCGGTCGGCGATCCACCCAGAGGCCGGAATCAACAGCGCTACTGTGAGCATGTAGGCAATGATCACCCCCTGCATGCGCAGCGGGTCTTCGGCCAGCGAGCGGGCCATCGCCGGCAATGCCGTGTTGAGGATGGTGCCGTCCAGCGACTGCATGAAGAAGGCGATGGCCACCACCCAGGGCAGCCAGCGGGCGGTGATCGGGTCAAGCGGTGGACGTTCGGGCATGACTTCCTCGTTTGTCATTGCCGGCCTTTTCGCGGCTGTGCAATCTCGGTGATCACAGCTTGAGGTGCGAAAAGGCCAGCCAATCCAATCACAATGTCAGGGTCAACCCTTTGACCAGCGCCCCGGGCAGATGACTCGACCCGGTACTGCGCTGCCCATAAGTGCTGGTCGATAGAATCATCTCCCGCTCCTGGGTCAGGTCTTCGAGCTGGCTGCCGAGCAGGCTGTACAAGCTGTCATCGAAGCGCATGGTATTCACCGGCCCCTGAATCTCGCCGTTTTCCACCCAAAGTGTGGCGAAACGGGTCAAGCCCGTCATGCGTGCGGCGGGCAGGTCAGAGTAGTTGAGGTACCACAGGTTGCTGATGTAAAGCCCGGTGCCCAGCCGTTCGAGGACCTGCGCGCTGGGCAAACTACCCGGCGCCAGGCTGAGCGCGCAAGGCGACTCGTAGCTGTCGGCACCATTGGCCAGCAACCCGAATTCTGCCGCGCTGCGAGCGCTGACCAGCCGCTGCAAGGCTTTGCCGTGGGCGATCAGCGGCACGTCCAGGCGCGGCGAGCCCTCGTCGGAGAAGGCTGGACTGAGCGAGCCGCTGATCTGCTCGCTGAGGGTCACTTGTGGGTGCAGTTGCGCATCGCCGTTGTAGAGGCGCTGCAAGGCACTGTTGCCAGTAGCCAGGGCTTGGGCCGAGAAGCCACCCCAACAGAGCATACCGGCGATCTCGTCCATCGCCGCCGGCGCCAGGTAGGCGCGATAGCTCCCAGGTTCGAGGGTGATGGCGGGGCGCCCAAGAAAGCCCAACTGTTCCCGCGCCTGCCGCAGACGTGTGGTGAACGCTTCCTCACTCCAGTGTTGGCCGGCATAGTTGGCTTTCACCGCCTGGCCATTGCTGTGGAACAAGCTCCAGTCGAAGTTGAAGCTGTTGGCCTGGTGCCAGCCAAACGCCCCGAACGAGCTGGCAAAACCACGGTAGATCGGCCCTGCGGCATAGATGCCGACCAGGTCCAGGTCACTCGTTTGGTCTTCAAGCAGCGCCAGTAGCTGGTCGATGTCGGGCAGCGGCTGGTCCTGCTGGTCGAGCTTGTGCCAGGCACTGTCGTCCAGGCGCAGGTAGGGGTCGACGGCCAGCAGTGGTAAGGTCTGACGTAGCTGCTGCAACGCCTGGCTCAGGCGTTGCTGGTCGATTGCAGGGTCGCCACTGAGGGTCACTTGCTGCTCTGCCTGGCGCCCGTCACGGATCAGCCGTAACTGCGCGCTGGCCTGGCATACCTCGCCGGCCTGGCGCACTTTGGCGTGATTGAAACGCACGAACTGCGACTGCTCGGCGCTGAAGCCGCAAGTGAAGTGCTCGCCTGTTTGCAGGGCCGCCTGCACGGAGGCGACCAAGGTCTGGAAAAGCTGTTTCATCAGGCGTCACCTCCGAACACGTCGATCTGGCGGAACACGCAGGCCGGCGAGGCATGCCCGACCCTGACCACTTGGTTGGGTTCGCCTTTGCCACAGTTGGGCGTACCCAGCACCTGGAAGGTGCTGCGATCACCGACGGCCGCGAGATTACGCCAGAACTGCGCCGAGATGCCGCGGTAATTCGGGTTCTTGACCACGCCTTTGAGCTCGCCATCTTCGATCAATTGGCCCCATTCGCAACCGAATTGGAATTTGTTGCGCGCATCGTCGATGGACCAGGAGCGGTTGGTGCGCATCAGGATGCCGGACTCGATGCCCTGCACCAGTTGTTCGAGGGATTGATCACCGGGCTCGATGTTGAGGTTGGCCATACGGTCGATCGGCGCACGGTTCCAGCCGCAGGCGCGGCTGTTGGCCACGCCGTCCAGGCCCGAACGAAATTGCGACAGCGCACCGCCCAGCGGGCGCAGCAGCAGGCCGTCGCGAATCAGGAACTGCTTACTGGCAGCGCTACCGTCATCATCGAAGCTGTAGCTGGCCAGCTCTTCGCCTATGGTGGGGTCGAAAGTCACGTTCAGCAGGCTGGAGCCGTATTGCAACTGGCCGAAGTCGCGGGATGTGACGAAGCTGGTGCCCGCGTAGTTGCGCTCATCGCCAAGGATCCTGTCCATTTCCAGTGGGTGACCGATCGACTCATGGATTTGCAGCATCATCTGGTCGGGCATCAGCAGCAGGTCGCGCGGGCCACTGGGTGTGTTAGGCGCCAGCAGCAATTGCAGCGCCTGGTCGGCCACATGCCGACCAGCACCGACCAAACCACAGCGCTCGATGATCTCGAACCCGCCCTGTTGGCCGAAATTTTCGCGGCCCAGGCTGCGGCACTGGCTGTCCTGTCCGTCGCTGGCGGTGACGCTCAAGCCTGGGAAAATGAAGCGCTGTGCATGGCGCAGCTGTGCGCCAGCCGAGTTCAGGTAGGTCTGTTCGACGACGCTTATGCCCAGGCTGGCCTGCCAGTCCACCAGGCGGCTGTCTTTCGGCACGCTGGCCGATTCGGCCGCCAGCAGGCCCAGGCAGTCGGCCAGATTGGGCACGGGCTGGTCGAAGTTGGGCGAAAGGTGGTCGTGACAGGCGCTGGTCACCGGTTGCTCGCGCAGATCGAGCAGGCTGTGCTTGGCGATCTGCCGTGCCAGTTTTTCAGCCTGTTCCAGTGCCTGTTGCAGGCCAGCTTGCGACAGATCTGCAGTGGCCGCGTAGGCCTCAACGCCATTGACCCGCACCGTCAGCATGGCGCCTTCGTCCTGGCTGAAATGCGGCGGTTCGGCCACATTGCGGCGCACCGAAAGCGCCTGATGCGCCTGTTTCACATGGCGTAGGGAAAACATCTCGGCGGTGCTGCGCAGCGCGGCAAAGCGCTGGCGCAGCAGGGCGCTGGAATCGAACATGTGCAAGCCTCCGTTTTCACGGTGGCTCCCCCTAGAACCACCCTTCTTGCATGGTAAGACACGTGTCGTCGCGCGCCTCGAGCAATGCCAGCTCATTATGGCAGCCAGGAATTTCCCAAGTCAGGAAATAACGTGCGGCTTGCAGCTTACCCTGGTAGAAGTCGCGGTCGGCAGCTGTACCGTTGAGCAGGCCAAGTTCGGCATGAATGGCCTGTTCCAGCCAGCGCCAGCCGACCACGCAGTGGCCGAATACCTTCAGGTACAGAGCGGAGTTGGCCAAGGCGCTGGCAACCTTGGATTGGGCAAGATCGCCCAGCAGGGATAGCGTCACCGCCTGCAGGCGGTTGACCAGGTGCTCCAGGGGCTGGCGCATCGCGTCCAGGTTGGCGTGATGGCTGGCCCGTTCAGCCGTTGCAGCGATCTGGCGGATCAGTTGCTTGAGCCCAGCGCCGTTGTTCTGCGCAAGCTTGCGCCCTAGCAAGTCCAGGGACTGGATGCCCTCGGTACCTTCGTGGATCGGGTTCAGGCGGTTGTCGCGGTAGTACTGCTCTACGGGGTACTCGCGGGTGTAGCCGTGGCCGCCGAGTATCTGGATGGCCAGTTCGTTGGCCTTGAGGCAAAAGGTTGAAGGCCAGGATTTCACGATAGGGGTCAGCAGGTCGAGTAACTGCTGAGCCTGGTCGCGCTGAAGCTGATCTTGGGCCGTGTGGGTATCGTCGTATAGCCGCGCAGCGTACAGGCCAAGGTCGAAGGCGCCTTCGACATAAGCTTTTTGCGTCAGCAACATGCGCTTGACGTCGGTGTGGCTGATGATTGGCACGGCTGGGCTGTGCGGGTCTTTGTTGTCCGGCATGCGGCCCTGTGGACGCTGACGGGCGTACTCCAAGGAATACAGGTAGCCGGCGTAGCCGAGCATCACAGCACCCATGCCGACGCCGATGCGCGCCTCGTTCATCATCTGGAACATGCACGCCAGTCCCTGGTGGGGCTGGCCGACCAGATACCCAACGCACTGGCCTTGATCACCGAAGTTCAGTGCGGTGGAAGTGGTGCCGCGCCAGCCCATCTTGTGAAACAACCCCGCCAGCGACACATCGTTGCGCGAGCCACGGCTGCCATCGTCGTTGACCAGGTACTTGGGCACGATGAACAGCGAAATGCCCTTAACGCCGGGCGGTGCATCCGGCAGCTTGGCCAGCACCATGTGCACGATGTTTTCCGACAGCTCGTGGTCGCCGCCGGAGATGAAGATCTTGTTGCCCTTGAGTCGGTAAGTGCCATCGCCGGCGGGTTCGGCGCGGGTGCGGATATCGGCCAGCGAAGAGCCTGCGTGGGGTTCGGTCAAAGCCATGGTGCCGAAGTAGCGGCCTTCGATCATCGGTTGCAGGTACAGACGCTTTTGTTCGTCGGTGCCGAAGCTCTCGATGAGGTTGGCTGCGCCCATGGTCAGGAACGGGTAGGCCGTGGTGCCGGCGTTGGCTGCCTGGAAGTGGGCGAAGCAGGCCTGCGAGACCAGGCTGGGCAGTTGCATCCCGCCCGCGTCGTAGTCGCGATTGGCGTTGAGGAAGCCGGCTTCGAGGAAGGCGTCGACGGCGGGCTTTACCTCGGGGATCAGCTCGGCGCGGCCGTTGATGTAGCGCGGCTCGTTCTCGTCGGCCTTGCGGTTGTGCGGGGCGAAGAGTTTTTCGGCGATGGTGCGGGCGGTGGCCAGGGCCGCGTCGAAGGTTTCGCGGCTGTGCTCGGCGAAACGCGGGCGTTGGGCCAGGGCTTGGGCGTCGAGCACTTCGTAGAGTTCGAAAGCCAAATTGCGGGAACTGAGCAGGGTCTCGGGCATGGCAGCGGTCCTTGAACGGGCATGTGCCGAGTCTAAGCGGTGGTACTGGAAGGGGGGAGGTTAATAGGTTTGGGTGATATGGGTTTAGAACGGGTGAGGGCGTACTGGTGCTTGCCTTGATTGTTTCGTTGCCGGTGAGATCGAGCGCCGCCCGCGCGGCGCATCGCGAGCTGCGCTCGCTCCTCCGTTTGTTTCGGGCCATTAACCTCTGTGACAGGCGCGCTCGACCGCCTTGTGGGTACGACGCGAGATCTTGCCAAGATCTCACCGTCGGCAACCATCTCAAGACATACGCCCATGAAAAAGGAGAATGCCGGTAAGGCTCGCAAGCTTAGACGAAATGCAGGGGGTGCTTACGCATCTTGCGGAAAGCCCCTACAACCATAGCAATGAAAAAGAGGTAGATGTTGTTCTTTGCTAGTGAGGAAATTTTGTGGATAGAGTTTGCCATTGGCGCAATGTTTGGAAAGAAGAAATTTCCAGGGTCGAAGATCGTTTCTTTGCCCAGTCCGTCGTCCGAGACGCACTGCGCAGAAGTATTCATCTGCGCGGGTTGGGTGAATTTATTGGTGCTTGTAATTTGCCTGTGGGGCGAGCATTGCTCGGCGATGAGATAGAGCGAGCTTTGACATTGGTGCGTGAGGGAAAATGGTTTTTTGTTCGCGAGAATGTACGCTCTCCGATTGATGTGTCGTGTTATCCCACATTGAGGTGGGCGCCATCAAAAATGGATCATCACCTGTATGGAAGTGCATATGCACAGGCGCAAGGGCCTGGTAAGCGGAGCACTTTTAGCATTGATTTAGACTCGCTCTGGTCCAGTGTTGCCTTCGCGGCAAACTTTTTAACCTCACGCGGAGATGAAGGACGTCTTTTCGCAAGCGAAGGCAGAGACTATGCCAATACTAGGCGTGTTGTGAGTCAGAGGTGGATGCCGCTAAAAGACAGCGAGCGTGATTTTGCCAGGTTGTCAGCATTGCATCGCTATGGGGCTGTGCGGAAAATAACGCAATATTTTGTCGAGGCTAGTGACGAGTGGGCGATAACTGGCCAATCTTGGCATTGGCGCCCTGTAGTGGCCGACGAGGTATACGAGTTTCGGGAAGGTGCACATTGACTGATTCAAGCGTTAGGCTGCGGAATTTCTTATATCTGTTCTGGGCCGGCATGGATGCGTTTTACATTTGTTTGTATTGTCTGCGTAGCGCTGCCCGTGGAGATGTGCCGTTCTGGTCGGACTTTCAAAGTGGCCTTGAAGTGATCCGTAGTTGGGGTGGGCCGGAAGTGTTGATCTGGGCTGGCTTGGTTTTACAGGGGTCGGTGGTCGTCTCGTGTATCGGACTCTATGCAGGTAAAAAGTGGGCTGTGTACTTGGCGATGCTGCAAATACCATTTAGATATTTTTATATTGTTCCATCTGTTTCAATAGTCTTGGTTCTGCCGATGATTATTGCTGAAATCAATAATTGGATATGGGTGGCGGGGCTTTTGTCTTCAGAGTTAGTCAAAGGTTTGAGTCTCTGGTGGTTGCGTCGTCAGGTTAAGCCACTGAGGTGTTGACCTGAGCGCGAGTAGGGGCTATCAGGGCTTATAGGTGCTTGCCTTGATTGTTTCGTTGCCGGTGAGATCGAGCGCTGCCCGCGGGGCGCATCGCGAGCTGCGCGGGCGGCGCTCGATCTCGCAGGCGCAGAAAAACTCAAGACGAAAAAAAGGAGAGCCGAAGCTCTCCTTGTTCATCAATAACCCCAGCCGTCAGCCAATGGTCATCAAGCTGGCGTTACCGCCCGCCGCCGCTGTATTCACACTCACCGCTCGCTCGATCACCAGGCGCTCCAGGGAAATCTGGTGGTCGCCACTGGACAACCCATGCACACCCACGATCGCCCCGGCACGCTTGGCCACTTGCTGGCACACGCCGCGCAGTTGGTCCGAGTCGCCGTGGTGGATGACAGCGTCGAATGCCACTTCATCCTTGCTCCAGTCGCTCACCAGCTTGACCTTGGCCTGCAGCTCCTTCGGCAAGCGGCCGCGCAGGGCCTTGCCTGGCTCGCCGTCCACCCATACCGCCGAGCTGCCCACAGCCAGCACGGCAGCCAACTGCGCCAGCAGGTCGGCCTCGTTGTCCGCCAGGCACAGCACATGTTCGCGCGGCAGGATGGTGTAGCTGTTGCGCTCGCCGGTAGGGCCTGGCAAGAGACGGGCGATACCGCTCTGCGATTGGCTGGCGAACTGTTCGCACAGCGTAGCCAGGTCAGCGTTTTGGTTGCTCTGCGCCCATGCCTTCAAGCTGTGCAGCGGCTTGACCAACTGCTCATGCAAGGCGCGGTCTGGCTGGCTTTGGCCATCGGCCTGCTGGAAATGCCGGCCAATCGCGTCGGCCGGGCGGGTCGACAGCAGGCGGTACAGGTACAGCGGGCCGCCGGCTTTCGGGCCGGTGCCGGACAGGCCTTCGCCACCGAAGGGCTGCACGCCGACCACGGCGCCAACGATGTTGCGGTTGACGTACATGTTGCCGGCATTGGCAGTCTCAACCACCTTGGCGATGGTTTCGTCGATGCGGGTATGAACACCGAGGGTCAGGCCATAGCCGGATGCGTTGATCTGCTCGATCAGTTGATCGAGGTTGCGGCGGTTGTAACGCACCACGTGCAGGACAGGGCCGAAGATTTCACGCTTGAGCTCATCGAAGCTTTCCAGTTCGATCAGGGTCGGCATCACGAAGGTGCCGCGTTTGATTTCGGCAGCATCGGCGATCGCCACCTGATACACCGCGCGGCCTTTATCGCGCATGCCTTGGATGTGCTTCTCGATACCAGCCTTGGCTTCGCCGTCGATTACCGGGCCAATGTCCACGGCCAGGCGGTCTGGGCAACCCAGACGGCTTTCGGCCATGGCGCCCTTGAGCATTTCGATCACGCGGTCGGCGGAGTCTTCCTGCAGGCACAGCACCCGCAGCGCCGAGCAGCGCTGGCCGGCGCTGTCGAAGGCCGAAGACACCACGTCGATCACCACCTGTTCGGTCAGCGCCGACGAGTCGACGATCATCGCGTTCTGGCCACCGGTTTCGGCGATCAGCGGGATCGGACGGCCTTGGTTGTCCAGGCGGCCGGCGACATTGCGCTGCAGCAGCCGGGCCACTTCGGTGGAGCCGGTGAACATCACACCTTTGACGCGCTCGTCACCGACCAGGCCGGCACCGACGGTTTCGCCACGTCCTGGGAGCAGTTGCAGCACGCCTTCCGGGATGCCTGCCTCGAGCAGCAGGCGCACAGCCTGGGCGGCGATCAGCGGAGTCTGCTCGGCAGGCTTGGCCAGTACCGGGTTGCCGGCAGCCAGTGCTGCAGCCACTTGGCCGGTGAAGATGGCCAGTGGGAAGTTCCACGGGCTGATGCACACCACCGGGCCCAGCGGGCGGTGGGCGTCGTTGCTGAAGTCATTACGGGCCTGCACCGCGTAGTAGCGCAGAAAATCTACGGCTTCACGCACTTCGGCGATGGCGTTGGCGAACGTTTTGCCCGCTTCGCGGATGAGCAGGCCCATCAACGGCTGTATTTCAGCCTCCATCAGGTCGGCGGTGCGCTCCAAGATGGCTGCGCGCTCGGCCGGGGGCGTGGCCTGCCAAATCGGCGCGGCGTTCAGTGCGCACTGGATGGCATTGTCGACGTCGGCGACGGTGGCTTCCTGCACGTGGCCCACCACGTCGCGGTGGTCTGCAGGGTTCAACACGGCGACGGCAGCTGTTTCGCTGGCGGCGCAGGCCAGCATCGGAGTGGCTTTCCAGTCGTTCTGAGCGGTGGCCAGCATGGCGCAGGACAGCGATGCCAGGCGATGTTCGTTGGCCATGTCGATGCCGGCGGAGTTGGCGCGGTCGGTGCCGTAGAGCTCGCGCGGCAGCGCAATGCGCGGATGCGGCAGGCCGATGCCGCCCTCCTGAGTACCCATGCGCTCGATGCTGGCAACTGGGTCGGCGACCAATTCCTGGATGGAGATGGAATGGTCGGCGATGCGGTTGACGAACGAGGTGTTGGCGCCGTTTTCCAGCAGGCGACGAACCAGGTAGGCCAGCAGGGTTTCGTGGGTGCCGACCGGTGCGTATACCCGGCAAGGGCGGTTCAGCTTGCCATCTGCCACCTTGCCTACAACTTGCTCGTAGAGGGGCTCACCCATGCCGTGCAAGCACTGGAACTCATATTGACCTGGGTAGTAGTTCTGGCCAGCAATATGGTAGATCGCCGATAGGGTATGGGCGTTGTGGGTCGCGAACTGTGGGTAGATCGCCTCCGGCACGGCCAGCAGCTTGCGAGCGCAGGCGACGTAAGAAACGTCGGTGTACACCTTGCGGGTGTAGACCGGGTAGCCTTCCAGGCCTTCGACCTGTGCACGCTTGATTTCGCTGTCCCAGTACGCGCCTTTTACCAGGCGGATCATCAGGCGATGACGGCTGCGCTTGGCCAGGTCGATGACGTAGTCGATCACATACGGGCAGCGCTTCTGGTAAGCCTGGATCACGAAGCCGATACCATTCCAGCCTGCCAAACTTGGCTCGAAGCACAGGCGCTCGAGCAGGTCCAGGGACAGCTCCAGGCGGTCGGCTTCTTCGGCGTCGATGTTAAGGCCAATGTCGTATTGCTTGGCCAGCAGGGTTAGCGACAGCAGGCGTGGGTACAACTCTTCCATCACGCGCTCGTACTGGGCGCGGCTGTAGCGCGGGTGCAGTGCCGAAAGCTTGATGGAGATACCTGGGCCTTCATAGATGCCGCGGCCATGGGACGCTTTGCCGATCGAATGGATCGCCTGCTCATAAGAGGCCAGATATTTCTGCGCGTCGTGCTCGGTCAGTGCGGCTTCGCCAAGCATGTCGTAGGAGTAGCGGAAGCCCTTGGCCTCGAAGCGGCTGGCATTGGCCAGGGCTTCGGCGATGGTTTCACCGGTGACGAACTGCTCGCCCATCAGGCGCATCGCCATGTCGACACCCTTACGGATCATCGGCTCGCCACTTTTACCGATGATGCGCGTCAGCGAGGAGCTCAGGCCCGTTTCGTTGTGGGTGGAAACCAGTTTGCCGGTCAGCAGCAGGCCCCAGGTGGCGGCGTTGACGAATAGCGACGGGCTGTTGCCCAGGTGTGGCTGCCAGTTGCCGTTACTGATCTTGTCGCGAATAAGGGCGTCGCGGGTGCCCTTGTCAGGGATGCGCAGCAGCGCCTCGGCCAGGCACATCAGCGCCACGCCTTCCTGAGACGACAGCGAGAACTCTTGCAGCAGGCCCTGGACGATGCCAGCACGGCCGCCAGCGCTCTTCTGATTGCGCAGTTTCTCGGCAATGCTTGCGGCCAGCTTGTTGGTCGCTTCCGCCTGGGCAGTGCTAAGGCGCGCCTGCTCAAGAAGCATCGGCACCACTTCCTGCTCAGGGCGGCGATAAGCGGCGGTGATCGCCGAGCGCAATACCGACTGCGGCAGAATGCTTTCGGCAAATTCGAGGAAGCACTGGTGGGCGTGGTCTGGCTGGACTTCCCCGGCATCGTCAACCAAGCTGTTTGCATGGCCGTTAAGCTCGGTCAAAGTGGCACCACCCTCTAGCTTCTCCAGATAATTGAAGATCGCTTGCTTGATCAACCAATGCGGCGTGCGATCGATCGATTGCGCAGCTGCTTTGAGTCGTTCGCGGGTCGGGTCATCGAGTTTGACCCCAAGGGTGGTCGTCGCCAATTTCTTATCCTCATTATTGCCACGGCTGTGGCTTAAGCTGGCATCAAGATTATCTGTAGGAGATTTCGGGTGCAACCAGGTGCAACCCGTTTTTTCACAAGAAAAGGTGCAACTCGTCTGAGGCGATTTCCTACCGTGTGAAAAGAATCCTTTATGGTGCGTTTTCTTCTATGTAGGCGCTCTTTTGCTCCAAAAAGAAGCAAGAAACAGGATTTTTCCTAAAGGGTACGGCCGGGTGCAACTGTCAAATGAAAAAGGGTTGCACCGGGTTTGCGTTGTTGCATAGGATTCGCGGCCTGGGTGCAACCGACTTCGCGAAGGTTGCGCATGACATAAAAACAAACGCCAGGGCACACGCATGGGCAATCCACTAACGATCACTTTCGTGATCTATATCGCGGTTATGGTACTGATCGGTTTCGCCGCTTATCGGTCCACAAAGAACCTTTCCGATTACATTCTTGGCGGACGCAGCCTGGGCAGTGTGGTTACCGCACTCTCGGCTGGCGCTTCCGACATGAGCGGTTGGCTGCTGATGGGCCTGCCGGGTGCCATCTACTTCGCCGGCCTTTCCGAGGCCTGGATTGCCATCGGCCTGACCGTTGGTGCCTATCTGAACTGGTTGTTCGTCGCCGGCCGTCTGCGCGTGCAGACCGAGCACAACGGTGATGCGTTGACGCTGCCAGATTATTTCTCCAGCCGGTTTGAAGATGCCAGTGGCTTGCTGCGGATCATCTCGGCCATCGTGATTCTGGTGTTCTTCACCATTTACTGTGCTTCTGGCATCGTTGCTGGCGCTCGTCTGTTCGAGAGCACTTTCGGCATGTCGTACGAAACCGCTCTGTGGGCAGGGGCCGCAGCCACCATCGCCTACACCTTCATCGGTGGTTTCCTTGCGGTGAGCTGGACCGACACCGTGCAGGCATCGTTGATGATCTTTGCGTTGATCCTCACTCCGGTGATCGTGCTGATCTCGACCGGTGGTTTCGATACCACCTTCATGGCCATCGAAGCGCAGAACCCGGCCAATTTCGATATGTTCAAAGGCGCCACCTTCATCGGCATCATCTCGCTGTTGGGCTGGGGTCTGGGCTACTTTGGCCAACCTCACATCCTGGCGCGTTTCATGGCTGCCGACTCGGTGAAATCCATCGCCAAGGCTCGCCGTATCTCCATGACCTGGATGATCCTGTGCCTGGCTGGCACCTGCGCCGTGGGCTTCTTCGGTATCGCCTACTTCTCTGCCCATCCGGATCAGGCAGGCCCGGTCACCGAAAACCATGAGCGCGTGTTCATCGAGCTTGCCAAGATCCTGTTCAACCCATGGATCGCTGGTGTGCTGCTGTCGGCCATCCTGGCGGCGGTGATGAGTACCCTCAGCTGCCAGTTGCTGGTTTGCTCCAGTGCATTGACCGAGGACTTCTACAAAGCCTTCCTGCGCAAGGGTGCATCTCAGCGTGAGCTGGTCTGGGTAGGCCGCTTCATGGTGCTCGCCGTTGCTCTGATCGCCATTGCCATGGCTGCTAACCCGGAAAACCGCGTGCTGGGTCTGGTTGCATACGCTTGGGCCGGCTTCGGCGCAGCGTTCGGCCCAGTGGTACTGATCTCGGTCCTGTGGAAAGGTATGACTCGCAACGGTGCGCTGGCAGGTATCGTGGTTGGCGCGCTGACCGTGATCCTGTGGAAGAATTTCGACACCCTAGGCCTTTACGAAATCATCCCAGGCTTCCTGTTCGCCAGTATCGCTATCGTGGCGGTGAGCAAGCTGGGTAGTCCTTCGAAGTCCATGGCTGCGCGTTTCGCAGCAGCGGATGCTGCGTACCACGCCGAGAAGTGACGTGATTGCAGCCGACGGCAGTCAATGCCGTCGGCTGCTTTAGAGCGCTCAGTTGGCAACGGCGAACTTGCACAGCGTTGCTTCGAACGCCTTTTCCTCGCGAGGGCGGATCAATGCCCTGTATTCGCCGGGTTCACAGTCCTGCAGGGTCAGTTGCCAGGTGGTGTCGCCGGAGCTGGAGACCACTCGGTTTTCGATGACGTTGCCTGGCCTGGTCAGTTCCACGACTGCTGTGTACGGGGCATTGGTGATACCCAGTACACCGTGGAGTTTGACTTCAGTGCCATTCACGTCTGCTTTGATGGAGGCTTTCATTTCAGGTACTCCTGGTTGGTAGGAGGCTTGAGTATCAGCAGCGCTGGTCGGCGGTCGGAGCTGGAATTGGGTCCCGGTCAGGACGGGGAGCACCTGACGCCGTCACCATGAACGGGTAAACTTGCCGTCCGCGCAGGAGTTGCCATGAACTATCGTCACGCCTTCCACGCCGGCAATCACGCCGACGTTCTCAAGCACATCGTGCTGACCCGCCTCATCGCCCTGATGTCGCGCAAAGAACAACCGTTCGCCTACATCGATACCCACGCCGGCCTCGGCCTTTACGATTTGCAAGGTGATCAAGCGACCCGCACCGGCGAGTACCTTGAAGGGGTGGCTCGCCTATGGGGCCGTGATGATCTGCCGGCGATGGCGACGGACTACTTGCGCATCATCAAGCGCCTCAACGCCGATGGCCAGTTGCGCTACTACCCAGGGTCGCCCGAGTTGGCTCGGCGGCTGATGCGCCAGCAGGACCGGGCGCTGCTCAACGAAAAGCACCCCGAAGACGGGCCGCTGCTCAAAGAGAACATGAAAAAGGACCCGCGCGTGGTGGTGCACCTGGGCGAGGGCTGGCATGTGCCACGGGCGCTGCTACCGGTGCAGGAAAAGCGCGCGATCATGTTGATCGACCCGCCATTCGAGCAGGCTGACGAGCTCAAACGCTGCACCACTGCGATGAAAGAGGCGATTGGCCGTATGCGCCAGACAGTCGCGGCTATCTGGTACCCGATCAAGGATCAGCGCTCGCTGACCCGCTTCTATCAGGACTTGACCAGCACCGGCGCGCCCAAGCTGCTGCGGGTGGAGCTGTACGTGCACCATCAAGACAGCCCTCAGGGCCTCAATGGCTCGGGCCTGGCCATCGCCAACCCGCCTTGGGGGCTTGAGCAAGAGCTGAGCGAGCTGCTGCCCTGGCTGGCCAAAGAGCTGGCGCAGACTGCCGGTAGCTGGCGCATGGACTGGCTGATCGCCGAATAATCGGGCACTTGGCCAGCAAGCTCGCCCTGCGGCGCCTGCCGCCCAGGGCCAGCCTGCTGGCGCAGGTTATGCAGTGTCTCGCGCATTGTTTGCGTTATAATCTCGCCCTTTAGCCGCCACCCGCCCATGAGGCCGCTGGCGCATCTCTACCGAATGAAGAGGCTAATCCCTTGGCATTGACGATTCTTGGCCTGTCCGGCGCCCTTAGCCATGACCCTTCCGCGGCCTTGTACATTGACGGCAAGCTGGTTGCCGCCGCCGAAGAAGAGCGCTTCGTGCGTGACAAACATGCGAAGAACCGCATGCCCTACGAGTCGGCGAAATTCTGCCTGGAGCAAGCCGGCATCAAACCGTCCGACGTCGATGTGGTAGCCATCCCCTTCGCTCCCATCAGCCTGTTCGGCAAGGCGCGTTGGCACTACGCCAAGCGCTACTGGTACGCCCCGGATCGCGCCCTGGACGCCATTTTGATGGGCAACCGCCGCTACAAGCGCTACCGCAAGAAGATCGTCTGGTGCCTGGAGCAGCTGGGCTTCGACCCGAAAAAGGTCAAGATCGAACCGGTCGAACACCACCTGGCCCACGCTTCCAGCGCCTACCACTGCTCGGGCTTCAAGGAAAAGACCGCAATCCTTGGCATCGATGGCAAGGGTGAGTACGCCACCACCTTCTTCGGCTACGGCGAAAACGGCAAGATCCACAAGATCAAGGAATTCTTCGACCCGGACTCGCTGGGTGGCCTGTATGGCGCGATCACCGAATTCCTTGGCTTCGAAATGCTCGACGGCGAATTCAAGGTCATGGGCATGGCGCCGTACGGCGATGCCAGCAAGTACGACTTCTCACGTCTGGCCAGCTTCGAAAACGGCGAATTGGTGATCAATACCGATTACGCCAACGTCATCGGCTTGCGCCGCCATAAAGAGAAGGGCAAAGGCTTCTACTTCTCGCCCAAGCTGATCGAATGGCTAGGCCCCAAGCGCGAAGGCGACATTGCCGACGAGCCGTACATCCACTACGCGGCCAGCATGCAGGCGCTGTTCGAAAAGATCGCCCTGCAGATGATCGATCACTACCTGGGCGATACCTTGCGTGAAACCGGCAAGCTGGCCTTCGCTGGCGGCTGCGCGCTGAACGTCAAGCTCAACCAGAAGATCATCGCTCGTTCCGACGTCAAGGAGCTGTTCGTCCAGCCGGCTTCCGGCGATGCCGGCACCGCTGTGGGTGCGGCGGCTTACGTATCCCACGCCCGCGGTGTGCCGGTCGAGAAGATGGAGCATGTCTACCTCGGCCCTTCGTACTCCAACGAAGACGTGATCGCCGCCTGCGCTCGCCACCCGAACGCGCCAAAATGGCGCAAGCTCGACGACATGCCCCAGCGTATCGCCAAGATCATGGTCGATGGCAACCCGGTGGCCTGGTTCCAGGGCCGCATGGAGTTTGGCCCGCGGGCCTTGGGTGGCCGTTCGATCATTGGTTGCCCGAGCGTGCCGGGCGTAGCCGATCGCATCAACGAGCAGATCAAGTTCCGCGAGCGCTGGAGACCGTTCTGCCCGTCGATGCTCGACACCGTCGCACCGCAGATGATCAAGGTCGACCATCCAGCGCCGTTCATGACTTTCACTTTCGAAGTGGCTGAAGAGTGGAAGACCCGTGTACCGGAAGTGGTCCACGAAGACGGCACTTCCCGCGCCCAGGTGCTCAAGCGCGAATACAACCCGCGCTATTACGACATGATGAAAGCCCTGGAAGACCTCACAGGCAATGGCGTATCGCTGAACACATCGCTCAATCGCCGTGGCGAGCCGATGATCTGCTCGCCGACCGATGCGCTGAACATGTTCTTCGGGTCTGACCTGCAGTACTTGATCATGGAAGACATCCTGGTCGTCAAGGACGGCGCAGCCGCCTATGACCAGCCGCTCTGAAGCGCGGGTCCTGCAGTTCTGCCATGGCTACGACGGGCCGTTTCTAGACTGTGCCCGTCAGTACGCCAGCCTGTTCCAGGGCAGCGGCTACAAGGTCACCACCGTGTTCCTCACCGGCGCTGCCGACCCGCAGGTTGCTGCGGGCTGCGCGTCGGACGAAGTGTTGTTTCTCGAATTCAGCTCCAAAGCCATACGTGGCCTGAAGCTCGGAGCGATTGGGGCACTGCGGCGCATCGCCGCCGAGCGCAATTTCAGCTTTTGCATCGCCCACCGTTTCAAGCCCATCTATGTAGCGCTGCTGGCTACGAGCTTGCCGGTGATCGGTGTGCACCATGCCTTCGGTGACTATCAGCGCAAGGGTCGACGCTTTTTTGCCAACCTGTTCAGCAAGCGCCTGAGCCTGCTTGGGGTATCGGATGCGGTGCGTGACGACATGCGCCGTTGCCTGGCGAAGTGGCCGGCTCAGCGTATCCAGACGCTCTACAATCGTATCGATATCGACGCCCTGCAAGCAGCCCTCGTACCTCGTGCCGAGGCCCGCGCGGCGTTGGGCCTGGACACCCAGGCTTGGGTGGTCGGCAATGTCGGGCGCCTGCACCCCGACAAGGATCAGGCGACCTTGCTACGTGGCTTTGCCCAGGCGCTGCCGGGCCTGCCAGCAGGCGCGCGGCTGGCCATTCTCGGCAAGGGCCGGCTGGAGGCTGAGCTCAAGGCGCAGGCTGCCGAGCTGGGTATTGCGGGGCAGGTGGACTTTCTTGGCCAGATACCCGATGCCCGCCGTTATTTCCAGGCCTTTGACGTATTCGCCCTAAGCTCCGACCACGAGCCGTTCGGTATGGTCCTGCTCGAAGCCATGGCGGCCGGGGTGCCGGTATTGGCTACGGCTTGTGGCGGCGCGCGCGAAGTGGTCGAAGGTGTTGGCGTGCTGTTCCCGTTGGGCGATGCCGCGCAGCTGGCGCAGGCGTTGCAGCACATGGCGGGGCTGGATGACCAGCAACTGCAGGCCTGCGCTGTGCATATGCTGCAGCGTTTGCGTGAACGGTTTTCTGACCAGGCAGTGCGTGAGGCGTTCTGGCAGTTGCCTCAGGTTCGTGCAGTGGTGGGGAAGGCTTGATGTTCAATCATGTTCAAGCCTTGCGCGAGCGCGGCTGGCAAGTCATCGATGCTGCCAGCTACGCCCAGGCCTGGGCGCGTTTTGGCGGCAGCGTGGCGACACACCCTCTGGTGGTCGAGCAACTGGCAGGCCTGGCGCAAATCCCCGTGCGCTACCTGGGTTGGTACCAGGCTGGCGCGCTGAGCGCCGCCATCCCGACTTGGGGCCGTCACTTGGCATTGTCCAAGGACGTGCTCAAGCGCGCCGGCAAAAAGGCCCTGTTCGACCTCGGCAACGCCGAGATCATCCTGCCGGCAGCTGCTGATGCCGGTGCGCCATTGCGCCACAGCGCCCGTTACCTGTCGGAACTGAACCAGGGCCGATTCACGGGCCTGAAGGTGCAGAAGGAGCAGTTGGCGATGGCGCGCACCCCGGAAGAGCTGTCCAAGAAATTTCGCTACAACCAACGTCGCGAATTGCGTCTGCTGGAAGAAGCGGGCGGTGTGGTGCGCCCGATCAGCGAATTCAGCGCGCAGCAGGTCGCAGCCATGTACTGCGACTTGTTCGCGCGTCGCTGGGGTTTTCCGGCCACCGGCGCCGAGCATATGGCCCAGGTGCTGGAGCGCCTGCGCGAACTGCTGATCGGCTCGGTGTTGATGCTCGATGACAAGCCGATCGCGATCCAGTTGGTGTACCGCGTCGAGGCGCCCGAGTGGATCAGTGTCGAGTACGTCAATGGCGGTGTCGACCCGCAGACCAAGGCCTTCAGCCCAGGTAGCGTATTGAGCTTCCTCAATACCCAGGCAGCCTGGGAGGATGCTCGTGCACGCAACAAGCCCCTGCGCTTCTCGTTCGGTCGGGCCGACCGCGAGTACAAAGAGCGTTGGTGCAACCCCGTACCGGTATTGCACACGTGAGCCGCAAGCAGCAGTTGCTCAAGCGCCATCGGCGCAACAAGCGTCTGGGGCTGCTCGCCTGCCTGGTACTGCTGGTAGCGCTGGGTTTTTTCACCTGGTGGTGGCTACCGCTACTGCTGTTGCCGCTGCTGTGGGCCGCTCACGAAGCCTGGTTCGCCGACCACCTGTTCTACGCGCCGAGCGAGGACTACGCCTACCGTTTCGGTGAGCTGAGCCATGAAGCACCCGTGATGCTGAGCGATGGCCTGCTCAAGGTGGGCGAGGCATTGCAAGGCGACGAAACCCTGATACTCGAGGCGCGGGTGAAAAGCGGCTGGCTGGGGCGCTTGCTCGATCCGTACGTCGTGCTGCGCGGCGGCGAGCTGGGCGATCGGCAAACTTTCGAGCGCGGTGTGGATGGCGTGCGCTATCTGAACCTGACCGGTTTGGCCGAGCCGCTGCAGGCTGGCACGCTACACGTGGTTGGCAAATATTGCCGGTTGCTGGGCCAGCCGCGCCTGTGGATAACCCCTGCTGTCGAGTTGCAGCGCCGTCGGGTAATGGTGATCGCGCCCCACGCCGACGATGCCGAGCTGGCTGCCTATGGTGTGTACAGTCAAGCCGATGAAACCTGGGTGGTCACCCTGACCGCCGGCGAGATCGAGGCTGAGCACTATCAGCAAATGGGGCTGGGTGAAGTGGAAGCGGCCCGCTTGAAAGGGCGGCTGCGCGCTTGGGACAGCATTGCCGTGCCACGTTGGGCGGGCGTGCCTGAGTCGCGCTGCGTGCAACTGGGCTATTTCTGCTTGCAGTTGCCCGCCATGCAGGCTGCCCCTGACCAGCCTGCTGTGTCGCGCGAAGCGGACATGGCCGATATCCGTCCGTTTCGCCAGTTCAATTCATTTCCTTTGCCGGCCGACGACAATGGCGCGCCAACCTGGCACAACCTGCTGGCCGACCTGCGCGCGTTGCTGGAGCTGGCTAAGCCCCAGGTGTTGGTGATGCCGCATCCTCAACTCGACCCACATCCGGATCATGTGTGTGCCCAGGCGGCCGTCATGGAGGCGCTTGAGGGGCTGGCCTGGCAGCCACAGACTCTGCTCTGCTACGCCAACCACCTGCATGACAACGACCGCTGGCCCATGGGTGACAGCGGGGATGGCATCGCTTTACCGCCGCAATTTGACGCAGACCAGGCATGGGCACCATGCGCCGTGCTACTGGATACCGCCACCCAGCGTGACAAGGCCATGGCCTTGGGCATGATGCATGACTTGCAGCCGCGGCTGCCGTTCAAGCGCCGCCTGCGCCGCTGGCTGCAGCGTTGGCTAGCCGGGCGCCGAGCTTCGCCTTACGGGGAAAATGAATTCTTCCGTAAGGCAGTTCGTCGGCATGAGTTGTTCTGGCGGCGAGAGCTGTAAAGTTGACCGAGATGGCGCAAAGCGCCCAAGGAAAGCAATGAAAGTTCTATTTCTGGTACAGAAAGAGCAGCGCGCGATCCTCGATCGTCTGTACGACGGCGTTGCGGCCAACTGCGACTGCGACCTGCGCTGGCTGACCAGTGACGATCAGCGCAACCTGCGCCGTTATTTCAAGCGTGAAGTGCAGGTCGAGCGCTATGACCGCATTGTGTTCTTCCTGCGTTTCAAGCAGGAGATCCGCCAGGCAGCTTTCATCCGTACGGTGCCGAACCTGGTCATTCTCGAGCACGACGCCTATCAGAACTACATCCCGTGCAAGTACACCGGCAAGTTCAGTGCGCACTACCGCAAGCTGCCGTGGGCACGGGTGATCAGCTCTGGCTTCATGGTCAGTGAGCGGCTGCGTCAGGAGGGCTTCGATGCGGTCTTCGTACCCAAGGGGTACGACGAGCAGCTGCTCGCCGACCAAGGCCGCGAGCGCGATATCGAGTTGGCATTCGTCGGTAGTACCAACAGCGTCGCCTACAGCGGCCGTAAGGCGCTTCTGGACGAGTTGGGGCAGGTCGAACAGTTGGTGGTGACTCGCACCAAGTCAGGTGAAGACTACTGTAACACCTTGAATCGTATTCGATTCTTCGTCAGTGCCGATGTCGGCATGGGCGAGTATATGATCAAGAACTTTGAAGCCATGGCCTGTGGCTGCGTGCTGCTGGCGTATGACCAGGGCGAGGACGAGAACCGGGCACTGGGCCTGCAAGACATGCACAACGTCGTTTTCTATCGCGACATTCCGACGCTGCAAGCCAAGCTGCGCGTATTGCGCGAAGATCCTGAGCTGGCCCGGCAGATAGCCATCAACGGGCGCGAACTGGCCGTTTCACGCTTCAGTTTCGCCGCTGTCGGCCAGAGCATCGTCGAACACATGCGCCCGGCCTTGAGGCCCCACCCGCCTTTGTCTGCATGGCAGCGCCTGCGGCTCAACCTTGGCTTCTGAGCTGAACATTCCAGCCTATGCTGGAGGAACTAGTTTTCCAGGCATGCGATCATGTTCTGTCAAAGACGTTGCAGTCCCACTTGGCTTGCACGGGAGAGCGGCGCAATCTCCATGAAAATCCTCAATGTGATGTGGGCAGGCGGTTCGCCGTACCTGTCCATCCATAAAGTCCATCAACACGTGCTCTCGCACGCGGGTGCCGACGCACGTATCAGCCACTGGCTGCTGCTTGGCGGTGAGCTTTGCCACAGTGATGAAAACACCCGTGCTTGGCATATGCCGCAGCGTGCGCTCAAGGGCAAAAACCTATGGCGGCTGTTGCGGCCCTGGTTACGCCTGCGCTTGCGCAAGGCGTTGAAAGAGGCGGGGGCGCAGGTCATTCTGCTCGACGGTATAGGTGTTGCGCGGCTGGTGTTGCCGGTGCTCAAGCATATGCCCGAGGTGCGCGCAAAAGTGTTGTTCCACGGCATGACCCGTTTGACCCCCAGCGACGTGAGCCTGCTGAGCAGGCTGCCTGCCGAACAAGTATGTGTTGCGGCTGTCTCGGACACCCTGGCGCGCGCGCTGCAGCGGGGTATTGGCCGCCCTGTACAGGCACTGCGCATGGCGTTCGACCCGCTGGCCTTTACCGCGTCACTGCTAGGCCGTGAGCAGGCGCGCCACGTGCTGGCATTGCCGGCAACTGAAGGTGTGTTGCTTGGTGCGGTGGGGCGGCTGGTGGAAAGCAAAGGCTTCGACATGCTTATCGAGGCCTTTGCCAGCGCCGTGGCCCAACAGCCGGGCATACAGTTGGCAATCGTCGGTGACGGGCCGCTGCGTGCCAGCCTGCAGGCACGCATCGACTCGCTGGGCCTGACCGCCACGGTGCATCTGTGCGGGCATCATGACGACCTGGAGCGCCTGTACCGGGCTTTCGACTGGCTGATGGTGCCTTCCCGCGCTGAAGGCCTGGGCCTGGTGGTGCAGGAAGCCGTGATAGCGGATGTACCGGTCGTGTGCACCGACTTGCCGGTATTTCGCGAGCAGTTGCAAGACTCGGCGCGCTACCTCCCGGTTGACGATACCCAGGCCTGGGCCCAGGAGATGGCGCGCTGCGATGCTGCCCGCGCGCTAGTTGTGGCTGGCCAGCAGCGCCGGGCGCTCGCGCCGGAGGTGGCGTGGCAGGCTTTCTGTGACGGTGCCCACAGCCTGCTGCGCGGCTGAGCTCAGCGCGCCAGCAAGGCCGCCTCGAAATCTGCGAGGGGGAAGCGATCGCCCAGGTTCTCCCGCTCGATGTAGCGCACCATGTGCTGAACATTGCGGCGGATCATGCGAGCAGAAAGCGGTGGGCGCAGGAAGCGCATGTCTGCCACGTCGATCAAGCCCAGGCGCTGGTCGGGGGTGACGACCACATTGCCCAGGTGCAGCGAGCGAAAATAGATGCCGCTGCGGTGGAGATGGCGAATCAGATCGATCAGCCTAGGCAGGTAGTGGTCCCAACTGAAGTCGTTTTCGCGCGACATCTGCAGTAGCGTCCGGCCTGGCAGTGGGCGATACAGCACGGCTGTTCTGCCCGGCACGTCGAGCTTGTGCTGGCTTATCACTTCAAGCGTCGGAATACCCAATTGCGCAAGGCGCACAGCGTTGTCGACGAAGCGCTGTGAGTAAGGCCGCAGCAGCGCAGATGAAATAAGTCGCTTACGACGAAATACCTTAAGGATATTACCATCGCCAAGCAGGTAGACTTTGGCGCCATGGCTGTCTGACTCCAATACCTGGGCGCCAAGTATCAGCTGATCAAAGTCGACCTGGGTGAGCCGAGAGCATTGCATGAGATAAGCCTTGTCGTTTGGGCAACAAAATGACCGGCAATAATGCCGAAAATAAAGCGTGAGCACCATCGATGGTGCGTGGATTCAACAGGGGTGAGGATGTTGTATCAACAAAGCTGGGCGCGCGCCTGGTTAGGCTTGGGGCTCATTTGGTTTTTCGGGGCGATAGCCTTGGCACCTTCCAACAAAGTGTACCAGCAAGGGCTTGTCGCATTCCTGTGGCTGCCCACCCTGCTGTTGGCATGGTCGGGGCGTGGCGTGCTGGCCGAGGCCTGGCGGCGGCAGCCGGCGCTCTGGGCGAGCGTGCTGATGCTGATGGCCTGGTGCTGTGTGAGCCTTGCCTGGACAACGGCTCCCGACCCCTCACGGGAGGCCAAGCGTCTGGTCTACATCCTGGTGTTCTTGTTGGCCTTCCCGCTGGTGGCGCAAGGTGGGCAAGACCGTATTCGCAACCTGCTGCAGCTGGGTTGCGGCTTGCTGGCAATCGCCGCGCTTGTTTCCATCGTGCATTTTTATGGCTTGCAGGCCCAGCCGCTGCAGGCGCGCTTGGCTGGCATCGGTGAGATCTCCCATCCAATTCTGGGGGCCTATGTGGTGGGTGCAGCGGCTGTGCTGCTGCTCTATCAGATGCCCCGTAAGCGTAGCTTCCAGCTCGGCTGGGTGCTTGCGTTGGCCTGCTTGGGTTGTTTCGTGATCATGAGCCAGAGCCGGGGTGCTGCTCTGGCACTGCTCATTACCGTGCTGATCGCGCCGTTGTGGCTAAGAGACCGCCATAGCCGGGTGCTGGCGGTGGCGGCGGTGCTCGCCACGGCATTGGCGTTCTATGTGATGTACGACCTGATCACCCTCCGAGGCTCCTCCTACCGCCCGGAGATTTTCGAGCAGGCCGTCAGGATGATCGCCGAGCACCCTTGGACCGGCCTTGGGATTGGAGCGGCCTACGACGTGCAGGTGCCTGCTTTGGGCATGCGCTTCGACCATACTCACAACATGTTCACCCATGTGGCCGTAGAGCTTGGGCTGCCGGGGATGCTGCTGTGGATCTGCGTCTGGCTGTTCGCCCTGGGGGAGATCGTTCGCGCACGCCACATCCTGCTTGGCAAGATTCTGCTCGGCCTCTGGGTGTTCTCGACGTTGGCGATGCAATTCGACGCCGCCAGCCTTACCGCAACCCCCCGTGCGGAATGGTTCATCAGTTGGCTGACGGTAGGGCTGGTCATGTTGTTGCCATGGGTGCGTGCCGAAAATGACGCCTGTGGTAAAATTCGCGGTTCAACCTGAACAGCGAGCTCGATGATGGCCGAAACACCGCGACCGGCGGAGCATACTTCCAGCCTGAAGATCTATTTCCGGCTGCTGAGCTACGTGAAACCCTATATCGGCATTTTCCTGCTGAGTATCGTCGGTTTCGTGATTTTTGCTTCGACCCAGCCCATGTTGGCGGGGATTCTCAAATATTTCGTCGACGGGTTGAGCAACCCGCAGGCCGTGCTGTTCCCCAATGTCCCTTACCTTCGCGACCTGCAATTACTGCAGGCCGTGCCGCTGCTGATCATTCTGATTGCCGCGTGGCAGGGTTTGGGGTCGTTTCTGGGTAACTACTTCCTGGCCAAGGTTTCCCTGAGCCTTGTGCATGATTTGCGGATACAACTGTTCAACAAGCTGTTGGTGCTGCCCAACCGCTATTTCGACAATCACAATTCAGGTCACCTGATTTCGCGGATCACTTTCAACGTGACCATGGTGACCGGCGCCGCCACCGATGCCATCAAGGTCGTCATCCGTGAAGGCCTGACCGTGGTGTTCCTGTTCGGCTACCTGCTGTGGATGAACTGGCACCTGACCTTGGTAATGGTGGCCATCCTGCCGGTGATCGCGGTGATGGTCAGTGTTGCCAGCAAGAAATTCCGCAAGCAGAGCAAGAAGATCCAGTCCGCCATGGGCGATGTGACCCATGTCGCCTCCGAGACCATTCAGGGCTATCGCGTGGTGCGCAGCTTTGGCGGTGAAGCCTACGAACAGCGCCGCTTTGAAAACGCCAGCCAAAGCAACACCGACAAGCAACTGCACATGACCAAGACCGGCGCGTTGTACACGCCGTTGCTGCAGTTGGTGATCTACACCGCCATGGCGGCACTGATGTTCCTGGTGCTGTTCCTGCGGGGTGACTCCACAGCGGGTGACCTGGTTGCCTACATCACCGCCGCGGGGCTGCTGCCCAAGCCAATCCGCCAGCTGTCGGAAGTCAGCTCGACCATTCAAAAAGGCCTGGCCGGCGCCGAAAGCATCTTCGAGCAACTGGACGAGGCCCCAGAGGTCGACACCGGCACCGTCGAAATGGCGCGTGTAGAGGGCCGCCTCGAAGTGCGCAACCTGAGCTTCACCTACCCCGGCACCGAGCGTGAAGTGCTGAGCGACATCAGTTTCGTCGCTGAGCCTGGCCAGATGATCGCTTTGGTTGGGCGCTCAGGCAGTGGCAAGTCCACCTTGGCGGCACTTATCCCGCGCTTCTACCACCACGACCAGGGGCAAATCCTGCTTGATGGCGTGGAAATCGAAAACTACCGCCTGCGCAACCTGCGCCGCCACGTTTCCCAGGTGACCCAGCATGTCACCCTGTTCAACGATACCGTGGCCAACAACATCGCCTACGGCGACCTGGCAGGTGCCCCGCGTGCCGATATCGAGGCTGCCGCCGCTGACGCCTACGCCAAGGAATTCGTCGATCGCCTGCCGAACGGCTTCGATACCGAGGTCGGTGAAAATGGTGTGCTGCTTTCCGGCGGCCAGCGCCAGCGCCTGGCGATTGCTCGGGCACTGTTGAAAAACGCGCCGTTGCTGATCCTCGACGAAGCCACTTCGGCACTGGATACCGAGTCCGAGCGGCATATCCAGGCGGCACTGGACCATGTGATGCAAGGCCGTACCACGCTGGTGATCGCCCACCGTCTGTCCACCATCGAGAAGGCTGACCAGATCCTGGTGATGGAACAGGGCCGCCTGGTCGAGCGTGGCACCCATGCCGAGCTGCTCGCGGCTAATGGCCATTATGCCCGCTTGCATGCCATGGGGCTGGATGAGCCGGCCAAGGCCGATATCACCTGACCCGCCTTGATCGGGGCCACATCGGCCCCGATTGTCACGGGAATTTTCCAGGTTGCATCTGGCCGTAAAGCCGCCGCCCGCCCTGTGCTAATATCCTGCCCCTGTTCATTATTTCCATATGGGTTGTCCATGAAGTTGTCCCTGCCGCGTTTCGATCAAGCTCCGGTACTGGTGGTCGGCGATGTCATGCTCGATCGCTACTGGCATGGCGGTACTTCGCGGATTTCGCCTGAAGCGCCAGTGCCAGTGGTCAAGGTCGATCAGATCGAAGACCGCCCCGGCGGCGCGGCCAACGTTGCCTTGAACATCGCCGCACTCGGCGCCCCTGCTTCGCTGATCGGTGTCACCGGCCAGGACGAAGCCGCCGACAGTCTGGCCAATAGCCTGCAGGCCGCTGGCGTGCGCTCGGTGTTCCAGCGCATTGCGCATCAGCCGACCATCGTCAAGTTGCGGGTGATGAGCCGTCACCAGCAATTGTTGCGCATCGATTTCGAAGAACCCTTCGCCACCGACCCGCTCACGCTGGGCGCAGAGGTCGACGCGTTGCTCGAAGGCGTCAAGGTGCTGGTCCTTTCCGATTATGGCAAGGGTGCGCTGAAGAACCATCAGCAACTGATTCAGGCTGCTCGTGCCAAGGCTATTCCTGTGCTGGCCGACCCCAAGGGCAAGGATTTCTCGATTTACCGTGGGGCCAGCCTGATCACCCCCAATCTCAGCGAATTCGAAACCATCGTCGGCCGTTGCGCTGATGAAGCCGAGCTGGTCGCCAAAGGCCTGCAACTGCTGCTGGACCTTGACCTCGGCGCGCTGTTGGTAACCCGTGGCGAACACGGCATGACCCTGCTGCGTACCGGCCACCCGCCGCTGCACTTGCCAGCCCGGGCCCGCGAAGTGTTCGATGTGACCGGTGCCGGTGACACCGTGATATCTACCCTGGCCGCTGCGATTGCCGCAGGTGAAGACCTCCCACACGCCGTCGCCCTGGCCAACCTGGCGGCCGGTATCGTGGTCGGCAAACTGGGTACCGCGGCTATCAGTGCTCCGGAGCTGCGCCGTGCCATCCAGCGTGAAGAAGGCTCCGAGCGCGGTGTACTGGGCCTGGAACAACTGCTGCTGGCCATCGACGACGCGCGGGCGCACAACGAGAAAATCGTCTTCACCAACGGCTGCTTCGATATTCTGCATGCCGGCCATGTCACCTACCTGGAGCAGGCCCGCGCGCAGGGTGATCGCCTGATCGTCGCAGTCAACGACGATGCCTCGGTGAGCCGCCTCAAAGGGCCGGGTCGGCCGATCAACAGCGTTGACCGGCGCATGGCCGTGCTGGCTGGCCTGGGCGCAGTCGACTGGGTCATCAGCTTCCCTGAAGGCACGCCGGAAAACCTGCTCAGCGAGGTCAAGCCTGATGTGTTGGTCAAGGGCGGGGATTATGGCATCGATCAGGTGGTAGGCGCCGATATCGTCAAGGGCTATGGCGGCACCGTGAAAGTGTTGGGGCTGGTGGAGAACAGCTCCACCACGGCCATCGTCGAGAAAATCCGCAAGAACTGACCGAGACGCGGGGCTGCACGGCAGCCCCACAGGCTATTTGTGCAGTGAGGTACGGGCGCGTCGCAGCAGTGCCCGCGCCTTGTCGCCGAAACGCTGCAGATGTGACGCCGGCTTTGCCTTCTGCTCTACCAGGCCCTGCTGCTTTACCCAGTCCTTCCAGCGAATTCTCTCGTCGGCCACTACCCAGCCTTCCTGCTGGGCGAAGCTCTCGGCCAAGTACAGCCCGCGTGTGCTGGCTGGTACTAGTTCATCCTTTTTCAAGGTGTACAGCTCGGCCAACGGCTGCCCGTCCTGCACCGGCATCAGGTAAAGATCCGGCCGCTTGCGATTGAGTCGCGCCACCAGTTGGTCGCCCTCCAACCGCTCATCGACATGGAACAGGCTGAGTTTCTTAGCGTCCCTTGGCACCTGCAGACGCATGTCGTAAATCAGCTGTAGCGAGGCCGTGGGCAGGTGCACGTAGGCCCGTGGCCGTTCGAGCAATATCTGGCTGGCGCAGTGTACTGGCCTCGCAGCGCCCGACTCTGGCGTCAGTGTGAATGGCAAGGCTTCGCGATAATGCAGCGCTGCGGCATAAGGGGCGGGGAGCCAAGTGTCGTTGAAGCGCCCGCTGAGCCAACCTTCCGGGGTTTCCAGCAGGCACTCTTCAGCTACCTCCTGCACGGCGGTGTGCAGTGGCAGGTTGAGTTCCTGGGCCGGGACATATCCGGAAATCAATTTCAGCACCACATCGCCGCGATCCTGGCGGCGTTGCCTCACCAACACCCAGTAGTCACGATGTTGCCAGTGCAACGTCAGGCGCACGGACACCCCCAGGTTGGCCAGCTCCACCACGAAGCGCTGCTTGTCGGCAAGCTGGATGGCTCGCCGCCGCTGTTGGGTCTGGGCAAAGTTCAGGGGCATGCCGATGCTCTGGTAGACCAGGCCTTCGGCGGTGGCTTCGACATGTAGGGGCAGCGTTTTGAAGTTGCTCGGGTTCTTGCGGATCAGCGTACGCGCCACGAGGCTCCTCCTTGCGTCGGGTCAGTTCCAGGCCCAGCCGTGGCTGGGTGGCAACTCAGTGCTCGCCCAGGATGCGGGCGACCGTGGCCACGTTATGGGCCAGATGCAACGGATTGATAGTGCCGACGATAGCACTGCTGACACCAGGGTGGGCGAAGAGCAGTTCGAAGCTAGCCTGTACCGAGTCGACCCCAGGGGCAAGGCAGATATGCCCACTGGCCAGTGCCTTTTTCACCAAAATGGCCTTGCCGTGTTCGGCAGCGTAGTCCAGCACTGGGCGTTCTGCCTGTTCGTTCAGGTTATAGGTGACCATTGCACAGTCGCCCTGTTCCAAGGCCTTCAGGCCGCCGGCAACGGTCTTGCCGGATAGGCCGTAGCCAAGAATCTTACCCTCCTGCTTGAGCGCGGCCAGGGTCTGATAGACCTCCTGCTGTTCAAGAATGGCCAGGTCATTGCCATCCGAATGCACCAGCACCAGTTCGATACGGTCGGTCTGCAGGCGCTGAAGGCTGCGTTCGACCGAGCGGCGGGTATGGGTTGCGCTGAAATCGAAACTGGACTGCCCGTTCTCGAACTCTTCACCCACCTTGCTGACGATGACCCAGTCATCACGCTGGCCGCGCAGCAATGGCCCCAGGCGCTCTTCGCTAAGGCCATAAGCCGGAGCGGTGTCGATCAGGTTGATGCCCAATCCACGGGCCTGGCCCAAGAGCAGGCGGGCTTCGTCATCACTTGGGATGGTGAAGCCGTTGGGGTATTTGACGCCTTGATCGCGGCCCAATTTGACCGTGCCCAGGCCCAGCGGCGAAACCATGAAGCCGGTACTGCCCAAGGGGCGATGAAGGCCGTGCAGGGTGGGTAGGCTCATGGCAGCAGTTGCTCCCATGCTGGTACACCCAGGGCCGGGCGGGGCAGGCCGGACAGGTCGGGCGTGGCAGCAGGGCGCACACCATCGCGATCGAGGCTTGCCAGTACGCGGTCGCTGAAGTCCGGTGCCAAGGCCAGTTTGGTCGGCCAGCCCACCAGCAGGCGCCGCTGCTCGGCCAGGAAGGCGTTGTCTGGGCGCACCAGCCCGGATTGTGCGGGTTCGGCACGATCGACGCGCAGGGTCGCCCAGCGCACTTGTTGCTGATCGACCCAAGGCAGCAGGCTGGCGATTTCCTGCTGCGCGGCGGCGATCTGTGCCGCAGTGTCGCGGGCAACGCCGTCGGCTTCGGCGATATCGCCACCCAGGTACCAGACCCATTGGCCATCGGCGGCCGGGTGAGTGGTGACGGTCACTCGCGGCTTCGGCCCGCCGCCCAGGCAGTGCGCATACAGCGGCTTGAGGTTAGGCCCCTTGGCGATCACCATGTGCAGCGGTCGAGTCTGCATGGCCGGCTGCTCGAGACCCAGCGCGTGCAGCAGGCCTTCGGTGCCTGCGCCGGCGCTGAGGACGATACGCTGGGCGCGGATTTCGCGGTCGTCGACGCGCAGGCCCACCAGTTCGTCGCCCTCGTGCAGCGGTTCGAGCTGCTTGCCAGCGAGCAGGCTGTCACCTGCCAGCTCGGCCAGATTCGCCAGCAGGCTAGGGACGTCGACAACCAATTCTGCCAAGCGGTAGACCTTGCCCTTGAAACCACGGTCCTGCAGCGCTGGCGGTAATTGTTCGCCTTTGACCTGATCGACACGGCCACGCACCGCTTTGCTGGCGAAGAAGCTGGTCAGGTTGCCGGCCAGGGTGCCTGGCGACCACAGGTAGTGGGCTTCGGACAGCAAGCGCGTGTGGCTCAGGTCCAGCTCGCCACTGCCAGCCAGCGCCTCACGCCAGCGTCGTGGCATGTCGGCGATGGCTTCGGAGGCGCCGGTCAAGGCACCGTGCAGTGCGTACTTGGTGCCACCGTGAATGATGCCTTGGGACTTGATGGTCTGCTCGCCACCGAGGCTGGCGCGCTCCACCAGCACTGTCGAGTAACCCAGGCGCTGCAGGCGGGCGTTGAGCCACAGGCCTGCGACCCCGGCGCCGACGATCAGCACGTCAGTGGAAATGGCAGATGGCATGGCGGTACCTCGAAGACTGGGACAGCTGCCAAGTATACAGGCTGTCTCAGTGCCCGGCAGTCTTGGAGAACAGCTGAATCACCACCACACCGCCGACGATCATGGCCATGCCCAGCATGGCTGGCACATCCAGCTTCTGCCCGTACACCACCAAGGCTGCCACGCTGATCAGCACAATGCCCAGCCCGGACCACAGGGCGTAGGCAATTCCCACCGGAATGCTGCGTACCACCAGGGTCAGCATCCAGAACGCGATCCCGTAGCCGACCACCATCAGCAGCAGCGGCAGTGGCGTGCTCAGCCCTTTGACTGCTTTCATCGAAGCGGTGGCAATCACTTCAGCAACGATCGCGATGGCGAGATAGGTGTAGGCATTCATGACAGGTTCCTCCGGCTACTGCTGGGCATTCTAGCGTTAGCCCAGGTGCGGTAAAGTCATTACCTATCCGGTGTGGAGATGGGTTGATGGCCGAGCGCTGGAGTCTTGAACAACTGCGTACCTTTTTAAGAGTCGCTGAACTGCGTTCGTTTTCCGCCGTGGCCCGTGAGCAGCGCAAGGCTCAATCGGCCATCAGCAATGCAATTGCTCTGCTAGAGGCTGATCTTGGTGTGACGTTGTTCGAGCGCAGCAGCGGTCGGCAACCGAAACTGACCGAAAACGGTATGGCGCTGATGGAGGATGCACGTGAACTGCTGCGCCAGTGCGAGCACCTGGATGGCCGCGCCTTGGCCCTGATGCGTGGCCAAGAAGCGCTGCTTCGGGTGGCCCAGGATGAAGCCATGCCGTATCAGCCGGTGATCGACAGCCTGGATGAACTGGCGAGCCGTTTTCCTTACCTTGAGGTGCAACTGGCCAGTGGCGCCCAAGGCGATGTGGCGCGCAAGCTCGCCGAGCGGCGGGCAGACCTGGGGTTGTTTTTTCATCATGAGCGTATTCCAGCCGCTCTGGAGCGGCGTGCGCTGGGCAGCGTGGAGATGGTCACGGTATGTGCGGCGGGGCACCCGCTGGCCGGTGAACGCCGGGTCAACCGCCAGCAATTGGCGCGGCATCGGCAACTGCTGATCACCCCGCAACAAAGTGGCTACCCCGGTGGTGAAGCAATCAGCCCGCAGGTGTGGCGGGCCGATAGTTTCTACGCCATGGCCGAACTGCTGATGCGTGGCCTGGGCTGGGCGTGGCTGCCACGCCATGTGGTGCAGTACCCGACCTACCAGGCGCACATGGTCGAACTCGCCAGCGAATGGCGCCCGCCGGCGCTGGTGGTAGAAATGGCCTGGCGCCGCGACGAGCCGCTCGGGCCAGCCGCGCAATGGTTGGCCGAGCGCTTTGCAGTGCACCTGCGTGCGATCGGGTAAACTGCGCCGCCATGAACAGAACACTCTATACCTTGCTGTTTCACCTGGGCCTGCCGCTGGTTGCGCTGCGCCTGTACCTGCGCGCGCGCAAGGCGCCTGCCTACGGCCAGCGCATCGCTGAGCGCTTTGCCCTTGATCTGCCGGTCATGCACCAGGGCGGCATTTGGGTGCACGCCGTATCGGTCGGTGAGAGCATCGCTGCTGCACCGTTGGTGCGTGCGCTGCTCAAGGCATACCCGGATTCATCGATCACGCTCACCTGCATGACCCCGACCGGGTCCGAGCGTATTCGCGCCATGTTCGCCGATGAACCGCGCATCCAGCATTGTTACCTGCCCTATGACTTGCCGTGGGCGGCCGGGCGGTTCCTGGACCACGTGCGTCCTCGGTTGGGCATCATCATGGAAACCGAACTGTGGCCCAACCACATCCATCAGTGCGCAAAGCGTGGCATCCCCGTGGCCCTGGCCAACGCCCGCTTGTCAGAGCGTTCGGCACGTGGATATGCGCGTTTTGCCAAGCTGACCCGGCCCATGCTTGCCGAAATGAGCTTCATCGCAGTGCAGACAGAGGCTGAGGCGCAGCGCTTTCTTGACCTGGGGGCGCGGGCTGAATGCGTGCAGGTGACTGGCTCGATCAAGTTCGACCTCAAGATCGATGAGCAATTGGTGCCCCAGGCCAGAGCCCTGCGCGAGCGATGGGGCGCCACCCAGCGCCCGGTATGGATCGCCGCCAGCACCCACGAAGGCGAAGATGCCTTGATTTTGCAGGCCCACCGGCAATTGTTGCAGGTGCATGGGGATGCGCTGCTGATCCTGGTGCCGCGCCATCCTGAGCGCTTCAATGCCGTGCATGCCTCGTGCGCTGCGCAGTTCGCCACGGTACGCCGCTCCAGTGGCGCAGCGGTAACGGCCCAGGCCCAGGTGCTGTTGGGCGACACCATGGGTGAGTTGCTGTTCCTCTACGCGCTCGCCGACATTGCATTCGTGGGGGGCAGCCTGGTCGCTACGGGGGGGCATAACCCACTGGAGCCCGCCGCGTTGGCGTTGCCAATGCTGATGGGGCCCCACGTGTTCAATTTCCTTGAAATCAGCGCGATGTTGCGCGAAGCCGGCGCTTTGCAGCAGGTCGATAATGCCGATGGTCTGGCCGAAGCCGTGCGGCGCTTGATCGAGCTGCCGCAGGATGCACAGCGCATGGGTGAGGCGGGCCGGGCGGTGATGAGGGCCAACCAAGGCGCCTTGCAGCGTCTGCTGGAGGGCCTTGCCCGTTTGCTGCGCGACTGAACCGGCTTCTGCGTAGGGCTTGCGCCAAAAGACTGGGCGTCGGCCCTTACGCAGATGCTCAGGGGGTGGGCTTTCATTCGGCCAGCGGGTACCAGGCGACGAAGCCTTGGCTACCGACATACCCGCAGAGTGCTAACTCGTTGGAGCCAACCAGGTCGCACCCCAGTACGGTTGAGTTCACTTGCGCTACCACCAGGCCGCCGGGGAAATCATCGGCAACCGTGCCATCGGCATGGCGGGAGGCGATGTAGTAGCGAGCGTCACGATTCTGCTCGGTCGTTTGCCCCAGTCCATAGATGCGCTGCTGTGCGCTTTGGTCTGTGCGGGACATGACATACCTCAAGTCGGCTTCGCGGTTTGCCGGCGCTATCACCACTGGCTTGAGCAGCAGACTACCGTTGGTTTTGAGGCGAGCCAGGCATCCACGATTGTTGCCGTCGGTGTCGGTTACCCCGACTACGTTCAGCGACTGCCCATCTTCACCTGGCGCAAGCGCTAGCAGTTTGGTCGCGATGTTCACCATGCCACCTTCACCAAAGCTTTCGTCCAGTTCACCCTGCGGCGTGTAGGCCGCTACCGTGCCACCTTGCCGCTGCTGACCAGTGAGGTAAAGGCGCTTGCCCAGCACAATGGCGTTGCTAGCTTCGAAGTTTGACGGTTCGAGCACGCCGTCTTTGGCGAACGAGGTGTCCAGTGTGCCTGCCGATGTCAGTTTCAGTACGAGACCTGTTTCGGCCGGGGAGAGTAGATAGCCACCATCGGCTAGGGTTGCGGCACCAGCACCCGTCATGCCGAGAGAGGCAATGCGCTGACGGCAAGATGCAGCCTTATAGTTCGCCGGTGACGCCGTGTAGCGTGAATCATTGAAAATGAACAGTCCCTGGTCGGCAAAGCTGTCGTCCAGGCTTCCAGAAGCCAAGCAGCGGGCAGCCGCTGGATAGATGCCCTGCTCAGCGAAAAGTACGCCGCTTATAAAGATCTTCGCGTGCTCTTGGGCGTTGGATGGCTCTAGATGCACAGACAGTGCGTAGAAAATCGCCTGCTCGTCGAAGGCATGCTCGATCAAGCCCCTTTCATTGAAAGAAGTATCGAGCTCACCATCGGGCAGCAGGCGAGCCAGAGTGAATTTGCCATCTTCCTGCGCAGAGTTGCCCACCACCAGCAGCTTGCCTTCAGCTGCAGGGCACAGGGCGCCCAACCATTCGGTGAAGTTGTACTGTATTAACCGGGGGGCGGGGGGCGTAGTCTGGGGATTGTTGTACATGCTGGCCTCTCTCCAAGCGGTGGGTCAGCCACTACGCTATGAAAAAAGGCCAGCATGCGAAACTGACAGAAATACTAGTCAGGAGGGTTGGCCTGGGCGATACCTTTCAAGGCGTCGAGGGCCTGCGCTCGAAGTTTTTCGCCGCCGCCGCCGCCAGGTCCGGTGGTAGGAAGTCCTTGTCCGGGTTGTAGTCCGGTTTCAGGTACTGCCTGAGGTCCTGCAGATCCTGCGGGCTCAGCGTGCCGGCTGCCTGTTTCAGGCTCAGGTTATCCAGAATGTAGTCATAGCGGCTGTTGTTGTAGTCACGCACCGATGTGTACAGCTGGCGCTGTGCGTCGAGGACGTCGACGATGTTGCGTGTGCCAACCTGGTAGCCGATCTCGGTGGCCTCCAGCGCGCTCTGGTTGGAGATGATCGACTGCTTGCGGGCCTGCACCTGTTCCACGTCGGTATTCACCGCGCGATGCAGGTTGCGGGTGTTCTCGACTACCTGGCGGCGCAGACTTTCGCGCTGCTGCTCGCTCTGGGTCAGGCGGGCGTAGGCCTCACGGACCTGCGAGCTGGTCAAGCCACCGCTATAGATCGGGATGTTCAGCTGCAGGCCGACGCTGGTCTGCTCCACATCGCCGCTGTAGCGCTGGCCGAACGGTGATGGGTTGTTGAAGCCCAGGTTATCGTTGTCGCCTTTCTGGTATTTGGCCACGGCATCGAGGGTCGGCGCATGGCCGGCCTTGCGCTGGCGCAGGGTTTGCTCGGCGGCGGCCACGGCGTAGTTGGTGGCCAGCAGATTGAGGTTCTGGCGGCCAGCGGTTTCCACCCAGGCTTTGGCGTCGTTAGGGGTCGGCACCCTGACCGGTAGCGTGTGCACCACGCCCTGGATCGAGCTGTATTCGCGGTTGGTCAGCGTGACCAACGCCTCGAAGGCATCCTGTACCTGGCGCTCGGCGATGATCCGGTTGGCGCGGGCGGTGTCGTAGCTGGCCTGGGACTGCAACACGTCGGTCTTGTCGGAAAGGCCGACATCGAAGCGTTCGTTGGATTGGTCCAGCTGGCGCTTGAGGGCTGCTTCCTCGGCCTTGGTCGCAGCAAGATTGTCCTGGGCACGCAATACGGAGAAGTAGTTTTGTGCCGTTTGCAGAATCAGGTTCTGTTCGGTGGCCGACAATTGCAGCGCCGCCTGTTCATCGACCGCTTCAGCAGCCTGAAGCTGGAACCAGCGATCGGCGCGGAAGATCGGTTGCGCCAGGGTAGCGCTCCACGTGTTGCCGCTGCGGTTGGCCGTAGCCGAAGGCTGGTCGATTTTGGTGCGGGTGTTGAGCATCTCGGCGCCGGCCGAAAGGTTGGGCAGCAGGCCAGCCCTGGCCTGCGGTACGACTTCTTTCTGCGCGCCGTAATCGGCACGTGCGGCAGCAAGATCGGCGTTGTTGTCGACAGCTTCCTGGTAAACACTCACCAGGTCGGTCTTTACCGTCGTGGGCATGTCAGCTGCCCAGACCCCTGTATTGGACGCACAAGACACGGCTATTGCCAGTGAAAGTTTGCGCAGCATAGAGGCAATCCTTGTACGAAAAATTTAATTACTGAACTGTTGAGTATCGAACGATGGGCCAGTGTAGTGCCATGCGCATCTGCCAACAATCACAGGCTCTGCCTTTCATCCCCCTGGCCATTTACCCGCTTGGCTTTACCGGCCACACCAGTCTAGACTGCGCAGGTTCTTGTCGGGGTGCCTTGAAGCAAAGGCTGAGATCGCAGAGGTGCGGATCCCGTTGAACCTGATCAGGTTAGCGCCTGCGTAGGGAACAAGATTGCTCGCCTTCCCGGGGAGCCTCTTGTGCCAGGTCCGGGAATGTCGCAGCTGCATGCAGCTTCAGGCACCCCCATATCTGGCACTGCACTAATCAAGAGTGCGTCCATGCCGTTCAGGTTCACCCCGACATTCCACTGCTAGGAAGCCGTCTGGAGAGCCTGTGATGAGCCAACAAGAAAAAACGATCAACCTCAGCGAGTCGGCGCAAGTCGATCAGCAATCCGTGCAACCCTTCCCACGTTCGCGCAAGGTTTATGTCGAAGGCTCGCGCCCGGACATCCGCGTACCCATGCGTGAAATCAGCCTGGACGACACACCGACCGACTTCGGCGGCGAAACCAATGCCCCCGTGCTGGTCTATGACACCTCCGGCCCCTATACCGATCCCAACATCATCATCGACGTGCGCAAGGGCCTGGCCGACGTGCGTTCAGCCTGGATCGAGGCCCGTGGCGACACCGAGCGACTGGATGGCCTGAGCTCCGAATTCGGGCAGCAGCGGCTGAACGATGCGCAATTGGCCAAGCTGCGCTTCGCCCATGTGCGCAACCCGCGCCGGGCCAAGACCGGCGCCAATGTTTCACAGATGCACTACGCTCGCCAGGGCATTATCACCGCCGAGATGGAGTACGTGGCCATCCGCGAGAACATGAAGCTGCAAGAGGCGCGCGCCGCCGGTCTGCTCAACGAGCAGCACGCAGGCCACAGCTTCGGGGCCAACATTCCCAAAGAGATCACCCCGGAGTTCGTCCGCCAGGAAGTCGCCCGCGGCCGTGCGATTATCCCGGCCAACATCAACCACCCGGAGCTGGAGCCGATGATCATTGGCCGCAACTTCCTGGTGAAGATCAATGGCAACATCGGCAACAGCGCCCTGGGTTCCTCGATCGAAGAAGAAGTGGCCAAGCTGACCTGGGGCATTCGCTGGGGCTCGGACACCGTCATGGACTTGTCCACCGGCAAGCACATTCACGAAACCCGTGAGTGGATCATCCGCAATTCGCCGGTACCGATCGGCACCGTGCCAATCTACCAAGCACTGGAAAAGGTCAACGGCGTGGCCGAGGACCTGACCTGGGAGCTGTTCCGCGACACGTTGATCGAACAGGCCGAGCAGGGGGTCGATTACTTCACCATCCACGCCGGGGTGCTGCTGCGCTATGTGCCTCTGAC
Organism: Pseudomonas promysalinigenes; assembly: GCF_014269025.2. Lineage (NCBI taxonomy): Bacteria > Pseudomonadati > Pseudomonadota > Gammaproteobacteria > Pseudomonadales > Pseudomonadaceae > Pseudomonas > Pseudomonas promysalinigenes. The sequence goes on along the minus strand of NZ_CP077094.1, from coordinate 4,537,719 downwards.
CGCCAAGCGCGTCACCGGCATCGTCAGCCGCGGCGGCTCGATCATGGCCAAGTGGTGCCTGGCCCATCACAAGGAAAACTTCCTGTACACGCACTTCGATGAGATCTGCGAAATCATGAAGGCCTACGACGTCAGCTTCTCCCTTGGCGACGGCCTGCGCCCGGGTTCGATCGCTGACGCCAACGATGCGGCCCAGTTCGGTGAGCTGGAAACCCTGGGCGAGCTGACCAAGATCGCCTGGAAACACGATGTGCAATGCATGATCGAAGGCCCTGGCCATGTGCCAATGCAACTGATCAAGGAAAACATGGACAAGCAGCTCGAATGCTGCGACGAGGCGCCGTTCTACACCCTTGGCCCACTGACCACCGACATCGCACCCGGTTATGACCACATCACCTCGGGTATTGGTGCGGCCATGATCGGCTGGTTTGGCTGTGCCATGCTCTGCTATGTCACCCCCAAAGAGCACCTGGGCCTGCCGAACAAGGATGATGTGAAAACCGGCATCATCACTTACAAGATCGCCGCCCACGCCGCGGATCTCGCCAAAGGCCACCCTGGTGCGCAGATCCGCGACAACGCTTTGTCCAAGGCGCGTTTCGAGTTCCGCTGGGAAGACCAGTTCAACCTCGGCCTGGACCCAGACACCGCGCGAGCTTTCCACGACGAAACCCTGCCAAAGGAATCGGCCAAGGTCGCCCACTTCTGCTCGATGTGCGGGCCTAAGTTCTGTTCGATGAAAATCACCCAGGAAGTGCGTGAATACGCCGCCAAGATCGAAACCGTCGATGTGACGGTCGAGCAAGGCATGCGTGAGCAGGCCGAGCGGTTCCGCCAGGAAGGCAGCCAGCTTTATCACAAGGTGTAACTGGCTTTATAGCTGCCTCGAACCGGCCGGCTCTTCGTGGGTGACCCCGCGAACAGGCCTGCCGGCTCAGCAAATACCTCAACACTTTCGGCGATCACAACAATGACCACCCCAAGCCAATTTTCCCCCGACCACCCGGTCCCCACCCACCAACGCATCTTCGGTGCCCGTGACCTTTTCTCGCTATGGTTCTCCCTGGGCATCGGCCTGATGGTGCTACAGGTCGGCGCCATGCTGGCGCCTGGGCTGGGCCTTGCCGGCGCGGTGCTGGCCATTGCCTTGGGCACCGGTGTCGGTGTGCTGCTGCTGGGGGCTGCCGGTGTCATCGGCAGCGACACCGGCCTGTCGGCCATGGGTACCCTGAAACTGAGCCTGGGCCGCCACGGCGCACGCCTTCCGGCTCTGCTCAACCTGCTGCAATTGGTGGGTTGGGGAGCCTTCGAGATCATCGTCATGCGCGATGCCGCAAGCCTGCTGGGCGCGCGGGCATTCGGTGAAGACAGTGCCTGGAACAGCCCGATGCTCTGGACCCTGTGCTTCGGCGCCTTGGCCACCTTGTTGGCGGTCAGCGGGCCCTTGGCGTTCGTGCGCAAGGTGTTGCGCGCCTGGGGGATCTGGCTGTTGCTGGGGGCGTGCCTGTGGCTGACCTGGAACCTGTTCGCCAAGGCCGACCTTGGGCAATTGTGGAACCGCGCCGGGGACGGTTCGATGTCCCTGGCCGTGGGCTTCGACATCGCCATCGCCATGCCGCTTTCGTGGTTGCCGCTGATTGCTGACTACTCGCGCTTCGCGCGCAATGGCAAGCATGTGTTCGGTGGCACCGTGGTTGGCTATTTCATCGGCAACACCTGGCTGATGAGCCTGGGCGTGGCCTACACCCTGGCATTTGCCGCCAGTGGTGAGGTCAATGCGCTGCTGCTTGCCCTGGCAGGCGCGGGCATGGGTATACCGCTGCTGCTGATTTTGCTGGACGAGTCGGAAAAAGCCTTCGCCGACATTCACTCGGCGGCTGTTTCAACTGGTGTGTTGCTGCCGCTCAAGGTAGAGCACCTGGCGTTGGCTATCGGCGTGCTGTGCACCTTGATCGCCCTGCTGGCGCCATTGGCCCAGTACGAGAACTTCCTGCTGTTGATCGGCTCGGTGTTCGCACCGTTGTTCGGCGTCGTGCTGATGGACCACTACGTGATCCGTCGGCGGCGCCTGCCCGCCCAGGTCGAGGGGTTGCACTGGCAGGCGCTGGTGGCTTGGGTTGTGGGCGTGGTGGCCTATCACCTGATCGCCGCCAAGGCGCCAGAGCTGGGCGCTACCCTGCCAGCACTGTTGCTGGCAGGTAGCTTGCACGGGCTGCTGAGCTTCAGCCGCGGCCGGGAAATAGCTCGGGCTTGAGGATGCCGTTCAGGCGCGGATAGGGGATTTTCAGTTCGACGTGGCCCATGGAATAGGGCGCAATGGCATACACCTCGTACTTCACCACGACTGCGCCGTAGGTCAAGGCGATGTGTGGCGAGCGCTTGAATGGCCAGGTCTTGACGAACTCGGCATCCTTGTCCATGCCAACGCTGATCAGCCAGGCGCGGTGGGACTCCTCGACGGTCTTCCAGAAGGCTTGCTCCTGGCCTGGCACCAGCATGTCCTGCAGGGTCAGGACCTTATCCAGCTTGCGCGAGTAGTTGATGAAACCGCGCCCCGGCATACCGTGGGCGCCGCCACTGTCCAGGTAGCTGGACAGCTCGATGATCACCAGCCCGTCATGCTGCTCGCGTACCTTGGCTTGCAAGTAGCTGCTGTTGCGTTTGTCGGCACTGGCCAGGTATTGCTGCTCGTAGGCCTGCAGGGAGCTTGGCGCGGTGCCATGCTGATTGTCTTCGGTCAGTTGCAGCAGGCGTTTTTCGACAATGGCGTCGAGCTTGGGCTGGGCCGGGAAATGAACGGTGTCGATGTTCACCAGCGGGCAGTCGCTGGCGCTGCAGCCGGGCTTGACGTGCTCCCAGGCATCACGCTTGACCTCCAGCGGGGTCCGGTAGTTGGGCGCGAACAGGCTCTGGCAGGCGCCCAGAGCGAGTGCCAGCACGGCCACGGAAGTCAGTTTGACGAGTGTCATGATGATCCTTGCAGAACAGGGAAAAGTCGGACTATGACCGTCTGCGCGGCCTTCGGTTCGCCACTAAGCTAACAGAGTGAAGACGTACTGTCCCGAGTGTGCGAACGGTTGCCGGAAAGGGGTGAAACGCGCAAGCGTGCAGAGTAGGATGGCGCGATGCGGTATTCGAGGTAGATGGGGGTTGCAATGACAGATACGTTGAATTCGGTGCCCAAGGCGGTCGAGATCGTCAACCGGGCAAACTGTTTCAAGGGCTTTTACAAACTCGACAAAGTGCAGCTGCGCCACGAACTGTTCGCTGGCGGCATGGGCCGCGAGATCAGCCGTGAACTGTTCGTGCGCCACGACGCAGTGTGCGTACTGCCCTACGACCCGCTGCGCGACGAGGTGGTGTTGATCGAGCAGTTTCGCGTGGGCGCTCTGGAAAAAATCGATAACCCTTGGCTGATCGAAATGGTCGCCGGGCTGATCGACAAGGACGAGCAACCGGAAGAAGTCGCCCATCGCGAAGCCGAAGAAGAGGCGGGGCTGAGTTTCAGCGCCTTGTGGCCCATGACTCGCTACTTCCCCTCTCCTGGTGGTAGCGATGAGTACGTTCACCTGTTTCTGGGGCGTTGCAGCAGCGAAAGCGCCGGGGGCCTGCATGGGCTCGAAGAAGAGGGCGAGGACATTCGCGTGCGGGTCTGGTCGTTCGAAGATGCGCTACAGGCAGTGCGTGACGGGCGCATCTGCAACGCGGCGACCATCATCGGCCTGCAGTGGCTGGCGCTGAACAAAGATGAAGTTCGAGGTATGTGGAAGTGAACCTTTTGCGTGAGCGTTATCGGGTCGATCTGGCCGGGCTGCAGGCAGCCTGCGAGGCCAACTACGCCCGGCTCATGCGCCTGCTGCCCGATATGCGTACAACGCAGAGTTCCCGGCGCATTGGCATGACCCAGGGTGACCAGATGCTGGGTGTGCTAGTGCTCGATGTGCTGTTGGCTTGCCCATACACCACCACCGTGCGCGTGCGCCAGGAGCACAGCCTGCCATGGCTGCCGGTGCCGCAGCTGGAGGTGCAGGTGTATCACGATGCGCGCATGGCCGAGGTGATCAGCGCCGAGCATACCCGGCGCCTGCGCAGCATTTACCCGTACCCCAACAAGGCCATGCACCAGCCGGACGAAAAGGCGCAGCTCAATCTGTTTCTGGGTGAATGGCTCAGCCACTGCCTGGCCTGCGGCCATGAACTGGCAAGTGTGCGCTGAAATGTGATCCGCTTCGCCAGCGAGTGTTTGCTCGCCGCCAGCGCGGGCTCATAATCGGTGCAGTACCTGTTGGAGGAGACGGCCGTTGCCGCACCCAGACCCCTGCCCAGCACCCGTGCACGTGGTGCAACTGACCGACGCCCATTTGTTCGCCAGCCCGGCGGGCACCATGCTCGGTCTCAATACCCGTGAGAGCCTGCGCCATGTGGTTGCACAGGTCCGCAGGGAACAGCCGTGCGTCGACCTGTTGCTCTGTACGGGCGACCTGTCCCAGGACGGCAGTGTGGCGTCGTATGAAGCCTTTCGCCAATTGACCGGGGAAATCGCCGCGCCTACCCGGTGGCTTGCGGGAAACCACGACGAAGCCAGGCTCATGGCCGAAGTGGCGCCAGAGCTCGTGCAATCGGTCACCGATGTTGGCCGTTGGCGGGTAGTGATGCTGAACTCGGCGGTGCCAGGGGCCACCCACGGTTTGCTTGCCCAGGACCAGCTGTCGATCCTCGATGACGCGCTGGCCACGGCCGGCGAGCGCTATTGCCTGGTGTGCTGCCACCATCAGCCGGTAGATGTGGGTTGCGCCTGGATAGCCCCGATTGGGTTGCGCAATGCCGATCAACTGTTGCAGCGCCTGCGCAGCCACCCACAGGTAAAGGCCTTGCTCTGGGGGCATATCCATCAGCCGTGGGATGAACGGCGTGACGGCTTGCGCTTGCTGGCTACGCCGTCGACCTGCATCCAGTTTGCGGCGGGCAGTGAGGCTTTCAAGGTCAGCGAAGAGCAACCGGGGTATCGCTGGCTGCGCCTGCATGCCGATGGGCGCTTGGAAACCGGCGTGCAACGGGCCACTGACTTTACCGTGCAGCTGGATTTCGACAGCCCAGGCTATTGATACAGTGGGGGCGAGCAATCGCGCCGGCTGCCGGATGAAAGTGTTGCGAAATAGGCCATCCAGCGCCAAAACCCGGCGAACACGCTACACTGCGCGTCCCTGCGCCCGTATCAATGGGCGCGAAGCCGCAGATTTCGGGGGCAGCATGTCGGGTTCCATCCTCTATATCCATGGCTTCAACAGTTCGGCACAGTCCACCAAGGCGCGCCAGCTGGCGGCTGCCATGCAGCAGATGGGCCTGTCGCAGCAGCTGCGCATCCCGGACCTGCACCACCACCCGCGCCAGGCCATGATCCAGCTCGAAGCTGCCATCGCCGAACTCGGGGCGCCCCTGCTGGTAGGCAGTTCGCTCGGCGGCTACTATGCCACGCACCTGGCCGAGCGCCATGGGCTCAAGGCGCTGCTGGTCAATCCGGCGGTCACTCCCCACACCCGGTTTGACGGTTACCTGGGTACCCAGCGCAACCATTACACGGGCCAGGCCTGGGAGCTGACCCTGGACCATGTGCAGGCGTTGGCCGAGCTCGAAGTACCGGCTCCGACCGAGCCAGGCCGCTATCAGGTGTGGTTGCAGACCGCCGACGAAACCCTGGACTACCGCCATGCCCAGCAGTACTACCGGGCGTGCGCCCTGCGCATTCAGGCCGGTGGCGACCACAGTTACCAAGGCTTCGCTGAGCAGTTGCCCGGGCTGCTGGCGTTCGCTGGCATTGCCCGGCAGCAGTATGCGGCGCTCGATTTTTCTGTATTTTGATCTTTTTGCATTCACCAGACTGACGACGAGAACCCATGGCCAATCCCAGCGCTAGCGCTTATAACGCAGACGCCATCGAAGTCCTCTCCGGCCTCGACCCGGTGCGTAAACGCCCGGGTATGTATACCGATACCAGCCGGCCCAACCACCTGGCCCAGGAAGTCATCGACAACAGTGTCGACGAAGCCCTGGCCGGTCACGCCCGTTCGGTGCAGGTCATCCTGCACGCTGATCATTCCTTGGAGGTCAGCGACGACGGCCGTGGCATGCCGGTGGATATCCACCCTGAGGAGGGTGTGTCAGGGGTCGAACTGATCCTCACCAAGCTGCATGCTGGTGGCAAGTTCTCCAACAAGAACTACCAGTTCTCCGGCGGCCTGCATGGCGTGGGTATTTCGGTGGTCAATGCCCTTTCGACCCAAGTGCGCGTGCGTGTAAAACGCGACGGCAACGAATACCAGATGACCTTTGCCGACGGCTTTAAGGCCAGTGAGCTGGAAGTGGTCGGCACGGTCGGCAAGCGCAACACCGGTACCAGTGTGTATTTCAGCCCCGACCCGAAGTACTTCGATTCCGCGAAGTTCTCCATCAGCCGGCTCAAGCATGTACTCAAGGCCAAGGCCGTACTGTGCCCAGGCCTGCTGGTCAGCTTCGAAGACAAAGCCAGCGGTGAAAAGGTCGAGTGGCATTACGAAGACGGCCTGCGCTCTTACCTGGTCGATTCTGTCAGCGAGTTCCAGCGCCTGCCTGACGAGCCATTCTGCGGCAGCCTGGCAGGTAACAAGGAGGCCGTGGACTGGGCGCTGCTGTGGCTGCCCGAGGGCGGTGACAGCGTTCAGGAAAGCTATGTCAACCTGATTCCCACCGCCCAGGGCGGTACCCACGTCAACGGTCTGCGCCAAGGCTTGCTCGATGCCATGCGCGAATTCTGCGAGTTCCGCAACTTGCTGCCTCGCGGGGTGAAGCTGGCGCCTGAAGACGTCTGGGAGCGCATCACCTTTGTGCTCTCGATGAAGATGCAGGAGCCCCAGTTCTCTGGCCAGACCAAGGAGCGTCTGTCATCCCGCGAGGCTGCGGCGTTCGTCTCCGGTGTGGTCAAGGACGCGTTCAGCCTGTGGCTCAACGCCCACCCTGAGCTTGGCATGCAGCTGGCGGAACTTGCCATCAGCAACGCCGGCCGGCGCTTGAAGGCCAGCAAGAAGGTCGAGCGCAAGCGCATCACCCAAGGCCCCGCGTTGCCTGGCAAGCTGGCCGATTGCGCAGGGCAGGACCCAATGCGTGCCGAGCTGTTCCTGGTGGAGGGTGATTCGGCCGGTGGTTCGGCCAAGCAGGCGCGTGACAAGGAGTTCCAGGCCATCCTGCCGCTGCGCGGCAAGATCCTCAACACCTGGGAGGTGGACGGCGGCGAGGTGCTGGCCAGCCAGGAGGTGCATAACATCGCCGTGGCGATCGGTGTAGACCCTGGAGCGGCCGATCTGTCGCAGCTGCGTTACGGCAAGATCTGCATCCTCGCCGACGCCGACTCCGACGGCTTGCACATCGCCACCTTGCTATGCGCCCTGTTTGTCCAGCACTTCCGCCCGTTGATCGAGGCCGGCCACATCTACGTGGCCATGCCGCCGCTGTATCGCATCGACTTGGGCAAGGAAATTTACTACGCCCTGGATGAAGCCGAGCGTGACGGTATCCTCGACCGCCTGGTGGCCGAGAAGAAGCGCGGCAAACCGCAGGTTACCCGCTTCAAGGGCCTCGGTGAGATGAACCCGCCGCAGCTGCGTGAAACGACCATGGACCCGAACACCCGGCGCCTGGTCCAGCTGACCTTGGACGATGTACAGAGCACCACCGAAATCATGGATATGCTGCTGGCCAAGAAGCGCGCAGGCGACCGCAAGAGCTGGCTGGAAACCAAAGGCAATCTGGCTGAGGTACAGGTTTGATCCGTCTGCTGGTCGCGGCCTGTCTAACGCTGGTGGCCTTGCCGAGCCTGGCTGCCAACTGGCCTGAACTCAAGTTGGCCTCCGAGCACCCTATCGAGGGCATGCGCGGCGGCAACTTGTCTGGCCTGGCTGCATGCCGTGGTGGGCTTTGGGGTGTTTCCGATCGTGATGACGATCGCATCTACCGCTTTGACCAGCAGAACGCCGTCTGGCGCGCCCAGCCGCTGACATTCACGCCACCGCCGGTGCCCGAAAGCGGCCTGCCGTGGGGGTTGAAGTCGCGAAACTGGGCGGCGTCCTACATCCGGGGTGGCGAACTGGATTATGAAGGCATCACCTGTGACCAGGCGGGCAACCTCTATCTGGTCAGCGAAGCCCACGCCGCGGTGCTGCAACTGCCGACCGAGGGTGAGCCGAGCTGGTTGAGGATCGACCCGGCAATGGTGCGCCAGGCCCGTGCCAGTGGCATGCTGCTCAATTTCAATGCGTTGTTCGAGGGTTTGGCCATCAGTCCGGCAGGTGACCGTCTGTGGCTTGCAGCCGAGCGTGAACGCCGGGGGCTGGTGGCCATCGAGCGCCAGCAGTCGGTTTGGACCTGCGGGCGCAGTTGTGTGCTGCTCAGCGAAGCCGGCGTCGAAATGCAGCCAGCGCAGATGCCCAACCCCCGTGCGCTGTCGCGTGACTTTGCCGACCTTGCCTGGTTCGAAGGCAAGCTGTTCACCCTCGAGCGAAACGCCTACCGGGTATGCCGTCGTGATGCCAATGATGGCAAGGTCGAGCGTTGCTGGTCGTTCGCAGCCGAGGCCTTGGTGCCGCAGCGCCTCTATGATCAGCCGTTCGGCCTGGCTGAAGCGTTGGTGATCGATGCCAAAGGCGCGTGGATCGGCCTGGACAACAACAACGGTGACCGTGCCGATGGCGAAAACCGGCCGATCGTCTGGCGCTTCCACGCACCACCAGGTGGCTGGAGCGTTACGCCATGAGTCAGCCAGCGGGCAAGCGTGCCGGCAAGATACTGTTGATCCTCGCCTGGGCGGCGGGCCTGTTCCTGGCCACGCGCTTTTTCGGGCAGTGGGAAGACCACCAGCGCAACCCGAACGCGCAGGTGCAATCCGAGCACGGTGACGGTTTCATCGAAGTACGCCTGGTTGGCAACGGCCAGGGGCATTTCGTGGCCGATGGTGCGATCAACGGCCAAAGCGTGCATTTCATGCTCGATACCGGCGCCACCGATGTGGCGATTCCAGAGTCATTGGCCCAGAGCCTTGACCTGCAGCGTGGCAGCTCGGTGGTGCTGAGCACCGCCAACGGCCGTACCGAAGGCTATCGAACGCGCCTGAGCAGCCTGCAGTTGGGGGATATCCGGCTGCACGATGTGCGCGCTCTGGTAGTGCCTGGCCTGGACGGGGAGACCGTGCTGTTGGGCATGAGCGCCCTCAAACAACTTGAATTTACCCAGCGCGGCGGCACCATGCTGCTGCGCCAGAACCTGAAATGACGAGGCCCGCATGAGCGACCCATTGGAACTCAGCCTGGATGGCGTCGAACGCCGCTCGCTGGCTGACTACACCGAACAGGCCTACCTCAACTATTCCATGTACGTGATCATGGACCGGGCCTTGCCGCATATCGGCGATGGCCTCAAGCCGGTGCAGCGGCGCATCGTCTACGCCATGAGCGAGTTGGGGCTCGATGCCGACGCCAAGCACAAGAAATCCGCCCGAACCGTCGGCGACGTGCTTGGCAAGTTCCACCCTCACGGCGACTCGGCCTGCTACGAAGCCATGGTGCTGATGGCACAGCCATTCAGTTACCGGTACACCCTGGTCGATGGCCAGGGCAACTGGGGTGCGCCGGATGACCCTAAATCCTTCGCGGCCATGCGCTACACCGAGGCGCGTCTGTCGCGCTATTCGCAAGTGCTGCTCAGTGAAGTGGGGCAGGGTACCGTCGACTGGGCGCCAAACTTCGACGGCACCCTGCAGGAGCCTGCTGTTCTGCCTGCGCGCCTGCCCAACATCCTGCTCAATGGCACCACCGGTATCGCGGTGGGCATGGCCACCGACGTGCCGCCGCACAACTTGCGGGAAGTGGCCAGCGCCTGTGTGCGCCTGCTCGATGAGCCCAAGGCCACCATCGAGCAGCTGTGCGAGCACATCCAAGGCCCTGACTACCCGACCGAGGCTGAAATCGTCACCCCCCGCGCGGAAATCCAGAAGATTTACGAAAGCGGCCGTGGCTCCATTCGCATGCGAGCCGTTTACCGGGTCGAGGACGGTGATATCGTCGTGACGGCGCTGCCGCACCAGGTTTCCGGGGCCAAAGTGCTGGAGCAGATCGCTGCGCAGATGCAGGCCAAGAAGCTGCCGATGGTGGCCGACCTGCGTGACGAGTCGGACCATGAGAACCCCTGCCGTATCGTCATCATTCCGCGCTCCAATCGCGTCGATGCCAACGAATTGATGCAGCACCTGTTCGCCACCACTGACCTGGAAAACAGCTATCGGGTCAACGTCAACATCATAGGCCTCGACGGCCGCCCGCAGCTTAAGAACCTGCGTGCGCTGCTGCTGGAGTGGCTGGAGTTCCGTACCAACACCGTGCGCCGCCGCCTCCAGCACCGGCTGGACAAAGTGCAGAAGCGGCTGCACCTGTTGGAAGGCTTGCTCACTGCGTTCTTGAACCTGGATGAAGTGATCCACATCATCCGTACCGAGGAGCATCCAAAACAGGCTCTGATCGAGCGCTTCCAGCTAACGGAAATCCAGGCCGACTACATACTCGAGACGCGTCTGCGGCAATTGGCGCGCCTGGAAGAGATGAAAATCCGTGGCGAACAGGATGAACTGCTCAAAGAACAGGCCAAGCTGCAAGCCCTGCTGGGCAGCGATGCCAAGCTGCGCAAGCTGGTGCGTAGCGAGCTGATCAAGGACGCCGAGACCTACGGTGATGACCGCCGCTCGCCGATCGTCGAGCGTGCCGAAGCCAAGGCGCTTTCGGAAAACGAACTGATGCCGACTGAGCCTGTGACCGTAGTGCTGTCGGAAAAGGGCTGGGTGCGTTGTGCCAAAGGCCATGATATCGACGCTACCGGGTTGTCCTACAAAGCTGGCGACGGTTTCAAGGCTGCCGCCGCCGGGCGCTCCAATCAGTTCGCGGTGTTGATCGACTCTACGGGGCGTAGTTATTCGCTGCCGGCCCATAGCCTGCCATCGGCACGTGGCCAGGGCGAGCCGCTGACCGGCCGCCTGACGCCACCGCCAGGGGCGACCTTCGAATGTGTGCTGTTGCCGGAGGATGACGCCTTGTACGTGGTGGCATCCGACGCCGGTTACGGCTTCGTGGTCAAGGGTGAGGACTTGCAGGCCAAGAACAAGGCTGGCAAAGGGCTGCTTAGTCTGCCCAACGGCGCCAAGGTCATGAGCCCGCGCCCGGTGGCCGATCGAGAGCAGGACTGGCTTGCGGCGGTGACCACCGAGGGGCGTCTTCTGGTGTTCAAGGTTTCCGACCTGCCACAACTGGGCAAAGGTAAGGGCAACAAGATCATTGGTGTGCCGGGCGATCGAGTTGCCAGCCGTGAAGAGTTCGTCACCGATCTGGCAGTGCTTGCCGAGGGTGCGACCCTTGTATTGCAAGCCGGCAAGCGTACGCTTTCGCTCAAGCCGGACGACCTTGAGCACTACAAAGGTGAGCGTGGTCGGCGCGGTAGCAAATTGCCACGTGGCTTCCAGCGGGTCGACAGCCTTCAGGTGGAGATGCCGGGATAGCGCTTGGCAATGTCTGGAACGGCATTTTCAGCGCCGTTGCGGGCAGAAACGCTGGAGTCGAACGGATATTTCGCGGATGATAGTGCCCCTGTGGGGCCGGCGTCGCCGTGTGCCCTGACGAATCTCTATCAGTATCACTGCGGTTTGCCTGGTGGCGACCGCCTGGATGGGTTGAATGAAATTCCTGCGCCTTCCATTTGCGCTGTTGATGACGGGTTTACTGGGGCTGGCCGGGTGCAGCGTGCACCAGCCAGTCGCCCTGTACCAACTCGACAGCGGTGATCCTGGCCAGCCCACGCAAAGTGCGGGCATGGCCGTTGTGCTCGGCCCCGTGTCGGTGGCCGATTACCTTCAGCGCGAAACCTTCTTGCAGCGTCAGGCCGATGGCAGCCTGAGTTCGGCAACCGATGGTCGTTGGGCCGGTAGCCTCTCGTCGGACATCGACCAGTTACTGGTGCGGCAGCTGGCCTGGCGCCTGGACAGCCAACGCGTGGTGCTGGCCCCGGCCAGCAGCGGCTTCAGCCCGGACGTGCAAGTACTGCTGTCGATCACCCGCCTGGATTCGGGCAAAAACCAGCCTGCCGTGCTCGATGCACAATGGCGTCTGCTGGACCGCCGAGGCCGGGTGCGTGACAACCGCATCGTCCACTTGGAGCAGCCCCACGAGGGCAGTGAGTCGTCCCAGGTCCAGGCCCAAGGGCAATTACTGCAAAAGCTTGCCGAGCAGCTCAGCACAGCGGTGAAGCCGCTGGCCAATCAGCCAGCGATTGCGGAAGAAGCGCCCAAGAAGCCCGCCGCGCCGGTACAGGTCAGGAAAGAACCAGAAAAGTCGAAGATCCCTATGGCTTCGCCGATCCGTACGGATATGGAAGTCTATCGGTTCTGACCGAACACCCGCATCAATGCCCGCCATCTAGCGTGGTGCTGTTCATTTGGAAGGCCGGGGCCGCTTGCGGCCCTTCGCACCATGCATCCCTCACAGGCCTGCACAAGGTAAGAGACCAGCCCAACCTGAGGGCGCGGCTCTAGCCGCGAACACTGGCACCAACCGGTGCCATCAGGACGTTGCCATGTTCGCGGTTGAATCCGCCTGAGGGGCGCACAAGATGCCAGTCACCCTGTGGGCGAGCTCAACCGCAGTAATGCCGCCGGGCAGTCAGGCCCGGCGCTCGTGCATTCGGGCCAGCTGACGTTCCAGCATCGATGGGTAGGGTTCCATCAGCCGTTCTACGCAGCATGCGCCTTCAGGGCTGGCTATGGGGCGAATGCGGGCGCGCTTGCGAATCAGCTCGTCGTCACTGATCTGGCGCTCCACCAGCAGCAGGTTGCGGCTGTGCTGAGACAGCGCCAGGGCATCCTGAGCCTTTTCGGCCATCAGCAGGTCGACCTGCTCCAGCCCTTGCAAGTCGTCGCCCAGGGCCAGGCCCAGTTGCAGTTGCAAGGTGATGCCGCTGTCAGCCACTTCGATTTGCAGAGCATGCCCCAGCGCGCGCAACAGCTCGCCACAACAGATGGCATTGGTCAGGTAATCCTCGCCGCAGTCGCGGCTGTGGAAAAGCACCAGCGTGCTGCCATCGTTCAATGTGTGGATTTCGCCTTCATACAATGAAGCTGCCTGCTCAAGGCAACCGCGATAGCGTTCCAGCAGCTCGGTCAGGCGGGAGCGCGGCAGCCTGCGCAGTTGCTCCTGCGAGCCCAGTTGCACGGCCAGCACGGCGGTATTCTGGGGCTCGTCGGACTCCACTACCGCCGTGTTGGCTGCAGGTTGCTTGTCGTCATCGAGTAGCCCGGCGAATGCCTCGTCGTCGTCCTCATCTGCCTGGACCACAGCCTTGGCGCGTTGCGCGGGTTTCAGCGGGGCGTCTTCATCCAGCTCGAAGGCATCTTCGTCTTCTTCCTCAGGCTCTGGCTCCGGTGGCGGAGGCGGGGCCAGACGGGCATGCAACTGGCGGGCGATGTCGCCAATCTCGTCCTGACGGTCGATGGCCGGCGTGTACGGATGCGGGTCACGCAGCCAGACTCTCAGTTGCAGCAACGGCAGGGTGATGTGCCGGCCTTGGCGCAGGCTCAGGCTCAATGCCAGGGCCAGCAGGATGGCCGCAAGGATACCCATGCTCTGCAGGCTGATCAGCATCGGCTGCTGGAACTGGCTCATATCCAGGCTGATACGCAGCTGCCCGGCGGTCACGTCCTGGAAGGTGATCTTCGTCTGGTAAAGGCCTTCGGCCTCGCCCAGCAAGCTATTACGTGGGCGCTGGCCTGCCTCAGCGAGGATGCGGTTGTCCACGCTGTAGATGGCCGCGTGGGCCACCAGCGGGTTCTTCACCAGGTTGCCCAGCAGCACGTTGAGGCTGAGGATGTCGTTGGACACCAACAGTTCGGTCGCCGAAGTGGCCGTCTGGATGGTCAGGCTCTGGCCCAGGGCGTCCGCCTGTTCGTGCATGGCCTGCTTGAACTGCAGGCCCATCACGCAGGCATAGATCACCAGTGCCAGTGCCACCAGGAATATGTTCGTGGTGGCGATGCGCAGTGCTAGGGGCACGCGACGTTGGCGCAGGGCTCGGAAGATCATGATGAAGAAATTGTCGGTTTTGACTGGCGTGGGCCGGTTCACAGAGCTCGGCTCTTAATGGCATGAAAGTGTCGGCAGTATAGCGAGCAGTGTTTTGTCGGCAAAGTAGAGTTGGCGCCCGATGGTCATGGAAAATCGGTAGAATGCGCATTTTTCATCGAAGTCGGAGCCAGGTTGTGCGCGAAATCGTTCTGATCAACATCACCGGTGAGGACCGTCCGGGTCTTACCGCCGCCCTTACCGGCGTCCTTCTCCAGGGCGGTGTGAACATCCTCGACATCGGCCTGGCGGTCATGCATGGCACCCTGTCCTTCGGTATTCTGGTCGATATTCCGGACAACGAAGTGGCCACGGCGCTGCTGCAAAGCGTGCAGTCCAAGGCCCACGAGCTGAACCTTCAGGCGCGCTATACGCCGATTTCCGAGGCCGACTATCAGCACTGGGCCGATGCACAGGGCGAAGCGCGACATATCGTGACTCTACTCAGCCGCAAGATCACCCCCGAGCAGTTGAACCGCGTCAGTGCCGTCATCAGTCAGTACGGCCTGACCATCGAGCGCATCGAGCGCCTGTCGGCACGGGTGGCTTTGGATGCACCGAGTGAAAAGGGCAAAGCGGCCGTTGAAATTTCCGTACGTGGCGTCCCGAGCGATGCTCAAGCACTGCGCAGCGACTTTTTCACTTTGGCCCAGACGCTGCAGGTCGACATCGCGTTCCAGCAAGACGACCTGTTCCGTCGCAACCGTCGCCTGGCTGTGTTCGACATGGACTCCACGCTGATCGAGGCTGAAGTCATCGACGAGCTGGCCAAGGCGGCTGGTGTAGGCGAGCAGGTTGCGGCGATCACCGAGCGCGCGATGCGCGGCGAGCTGGATTTTCGCGCCAGCTTCAAGGAGCGCATGGCGCTGCTCAAGGGCCTGGATGTGGGTGTGCTGGACCAGATCGGCGCTTCGCTGCGCCTGACCGAAGGTGCCGAAAACCTGTTCGCCGAGCTCAAGCGCCTGGGCTATAAAACGGCGATTCTCTCTGGTGGCTTCTCGTACTTCGCCAAGCAGGTGCAGGCGCGCCTGGGTATCGATTACGTCTTCGCCAACGAGCTGGAAGTAGTCGACGGCAAGGTCACTGGGGTTGCGGTGGAGCCGATAGTCGATGCCCAGCGCAAGGCTGAGCTGTTGCAGCAACTGGCCAACGAAGAAGGCCTGCAACTCGAACAGACCATCGCCGTGGGCGATGGCGCCAACGACCTGCCAATGCTGGCATTGGCCGGGCTTGGCGTTGCCTTCCGCGCCAAACCGCTTGTGCGCCAGTCGGCCAAGCAGGCGATCTCCACCTTGGGGCTCGATGGCGTGCTTTACTTGCTGGGCCTGCGCGACCGCGACGCCCGCGGCTGATACACGCCAAAACAAAAGGCCCTGCATTTGCAGGGCCTTTTTCTTTCAGGTCAGGCTTGGGCTTGGGCGGGCGTTGCCAGCAGCTCACCCATGCGTACTGCCGATGCCGCACCTAGTGTCTGTGCCCATTCCACCTGCTCTGGCCCGAACAGCACGATCGCGGTCGAGCCCAGCTTGAAGCGACCCAATTCGGCGCCCTTCTCCAGGTGAATAGGCGCACGGGCGCCTTCATCGTAGCGGAAGGTCTTCAGTTCACGCTTGGGTGGCGTGACCAGCCCGGCCCAAACGGTTTCGATCGAAGCCACGATCATGGCGCCGACCAGCACAACAGCCATCGGCCCGCGCTCGGTGTCGAACAGGCACACCACGCGCTCGTTGCGGGCGAACAGTTCAGGCACGTTTTCGGCCGTGGTCTGGTTGACCGAGAACAGCCGGCCTGGCACATACACCATCTCGCGCAGGGTGCCGGCCAGTGGCATGTGCACGCGGTGATAATCCTTGGGCGACAGGTAGATGGTCGCAAACTGGCCGCCCATGAATGGCGCGGCCAGGGCTGGGTCGCCGCCCAACAGTTCCAGGGCACTGTAGCTGTGGCCCTTGGCCTGGAAGATACGGCCGTGCTCGATCGGGCCTAACTGGCTCACGGCGCCGTCGGCTGGGCACAGAACTGCGCCCGGCGTTTCATCCAGCGGGCGAGCGCCTGGCTTCAGGGCGCGGGTAAAGAAGGCATTGAAGTGCTCGTAGGCGGTCAGGTCTTCGACCAGCGCTTCGCTCATGTTCACTTGGTAACGCTTGGCGAACCAGGCGGTGAAGGCGTTTTTGAACCAGCGCACGCGGCACTCGGCGATGCAGCCAGCCAGGCGCGACAGCAGATGGTGCGGTAACAGGTACTGGCTGAGAATGAACAGGCGGGATTTCATTACGTTGAATGTCCTTAAACTTCGACAGGCGTGTCCGGGTGGTTGCCCCATTCGCTCCACGAGCCGGCATAAGCCTTGATGCGTGGATAACCGAGGGCCTTGGCCACCAGGTAAGTGAAACCGGAGCGGCGGTGGGTCTGGCAGTGGGTGATCACTTCCTTGTCAGGGGTGATGCCCAGTTGCTCGAGCACTTGAGCGATATCTTTGCGAATGCGCAGGTGATCGTTGAGGTCCATGCCGGCAGTCCACTCGAAATTGATGGCGCCGGGAATATGCCCAGCCTTGGCGGCCAGGACTTTTTCGCCGCAGAATTCCTGCGGGCCACGGGCATCCCAGATAACCAGGTCATCAGCGCCCAGGCGGCTTTGCAGGTACTCGCGGGTGGCAGTAGGTTCGGCGTGCAATTGCAGGTGTACGGGCGTACTGGCGGGAGCTGGCAGGTCAGTGGACAGCTTGTCTGCTGGCCACGCCTGGATGCCGCCATTGAGGTAGTGGTAGCGATGATGGCCGATCACATCTAGCAGCCAGATGAAGCGGCCGGCCCAGCCACCGCCCTCGTCGTCGTACACCACGTAAACTGCGTCATCGCGGTGGCCCAGCTCGCTGAACAGCCTTTCCAGGTCGGCCAGCGTCGGCAGCAGGCCGGGGGCCGGGGGCTGGCCGAGTTGGGTGCGCTTGCCTTCGACGAAACGGGCGCCGGGGATGTGGCCGCTGACATAGCGGTTGGCACTGCTCAGGTCGACCAGGATCAACTGCGGTGAGTCCAGGCGCGGTAGCAGGTCAGCGGCCTCGATCACCAAAGGCAAGCCGGAAAAGTCAGTCATCCACGTTCTCCAGTGTGGAAAGAGCAGCGATTGTAGCGCAAGGCTCAGGCTCCGCGGTTGCCGAAGACTGCCAGCGCACGCTCGATACATTGCGAAGTCTTACCGAAGGCTTGCGTGCTGACATCGGCCAGCGGCTTGCCGCCTTGGTCGGCAACGACCAGCATCAAGACCTGGTCACCCACCGCAAGGGAACGCAGCAGCATGTGCTCGCTGGGGAACAGCGCCCGCAACGGCGCTGGCAGTAATGCCGAAAATTGGCCGTGGTTGGCGGGTGTCAGGCGCAGCTGGCCGGCCTTGGCCATGAGCTTGTGCAGCAGCTTGTGCTGCGCGAGCGGCAAGCTGATGGCCCCGGCCTCTTTAGGCAGGCCGGCAGTCTGTTGCACGCGCAGGGTTTCGCGGGCACCGTCCAGCGATAGCAGCATGACCCGCTGCATGCCGCAGGCGAGCATGGCTTCGCGCGCGTGGGTGGCCAGGTGAACGGCATTGGTGAATGGGCTTGGTTGTGCCAACAGTTGCTGGCACAGCTTGCGCCAACGGCCAAGGTCCTCGCTGGACGGGGGCGGTGGCGTCAGCATGTCTGGGTGCGGGCGGCGCTGGTCCCATGGCCAGATCAAGGCTTCTGCAGGGTGGAACACTGCGTGACTGGCGTGACGCCGGGCGCTGGCGGCAGCTTGTTGGTGCACTTGCTGTTGCACATCTTCCAGCGATGTTTGCAAGTAAAGCGCAGTCAGCAGTTGCCAGCGCAACAAATGAGGGTTGTCCCAGCCAACCTGGGCTGCCAGCGCCAGGTTGTTGGCCAGCAGCACGGTGTTGGCCGGTTCGTTGAACCAGCGGCGCAAGCCAGCGGCTTCATCCAGGCGGTGCTGCTGGGTGAGCAGGTCTTGCTCGCGGGCAATATTCAGCACCAGGGCCAACTGGTCGCGCTCTTCGAGCAGCAGGCGATAACCCTGGGTGACCCACTTCGGCAGGCGCCAGTGCTCAGCCACGGCCTGGCACAGGGCGAAGATGCGTACACCGAACAGTTCCTGTTCCACCTCGGCGGCCGCCTCGCCTTTGTGGATGACCCGCAGTTCCCAGGCATCGAGCAGCTTGGGGTAGGCCAAGGCTAGAGGCCACAGCGGTGCCAGGAACAGCAGGCTGCCCCAGTGGATTTCCTGCCACAGGCGCGCCAGGCGGCTGGCGAACAGGCCGCTGGCCTGTTGCGCTGCGTGTTGGCTGATCAGCAGGAACTGGCGCAGCACCGGGGGTATGTCGTGCTCCGGCAAGGCCGGCAGACGCATCAGTAGCTCCTTGCTGCGTACCAGGCCCAGGCGGTTGAGGGCAATTTCCAGGCTTTCAGCAGGTTCGGCCTGGCTGGCGTTGCCGGGGTGGTTGGCCTCGCGCATCACCGACAGCACCAGCGCCGGGCTGTCCTGCATCAGTTCGGCGATGTCGCGCAACGAGCGACGGCTGTCATTGATGGCGCTCATGACTCGGTCGTAGCTGGGCTTGGGCACCGGTACACGCACGCCGTCGAGCAGCTTGATCCAGGCTTCTACCGTACGCGGATTCTGAGAGGGCACCTTGGATTCCATTGGCATTTTGACATCAGTCCGAACTGGCTTTTCGCTTTGAGTGGCTATAGTCTGGCGCAGTTCTGCCGATAAGTAGAAGAAGAGTTTTAAAGCTCCCGCCCCTCACCCTGACCACGACAGCAAGTGCTTTGAACCTATGGCTAAAATTATCGGCATCATCGTCGTATTCGCGAGCGTGCTCGGCGGATATGTGCTTTCCCATGGCAAGATCGCGGCACTGATCCAGCCGTTCGAAGTGCTGATCATCGGCGGTGCGGCCTTCGGCGCCTTCATGCAGGCCAACCCCGGTTACATGACCATGCATGTAATCAAGAAGTCGATGAAGATGTTCGGCTCGCGCTTCTCCCATGCTTTCTATCTGGAAGTACTGGGCCTGGTCTACGAAATCCTCAACAAGAGCCGCCGCGAAGGCATGATGGCGATCGAGAGTGATATCGAAGACGCCGCAGCCAGCCCGATTTTCGCCAAGTACCCAGCAGTGCTGGGTGACGAGCGCATGACCGCGTTCATCTGTGACTACCTGCGCATCATGTCCACCGGCAACATGGCGCCCCACGAACTCGAGGGGCTGTTCGACATGGAACTGCTGAGCATGAAGGAAGAGCTCGAGCACCCTTCACATGCGGTCACAGGGGTCGCCGACGGCATGCCTGGTTTCGGTATCGTTGCAGCCGTATTGGGTATCGTGGTGACCATGGCTTCGCTTGGCGATGGCGACCAGAAGGCGATCGGCATGCACGTCGGTGCGGCACTGGTCGGTACCTTCTTCGGTATTCTGGCTGCCTATGGCTTCTTCGGCCCGCTGGCCAAGTGCCTGGAGCACGATGCCAAGGAAGAGCTCAACCTCTACGAGTCGATCAAGGCCTCGCTGGTGGCTTCTGCCTCCGGCATGCCGCCTTCGCTGGCCGTGGAGTTCGGGCGCAAGGTGCTCTACCCCAAGCACCGCCCGACTTTTGCCGAGCTGGAACAAGCGGTTCGTGGTCGCTGAGTCATGGAGAACAATCAGCCGATAATCATCAAGCGCGTCAAGCGCTTCGGTGGCGGGCACCATGGTGGGGCCTGGAAGATCGCCTTTGCCGACTTCGCCACGGCGATGATGGCGTTCTTCCTGGTGTTGTGGCTGCTGTCCACGGCTACACCTGAACAGAAGATTGCCATCGCCGGTTACTTCAAAGACCCGATCGGCTTCTCCGATAGTGGCACGCCTTATGTGATCGACCTGGGCGGTTCGCCGCAACTGGCGCCGGAAAAGACCATCAACCCGGAAGTGAAATCCGAGCCTACGCCTGATACCAGTATTCAGCTGGACAAGGATCAGGTCGAAACCATGGCCGAGCAGGTCGAGCGCGAGCGTCTGGAGTTGCTGTTGCAGGAGCTGCAGAACAAGGTCGAGGAAAACCCTCAACTGCAGAAGTTCAAGGATCAGATCCTGTTCGAAATCACTCAGGACGGCCTGCGTATCCAGATCATGGATGCCGAGAACCGGCCGATGTTCGACATCGGCAGCGCGCGCCTGCAGCCGTACTTCGAGGACATCCTGCTGGCCATGGCCGATACCATCAAAGCGGTGCCGAACAAGATCAGCATCAGTGGCCACACCGATGCCAAGCCGTATTCGGGCACTGGCGATTTCGGTAACTGGGAGCTGTCGGCCAACCGCGCGAACGCAGCGCGGCGAGCGCTGGTTGCAGGGGGCTATCCGGATGGCCAGGTGGCGCGAGTGGTGGGCTATGCCTCGTCGTCGTTGTTCGACCGCAAGAACCCGTTCAACCCGGTCAACCGTCGCATCGACATCATCGTGCTGACCAAAAAAGCCCAGCGCAACATCGAAGGCGAGCAGGGTACACCTGAAGCTTCCAGCCAACCGGCTTCGCCAGCCCCAGTTGACGCACCGTCAGCCCCAGCCGGGGCGCAGGAAGCCCCGGCCCCGATGCAGCCGCGTGAACTCAGGCAAAAGCTGAACATCTTCGAAGATGGCACTTTGAAGATGGATGAGCAGAAGGATCAGTAGCGAGCGTTGGGGCTGCTTGGCAGCCCCTTCGGATCAGTAGCTGTCTTCGGGCAGGCTAGCGATGATCGAGCGGTAGCTGTTCATTCGCTGCGGCTTGATGCGGCCGTCTTCAAGGGCCTTTAGCAGTGCGCAGCCCGGCTCGCGATCATGCTTGCAATCGCGGAAGCGGCAAGTTCCGAACAGGTCGCGAAACTCGATGAACCCCTCTTCGACATCGTCGCGGCTGACGTGGCCAAGGCCGAATTCGCGAATGCCCGGCGAGTCGATCAGGTCGCCCCCGTTGGGGAAGTGATAAAGACGCGCGGTGGTCGTGGTGTGTTGACCTTGGCCGGACCATTCGGACAGGTCGCCCACCCGGGTGCCAGCGTCAGGCAGCAGGCTGTTGACCAATGACGACTTGCCCACGCCCGACTGGCCGACGAACACGCTGATGTGCCCGTCCAGCATCTGCTGCAGGCGCTGCATGCCGTCGCCCTGATGGGCGGAAACCTCCAGCAGCGGGTAGCCCAGGTCGCGATAGACCTCGAGTAACGCGTGCAGGCCGGGGCCATTGTCGGCGTCGATCAGGTCGGCCTTGTTCAGCAGTAGCAGCGGGCGGATGCCGGCATGCTCAGCGGCCACCAGATAGCGGTCGATCAGGTTCGGATGTGGCTCCGGCGCCGGGGCGAAGACGATGACGATCAGGTCGACGTTGGCTGCGACCGGCTTGAGCTGGCCGTGGTTGTTCGGCCGGCACAGCTCAGTGCTGCGTGGCATCTGCGCGACGATCACGCCGATGCCTTGGTTGCCAGCGCGCCAGACGACCCGGTCGCCGGTGACCAGTGCTGGCAAGTTGGCCCGCAGGTGGCAGCGGAATACCTGGCCGGCGACCTCGCCATCCTGGGCCTCGACCTCCACCTGCACACCGAAGTGCGCGATTACCAGGCCCAGCTGTTCCGGCCCCAGATCGCCACCCTCCAGCTCCTGCAGCACGTGCTGTTCGCGTTTGGCGGCGCGAGCTGCGCGTTCGTTCTGGATTTTTTCGATACGCCAGTTCTGGCGCCGATTGAGCTGGCGTTTGGCCATGGACCTTCCAAGGAGGGGCAAATTGAAAACGGCAGGCAGTTTAGCACGCCAGGCCGATGACCATTCTGGTTACCTTTGCGCCAGGCATGCGCAGGTCGACCTCGCTAGGCTACTATGACGGGCTATACGAGGAGCCTTTTCATGCATAACCCACAGAACCTGATCTGGATCGATCTGGAAATGACCGGTCTGGACCCGGACCACGACGTCATCATCGAGATGGCCACCATCGTCACCGACAGTGAGCTGAACACGTTGGCCGAAGGGCCGGTGATAGCCATCCACCACAGTGACGAAGTGCTGGCGCGCATGGACGAGTGGAATACCCGCACCCATGGTGCCTCGGGCCTCACCCAGCGCGTGCGCGAAAGCAAGGTCAGCATGGCAGAAGCCCAAGCACAGACCATCGCGTTCCTCGAACAATGGGTGCCCAAAGGCAAGTCGCCAATCTGTGGCAACAGCATCTGCCAGGATCGCCGCTTCCTTTACCGCCATATGCGCGAACTGGAAAACTACTTCCACTACCGCAACCTCGATGTCTCCACGCTCAAGGAGCTTGCTGCGCGCTGGGCGCCGGAGGTTCGTGACAGCTTCAAGAAGGGCGGCACTCACCTGGCCCTGGATGATATCCGCGAGTCCATCGCTGAGCTGCGCCACTACCGCGAGCATTTCATCAAGGTGTGAACCCAAAGGGCGCGGATAATGTGCCTGCGCCCTCTTTTGGTGCCCGAAGCAACTGGTTAGACTGCGCGCCTTTCTCGCACGGACCCGCACCATGTTGCTGATGCTCTACCTGATAGCCATTACCGCCGAAGCGATGACCGGTGCGCTGTCTGCCGGCCGGCGCGGCATGGACTGGTTTGGCGTGGTGCTGATCGCCTGCGTGACCGCCCTGGGGGGTGGCTCGGTGCGCGATGTGCTGCTTGGGCACTACCCTCTGACCTGGGTAAAACATCCTGAGTACTTGGTGCTGACCAGCCTGGCAGCGCTCTTGACGATTTTCATCGCGCCTATGATGCGCCGCTTGCGCTCGCTATTTTTGGTACTCGATGCGTTGGGCCTGGTGGCGTTCACGCTTATCGGCTGCATGACTGCGCTGGAAATGGGGCAGGGCATGTTGGTGGCATCGATCAGTGGCGTGATCACTGGTGTATTCGGCGGGATTCTGCGGGATATCTTCTGCAACGACATCCCACTGGTGTTCCGTCGCGAACTCTATGCCAGCGTATCGTTCGCTGCGGCGTGGTTCTACCTAGGCTGCGTTTACTTCAAAGTGCCGGCGGAGCAGGCGATGCTGCTGACTTTGTTCGGTGGCTTTCTGGTGCGCTTGCTGGCCATTCGCTTCCATTGGGAAATGCCCAAGTTTCACTATAACGATCAGCAATAGCTTGTGGTGGGTGCTGGCGATCACTGGCAACGCCTAAACCCTCAATCGCGATGGCCTACCGCCAAAGGTTGGCACCCCACTATGGGTTTGGCTATCTGAGGCCATGCCGGGCCAATGCCCACTCGACATGCTCGCGCACCAGCTCCGACTCATCTTCGCGCCTGGCCTTCAACGCCTCGATCACCGGGATGGTCGAGGGCGCATTGCCCAGCCCCACCGCCAGGTTGCGCAAGAAGCGCTCATACCCCGCCCGGCGTAGTGGCCCGCCTTCGGTCTTGCGCAAGAACGTGCGTTCGTCCCACAGAAACATTTCAGCCAGCTCGGCGTTTTCCAGCCCATGGCGCGGTTGGAAATCCTGTTCCTTGCTGTAGTTGGCGAAGCGGTTCCACGGGCAGACGACCTGGCAGTCGTCGCAGCCGAATACGCGGTTGCCCATCATGGCGCGCAATTCGACCGGGATTGGCCCACGTAGCTCGATGGTCAGATAGGAAATGCAGCGCCGTGCATCCAACACATAGGGCCCCACGAACGCCTTGGTTGGGCAGATGTCCAGGCAGGCCTGGCAGCGCCCGCAGTGTTCGCTGGTGTGCGCTTGATCCACCGGCAACGGCAGGTCGACGAACAGCTCGGCCAGAAAGAAGTAGCTGCCGGCCTTGCGATTGAGCAGCAGGGTATTCTTGCCTATCCAACCTAGCCCCGCCTGTTCGGCCAAGGCTTTTTCCAGCACCGGGGCGCTGTCGACGAAGGCGCGGTAGCCGAATGGGCCGATGGCCTCCTGAATGCGATCGGCCAGAAACTGCACGCGCTTGCGAACCAGTTTGTGATAATCACGGCCCAGTGCATAACGCGATATATAGGCCTTTTCAGGCTGGGCCAGGCGCTGGGCCATTTGCGTGTCGCCGGGAAGGTAATCCATCCGCAGCGAAACCACGCGTACGGTGCCGGGAATCAGTTGGTCGGGGTGGGCGCGCTTGCTGCCATGGGCGCCCAGGTACTCCATCTCGCCCTGATAGCCGGCGTCGAGCCAGCGTTGCAGATGCTGTTCGTGCTCCCCAAGGTCGACGCCGGCAATGCCTACGTGGGCAAAGCCGAGTTCTTGGCCCCAGATCTTGATGGATTGGGCCAGTTGGGCAAGGTCAGGTGTCAAGGCGGACATGGTGGGCAGGCAATACAGGCTCAGGTGCGTATAATTCTGCCAGACATTGGAGCCTTTGACCCTATGGCGCAGACCAAACACCCAAGCAATGCCCCTGAACTGCTGAGCAGCCTGACGGTCGCACACCTGCCGGCACGTGATTCCCAAGCCCACAAGGGTGACTTTGGCCATGTGCTGGTTGTGGGTGGAGACCTTGGCACTGCTGGCGCCGTTTTGCTCAGTGCCGAGGCGGCGCTGCGTTGCGGCGCGGGGCTTGTCAGTTTAGCGACTCGCCCGGAGCATGTGGTTGCGAGCTTGGCGCGCCTGCCGGAGAGCATGTGCCTGGGAGTTGAATCGGCCAACCAGTTGGTCGGTGTACTAGAGCGTGCGACGGTAGTGGTGGTGGGTCCGGGGCTTGGGCAAGCGGCCTGGGGGCGCAGCTTGCTGTCGGCGGTGGCCAAGGCCGAGCGGCCGCAGGTTTGGGACGCCGATGCTCTGAACCTGCTGGCCAGCACCCCCTTGGCGCTGCCCAGTGGTAGCATCCTCACCCCGCACCCCGGCGAGGCGGCGCGATTGCTGGGCATTTCCACCGAGGCGGTGCAAGCCGATCGTCCCGGCGCGGCACGCAAATTGGCCCGCCGCTATGCCAGTATCTGCGTGCTCAAGGGCGCCGGTACCTTGGTGGCTGACCCCGCCGGCCGGTTGCTGGTGTGTGAGCGGGGCCATCCGGCGATGGCCGGTGCCGGCTTGGGCGATGTGCTGACCGGCGTGCTGGCAGCTTTGCTGGCCCAGGGGTTGGACGCCTGGAGCGCTGCAGGCCTTGGCGTATGGCTGCATGCCTGCGCCGGCGAGCGATTGGGCGTCAAAGGCAGAGGCCTGGCAGCCAGCGATCTGGCGCCGGTCATTCGAGAGTTGTTGGAGGAGCATTCTGCGTGTCTGGCTTAACCCTGTTTCTGGCCGATGAAGCGGCCACGGTCGATTTCGGCGCAAAGCTTGCCGAAGTGACCGGCGGTCATGGCGTGATTTTTCTGGAAGGTGACCTGGGTGCTGGCAAGACCACGCTTTCGCGTGGCTTGATCCGCGGTCTGGGCCATACTGGTGCAGTGAAAAGTCCTACGTTCACAGTGGTGGAACCCTACGAAATCGGTGAAGTTCGCGCCTACCATTTCGATCTGTATCGCCTGGTCGATCCGGAAGAGCTGGAGTTTATGGGGATTCGCGATTATTTCGAAGGCGACCCACTGTGCCTGTTCGAGTGGCCACAAAAGGGTGCGGGCGTTTTGCCAAAGCCTGACCTGACCATTACCATAAGCCCCCAAGCGGGCGGCCGCTCGCTTGTCCTTAGGCCGCAGGGGGCTCGCGGCGAGGCCTGGTGCACTGCACTGGCCGAACACTATAAACAGTAAGTGGGGTAGGTATGCGCATACGCGCACTGGTCGCTGTGGTTGGATTGCTGCTGGCAGCGGTGACCGTTGACGCTCTGGCCGTCACACAAGTCAAGAGCGTGCGCCTGTGGCGCGCGCCGGACAACACGCGGCTGGTCTTCGATCTTTCTGGCCCCGTGCAGCATAGTGTCTTCACCCTCAGCGCGCCCGATCGCCTGGTGATCGACATCAATGGCGCGACCTTGGGCGCACCGTTGAAGGTATCGACAGCCAACACGCCAATCAGCAGTGTGCGTTCCGCCCAGCGCACGCCAACCGATCTGCGCGTGGTGGTCGACTTGAAAAAGTCGGTCACGCCCAAGAGCTTCACACTGGCGCCCAATGCCCAGTATGGCAACCGCCTGGTAGTCGACCTGTACGATCAGGAAGCCGACGCCATCGCGGCGACTGCACCGACGCCACCGCCTACTCCAACGCCAACCCCGGCGACCACGCCAGCCGTTCCGGTGAGCCCGGCCCAACCGGCGATCAAGCTGCCACCGGTGCCCAGTGGCAAGCGCGACATCGTCGTCGCCATCGACGCCGGCCATGGTGGTGAAGACCCAGGCGCCTCCGGCTCGCGCGGCCAACACGAGAAAGACATCGTGCTGCAGATCGCCAAGGAGTTGCAGCGCCAGATCAACACCGAAAAGGGCTACCGTGCCGAGTTGACACGTACCGGTGACTACTTCATCCCGTTGCGCAAGCGCACCGAGATCGCCCGCAAGAAGGGCGCCGACCTGTTCATTTCCATCCACGCCGACGCCGCGCCATCGCGTGCCGCATTCGGCGCTTCAGTGTTCGCTCTGTCCGATCGGGGTGCCACGTCCGAGACGGCGCGCTGGCTGGCCGACACTGAAAACCGCTCTGACTTGATCGGCGGCGCCGGCAACGTCAGCCTTGATGACAAGGACCGCATGCTCGCAGGCGTGCTGCTCGACCTGTCGATGACTGCCACGCTCAGCTCAAGCCTGAACGTGGGGCAGAAGGTGCTCGGCAACATGGGCCGGGTGACATCGCTGCACAAGCAGCGGGTGGAGCAGGCGGGCTTCATGGTGTTGAAATCGCCCGACATTCCATCGATTCTGGTGGAAACCGGGTTCATTTCGAACAACAGCGAAGCGGCCAAACTGGCCACCGCCAGCCATCAACAAGCCCTGGCCCGCTCGATCCATACGGGTGTACGCCAGTACTTCCAGCAGAACCCGCCGCCGGGTACCTACGTGGCGTGGCTGCGAGACAGTGGCAAGATCGCCCAAGGGCCGCGTGAGCATACCGTGCGTCCGGGCGAAACCCTGGCGATGCTCGCTGTGCGCTATCAAGTCAGCGTGACCAGCCTGCGCAGCACCAACAACCTCAAGAGCGATGAGCTCAAGGTTGGCCAGCAACTCGACATTCCTGCTACCACGCTGGCCGCACAATGAGTGGCGGCTCGCGCATACAGCTGCTAAGCCCGCGGCTGGCCAACCAGATTGCCGCAGGTGAGGTGGTCGAGCGGCCAGCGTCGGTGGCCAAGGAGCTTTTGGAAAACAGCCTGGACTCCGGGGCTCGTCGCATCGATGTTGAGGTCGAGCAGGGCGGGGTGAAGTTGCTGCGTGTGCGCGACGATGGCAGCGGTATTTCCGCAGATGACTTGCCCCTGGCCTTGGCCCGTCACGCCACCAGCAAGATTCGCGAACTCGAAGATCTTGAAGGCGTTTTGAGTCTGGGTTTCCGAGGCGAGGCGCTGGCCTCGATCAGTTCGGTGGCGCGGCTGACCCTGACGTCGCGCACCGCCAGTGCAGGTGAAGCCTGGCAGGTCGAGACCGAAGGCCGTGACATGACACCCCGTGTGCAGCCCGCTGCGCACCCAGTCGGCACCTCGGTCGAGGTGCGCGACCTGTTCTTCAATACCCCGGCCCGGCGCAAGTTTCTCAAGGCCGAAAAGACCGAATTCGATCACCTGCAGGAAGTCATCCGGCGCCTGGCTCTGGCCCGCTTCGATGTAGGCTTTCATCTGCGCCATAACGGCAAGAGTATTCTCAGCCTGCATGAGGCCCATGATGAAACCGCCCGTGCGCGAAGGGTTGGTGCCATATGTGGCCCGGGGTTCATGGAGCAGGCGCTGCCGATCGATGTCGAGCGCAATGGCTTGCGCCTGTGGGGCTGGGTTGGCCTGCCGACGTTCTCGCGCAGCCAGGCGGACCTTCAGTATTTCTTCGTCAATGGCCGCGCGGTGCGGGACAAACTGGTCGCCCACGCCGTGCGGCAGGCCTACCGGGATGTACTGTTCAACGGTCGGCACCCGACTTTCGTGCTGTTCCTGGAACTAGAGCCCAACGGCGTCGACGTCAATGTGCACCCGACCAAGCACGAAGTGCGCTTTCGCGAAGGCCGTTCGGTGCATGACTTTCTCTACGGCACACTGCACCGGGCCCTGGCTGACGTACGTCCAGAAGACCAGCTGGCCGCCCCAGCCGCTGTTCCCGACCAGGCCCGAGCGACCGGGCAGCAAGCCGGCGAGTTCGGCCCCCAGGGTGAAATGCGCTTGGCCTCGCCTGTGCTCGAGCAGCCGCAGGCGCCGCAGCATGGCATTTCCAATGGCGGCAGTGGCGCAGGTTATCAGTACCAGTACACCCCGCGCCCCTCGCAGCCATTGCCTGCCGCCGAAGCCCAGGCGGTCTATCGGGAGTTCTTCAAGCCACTCAACGATGCTGCGCCAGCATCCACGGGGTTGCCAGAAAGCCAGGGCGACATCCCGCCCCTTGGCTACGCCCTGGCACAGCTCAAGGGTATCTACATCCTGGCCGAAAACGCCGTAGGGCTAGTGCTGGTGGATATGCATGCGGCCCATGAGCGAATCATGTACGAACGCTTGAAGGTGGCGATGGCCAGCGAAGGGCTCAGTGGCCAGCCACTGCTCGTGCCGGAAACCCTGGCGTTGAGCCAGCGCGAGGCTGATTGCGCCGAGGAACACGGCCAGTGGTTTCAGCGCTTGGGCTTCGAGCTGCAGCGGCTGGGGCCAGAAACCCTGGCGATCCGCCAGATCCCAGCACTGCTCAAGCAGGCCGAGGCCAATCGCCTGGTGCAAGACGTGCTCGCCGACCTGATGGAGTACGGCACCAGCGACCGAATCCAGGCGCATCTCAACGAGTTGCTCGGTACTATGGCGTGCCACGGCGCGGTGCGTGCCAACCGGCGCCTGGCAATCCCCGAGATGAATGCCCTGCTGCGCGACATGGAAAACACCGAGCGCAGCGGTCAGTGCAACCATGGTCGTCCGACCTGGACCCAGATGGGCCTGGACGATCTGGACAAACTTTTCCTGCGCGGTCGATGACATGAGCGGCAAGCCACCTGCAATCTTTCTCATGGGCCCGACGGCTGCCGGCAAGACCGACCTTGCCATCGAGCTGACCAAAGTGCTGCCTTGCGAGCTGATCAGCGTCGACTCGGCGCTGGTGTACCGCGGCCTGGACATCGGTTCGGCCAAGCCTTCCAAAGAAACCTTGGCGGCCTATCCGCATCGTTTGATCGATATCCGCGACCCGGCCGAAAGCTATTCGGCCGCTCAGTTTCGCACTGACGCCTTGGAGGCGATGGCCGACATCAGCGCGCGCGGCAAAATCCCGCTGCTGGTGGGCGGCACCATGCTCTATTACAAGGCGTTGATCGAAGGCCTGGCGGACATGCCGGCGGCCGATGCTGCTGTGCGCGCGGCCCTTGAGGCCGAGGCCCAGGCGCTGGGCTTGGTTGAGCTGCACCGGCAACTGGCACTGGTGGACCCGGAGTCGGCAGCGCGTATCCACCCCAACGACCCGCAGCGGCTTATCAGAGCGCTGGAAGTTTATCGGGTCAGCGGCCAGAGCATGACCGCTCACCGCCAGCGTCAATTCGCTGAAAGTAGCGCCGCAGACGCAGGCGCTGGCGGGCATTTGCCCTATACTGTCGCGAGTTTGGCGATCGCCCCGGCTGACCGTCACATTCTGCACAAACGAATTGCGTTACGATTTTCGCAAATGTTGGAACAGGGCTTCGTCGACGAGGTCCGATCGCTGCGGGCCAGAAGTGACTTGCACGCCGGGCTGCCGTCTATACGGGCTGTAGGGTATCGACAGGTCTGGGATTACCTGGACGGCAAGCTGACTGAGAATGAGATGCGCGAACGCGGTATCATCGCTACTCGACAGCTGGCCAAGCGGCAGTTCACCTGGCTGCGTGGCTGGCCTGACGTGCACTGGCTCGACAGCCTGGCCTGCGACAATCTGTCCCGCACCTTGAAATACCTTGGGGCCGTCTCCATATTGAGCTGAGTCCCTGCTGATAGCCGTCTATTCTTGCGAAGGGGCGGCCTGAACTTATCGATTTTTGTGATTTTCCAATATTTATCCTTACAGGAGTGCGGCATATGTCAAAAGGGCATTCGCTACAAGACCCTTACTTGAATCAACTGAGAAAAGAAAAGGTCCCGGTTTCGATCTACCTGGTCAACGGGATCAAGCTGCAGGGCTCGATCGAATCTTTTGACCAGTTCGTGGTACTGCTGAAGAACACTGTCAGCCAGATGGTCTACAAGCACGCCATTTCGACCGTCGTCCCTGCTCGTCCGGTTCGCCTGCCAAGCCCGTCCGATTCCGAACACGGCGACAGCGAGCCAGGCAACGCCTGATAGGAGCCTGCATTGTTCTTTGAGCGCCACGGTGGTGGTGAGCGGGCGTTGCTCGTTCACTTGGAAGGTCAGAACCCTGAGGCGCGCGAAGACCCGCAGGAGTTTCAGGAACTGGCATTATCGGCCGGAGCCGACATCGTCTCCTTGGCCACGGTAGCCAGGCATCAGCCTACGGCCAAATACCTGATTGGCAGCGGCAAGGTCGAGGAATTGCGCGACCTGGTCAAAGCCGAACAGGTAGACCTGGTGATTTTCAATCACACCCTCACGCCCAGTCAGGAACGTAACCTCGAACGCGTCTTCGAGTGTCGCGTGCTTGACCGCACCGGGCTGATTCTCGACATCTTCGCCCAGCGGGCGCGTACCCATGAAGGCAAGCTGCAGGTCGAACTGGCACAGCTTGATCACATGAGCACGCGGCTTGTACGCGGCTGGACTCACCTGGAGCGGCAAAAGGGTGGTATTGGCCTGCGCGGGCCGGGTGAAACCCAGCTGGAAACCGACCGCCGTCTGCTGCGGGTGCGTATCCGCCAGATCAAGAGGCGCCTAGAGAAGGTGCGCAGCCAGCGTGAGCAGGCCCGTCGCGGCCGCAAGCGTGCGGACATTCCTTCGGTATCGCTGGTTGGCTACACCAACGCCGGCAAGTCCACCTTGTTCAATGCGCTGACCGAATCAGCGGTATACGCGGCCGACCAGTTGTTCGCCACCCTGGACCCGACCCTGCGCCGGCTGCAATTGGCCGACCTGGGCCCGATCGTGCTGGCCGACACCGTGGGCTTCATTCGCCACCTGCCGCACAAGCTGGTTGAGGCATTTCGGGCTACGCTCGAAGAGTCGAGCAACTCCGATCTGCTGGTGCACGTGATCGACGCCCATGAGCCTGAGCGCATGGAGCAGATCGAGCAGGTGCTGGCCGTGTTGGGAGAGATCGGTGCCGAAGGCTTGCCGATACTCGAGGTCTATAACAAACTCGACCTGCTTGAAGATGTCGAGCCGCAGATTCAACGCGATGCCGATGGCAAGCCGCAGCGGGTCTGGGTATCTGCACGAGATGGACGTGGCCTGGAGCTTGTCGGCCAGGCGATTGCCGAGTTGCTGGGGGATGATCTGTTTGTCGGTACCCTGTGTCTTGAGCAGCGTTTTGCCCGCTTGCGCGCGCAATTCTTTGCCTTGGGTGCCGTGCAAAGTGAAGAGCATGACGAAGAAGGGCGCAGTCTGCTGAGTGTTCGTCTGCCCAGGGTCGAATTGAATCGCCTGGTCAGTCGGGAAGGCATGGAGCCGCAAGTGTTTGTCGAGCAACACACTTTGCAATAAATGCCCGGTGAGGTCGTCGGGCAGCAGTGGCAGGCATTCTGTAGCATTGGACGGCGCGCCGTGGGCGCGTCTTTGCTTTATCAGATGGAGAGCGCTATGGCTTGGAACGAGCCGGGTGGCAACTCGAACAATCAGGATCCCTGGGGCGGCCGTCGCGGTGGCGGCGGTGGTGGCGACAAGAAGGGTCCACCGGATCTGGACGAGGCCTTCCGCAAGCTGCAGGACAGCCTCAACGGTATGTTCGGCAGTGGCAAGAAACGTGGCGGCGGTGACCGCAATGTCGGCAAGGGTGGTGGCTTCGGCCTGCTGGGCATCGGCCTGGCGGTGCTTGCTGCAATCTGGCTGTACAGCGCCGTGTACGTGGTCGACGAGCAGGAGCAGGCCGTGGTGCTGCGCTTCGGCAAGTACTATGAGACGGTCGGTCCCGGCCTGAACATCTACTTCCCGCCA
Organism: Pseudomonas promysalinigenes; assembly: GCF_014269025.2. Classification (NCBI taxonomy): domain Bacteria; kingdom Pseudomonadati; phylum Pseudomonadota; class Gammaproteobacteria; order Pseudomonadales; family Pseudomonadaceae; genus Pseudomonas; species Pseudomonas promysalinigenes. Next base: position 4,505,435 of record NZ_CP077094.1, on the reverse strand, counting down.
ATCGATCGCAAATACATGGAAAACGTCACGCGCGAGCGTGCCTACACCAAGCAGGGGCAGATGCTCACCGAAGACGAGAACATCGTCGAGGTGCCGCTGACCGTCCAGTACAAGATCAGCAACCTGAAGGATTTCGTGCTCAACGTCGACCAGCCTGAGGTCAGCCTGCAGCATGCGACCGACAGTGCCCTGCGCCATGTGGTGGGTTCCACCTCGATGGACCAGGTGCTGACCGAGGGTCGTGAGCAGATGGCCGTGGATATCCGCGAACGCCTGCAGCGCTTCCTCGACAACTACCGCACCGGTATCACCGTCACCCAGGTCAACGTACAGAGCGCGGCAGCCCCGCGTGAAGTGCAGGAAGCCTTCGATGACGTGATCCGCGCCCGCGAAGACGAGCAGCGTGCCCGCAACCAGGCCGAGTCCTACGCCAACGGCGTGGTGCCCGAAGCCCGCGGTCAGGCGCAGCGCATCATCGAGGACGCCAACGGCTACCGCGATGAGGTCATCGCCCGTGCCAAGGGTGAGGCCGACCGCTTCACCAAACTGGTCGGCGAGTACCGCAAGGCCCCTGACGTGACCCGTCAGCGCTTGTACCTGGAGACCATGCAAGAGGTCTACAGCAATTCGAGCAAGGTCCTGGTCACGGCCAAGGATGGGCAGAACAACCTGCTCTATCTGCCGCTGGACAAAATGGTCGAAGGTAGCCGCAAAGCCGCCACCCCGGGCAGCAGCGTCAGCCCGTCGGCCAACGATGCGGCCGCGCGTACGGCGCAAGACCTGCAACAGCAACAGCAGCCGCTGCGCACTAGGGAGAGCCGCTGATGAGCAACCGATCGCTGATCGCCCTGATTGCCGTAGTGGTACTGGCTATCGTGGCCTGGAACAGCTTCTACATCGTGTCCCAGACCGAGCGGGCAGTGCTGCTGCGCTTCGGTAAGGTGGTACAGGCCGATGTCCAGCCTGGCCTGCACGTGAAGATCCCGTACGTGAACCAGGTGCGTAAGTTCGATGCACGCCTGATGACCCTCGACGCACCGACCCAGCGGTTCCTGACCCTGGAGAAGAAAGCGGTGATGGTCGACGCCTACGCCAAGTGGCGCGTCAAGGATGCCGAGCGCTTCTATACCGCTACTTCCGGCATGAAACAGATTGCCGACGAGCGTCTGTCGCGTCGCCTGGAAAGCGGCCTGCGTGACCAGTTCGGTAAGCGTACCCTGCACGAGGTGGTTTCGGGTGAGCGCGATGCGCTGATGGCTGACATCACTGCATCGCTGAACCGCATGGCCAATAAGGAGCTGGGTATCGAGGTCGTCGACGTACGCGTCAAGGCCATCGACCTGCCCAAAGAAGTCAACCGCAGCGTGTTCGACCGCATGAGCACCGAGCGTGAGCGTGAAGCCCGCGAACACCGTGCCAAGGGTAACGAGTTGGCCGAAGGTATTCGCGCCGATGCCGACCGCCAGCGCCGTGTGTTGCTGGCCGAAGCCTATCGCGAAGCGGAAGAGACCCGCGGTGACGGCGACGCCCAGGCGGCCGCCATTTATGCCAAGGCCTACACCCAGGACGCTGATTTCTACGCGTTCTACCGTAGCCTGCAGGCCTACCGTGAAAGCTTCTCCAGCAAGAGCGACGTGCTGGTTCTGGACGCGAAGAACGAGTTCTTCCGCTTCCTGGACAAGAGCAAGCCTTGATGCTCAGGCCCTGATCTTCATCCAGCGGCACCCCGCCTGGCAGCTAAAACACCAGGCGGGGTGCATCCTGAATGAAAAGGGGTGTATGATGCGGCAGCCGGGAAATTTCCCGGCTTTTTTGCGTCTGCAAGGTTGATTGGCCTAGCGCCAGTTGACGGTTTGGTCAGCTCGCAAGGCAATTCGAGGGTATCGGGTACGGTGGCTGCGCTGGGATCAGTGCTGCCCGCTGCTGTGCGCGATACCAGCTTTACTGACGGCTAGCCAGCTGGCGAGCCGCCCGGACCAGAGGGGAAATGGCGTAATGGCAACGGTAGACCGCTGGCTGCTGCCAGATGGCATCGAGGAAGTACTGCCACCTGAGGCTGCGCGTATCGAGATCGCGCGCCGCCAGGTGTTGGACCTGTTCCAGAGTTGGGGCTACGAGCTGGTCGTCACCCCGCATATCGAGTACCTGGAGTCGCTGCTGACCGGCGCCGGCCAGGACCTGGATCAGCGCACCTTCAAGGTGGTCGACCCGCAGTCGGGCCGCCTGATGGGCTTCCGCGCCGACTTCACCCCGCAGGTTGCGCGCATCGACGCCCACACCCTGCGACGTGAAGGCCCGAGCCGGCTGTGCTACGCAGGCAGCGTGCTGCACGCCCAGCCCCGCGCCCTGTCCACCTCGCGCAGCCCAATCCAGCTGGGTGCCGAGTTGTACGGCGACGCCAGCCCTACCAGCGACGTCGAAGTCATCAGCCTGATGCTCGCCACGCTGCAACTGGCCGATGTGGCCGATGTGCACATGGACCTGGGTCACGTCGGTATCTACCGCGGCCTGGCGCGTGCGGCTGGCCTGTCGGGTGCAGTCGAGCAGCAACTGTTCGACGCCCTGCAGCGCAAGTCGGTCGATGAAGTGCAGGCGCTGACTGCCGACCTGCCCAAGGATCTGGGCAGCATGCTGCGCGCTCTGGTCGAGCTGTGCGGTGGTCGTGAAGTGCTGGCCGAAGCCCGTGTGCGCTTGGGCCGTGCCCCAGCCAGCGTGCTGGCTGCGTTGGACGACCTGCTGGCGATCGCTGACCGCCTGGCCGCGCGCTACCCGCAGCTGCCGCTGTACTTCGACCTTGGCGAGCTGCGCGGATACAACTACCACACCGGTGTGGTGTTCGCTGTATTCGTGCCGGGCGAGGGTCAATCGATCGCTCAGGGTGGGCGCTACGATGACATCGGGGCCGACTTTGGCCGGGCGCGTCCGGCTACCGGTTTCTCCACGGATTTGAAGACCCTGGTCACACTGGGGCGAGCGGAGGTCGTATTGCCAACTGGCGGCATCTGGATGCCGGACAGTGGCGACGCGGCCCTCTGGCAGCAGGTCTGCCAGTTGCGCAGCGAGGGCCAGCGTGTGGTCCAGGCTCTGCCTGGCCAGCCGTTGAGTGCTGCTCTCGAGGCGGATTGTGATCGGCAATTGATTCAGCAAGACGGGCGCTGGCAGGTTCTGCCGCTGACCCAGTGAGTTTCTGCGTCGGCAGTAGGCCGGCAACCAAGTTTGCGTGAATGAGGACCAATGTAATGGGTAAGAATGTCGTCGTCCTGGGCACCCAGTGGGGTGATGAGGGCAAAGGCAAGATCGTCGATCTGCTGACCGAACATGCTGCCGCTGTAGTGCGCTACCAGGGCGGCCACAACGCTGGCCACACCCTGGTGATCAACGGTGAAAAAACCGTTCTGCACCTGATTCCCTCGGGCATCCTGCGTGAAGGCGTCCAGTGCCTGATCGGCAACGGCGTAGTCGTTGCTCCAGACGCTTTGATGCGTGAAATCACCAAGCTGGAAGAGAAAGGCGTACCGGTGCGCGAGCGCCTGCGTATCTCTCCGGCAGCCCCGCTGATTCTGTCGTACCACGTGGCCCTGGACCAGGCCCGTGAAAAAGCCCGTGGCGAAGCCAAGATCGGCACCACCGGCCGCGGTATCGGCCCAGCCTATGAAGACAAGGTTGCTCGTCGCGGCCTGCGCGTTGGCGACCTGTTCCACCGCGAGCGCTTCGCCGCCAAGCTGGGTGAGCTGCTGGACTACCATAACTTCCAGTTGGTGAACTACTACAAAGAGCCGGCAATCGACTTCCAGCAGACCCTGGACGAGTGCATGGCCTATGCCGAACAGCTCAAACCGATGATGCTCGACGTCACCGCCGAGCTGCACAACCTGCGCCGCGCCGGCAAGGACATCATGTTCGAGGGTGCTCAGGGTTCGCTGCTGGACATCGACCACGGTACCTACCCGTACGTGACCAGCTCCAACACCACTGCAGGTGGCATCTCCACCGGTTCCGGCGTTGGCCCGATGTACCTGGACTACATCCTGGGCATCACCAAGGCCTACACCACTCGCGTGGGTTCCGGCCCGTTCCCGACTGAATTGTTCGACGAAACCGGTGCCACCCTGGCCAAGCGTGGCCATGAGTTTGGTTCGACCACTGGCCGTGCTCGCCGTTGCGGCTGGTTCGACGCCGTCATCCTGCGCCGCGCCATCGACGTCAACAGCATTTCGGGCATCTGCCTGACCAAGCTGGACGTGCTCGACGGCCTGGAAACCATCAACATCTGCGTTGGCTACAAAAACGAGAACGGTGCCGTCATCGATGCCCCGTCCGATGCTGACAGCTACATCGGCCTGGAGCCGGTGTACGAAGAGATGCCGGGCTGGAGCGAATCGACCTTGGGCGTGAAAACCCTGGAAGAGCTGCCGCAAGCTGCGCGTAACTACATCAAGCGTATCGAAGAGCTGGTAGGCGCCCCGATCGATATCATTTCGACCGGCCCTGACCGCAACGAAACCATCGTTCTGCGCCATCCGTTCGCCTGATCCTCATCCAGGTTGAGCCAACGCCGCGCTCCTGAAAAGGAGCGCGGCGTTTTCATTTGGATACACGATTGGTCGGCCTCCTAGACCTTGGCGTATCTCCCCGCTGCCTGCGGCACAACCCTTGCTGTAAGAAGTCTCTGTAGATGCCATCAAAGTAGTGGCGCCAGAAAACACGAGGGTTACACCGTGTCTGCAATCCTTTCATTGTTACGAAGCCGCCTCTTGCGGCCTGTGTTTGTTGCCCTTGGTATCGCCCTTTTGGTGCAGGTACTGGTTGCCGTTGCGCTGGCCCGAAGCACCGTTACGGCCTTGGAGGCTGACCTGGGCGAGCGTCTGGGCCATGACAGCCGCCAGCTCGCCAACGAACTGGAGCAGGCAGGAGAAGACGTGCGCACCGGGCTGCAGAGCCTTTCCAGCAGCACCCGCCAGCGCTTGAGCGCGGGGCTTTCCACACGCTTGCAGGACGAGCAGCGACAACTGCGTGCCACCTTGGAAAAAAACCTCAAGGATTCGGCCAACGATATGGCTGAGCTGCTGGCCTCGGTGGCCCCACGGGCGATCTGGGACAACGATGTACCGGTGCTTTCCGAGTTCGCCCGCCGCGCCCAGCGCAACCCCAATGTTCTCTTCGTGATCTACGACGATGCTCAGGGCCAGCACCTGACCCGGTATCTGAACCGGCAGAACCCGATCAACCAGGCCTTGATCGAAAAGGGCCAGGGCGAGCGGGCACTGGACAAGGTGCTGGAGGCGGCACGCCGCGACCCGGCGGTGTATTACGTCGAAGCCTCCATCAACCCCAACGGTGCCGAGATAGGCAAAGTGCTGATGGGCGTTTCAACGGCGGGCGTTGACCAAGAGCTCAAAGCGCTCGACCAGCGCTTCAGCGCTTTGATCGCCAGTGGCGAGCAACTGGTGGGCGACAGCCTCGGCGCTGCGGCGGCCGATAGCGGCAAGGCCCTTCGCGAGCGCCTGGAAACCGCGCAGGCCAGCGCCAGTGCCATGCAAGCCAACACCGCACAGAGCGTGCGCGAGGCGGCGGCCGAGCTGCGCTGGCGCATTGGCCTAGGTTTGGTCGTGGTGGGGCTGGGCGTGCTGTTGGTGGTGGCCGTGGTACTGGGGCGCCGGGTGTTGAGCAAGTTGCGCCTGTTGATCACTGCCCTCAATGACCTGGCGGCCGGGGAGGGCGACTTGACCAAGCGGGTGCCCCTCGACAGCCGTGACGAGATTGGCGACATGGCTTCGGCGGTCAACCGCTTTGTCGACAAACTACAGCCCATCGTCCGCGAGGCCGGTGAGGTGGCCCAGCGCACCGGTGTCGAGATCGGCACCATGGCCCAGCGCAATGCCGGCGCCGATGCCGCGGCGGCGTTGCAGCGTGACGAAGTGGCCGCCAGCCTGCGCGATCTGTCGAGCATGGCCGACGAGGCCCAGGCTGAAAGCCATGCCATGCAGGCGGCGTTGCAGCAGGTCGTGGACATTCGCCAGGCGACCGATGAGAACAGTCGTTCCTCGACGCAACTGGCAAGCCTGATCGAGAACCTTGCCGGCCAGGTGGAAACTGGCTCGCAGGTGATCGAGCGCCTGGCCAAGCAGAGCGAGCAGATTGAAGTGGTGCTGACAGTCATCCATGGCATCGCCGAACAGACCAACCTGCTGGCCCTCAACGCTGCAATCGAAGCGGCACGCGCTGGCGAGACGGGTCGCGGGTTTGCTGTAGTGGCCGATGAGGTGCGGGCGCTGGCGAGCAAAACCCAAAGCTCTACCGGTGATATCCAAGCGCATATTGCCGCGCTGCAGAAGGGTGCCAAGGAAGCAGTGGCGACCATCAGCCAGGCCGGGCTCAAGGCCAGTGAAGGGCTGCTGGTGCTGCGTGACAACGAGCGTCGCCAGCAGTCGGTACAGGCCGCCGTGGAGCAGGTGCATGCTGCCATCGGCGTGGCGACCCGGGCTGCCGAGCAGCAAGCCCATGGTGCACAGGCGGTGCGTGGGAGGGTGGAAAACATCCATGCCCAGGCCGAGCGCTCGGCTGAGGTGGTGATGCAGACCACGGCCAGCAGCAAGGTGCTGGATGATCTGGCGGCCCAGTTGCGCGCCAGCCTTGGTCAGTTTCGGGCGTAAGTTGGGGCAACTGCCTTGCCCAATTGCCGAGCCCTGGTGCGGACCCTGTGGGAGCGGGCTTGTCGAGGCGTCGAACCGCCGCGAACACGGGCGAAGCCCGTGCCATCCAACTCGCGCTGTTGATATGCTGTGGGCGAAACATGACAAGGGAGTTGCTCATGTCCGCCCAATTGGTCGCCGCCCAGGCCGACCTCGATTTTCTCCACAGTGCCAGCGTACAGCTCACTGCCCCGATGACCGCCCTGCAAGCCTACTGCGCCATGACCTCGGATGTCCCAGGCTGGCTGGCCAGGGCCTTCCGCATTCGTGACTTCATCTCGCGTCGTTTCAATGTCGCCGATATCCATGGCTTCTCTCCCCGCGACCCAGGGCATGTGCCGGCTATAGGTGAGCATCTGGACTTCTTCACCGTCGAGGCCATCAGCGACCAGCAACTGGTGCTGACCTCGCGTGATACGCACTTGGCGGTGATGGTCTGCATGGAGGTGGCTGGGCTGCGCTTGAAAGTGACCACGTCGGTGCGGTGTTTCAACGCCTTTGGCCGGCTATACATGCTGCCGGTTGGCCAGGTGCATGGCTTCATCGTGCGTCGGATGCTGGCGAATTTGTAGGCAGCCCTGAATGTGAGGGTGAAGCATTCATTTACGTGATCAAGCCTGCATCTTCATCAAAATTGTAGGAAATTTCCCAAATAGATCCCGTTAGAATGTTTGCTGTTGCAGCGCTAGACACAGGGAGCTAGTGTCAATCGGGCCTGGAGGCTCTCGGCAAACTTCGCAGCTTTCTTCAGGAGCAACCTCAGGGCGGCGATGTCGGAACATCGTCGTTATCAGCCCAATCTTTACCAAGGAGAGGTAAGCATGGCTTTCGATGCCTATATTCAAATCGCGGAAATCACTGGCGAAGCGCTGGACGAGCAGTACCCCAACTGGATCGAAATCATCGGCTACAAGTTCGGTGCAAACCAGAGTACCTCTGCCACCGCAAGCTCAGCGGGCGGCGCATCATCAGGCCGCACCACGCTCACCAACTTTACCTTCACCAAATACCTGGACAGTGCTAGCTGCAAGCTGCTGGAGGCTAGCTGTGCCGGGCAGCACCTGAAGGAGGTGAAGCTCGTGCTCTGTCGTGCTGGTGGCGATAAGCTCAAGTACTACGAAGTCGTCCTAGAGGAAGTGATCATCGCCGACTATGCACAGAGCGCCAGCGCTGGGGTGCCAGTGGAAGTCGTGCAGCTTAACTACGGGCGCATAAAGACGACCTACACGCGGCAGAAACACCCTGACGGCATTGCTGGCGGCAACGTCACGGGCGGTTGGGACCGCATCAACAATAAGAAGTATGCGTGAGGTGCGACCATGTCCGAGGCGCGCAGCTTCATTAATCCGCAAGCGCAGTCGTATGAGTCCCTGAAGGCCGACACCCCGATGTCGGCCAACCAGCGGGCCAAGTTTGATGTATTGAATGCGCATATCGCCAATGGAGTAGTTGTTGGTGGGGAGCTAGTGATTGTGGGCGACCCGAATACACCGTCATGTACGAGTCATGAGGCATTTTTGATGGCGAAGGCGGCGGGGATACACCACCAGCTTGAAATCAATGGCGCAGGCGTAGATGATTTTTTTCTGGATAACTACGAGATGTTGAAAAGCTTGCTGGCCCATGCGTCGATGGGGGTGGGAGCTGTGAGCGACGGGTGGCACAGGCACCTTGAGGCAATCAAGAAAACGTTGGAAGAAATTGAGATATTACATCGGCACTATTTGAAAAGCGGGACGCTGAAAGCACGCGACGAATTTTACGCCAAGAGGATGGTTTTGTTCGTTAGATTGGAAGAACAGTTGAACAAAATGGCTGCTTACGGTTCAGGGCTGCGCAATAAAGGCGCGATGAAAAGAACTCTGGAGATCTCCACCAAGAGCTACCTTCACACAGGCGAAATTGCTGGATATGCGGAGAAAGTTGCTGGAGTTTCGAAAGCAGCAAATTTCATAAAGTCGGGTACTTACATCGGCTTGGGGCTCGACGTAGCTTCAACGGGTTTGAGTATCCATCATGCCTGTGCATTCGGACGTCCAGAAGACTGCAGGAAGGCCAGGTATGTGGAGGGCGGCTCCCTGCTTGGTAGTACGGGGGGATCGTTCGCTGGAGGGGCGATTGGTGGGTCTCTAGGTGGAGCTGGGTGTGTAATGTTCCTCGGGATAGCGACAGGCGGCCCGGGGGCCCTCGCGTGCACTGTGATCGGGGGTGCTATTGGTGGCGCCGCAGGCGGTTCGGTCGTGGGAGATATCGGCGAGATGTTAGGTGAGTTGTTGTATGAGGTAACTCAATGAATGGCTTCGACCTCAGATGGTTAGGCCTTCCTTTGATGATGGCCATGTTCATAATCATGGCTGTATGGATATATGTTTCGGTTCGCTATGTGAATTACATAGAGTCGTTGCTTTCCAACAGCTCGATGGTTTTGGGCAACAAAAAGATTTTTGGTCACGCGGGCTTGCTGGGTAAAATAATGCGTACCGGTTCGGTGTCTCTTTTATTGTCGATACGGTCGCTTTGTGTTCGTAAGGGAGTGCTGGATGTTGAAGATGTGAAAAAATTCCCTGAGCGATTGCGGTGTGTGCTTGTTGGGTTGTGGTTCGTTCAAGCTGCTATTTTTTTGTCACTTATTGCACTTTGGGGATGGTTGCGATTTGTAGGCAGTTAATCTTGAAAATGTTACTAGCCCGTAAGGTTGTGTTGCTAGCGGTCCAGGCTGTCTGTCAGCCTGGACCCATTTTCAAGCTTTGTTCAAATACATCCGCGTAGTTAGTAGATAAACCGGCAACCCCGAAACCACAATCAACAGCGCCGCATAAGGCGCCGCCGCTGCAAACTCGACGTTGGCCGTATGCGCCCAGACCTCAGTGGCCAGGGTGGTCATGCCAGTCGGGCTGAGCAGCAGGGTAGCTGTAAGCTCCTTCATTGCATCAAGGAACACCAAGGCGAAGGCCGCCGCCATGGCCGGGAAGATGATCGGCAGGGTCACCCGGCAGAACGCCGCGAAGCTGCTGGCACCCAGGGTGCGGGCCGCTTCTTCGAGGGTCGGCGAAGCCTTGTTCAGCGCGGTGCGTACCGGCGCCTGGGCCAATGGCAGGAACAGCAGCGCATAAGCCAGCAGCAACAGCGCGGTAGTCTGGTACAGCGCTGGCACGTAGTGCAAAGAGAACACCACCAGCGCCAGGGCGATCACCAAGCCGGGCAGGGCGTGCAGCAGGTACGGCAGGCGTTCTGCCCACATGGCCAGGCGGCCTTTGTAGCGCACCACCAGGAAGCTGACCGGCAACGCCAACAGCACACAGACGCCCGCCCCCCCCAGTGAAACCGACAACGAGGTCAGCAGAGCCTTGCTGATCGCGGCCACCGGGAAGGCTGCCGAAGAGCCCACGCTCAGCCAGTAACCCAGCATCGCCAGCGGAATCCCGCTGCCGAGAATGGCCAGGCCCAGGCAGAACAGTTGCCCCAAAGGCATCCAGCCGCGCAGGCGCACAGGTTGCCCGCGGCGTGCTACGCCCTGGCCAATACGCACATGGCGAGCCTTGCCGCGCACTCGCAGTTCAAGCCACAGCATCAGCAAGCACAGTGCAAGCAGTACTGCTGAGAGCATGGCCGCATTGGCGTTGCTAAATTCCAGCTCGAACTGTTGGTAGATCGCCGTGGTGAAAGTCTGCAGCCCGAGGATCGACAAGGCGCCGAACTCGACCAGCATGTGCAATGCGATCAGTAGCGCGCCGCCAAGTATCGACGGCCACAACAGTGGCAGAGTGATTTTGCGGAACACGCCCCAGCGGCTGTAGCCCAGTGTGCGTGCAGACTCTTCCAGCGAAGTGTCGAGATTGCGCAGGGTGGCGGCCACCGGCAGGAATACCAGTGGGTATTTGGACAGCGCCATGACCATGATCGCCCCGCCCAGCCCTTCGAAGTCCGAGCTCAGCGACACCCAGGTGAAGCTGCTGATGAACGACGGCACTGCGAACGGCAGGCACAGCACCACGCCCCATAGCCGGCGGCCGGGCAGGTTACTGCGCTCCAATAGCCAGGCCAGAGCCAGGCCTACGACCATGCACGCCAGCGTCACCCCAGCCATGAGCAGCAGGGTATTGCGCATCAGGCCCCAGACAAAGGGACGCCAGAGTAGGTGCAGTGCTTCCCGCCACCCAGCTTCCCAGGCCTTCATGGCGACGTACAGCAACGGCAGCAGGCTCATCGCCACCAGGAACAGCACAGGCAGCACCACCCAGGTCGATGGGCGCTTGCGGCGCGGTACGAAGCGTACCGGCACCGGCTGGGACAGGGCGGCAGTCATCAGAGCAGGCCGACCTCGCGTTCAAGCTCGATCGCTTCCTCGGCATTGCCCAGATCGGCAGGCGAGATTTTCGGTGGGCGCAGGTCTTCGAACGGTTTCAGTCCGCGATCGGAAACCATGCCCTTGTGCAGCGGGTACTCGGCGGTGGTCTGGGTGATCACGCGCTGGCCTTCTTCGCTGGCCATCCAGTTGAGCAGCGCCTGTGCCTCTTTCGGGTGTTTGCTGGCCTTGACCACGGCGGCGCCGGAGATGGTGACCAAGTTGCCGGCATCGCCATCGGCCAGGTAGTAGAGCTTGCTGTCCAGCTTGCCGCGCTCGCGCTCAAGTGCATACCAGTAGTAGTTGTTCACCAGGACCGCAGCGACTTCACCCTTTTCGACGGCCTTCAGGGCGACCATGTTGTTGGTGTACGTCTTGCCGAATGCCTTGAGTCCAGTCAGCCATTCTTCGGTGGCCTCACGCCCGTGCATCTTCAAGATGGCCACGGCCTGCTCCTGGAAAGCGCCGCTGGTCGGCACATAGCCTACGCGACCTTCCCACTCCGGGCTGGCGAAGTCCATGACCGTTGTCGGCAGGTCTTTTTCGTCCACCTTTTTCGGATTGAAGACCACGATACGGGTACGCGCCGTGATACCCATCCAAGTGCCGTTGGCGCCTACATATTCCTTGGGCACCATGTTGGCTGTGGCGTCATCGATCTTAGCCAGCAGGCCCAGTTCGCCCAGGTTGTTCAATGGTGGGGATTCTTCGGTGTAGATCAGGTCGGCTGGCGAGCGGTCGCCTTCTTCGATGACCTGGCTAGCCAGCTGGTTGCTGCTGCCCTTGCGGATATTGATGTGGATGCCGGTCTTGGCCTCATAGGCCTTGGCGATGGCTTCGCCGATTTCCTTGTGCTGGCCGTTGTACAGGGTCAGGGTGACCGGCTCATCTGCCATGGCGGCCGGGGCGCCGATCACCAGGCTCAGAACTGCGGCTGCCAGGGTGCGCATCAGCGGTTGCGGGCGGATCGTCATGCGGGTACTTCCTCGCTTACGGCTACATATTCGGAAACAATGGTAAACGAAATCGTTTCTCATGTGGCCGGCTGACGAGAAATTCATGGGCAGACCGATGGGCAATGCCGCCGCTGCCAGGGGAGGGGATAAAAATGCAGGCAAGAAAAAACCCACTAGCAAGCTAGTGGGTTTTTGTATGGTGCCCAGGAGAAGACTCGAACTTCCACGACCGTTAAGTCACTGATACCTGAAACCAGCGCGTCTACCAATTCCGCCACCTGGGCAAAGCTTTACATCATCTGCTGAATGCGACTATCGTTCGCTTCACACAGTAGTAACAGATCCTTGGTCATCTGTTACTTGAAATACTTGGTGCCCAGGAGAAGACTCGAACTTCCACGGCCGTTAAGCCACTGATACCTGAAACCAGCGCGTCTACCAATTCCGCCACCTGGGCACACATTTCGAGATTACCTGATGCTTTACAGCGCCGCTCATCTCTACTACAACTTCGGGGTTGTCCGTCGTTGTGGTGCGCACTATACGGACGGCCTCGGGGGCTGTAAACCCCCCAAGCAAAAAAAATTTCAAAAAATTCAACTTGTTGATTCCGAAGGCCATTTGCCCCTCTTTATATGCAGCAGCGGGGGCTGTCCAAGGCTGACATTTCCGGTTTCAATACGCACATGCCAGAATTCCTATCTATATATACCAAGGTGAACCCCTTCTGATGGCCGATTGGCAATCCCTCGATCCCGAGGCCGCTCGCGAAGCGGAAAAATACGACAACCCTATCCCCAGCCGTGAGCTGATCCTGCAGCGCCTTGCCGACCGTGGCGAACCGGCCGCGCGCGAGGAGCTGGCGGCAGAATTCGGTCTTCATGAGGAAGACCAGATCGAAGCGCTGCGCCGCCGACTGCGCGCCATGGAGCGCGACGGCCAGCTTATCTATACCCGGCGCGGCACTTATGCCCCGGTGGACAAGCTCGACCTTATCTGCGGCCGCGTCTCCGGCCACCGTGACGGTTTTGGTTTCCTGATCCCTGATGACGGCAGTGAAGACCTGTTCCTGAGCCCTGCGCAGATGCGCCTGGTGTTCGACGGCGACCGCGCCCTGGCCCGTGTTTCTGGCGTCGACCGCCGTGGCCGTCGCGAAGGCGTGCTGGTCGAAGTCGTCTCCCGTGGGCATGAAAGCGTAGTCGGCCGCTACTTCGAAGAAGGCGGCATCGGCTATGTCACTCCGGACAACCCGAAGATCCAGCAGGAAGTGCTGGTAACCGCCGGGCGCAACGGGGGGGCCAAGATTGGCCAGTTCGTCGAGATCAAGATCACCCACTGGCCTACGCCGCGCTTCCAACCCCAGGGTGATGTGGTCGAGGTGATCGGCAACTACATGGCCCCGGGCATGGAAATCGACGTTGCCCTGCGCAGCTACGATATCCCCCATGTCTGGCCAGACGATGTGGTCAAGGAAGCGCGCAAGTTCCGCTCCGAAGTCCAGGAGAAGGACAAAGAGAAGCGTATCGACCTGCGCCATCTGCCGTTCGTCACCATCGACGGCGAGGACGCGCGCGACTTCGATGACGCCGTGTACTGCGAACCCTTGGGCAAGCTGCGCATGTTCTCCGGTGGCTGGCGCCTCTACGTGGCAATCGCCGACGTTTCCAGCTACGTGCGCCTGGGTTCGGCCCTGGATAACGAAGCCCAGCAACGCGGCAACTCGGTCTATTTCCCCGAGCGCGTGGTGCCGATGCTGCCTGAGGAGCTTTCCAACGGTCTTTGCTCGCTGAACCCGCACGTCGATCGGTTGGCCATGGTCTGCGAAATGACCATGAATAAAGCCGGCCAGATGGTCGATTATCAGTTCTACGAAGGCGTCATCCACTCCCATGCCCGGCTAACCTACAACAAGGTCAGCAGCATGCTTGAGCATGCCCGTACCCGCGAGGGCAAGGCGCTGCGAGAAGAGTACAAAGCGGTTCTGCCGGACCTCAAGAACCTGTACAACCTGTACAAAGTGCTGGTGGATGCCCGTCATGCCCGTGGTGCCATCGACTTCGAAACCCAGGAAACCCGTATCATCTTCGGGGAAGATCGTAAGATCGCGGAAATCCGCCCGACGGTGCGCAACGAGGCGCACAAACTGATCGAAGAGTGCATGCTGGCGGCGAACGTTGCCACTGCAGCGTTCTTGCAAAAGCACGAAGTCCCGGCTCTCTATCGGGTGCATGACGGCCCGCCACCGGAGCGTTTGGAAAAGCTGCGCGCTTTCCTCGGCGAACTTGGGCTGACCCTGCACAAGGGCAAGGACCCATCGCCGAAGGACTATCAGGCACTGCTGGCGAGCATTGCCGGGCGCCCGGACTTCCATCTGATCCAGACCGTGATGCTGCGCTCGTTGAGCCAGGCGGTGTACAGCACCGACAACAACGGCCACTTCGGCTTGAACTACGAGGCGTACACGCACTTCACCTCGCCGATCCGCCGTTACCCGGACTTGCTCGTGCACCGTGCAATCCGAAGCGTCATCCGCTCCAAGGTCGATACCCCGCACGTCAAGCGTGCCGGTGCCATGAGCATCCCCAAGGCGCGTATCTACCCGTACGATGTGAATGCTCTGGACCAGCTTGGCGAGCAGTGCTCGATGACCGAGCGCCGCGCTGATGAAGCTACCCGCGATGTGGTCAACTGGCTCAAGTGCGAGTTCATGAAAGACCGCGTGGGCGAGACCTTCCCAGGTGTGATCACAGCGGTCACCGGCTTTGGTCTGTTCGTCGAACTGACTGACATTTATGTCGAAGGCCTGGTGCATGTCAGTGCGCTGCCCGGTGACTATTACCACTTCGATCCGGTACACCACCGCCTGTCCGGCGAGCGTACGGGTCGCAGTTTCCGTTTGGGCGATACCATCGAGGTCAAGGTCATGCGCGTTGACCTCGACGAGCGCAAGATCGACTTCGAAGTCTCTGAGCAGCAGCTCAGTGCGCCTGTCGGCCGTAAAGGCCGTGGTAGCGCTACGCCGCAGAGCGAAGCGGGCGAAGCCGCGCCTCAAGCGCCAGTCGAAGCCAGGGCTACACCCAAGCCGCGCAGCCGCAAGAGCGAAGCGGCCGAAGCGTACTTCCCCAAAGACGCCGTGCAGCGTAATGCCGAAGTGCGCAAGAGCCGCGAGATGAAAAAGGCACTGATGAGCGAGGCGCGCAGTGGTGGCCACGCCAGCAGCAAGTCTGACAAGGGTGCCAAAACGTCCGGCAAGCCGACCAAGCACCGTAAAGGCCCGTCGAAGTCCGGCGCGCCACGCAAGAGCAAGAACAAGTCATGAGTCAGCTGGAAAAAATCTACGGCGTACACGCCGTGCAGGCATTGCTGCAGCATCATCCCAAGCGGGTCAAGCAGATCTGGCTGTCTGAGGGGCGCAGCGAGCCGCGCATGCAGGCGCTGTTGGCACTGGCCGCAGAAAACCGGGTGCCGGTCGGCCAGGCCGAGCGCCGTGAGATGGATGCCTGGGTCGAGGGTGTGCACCAAGGCGTCGTTGCCGAGGTCAGCCCGAGCCAGGTGTGGGGCGAATTGATGCTCGAGGAGTTGCTTGAGCGTACTGAAACGCCGCCGCTGATTTTGGTGCTCGATGGCGTGACCGACCCGCACAACCTTGGCGCCTGCCTGCGCACCGCCGACGCTGCCGGTGCAACTGCAGTGATTGTGCCCAAGGACAAGTCGGCCACCCTGACACCGGTGGTGCGCAAGGTCGCTTGCGGTGCAGCCGAGGTGATCCCGCTGGTGGCGGTGACCAACCTGGCGCGCACACTGGAGAAGCTGCAGCAGCGTGGCCTTTGGGTGGTCGGGACTGCCGGCGAGGCCGAGCAGGAGATTTATCAGCAGGACCTCACCGGCCCGCTGGTGATGATCATGGGTGCAGAAGGCAAGGGCATGCGCCGCTTGACCCGGGAGCATTGCGATTTCCTCGTGAAACTGCCCATGAGCGGTAGCGTCAGCAGTTTGAATGTGTCGGTCGCCACAGGCGTCTGCCTGTTCGAAGCCGTGCGCCAGCGTCAGGCCAAGCGCTGATATCCAGCCTGCTTCTGCCCTTGCGGGTCAATCCGCTCCGATCGCTATCGCTTAGGCTCATGCCTTGCGCGGTTGCGGTAGGAGCGGGTTAATCCGCGAACGGGCCATCAGCCTGTGAATATGTATCAGGCTGTTCAAATAATCACCAATCACCTTGCTTGTGCGCCAAGCCTTCTCTACAATTGCGCCCCTTGCCGAGCTGGCAGGCGCCCATGTGCCTTCCCTCCGTGCAAGACATACAGTGTCATTCACTCCTTGTCTGACCAGATTCGCTGGCAGACTACTAACCCGTAAGGAGCATTCATGCGTCATTACGAAATCATCTTCCTGGTTCACCCGGACCAGAGCGAGCAAGTCGGCGGCATGGTTGAGCGTTACACCAAGCTGATCGAAGAAGATGGCGGCAAAATCCACCGCCTGGAAGACTGGGGCCGTCGTCAACTGGCCTACGCAATCAACAATGTTCACAAGGCTCACTACGTGATGCTGAACGTTGAGTGCACCGGCAAGGCCCTGGCCGAGCTGGAAGACAACTTCCGCTACAACGATGCCGTTATCCGTAACCTCGTCATCCGTCGCGACGAAGCCGTAACCGGCCAATCCGAGATGCTGAAGGCTGAAGAAAACCGCAGCGAGCGCCGTGAGCGTCGTGAGCGTCCTGAGCATGCTGAATCCGCCGATGGCGACGACAGCAATGACAGCGACTCCAGCGATAACGCTGACGAGTAATCCACGGACCTTTAGAGGAGCCTATTAAATGGCACGTTTCTTCCGTCGTCGTAAATTCTGCCGCTTCACTGCTGAAGACGTGAAAGAGATCGACTTCAAAGATCTCAACACCCTGAAAGCTTACGTATCCGAAACCGGCAAGATCGTTCCAAGCCGTATCACCGGTACCAAAGCTCGTTATCAGCGTCAGCTGGCTACCGCTATCAAGCGCGCCCGCTTCCTGGCCCTGCTGCCCTACACCGACAGCCACGGCCGCTGAGACCGGGTCGTCGACAAGCAGTAAGGGATTAGCATGCGAGCGTTAGCAAGTTTCATCATGCGCGGTCGTGTGCAGGCCACCCTGGTGGTGGTCATCAGCGCGGTACTGCCGCTGCTGTTCTGGTTGAGTGCCGCTGCTGGCAGCCTTGTGCTGCTGCGGCGTGGCTTCAAGGATGCTTCAACGGTCGTCGCTGGCGGCCTGCTGGCCGGGCTGGCCGTGTGGTTCATGGGCGATCCGATCACCTTTTTGGTGATCGCCGGTGCCCTGGGCCTGGCCGCGCTGCTGCGCGCCGAGCATCCCTGGAGCCGTGTGCTGCTTGCCAGTGCCGTGTTCGCCGTGGTTTTCAGCCTCGTGCTCGACATGGCGCTGGCGCAAACCTTCGATGTGCTGGCCAAGGCATTTGCCGAAGCCATGCCGAAAATCGAAGGGCAGCCGGTGCTCTCCGGTGAGCTGATCCGCCCTGTGCTGGTCGCCTCCACAGCAGTGACGGTGCAATTGTTCAGCGTGTTGGCCCTGGTGCTGGCGCGTTATTGGCAGGCGGCGTTGTACAACCCTGGAGGCTTCGGCCGCGAGTTTCGCGCGTTGAAGTTGCCAAAGCAGACCATGGCGGTATTGGTGGCAGTGATGGTGGTGGCTCCGTTCATCGGGTCGCAATTCATCATCCTGGCATCGGCATCCAGCCTGGTTCTGGTGCTGGCCGGCATCGCTTTGATGCATGGGCTGGTGGCACAGGGGCGACTGGCCGGTTTCTGGCTGGTGGGCATGTACGTGACGTTGCCGCTGATCATGCAGCTGATCTACCCGTTGCTGATGGTCCTGGCCATTGTCGACAGCCTGATTGATTTTCGCGGTCGCAAGTCCCCTCCGGGGAAAGACTCCGCGAACGGTGAAGGTTAAAAGTTAAGAGGTTTTACCAAATGGAACTGATCCTGCTGGAAAAAGTCGCTAACCTGGGCAACCTGGGCGACAAAGTAAAAGTTAAGGCTGGTTACGGCCGTAACTTCCTGCTGCCATTCGGCAAGGCCACCGTTGCCAACGCCGCCAACCTGGCTGCGTTCGAAGAGCGTCGCGCCGAGCTGGAAAAAGCAGCTGCTGACCGTAAATCTTCGGCTGAAAGCCGTGCTGCCCAACTGGCCGAGCTGGAAGTGACCATCACTGCCACCGCTGGCGACGAAGGCAAGCTGTTCGGTTCGATCGGCACCCACGATATCGCTGACGCCCTGACCGCCTCCGGCGTTGAAGTGGCCAAAGCCGAAGTTCGTCTGCCGAACGGCACCATCCGTCAAGTTGGCGAATACGACGTAGCCGTGCACCTGCACAGCGACGTTGAAGCCACCGTACGTGTGGTCGTCGTAGCTGCCTAAGCTGCGCTGACCGGTGGTCCCTAACGGGATAGCCGGTTAACATCGGGCACGGTCCTGTTCATTCAGGCCGTGCCCTTTGTCTTTTTCATCCTCCAGAATTCTTTCGTGGCCATGAACGAGATCACCAACTCCGAACAGCTCGACCTGCAAACCGCAGCCCTGAAGGTGCCGCCGCATTCCATCGAGGCCGAACAGGCCGTGCTCGGTGGCCTGATGCTGGACAACAACGCCTGGGAGCGGGTGCTGGACCAAGTGTCGGATGGCGACTTCTACCGGCATGACCACCGCTTGATCTTCCGTGCCGTGCACAAACTGGCCGACGCCAACCAACCGTTCGACGTCGTCACCCTGCACGAGCAACTGGACAAGGAAGGCCTTTCATCCCAGGTCGGTGGCCTTGCGTACTTGGCAGAGCTCGCCAAGAACACGCCCTCGGTAGCCAACATCAAGGCCTACGCCGCGATCATTCGCGAGCGTGCGACGCTGCGCCAACTGATCAGCATCAGTACCGATATCGCCGACAACGCCTTCAACCCGCAAGGGCGCAACGCCGAAGAAATCCTCGACGATGCTGAACGGCAGATCTTCCAGATCGCCGAGGCGCGGCCGAAGACCGGCGGCCCGGTGGGGGTCAACGAACTGTTGACCATGGCCATCGACCGTATCGACACGCTGTTCAACTCCGACAGCGACATCACCGGCGTATCCACCGGCTTCACCGATCTGGACGAAAAGACCAGCGGACTGCAGGCAGCCGACCTGATCATTGTCGCGGGCCGCCCATCGATGGGTAAGACCACCTTTGCCATGAACCTGGTGGAGAACGCCGTTTTGCGCACGGACAAAGCGGTGCTGGTGTTCTCCCTAGAGATGCCAGGCGAATCGCTGATCATGCGTATGCTCTCGTCGCTCGGCCGCATCGACCAGACCAAGGTGCGTTCCGGTCAGCTGGACGACGACGACTGGCCGCGCTTGACCTCGGCCGTCAACCTGCTCAACGACCGCAAGCTGTTCATCGACGATACTGCGGGCATCAGCCCGTCCGAGATGCGCGCGCGCACCCGGCGTCTGGCCCGAGAGCATGGCGAGATCGCCATGATCATGGTCGACTACCTGCAGCTGATGCAGATCCCAGGGTCGGCCGGTGACAACCGGACCAACGAAATTTCCGAAATTTCCCGCTCCCTGAAAGCCTTGGCCAAGGAATTCAACTGCCCGGTGATTGCGCTCTCGCAGCTCAACCGCTCCCTGGAACAGCGGCCGAACAAGCGCCCGGTGAACTCCGACTTGCGTGAGTCCGGTGCGATCGAGCAGGACGCCGACGTGATCATGTTCGTCTACCGCGACGAGGTGTACCACCCCGAAACCGAACACAAGGGCGTGGCGGAAATCATCATCGGCAAGCAGCGTAACGGCCCCATCGGCTTCGTGCGCCTGGCGTTCATCGGCAAGTACACCCGCTTCGAGAACCTTGCGCCGGGCATGTACAACTTCGACGACGACGAATAAGCCACTGGGCTGAACCCATGAATCCGACAACCACCGTCGGATTTGGTCAAAATTTGTGCTATATTCCGCGCCCGCGATTTCCCTGCACACCAGAACCGGTCACTGACATGCAAGCAGCCAAACCACTCTACGACTATCCCAAGTACTGGGCCGAATGCTTCGGGCCAGCACCTTTCCTGCCAATGAGCAGGGAGGAGATGGATCTGCTCGGCTGGGATTCCTGCGACATCATCATCGTGACCGGTGATGCCTACGTCGACCACCCGTCGTTCGGCATGGCCATCATTGGGCGCCTGCTGGAGGCCCAGGGCTTTCGCGTGGGCATCATCGCCCAGCCCAATTGGCAATCCAAAGACGACTTCATGAAGCTAGGCGAGCCGAACCTGTTCTTCGGGGTGGCCGCCGGCAACATGGATTCGATGATCAACCGCTACACCGCGGACAAAAAGGTTCGTTCCGACGACGCCTACACCCCCGGTGGCCTTGCCGGTAGCCGCCCGGATCGGGCTAGCCTGGTGTATAGCCAACGCTGCAAGGAAGCCTACAAGCATGTGCCGATCGTGCTCGGCGGCATCGAGGCTTCGCTGCGCCGCATTGCCCACTATGACTATTGGCAAGACAAGGTTCGCCACTCGATTCTGATCGACGCCAGCGCCGACATCCTGCTGTTCGGCAACGCTGAGCGCGCGGTCGTCGAAGTGGCCCAGCGCCTGTCCAATGGCGAGAAGATCGAAACCATCACCGACGTGCGCGGCACCGCATTCGTGCGCCGCGATACACCGCAAGGCTGGTTCGAGATCGACTCGACCCGTATCGATCGCCCAGGGCGCGTTGACAAGATCATCAACCCCTACGTGAACACCCAGGACACCCAAGCCTGTGCCATCGAGCAGGCCAAGGGCGAGCAGGACGACCCGAACGAAGCCAAGGTCGTACAAATTCTCGACAGCCCCAGCGTGACCCGAGAGAAGTCGGTAATTCGCCTGCCGTCGTTCGAGAAGGTGCGTAATGACCCGGTACTCTACGCCCACGCCAACCGCGTGCTGCACCTGGAGACCAACCCGGGTAATGCCCGCGCCCTGGTGCAGAAGCACGGCGAAGTGGATGTGTGGTTCAACCCGCCACCCATTCCGATGAGCACCGAAGAGATGGACTACGTGTTCGGCATGCCTTACGCGCGAGTGCCACACCCGGCCTACGGCAAGCAGCGCATCCCGGCTTACGAGATGATCCGCTTCTCGGTCAACATCATGCGCGGCTGCTTCGGTGGCTGCACCTTCTGTTCGATTACCGAGCATGAAGGCCGCATCATCCAGAACCGCTCCCACGAGTCGATCCTCAACGAGATCGAGGAGATGCGCGACAAGGTGCCGGGCTTCACCGGCGTGGTCTCCGACCTTGGCGGGCCAACCGCCAACATGTACCGCATCGCCTGCAAGAGCCACGACATCGAGAAGCACTGCCGTAAGCCATCGTGCGTGTTCCCGGGCATCTGTGAAAACCTCAACACCGACCACAGCTCGCTGATCGAGCTGTACCGCAAGGCCCGTGCCTTGCCGGGGGTGAAGAAGATCCTGATCGCTTCGGGCCTGCGTTACGACCTGGCCGTGGAGTCGCCGGAGTACGTCAAGGAACTGGTCACCCACCATGTTGGCGGTTACCTGAAGATTGCCCCGGAGCACACCGAGCGTGGTCCGTTGGACAAGATGATGAAGCCGGGCATCGGCACCTATGACCGCTTCAAGCGTATGTTCGAGAAGTTCTCCAAAGAGGCGGGCAAGGAGCAGTACCTGATCCCGTACTTCATCGCAGCGCACCCAGGCACTACCAATGAAGACATGATGAACCTGGCCCTGTGGCTCAAGGGCAATGGCTTCCGCGCCGATCAGGTGCAGGCGTTCTATCCGTCGCCGATGGCGTCTGCCACGGCCATGTACCACTCGGGCAAGAACCCGCTGCGCAAGGTCACTTACAAGAGCGAAGGCGTCGAGATCGTCAAGAGCGATGAGCAACGCCGCCTGCACAAGGCGTTTTTGCGCTATCACGACCCCAAGGGTTGGCCGATGCTGCGTGAGGCGCTGCAGCGCATGGGCCGTGCCGACTTGATCGGCCCGGGCAAGCACCAGCTGATCCCGCTGCACCAGCCGCAGACCGATAGCTACCAGAGCGCGCGCCGCAAGAACTCTACCCCAGCTGGCAGCCACAAGGTGGGCAAGGACCAGAAGATCCTGACCCAGCACACTGGCCTGCCGCCGCGTGGTAGCGATGGCAGCAAGCCGTGGGACAAGCGCGAGAAAGCCAAGGCCGAGGCGTTTGCCCGTAACCAGCAAGCGGCCAAGGAGCGCAAAGAAGCGGCCAAGGGTGGTGGCGGCAAGGGTAAGAAGCCACGGCAACCCGTGATACCACGCTAAGCTCCCAGGTGCTCCACAGAGCCTCCTGAGAGCGGCGGACCTGTTTTGCGGTTACGGCTTCTTCGTGGCTGAAGCCGCTTCAGCAGGGGCAAGTAGCCAGGATCGCCGTCGCGATCAATCTGGCTGCTTGTCGACCCACTTCGGCACTACGGGCGACTCGAAATGCGTCATGGCGTCCAGCAGTTGATCTGCTTGCTGCGCCAGCAGCAACATTGCCCGATGCGCAGGCCGCACGAAGCCTTCTTCGACGATGTGGTCGAGGAACCCGCCGAGCTTTTCATAGAAGCCGTTCACATCGAGCAGCCCCAGCGGCTTGGCGTGGTAGCCCAATTGCCCCCAGGTCCATACCTCGAACAGCTCCTCCAGTGTGCCCAAGCCACCCGGCAGAGCTATGAAGGCGTCGCTCAATTCAGCCATGCGCGCCTTGCGGGCGTGCATGCCGTCGACCACTTCCAATCGGCTCAGGCCTTTGTGGCCAATTTCAGCATTCATCAGGCTTTCGGGAATGATCCCGATCACTTCGCCACCGGCCGCCATGGCTGCATCAGCCACTGTACCCATCAAGCCTACCGCGCCACCGCCATAGACCAATGTCATGCCTCGCCGGGCAATCGCCTGGCCCAGTGCCACAGCGGCTTCACGGTAGGCGGGGTTGGTGCCGATGCTGGCACCACAGAAAACACAAATGGAACGTAAGGACATCCTGCTTCTCCAGTCAGATGGCCACAGGGTAATGCCAATGGTCCGATCCCTCCAATTGTGGATCTACTCCGGCCGCGAGAATTCGCAACTGGCCCCTGTGGCGCCCTGGGCGTAGGCGGCGAGCAAGCTGTTCATGAAACTTGAGAGGGACATAGCGATGGCTCCTAATTCAAATGTTGTCCCATCGTCTATTAAAAGTGCATGATGTGCCCTTAGATTGGTTGTATACAATCCATTGAACAATTCTACTGGCTGGCCACTTGACATGCCCTTGACCCACATCATGCAGGGCTGAAAGGGTTCAGGCAGTATCGCAATTGATAAAACCCTGCCAAGGAGATTCATGATGTTTGCGAAAGCTGTAGCGGTATCCCTGCTGACCCTCGCCAGCGCTTCTGTCTTCGCCGCCGAGTGCTCGGTGACCGTTGACTCGACCGACCAGATGTCGTTCAACACCAAGGACATCGTCGTCGATAAAAGCTGCAAAGAATTCACCGTCACCCTGACCCACTCCGGTAACCTGCCGAAGAACGTCATGGGGCACAACGTGGTGATCAGCAAGGAAGCTGACATGCAGGCAATCGCAACCGACGGTCTGTCCGCCGGGATCGAGAAAAGCTACCTCAAAGACGGTGATGAGCGAGTCATCGCCCACACCAAGATCATCGGTGCAGGCGAGACCGACAAGCTTACGTTCGATGTGTCCAAGCTTGCAGCTGATCAGAAGTACGGCTTCTTCTGCTCGTTCCCTGGCCACATCTCGATGATGAAAGGCACTGTAACGCTCAAGTAAGCGCGCAGATAAGGCCGGGGCCGCCATGCGGCCCCGGTTGTTTTTCACGGGGCGAACGGCAGTTCGCGCTTGTGCTGGGTCTTGCGGTAGGTGGCGACGATGATGTCGAACGCGGCCTGATCCACCGGCAGCCCATGCAGGAAGTCATCGATCTGCTGGTAGGTCACGCCATGGGAAGCCTCGTCGGGTTTACCGGGTTCGAGATCTTCGAGATCGGCCGTCGGCACCTTCTCCACCAGCGCCTCTGGCGCACCAAAGCTGCGCGCGATCGCTCGCACCTGGTTTTTCACCAAGCCGCTCAACGGCGCGAGGTCACAGGCGCCATCACCGAATTTGGTAAAGAAGCCCATCACCGCCTCGGCGGCATGGTCGGTACCGATCACCAGGCCTGCGCGGGCTCCAGCGATGGTGTACTGGGCCACCATGCGCGTGCGAGCCTTCACGTTGCCGACCACGAAGTCCACCAGGCTCGGTGAGCCATTCTTCAGCTCCACCACTTCTGCGGCGAGGGCTTTGACTGCAGGTGCGATGTCGACGGTGTGCACCTCATCGGCCTTGATCAGCTCCAGGCAGGCTTGGGCGTCATGCTCGTCATGCTGCACGTGGTAGGGCAGGCGCACTGCGATGAAGGTGTAGGCCTTGTCCCCGGTTTCTGCGCGCAGTTCGTTGATCGCGCGTTGGGCGAGCAGGGCTGCGGTCAATGAGTCGACCCCCCCACTAATGCCCAGCACCAAGGTCTTGAGCCGGGCATTGGCCAGGCAGTCCTTGATGAACGCCACGCGGCGGGCGACTTCGGCCTCGAGCGCAGCGGCATCGGCGAACGGCGGCTGCACTTTCAGCGCCTGGGCAATTTCTTGCTGAACCGCTTGCATGGGTTACTCCTTGCTGTGGACGTTGAAAACATGACGCATGTAAGCGACGAAGTTCTCGTCGCGGCACTGGGTCTTGGCGGCTTCGTCGGAGATTTTGGCAACCGGCGAGCCGTTGCAGTCGGTCATTTTAAGCACGATGTTCATCGGCGCCACCCCTGGGATGTCACAGGTCAGGTTGGTGCCTATGCCGAAACTGACATTGATGCGCCCGCGCAGCGCACGGAAAATTTCCAGCGAGCGGGTGAGGTTGAGGCCATCAGAGAACACCAGGGTTTTGGTCATTGGGTCTATACCCAGCTTCTGGTAGTGGACGATGGCTTTTTCCGCCCAGGCCAGCGGCTCACCAGAGTCATGGCGCAGGCCGTCGAACAGCTTGGCGAAGTACAAGTCGAAGTCGTTGAGAAAGGCATCCATGGTGATGCAATCGGTCAGTGCGATACCAAGCAGCCCACGGTACTCGCGGACCCAGCAATCCAACGCGGCAATCTGGCTATCGATCAGGCGCGGGCCGAGCTGTTGGTGGGCCATTATCCATTCATGGGCCATGGTGCCCAGCGGTTTGATATCCAGCTTCCATGCCAGGTCCACATTGCTGGTACCAACGAAGCGGCCAGGGAATTCATCGCGCAATACCCGCACCACCTCTTCTTGAACACGGCTGGAAAAGCGCCGGCGCGTGCCGAAATCAGCCACTTGCAGGCTTGCCAGCTCGTCGTCATTGGCATTGGCGCGCAGCCAGTCGAACTTGCGATAGAGCTGGTCCCGGGCTTCGGCCAGGCGCATGCGCGGGTGCAGGTGGCGGTTGCGCACTTCGCTGATGATGGCCAGTAGCGGTACTTCGAAAAGAATCACGTGCAGCCATGGGCCTTTGAGCCGCAGGGCCAATTGATCGTTCTCGATGCCAACGTGCACATAGCGCAGGTTGAACCGGAACAGGCGCAGAAAGCGTAGGAAGTCTGGCTTGAGGAAGCTGATGCGTTCGAGAAAACCCAGTTGGCCATCATCGAGCGTCAGGTCGCTTAGCAGTTCGAGCTGGTGGCGGATGTCAGCCAGGTAGGGGCGTAGATCCTCACCGTTGCGGCAGCGAAACTCCCACTCCACATCAGCATCCGGGTAGTTATGTAGCACGCCCTGCATCATGGTGAGCTTGTAGAAATCAGTGTCGAGCAGGTTGTGCACGATGCGCTCGGCGAATGCGCTCTCGCTCATCAAGGTGACTCCAGAAGCGGCGAATGCTGCACATTGTGCCAGTCTTTTGCCCGCCGTAGTGTCTGCGCCGGCCTTTATGGATGAGGCCCAAGTCGCCTTAAGTGCCTTTACTGCCAAACCAGGCGAGGTTTTCGTGCACAGGCGAGCCTTGAAACGGTGCTGGCTGTAGCACTTGCGCACCAGCGGTGTGCACTTCGGTGACGTCTACTGTTACAGCATGGTTGCACGTTAACACTTGGCATGGTTGCAATGATGGCACTGTTTGGTTGCGCCTTGTCTTTACGTGTGGTGGCGCCTTTGGCGTCGCAGACGGTTGCACGCTCAATAAAGAGACGCCCATCGGTCGCTCGCAGGCGACCTTGACCCTGTGATTTCCCGGAATACAAAACCGATGGCACGGCGCTTGCTCGGAGCAACAGGCTGAGAAGTTGTAGTGCCAACCAAAAAAACTCTAGGAGCACCGCCTCATGTCGCAGACGTTTTACAAGAAAGGTTTCCTGGCTCTGGCCGTCGCTACGGCACTGGGTGTTTCTTCGTATGTTCAGGCCGACGTCAAGATCGGCGTCGCGGGCCCCATGACCGGGGCTAACGCAGCGTTTGGCGAGCAGTACATGAAAGGCGCGCAGGCAGCGGCCGACAAGATCAATGCCGCTGGTGGCGTGAATGGCGAGAAGATCGTGCTGGTCAAAGGCGATGACGCCTGCGAGCCCAAGCAGGCCGTAGCCGTGGCCAACCGCTTGGTCGACCAGGACAAGGTGATCGGCGTAGTAGGGCACTTCTGTTCCTCGAACACCATCCCCGCTTCTGAGGTCTATGACGAAGCCGGCGTGATCGCCATCACCCCAGGCTCCACCAACCCACAGGTCACCGAGCGCGGTCTTGGCGCCATGTTCCGCATGTGCGGCCGTGACGATCAGCAGGGCATCGTCGCCGGTGATTACATCGTCGACGTACTCAAAGGCAAGAAAGTCGCCGTGCTGCACGACAAGGACACCTACGGCCAAGGCCTGGCCGATGCCACCAAGGCGCAGCTTGAGAAACGCGGCGTCAAGCCGGTGCTGTACGAAGGCCTGACCCGTGGCGAGAAAGACTTCAGCGCCGTGGTCACCAAGATCCGTGCTGCCGGTGCCGACGTGGTCTACTTCGGTGGCCTGCACCCTGAAGCCGGCCCGCTGGTGCGTCAACTGCGCGAGCAGGGTCTGAAGGACGTCAAGTTCATGTCCGATGATGGCATCGTCACCGACGAATTGGTGTCCACCGCCGGTGGTGCTCAGTACGTCGATGGCGTGTACATGACCTTCGGCGCCGACCCGCGCCTGCTGCCTGACAGCAAGGCTGTGGTGGAAGAGTTCCGCAAAGCAGGTACCGAGCCTGAAGGCTACACCCTCTACGCTTACGCCTCGCTGCAGGCGCTGGCCGCTGCGTTCAACGGTGCCAAGTCGAACAAAGGCGAAGACGCTGCCAAGTGGCTCAAGGCCAACCCAGTGCAAACCGTCATGGGCCAGAAGAAGTGGGATGAAAAGGGCGACCTGACCGTCTCCGATTACGTGGTCTACCAGTGGGATGCTCAAGGCAAGTACCACCAGCTGGAAAAACAAAAATAATAACGGCAGCCGGCCCGGACGCCCGTCCGGGCCATTGCCCCTGCGGTACCTGTCCTTATTCGGAGGCCTGCATCGTGCTGCGCTGCCAAGGCTGCCTCATCGGTAGCTCGTGGGCATCTGCGCGCGTGCAGCCTCGCTCAGGTGAGATTGCGTTATGGATGGTATTTTCCTGCAGCAACTGGTCAATGGCCTGACCCTAGGGTCGGTCTATGGCCTGATCGCCATCGGCTACACAATGGTCTATGGCATTATCGGCATGATCAACTTCGCGCACGGCGAGGTGTACATGATCTCCGCGTACCTCGCGGCGATCAGCCTGGCATTGCTGGCGTACTTCGGTATCGAATCGTTTCCTCTGCTGATGCTGGGCACGTTGTTGTTCACCATCGTCGTCACGGGCGTCTATGGCTTCACCATCGAGCGCATCGCCTACAAACCCCTGCGTAACTCCACCCGGCTGGCACCGCTGATCAGTGCCATCGGCATTTCGTTGATCCTGCAGAACTACGCGCAGATCAGCCAGGGCGCCCGCCAGCAAGGCGTGCCGACCCTGCTCGAAGGTGCCATGCGCATCGAGGTCGGCACCGGCTTCGTGCAACTGACCTACACCAAGATCTTCATCCTGGTAGCGGCGTTCCTTGGCATGGGGCTGCTGACCTACGTGATCAAGTACACCAAGCTCGGCCGCATGTGCCGCGCCACCCAGCAAGACCGCAAGATGGCCTCGATCCTTGGCATCAACACCGATCGGGTAATTTCCTATGTATTCGTCATCGGTGCGGTGATGGCGGCCCTTGCTGGCGTGTTGATCACCCTGAACTACGGCACCTTCGACTTCTACGCCGGCTTCATCATCGGTATCAAGGCCTTCACCGCCGCGGTATTGGGCGGCATCGGGTCGCTGCCTGGCGCCATGCTCGGCGGGATCATCCTGGGGATTTCCGAGTCGCTGTTCTCTGGCCTGATCAACTCCGATTACAAGGATGTGTTCAGTTTCTCCCTGCTGGTGATGATCCTTATCTTCCGCCCGCAAGGCCTGCTGGGCCGCCCGCTCGTGGCTAAGGTGTGAACATGTCGATTGCCAAAATTGCCTCTGCCTCCGAAACCAAAGGTTTCGATATCAAACGCAGCCTGCTCGAAACCATCGTCGCCGGTTTGCTGGCGCTGATCGTGTTCGGCCCGATCGTCGGCGTGGTGCTCGACGGTTACTCCTTCAATGCCGAGCCTCGCCGGGTAGCGTGGCTGGTTGGCGGGGTGATGCTCGGGCGCTTTCTGCTCAGCCTTTACGTCCAAACCGCTGCCGGTCGGCGTATGCTGGCAGGCTTCGAGAGCGGTGGTTCGGGCGTGCATGTGCGCGAGCCGGGCTACACCTCGCGGCTGCGCTACATCATCCCGGCGCTGGTGGTGATTGCCATCATCTTCCCGGTGTTCGCCAACAAATACCTGCTGACTGTGGTCATCCTCGGCCTGATCTACGTGTTGCTGGGCCTTGGCCTGAACATCGTGGTCGGCCTGGCCGGTTTGCTCGACCTTGGCTATGTGGCGTTCTATGCCATTGGTGCCTACGGTCTGGCGCTGGGTTACCAGTACCTGGGCCTGGGTTTCTGGAGCGTGCTACCGCTGGCGGCCATCGCTGCGGCGCTGGCCGGGTGCATTCTCGGCTTCCCGGTATTGCGAATGCACGGGGACTACCTGGCCATTGTGACGCTGGGCTTTGGCGAGATCATTCGCCTGGTACTGAACAACTGGTTGTCCTTCACCGGTGGCCCGAACGGTATGCCCGCGCCAGCGCCGACCTTCTTCGGCCTGGAGTTCGGCCGCAGGGCCAAGGATGGCGGTGTGCCGATCCACGAATTCCTTGGCATCGATTACAACGCCAACCTCAAGTTCGTGTTCATCTACGCCGTGTTGTTCCTGGTGGTGCTGGCGGTGCTTTACATCAAACACCGGCTCACCCGCATGCCGGTCGGCCGCGCTTGGGAGGCGCTGCGCGAAGACGAGATCGCCTGCCGCTCGATGGGCCTGAACCACGTGCTGGTGAAACTCTCGGCCTTCACCCTCGGTGCTTCTACTGCGGGCCTGGCAGGGGTGTTCTTCGCTACCTACCAAGGTTTCGTCAACCCGTCGTCTTTCACCTTCTTCGAGTCGGCGCTGATTCTTGCCATCGTTGTGCTTGGCGGCATGGGCTCGACCGTCGGCGTGGTGATCGCGGCGTTCGTGCTGACCGTTGCGCCAGAGCTGCTGCGCAGCTTCTCGGAATACCGCGTGCTGCTGTTTGGCGTGCTGATGGTGCTGATGATGATCTGGCGACCGCGAGGCTTGATCCGCATCAGCCGCAGCGGCGTGACCCCACGTAAAGGAGTGGCGCCATGAGCGACGAAATCATTCTCTCGGTCGATAACCTGATGATGCAGTTCGGTGGCATCAAGGCGCTCAGCGATGTCAGCCTGAAGGTCAAACGCAATCAGATCTTCGCTTTGATTGGCCCCAACGGTGCCGGCAAGACCACGGTGTTCAACTGCTTGACCGGTTTTTACAAGGCCAGTGGCGGGCGCATCGAGCTCAACGTGCGCGGCAGCCACACCAATGTCATCCAGTTGCTCGGCGAACGCTTCCAGGCCGCGGACTTCCTATCCCCAGCGCGCTTTGCCAGCCGCCTGTATTACAAGATGTTCGGCGGTACCCACCTGGTCAACCGTGCAGGCCTGGCGCGTACCTTCCAGAACATCCGGCTGTTCAAGGAAATGTCGGTGGTGGAAAACCTGTTGGTCGCCCAGCACATGTGGGTAAACCGCAACCTGCTGGCTGGGGTGCTCAATACCAAGGCATACCGCAAGGCCGAGAGCGATGCTCTGGATCATGCGTTTTACTGGCTGGAGGTGGTCGACCTGGTCGACTGCGCCAATCGCCTGGCTGGCGAGTTGTCCTATGGCCAGCAGCGCCGCCTGGAAATTGCCCGGGCCATGTGCACACGGCCGAAGATCATCTGCCTGGACGAACCGGCCGCCGGCCTCAACCCCCAGGAAACCGAAGCCCTGAGCGGCATGATCCGGGTGTTGCGTGACCAGCACGACATCACCGTGGTGCTGATCGAACACGATATGGGCATGGTGATGAGCATTTCCGACCATATTGTCGTGCTCGACCACGGCAATGTGATCGCCGAAGGCGCACCGCAGGAAATCCGCCACAACCCAACGGTGATCGCCGCCTACCTGGGTGCTGACGAAGAGGAGCTGGTATGACTGCACCCATTCTCGAACTCAAAGACCTGGACGTGTTCTACGGCCCCATCCAGGCCCTCAAGAAAGTTTCGATGCATATCAACGAGGGGGAGACGGTGAGCCTGATCGGGGCCAATGGCGCCGGCAAGTCGACATTGCTGATGTCGATCTTCGGGCAGCCCCGGGCAGCTTCGGGGCAGATCGTCTACCGTGGCACCGACATCACCCGCAAGACCTCGCACTACATCGCATCCAACGGCATCGCCCAGTCGCCGGAAGGGCGCCGTGTGTTCCCGGACATGACGGTCGAAGAAAACCTGATGATGGGCACCATCCCCATCGGCGACAAACATGCAGCCGAGGATATGCAGCGCATGTTCGAACTGTTTCCACGTTTGAAGGAGCGGCGTAACCAGCGTGCAATGACCATGTCTGGTGGCGAACAACAAATGCTCGCCATCGCCCGGGCGTTGATGAGCCGGCCGAAGCTATTGCTGCTGGATGAGCCGTCACTGGGGCTGGCGCCGATCGTGGTCAAGCAGATCTTCGCTACCCTGCGCGAGCTAGCCAAGACTGGCATGACCATTTTCCTGGTAGAGCAGAACGCCAACCACGCCCTGAAGCTGTCGGATCGAGCCTATGTGATGGTCAACGGGCAAATCCGCATGAGCGGCACGGGCCAGGAGCTGCTGGTAAACGAAGAGGTGCGCAACGCCTACCTCGGCGGCCACTGAGCCGCGCAAGATGGGCTGCGGTAGCAGCCCTGTTGCGATGTGGACAACTTGTCGCATGGATCTTGCCGACGATGCCGATCGCTGCATCCCAACCCCGTTTCCACAGGCTTGATGTTTTCCACGGATAATGTGGAACCGCCTGTGGAAAACATGGTGGCATCACGCTCAAGCCCTCTTGATCCGTGGCTTACAAGCTTCTGATCATAATTTGATCAGGCGCTGTTTTGGCATGGATTTGCAGGGCTTTTACAAGACACCGGCTACTTGCATCAGCGCTTGATTGCTTGTGGATAAGTCTGTGGGAAAGCCTTGGACAGACGGCTGTAGGCGGCATGGATGAAAGCTTTAAGCCATCACCTTGAAAGCAATCTCCAGATCTGGCCCGCAATTCACCGGGCCCGCCTGAGGTAACTTGCCCCCAATCAATGGGGAAAGCCCTGTGGATAACATGCGTATAGCTGGCTCCGGGCCTGCTGACACAAGGGTTTCGTGCACATGACCAAAAAATGACCAGTAGCTCTGCCGGCTTGCTGCCTGCACCTGGCGCGGGCATGCTGCGAAGCTGTCGATGACAATCTACCGTGAGGAACAGAGCATGACGTCCACCGTATTCATCACTGGCGCCACTTCCGGCTTTGGCGAGGCCACCGCCCGTCGCTTCGCTGAAGCTGGTTGGCAGCTGGTGCTCACCGGGCGCCGCAAGGAGCGCTTGGATGCCCTGTGCGCCGAACTTTCGGCCAAAACCCAAGTGCATGGTCTGGTGCTGGATGTACGTGACCGCAAGGCCATGGAGCAGGCCATCGCCGGCCTGCCGGCCGGCTTCGACAAATTGCGTGGTTTGGTCAATAACGCCGGGCTGGCGCTTGGCGTGGATGCAGCGCAGAACTGCAGCCTGGATGACTGGGACACCATGGTCGATACCAACATCAAAGGCCTGATGTACACCACACGCCTGCTGCTGCCGCGCCTGATTGCCCATGGCCGCGGGGCGTCGATCCTCAATGTGGGCTCGGTGGCGGGCAATTACCCGTATCCAGGCAGCAATGTGTACGGTGGCACCAAGGCCTTCGTCGGCCAGTTCTCCTTAAGCCTGCGCTGCGACCTGCGCGGCACTGGTGTGCGGGTGAGCAACATCGAACCTGGCCTGTGCGAAAGCGAATTCTCGCTGGTGCGCCATGGCGGCGATCAGGCCAAATACGATGCGACCTACGCCGGCGCAGAGCCCATCCAGCCGCAGGACATAGCCGAGACCATTTTCTGGATTCTCAACCAGCCTGCGCACATCAACATCAATAGCCTCGAGTTGATGCCAGTGCGTCAGGACTTCGCTGGGCTGTCGATCGATCGCTCAGCGAAAGCCTGAGCCGGCTACTTGGGGATCATTTTCAGATACGTGGATTTGGAATCGATCAAGCCAAGTGTCTGCAGCACATCGTTGACGGCATCATGCATCCCGAGGTCCTCTCGGGTCGCGGTGCCGTCCACCACGCGGCGAAGGCTGAGCAAAAAGCTCAGCTTGCCGAAGGCAATGTGATCGAGGTCGGCCTTCTGTTTGTCGAATATCTGCTTCGCGGCCCCATTGATCTGGGCTTCGAGGAAGTCTTTGAACGCTGATCTTTCCATGATGGGCACCTCGTTGATGGAGGTTCCAACCTAGCAGCGCCATGACGCGGCCGAAACTGGCAAAAATGCTAGGTCAGCCAGCGCTGAGAAGGCCGCTCAGACAAGTCGCCAGATGGTAGGGCGTGGTCGACGGCATATCATGCCGGCTCACCACGCCTTCACCGTTACGGCACTCATACCAGCCCCGAGCATGCAGAAACTGCTGCTCCATCGCCTTCAGCTGAACCAGCAGTTTTGCCTGATGCTCAGGGCGCAGCGCCAGTGCCCGCAGGTATTCGGCCTGGGCCCAGATCCGTTGGGTCGCATCCAGCACGTTGCCATCCACATCGAGCATGGCCAGTACGGCGGCGTTGTTTACCCCGCAAAGCTCGGCATAGCCGAAGGCCCGCAACAAGGAGGCATGCAACGGCGTGCCGTGTAGCAATGACGAAGTTTCCAGCAGGTAGAACCATTCGAACTGATGGCCTGGCTCGAACCAGTTATCCACAGACCCCAGCGGTTTTTCCAGCATCAGGCCATGCTGTGGCTCGATGAAGTGCTCCTGCAATGCCTGGCACAATTGCAGCAACGCCTGCTGAACCTGCGCGTCCTCGCGCACGGCCAGCACTTGCAGAAAAGCTTCGGCCAGGTGCATCTGCGGGTTCTGCAATGGGCCGCTGCCAAGATCTGCCCAATCTTCGCCAAGGCTGGCTTCGTATAGGCCGTCGTCCCGGGCAAATTGCTGACCCACCACTTCCAGCGCGGCGTTGAGGGTGGCTTCGACCAGCCCGTCACCGACCTTGCCCCAGTAATGGGCGCAGGCGAAGACGATGAAAGCGTGGGTGTAGAGGTCCTTGCGCCGGTCCAGTGGCTTGCCCTGGGCGTCGATGCTGTAAAACCAGCCGCCATGTTCGGGGTCGTGAAAGTGCTTTTGCAACGAGCGCAGCAGTGCCGCTGCTCGCTCGGCCGCGCCGGGTTGCTCGATGCGGCTGCTGAACAGGTATAACTGCCGAGCACAGGCCATGGCGCGGTAGCGCTGCACCGGCAGTGGCCGATGTTCGGCGTCGAGCGCCTCGTAGGGCAGGGCCATCTCGGCATTCCAGCCAGGGCCTTGCCACAGCGGCACGATGCAGTCGGCAAAATGCTGGTTGAATCGGGCCAATTCAGGCAGGGCAGGAAGGGGGCTGGGCATGTTGGCGCTCATCACTTTCGGGCAGGGCGCCATGGTAGCAGAACTAGGGATGCGGGTTGCTCAGCCCTTGCCAGTGGCGTGCGCCCACGAAGATGAAGCGCAATTGCTGAGTGATTTTCTCCTGGGCGCTCAGCGACTGTGGATAACCTGGCTGCGGGTTATCGATCAGCTCCGGCAGGGTCGCGAACACGGTTTTGACCACCAGGTCGGCCATCACCGCCAGCGCGGCGTTGTCCAGGTGCTGCCAGCGCGGCATTCGCGCAAGGTCCGTGGCCAAGTCGTCACTGATGTTCTGGCGCAGGCAGGCGATGGCCTGACGGACGGCGTGCGAGCCACCGTACTGCTCACGGGCCAGAAACAGAAACTGCGCGCGGTGGGCGTTGACCACGTCGAGGAAGATGCGCACGGATGCATCGGTGATACCGCCCAGTTCGAATTCGTTATGCCGCACCAGGCGGATGGTCTGGCGGAACGTGGCGTCGATCTCGGCGACCAGTGCCAGGCCCAGCGCGTCCATGTCGCAGAAGTGCCGATAAAAACCGGTAGGGACGATGCCCGCAGCCTTGGCCACTTCGCGCAGGCTAACGCTGCCAAAGCCCCGGCCACTCTCCATCAGCTGGCAAGCAGCATCCAGCAGGGCCTGGCGGGTCTGTAGCTTCTGTTCGGCGCGCGGCAGCATTGGGCTGGTTTCTGTGAAGGTGAGGCTGGGCACTCTAGATAAAAAAACGAAGCCCGGTCAATGGACCGGGCTGGGAGGGGAGCAAACGGTGTGACAGCGGTTGTTGTTTTCGGTCATGGTGATCAGCTCACGTGGCTGATGGCAACCAGACGATCGGAACCACCCTCAGCCATGCGGCCGCTACGCTCGATCAGACGGTCGGAGCCACCTTCGGCAACCCGGCCACTGCGCTCGATCAGACGGTCAGAGCCACCTTCGGCAACCCGGCCACTGCGCTCGATCAGACGGTCAGAGCCACCTTCGGCAACTCGGCCGCTACGCTCGATCAGACGGTCAGAGCCACCTTCGGCAACTCGGCCACTGCGCTCGATCAGGCGGTCGGAGCCACCTTCGGCGACGGTTTTGAGCGGTTGGGCAATTTCTGCGGCGCTGGAGCGCGACTCGGCAGTCAGGTGCTGGTCTGCAGCAGGAAGGGCGAACGCGTTGGCAGCAAGTATGGACAGGGTCAGGGTCAGCAGAGTGCGTTTCATGATTCGGTGCTCTTCTCGGGGGCTAGAAAGTGGGTACGAAGCCAATGCTACGCTCGGTGACGCCAGAGAGAAGTTCATACGGGTAATGGTAACAATCGATGCGATTGATAGCGGATGCGATGGCTCTATTGCGGCAGTTTCCGGGTGTGAAACGAGCGCTTGCCAGTACCGGAAGAGGTAACAGTGGGGGATGGCCGACGCCAAAAGCTGGGCACGAAAGCTGAAAAAACTCGCTAGCATGGACAGGCCGATTAAACCCGACGGGTTTTCATCAGTCCGAAATAATGAATGCCATCGCTACGCCTGCTTTGTGCCTTGCCATCAGGAGACTCACGCAATGACGCGCCCCGCCAGAATCATCGTCTGGACCCTTTCCACTCTGCTGACCCTGTTGGCGATCCTGGTGATCATCATTGCCACCTTCGACTGGAACCGCGTCAAGCCACTGATCAACGAAAAAGTGTCCGAAGCGCTGCATCGGCCATTCGCGATCAACGGCAACCTCGCTGTGCATTGGCGTACCGAACCGGACCAGGGAGGCTGGCGAGCCTGGGTGCCATGGCCGCACTTCATCGCAGAAGACCTGACCTTGGGCAACCCCGACTGGCTCAAGGAGCCCCAGATGGTTGGGCTTGAGCGGGTGGAATTTCGTCTGGCGCCATTGCCGCTGTTGTACCAGCAGATCAGCATCCCGCGCATCGACCTCACCAAGCCCAATGCGAGCCTTACGCGCCTGGCCGATGGCCGCGCCAATTGGACGTTTGACTTCGGGCCCAAAGACGAAGACCAAACACCGTCCAAATGGGAGTTGGATATCGGTGCCATTGGCTTTGACCAAGGCAACGTCAGCTTCGACGATCAGACGTTGAAAACCAGCATGAAGGTGCAGATCGATCCGCTCGGCAAACCGATCCCCTTCAGTGAGATCGTCGGCAAGGCCAACGCTGAGAAGGCGGGCGGGGCTCAAGACTATGCATTTGGTCTCAAAGCTCAAGGTCGCTACAAGGGCCAGCCAGTATCAGGCACCGGCAAAATCGGCGGGCTGCTCGCCTTGCAGGATGCCAGCCAGCCATTCCCGCTGCAGGCCGACGTGCGTATCGCCGATACCCACGTCGTGTTGGCTGGCACCCTGACTGATCCTCGCAATCTTGGCGCTCTGGACCTGCGTCTGCGTTTGTCTGGGGCCAGCCTGGGCAATCTGTATCCATTGACCGGGGTAACGTTGCCCGATACGCCGGCTTACTCCACCGATGGTCGGCTTAGCGTCAACCTGCACGCACCTGAAGGTGCCAATTTCAACTACCAGAATTTCAACGGCAAAATCGGCAACAGTGACATCCATGGCGACCTGAGCTTCGTCGCCAGCAAGCCGCGGCCGAAGCTGGCCGGCAAGCTGGTGTCCAATCAACTGTTGTTCAAGGACCTGGCGCCGCTGATCGGTGCCGATTCCAATGCCGAGCAGAAGGCACGCGGCGGTGCGAGCAAGCAACCCGCCGACAAGGTGCTGCCTGTGGAGGAGTTCCGCACCGAGCGCTGGGGCGCCATGGATGCCGACGTAAGCTTCGCCGGCAAGCGCATCGTGCACAGTGAACAGCTGCCATTGAGCGACTTGTCGGCCCACGTAATCCTCGAAGATGGGCTGCTGCGCCTTGAACCGCTGCGCTTTGGCGTGGCGGGAGGGAACCTGGCAGCCAACATCCGCCTGGACGGCCGAAACGTGCCGCTCCAAGGCCACGCTCAACTCACGGCCCGCGGTTTCAAACTCAAGCAGCTGTTCCCAACCTTTGCACCGATGCAAACCAGCTTCGGCGAGCTCAACGGCGATGCCGACATCACTGGCCGCGGCAATTCGGTGGCTGCCTTGCTGGGCACGGCCAATGGCAACCTTCGCATGCTGATCAACGATGGCGCCATCAGCCGCAGCCTGATGGAGATCGCCGGGCTTAATGTCGGTAACTACGTGGTTGGCAAGCTGTTCGGCGACGAGGACGTGCAGATCAACTGCGCCGCAGCGGACGTTGACATCAAGGACGGCTTGGCAAGCACGCGTCTGTTCATCTTCGATACCGAGAACGCGATCATCTATGTCAATGGGACGGCCAACTTCGCCACTGAGCAGTTGGACTTGAAGATCAATCCGGAGTCCAAGGGCGTGCGGTTGTTCTCGCTGCGCTCGCCGCTGTATGTACGCGGGGCCTTCGCCAAGCCAAGTGCTGGGGTCCAGGCAGTGCCGCTGGCATTGCGAGGTGCGGGGATGGTAGCGCTGGGTGTGGTAGCGGGCCCTGCTGCAGGGTTGCTGGCGTTGGTAGCGCCTAGTAGCGGCGATGAGCCCAACCAATGCACGCCATTGCTGCAGCAAATGAGAGCTGGCAAAGCGCCTGCTGCGGTGAAGGCGAAAAAATAAAGGGCGCAGTGCCCTGATGCCAGTGAGGTTCGCCTGTCAGGGCTGCTTTGCAGCCTTTCGCGGTAAATCCGCTGCGACTGGTTTGTTTGTGGAGTCACTTTACGCGCAATGTATGTGAGGGTGTTCTGACTGCGCTTGCCGCTGTATACGCTGTAGCTGCGGCAAACTAAAGCCGGCACGAGGCCGGCTTAGGGAAGGGCAGATTGGGGCTGTGCGCCAATGCTATTGGGGCTGCAAAACAGCCCCAATAGCAAGCTGGAAACTCAATTACAGCCCTTCGAGCAGATCGGACATGTCGTCCGCGTGCTCTTCTTCCTGGGCCAGAATGTCCTCGAACAGGCGGCGAGTGGTTGGGTCTTTATCGCCGATGTACTGGATGATTTCGCGGTAGCTATCGATGGCGATACGCTCCGCCACCAAGTCTTCCAGCACCATTTCCTTCAGCGTGCTGCCTTCGACGTACTGGGCATGGGAATTCTTGCTCAGGTTGTCCGGATTGAAGTCCGGCTCGCCACCAAGTTGCACGATGCGCTCGGCCAGTTTGTCGGCATGCTCGGCTTCTTGAGTGGCATGCTCGAGGAACTCGCTCGCCGCAACACTGGCTTTGATGCCGCTAGCCATGAAGTAGTGGCGCTTGTAGCGCAGGACACATACCAATTCGGTAGCCAGCGACTCATTCAGCAAGCGCAGGACTTCCTGACGGTCGGCGTCGTAACCCTCAGTCACTGCACCTTGTTCGACGTGCTCGCGAGCACGTTTGCGCAAGGTTTGTACATCGGTCAGTTCAACATTGCTCATGATGCTCTCCAATCAGCTGAAAACGGATGGTCTGGATAGGCGTAAGGCTCAGGCGCCGTTGGCGGCCTTGCGGTCTTCTTCTCGTTGTTTGCAGGTTTTGAAGCCCTTGGCATCGACGTGGCCGGTGGCATCGAAGCGCACGTAGTACGGCTGTTGGTGGCCGTCACGGTTAAGAATGTAGTCGTTGCAGGTGCCACCGTTTGGCAGGTCGATGACATTCGACGGGCTGCCGCCAATGGCGATAACTTTCTGCATGGTCATACCGTTCTCCACCTGCTTGACCAGCGGCTCGTTTCGGTAAGTCACGTAGTCCACAGGGTTTTCCGGGCGGTTGCTGCACGCTGCCAGCGTGGCGCTGGCCAGAAGTATAGCCAGGGTCTGTTTGTACATAGGTCCCGCTCCTTGCTAAGGGTCTGTTTGGTTTGGAACCTCGCGGCGCGCCGGGAGTTCGATTGCGATGGTCATTCAAGCTTCTGTAGTGTTGGCGAGATCGTCTAGGCAGAGGGGCCATGCAATGGCGCAGGATCTGGCAACGCGGTACCCACTGGTGTTGGTGCCAGGCATGCTCGGTTTCGTCCGCGTGCTGCTTTACCCCTACTGGTTCGGCATCGTCCGGGCGCTGCGCAACGGGGGCGCCCAGGTATTTGCCGTGCAGGTTTCGCCATTGCACTCCAGCGAGGTGCGCGGTGAACAACTGCTGGCAATCATCGAGGACATCTGCCGGCGCACCGGAGCGGCCAAGGTCAACCTCATCGGCCACAGCCAAGGGGCGCTGAGTGCACGTTACGCCGCTGCCCGCCGCCCTGACCGAGTGGCTTCGGTCACTTCCGTGGCTGGCCCTAACCATGGCTCGGAGCTGGCTGACCACCTGGAGCGCACAGCCCCCGGAGATTCGCCCCAAGGCCGCGTTCTCAAGGCCATCTTGCATGGCTTGGCGATTATGCTGGTATGGCTGGAAACGGGCTGGCGCCGTCAGCCACTGCCAATAGACGTGCACGCTTCCCATCAATCGCTGACCAGCGCCGGCGTGGCGCTGTTCAATCAGGCCTATCCTCAAGGGCTGCCCGAAACGTGGGGCGGGGAGGGCGCCTACGAAGTCAACGGCGTGCGCTACTACTCCTGGTCCGGCACCTTGCAGCCCGGCCTGACTGACAAAGGCCGCAACCGGTTTGACGGCAGCAACCGTTTCTGCCGCCTGTTCGCACGCAGTTTCGTCAAGGAAAAAGGCCATTGCGACGGCATGGTCGGGCGTTTCAGCTCGCACCTGGGGCAGGTGATTGGCGATGACTTTCCCCTCGACCACCTGGATATCGTCAACCATTCGCTGGGCGCCGTTGGTAAGGGCGCCGAACCACTAAGGTTGTTCACTGAGCACGCGGCGCGGCTCAAGGCTGCCGGGCTTTAGTGGCCGCCTGGCCTGAAGCCTGCGCGGATGCGTGTAAAAATTCTTGTCTACACTCAGGCCCATGTCCGTGCATCGGGCGCGGAGACAAGGAGACCTCTCCATGAAATTGCTGCACATGCCACTGCTGGCGTTGGCGCTTCTGTTCAGCGCGCAAGGCTTTGCCGCCAACACGGCGCAACAGGAAAAAATGAAAACGTGCAACGCCGACGCCACCGCCAAATCACTCAAGGGTGATGAGCGCAAAGCGTTCATGAGCACCTGCCTGAAAAAAGACATGCCTCAGACCCAGCAGCAGAAGATGAAAACCTGCAATGCCGACGCTACCAGTCAAGCGTTGAAGGGGGATGCGCGCAAAGCGTTCATGAGCGACTGCTTAAAGAAGAAGTGACCTGCGCCTATGCCTATGTCGTGAAGGCTGGCAGACTGCGGGCATTCCCGCCGTCTGCCTTCGAGGCTGTATGACTTTCACCCCCCGTCAGATCACCCTGGCAAGCCTGGTCATCGTCATGGCCGGGCTGCTATTGGCCTTGCCCCTGAAATTACTGCCCAGCCTGCTGGCCGGGCTGCTGGTGTTCGAGTTGGTCAACATGCTCACCCCACGGCTGCAGCCGCTGATCGCCGGGCAGCGTGCGCGCTGGCTGGCGGTGGCGCTGCTCGGCACATTGGTGGTCAGTGCACTGACCCTGTTGATCGCCGGCGCCTTCAGTTTTCTGTTGCACGAAGCCGAGAACCCTGGCGCATCGCTGGACAAGTTCATGGTGCTGGTCGAGCGCGCCCGCAGCCAGTTACCACCGTTCATCGAGGCCTACCTGCCGGCCAGTGCGGCGGAGTTCAAGGTGGCCATCGGCGACTGGATCAAGAGCCACCTGAGCGACCTGCAACTGGTGGGCAAGGGCATGGCGCACATGTTCGTGACGCTTTTGATCGGCATGATCCTGGGGGCAATCATCGCCTTGCAGCGCATCCCTGACATCTCACGGCGCAAGCCTCTGGCCGCGGCGTTGTTCGAGCGTTTGAGCCTGCTGGTGCAGGCATTTCGCAACATTGTCTTCGCGCAGATCAAGATTTCGCTGCTCAACACCACCTTCACCGGCATCTTCCTCGCCGTGGTGCTGCCATTGTTC
The DNA here is from genome assembly GCF_014269025.2 of Pseudomonas promysalinigenes. Lineage (NCBI taxonomy): Bacteria > Pseudomonadati > Pseudomonadota > Gammaproteobacteria > Pseudomonadales > Pseudomonadaceae > Pseudomonas > Pseudomonas promysalinigenes. Next base: position 4,464,236 of record NZ_CP077094.1, on the reverse strand, counting down.
GGCGTACACTTGCCGCTGACCAAGACGCTGATCGTGCTGACCTTCCTGCTGGGGTTGCTGCCGGTAATCGGCAACCTGATGTCCAACACCCTGATCACCATCGTCGGCATGTCGCTGTCGATCTGGGTGGCGGCTGCTGCGCTGGGTTATCTGATCGTGATCCACAAGGTCGAATACTTCCTCAACGCCAAGATCGTCGGTGGCCAGATCAGGGCCAAGGCATGGGAACTGCTGCTGGCGATGCTGGTGTTCGAGGCAGCGTTCGGCTTACCTGGTGTGGTAGCGGGCCCGGTGTATTACGCGTACCTGAAAAGTGAGTTGAGGCGGGCCGAGCTGGTTTGATCGAAGGCTGGGGCCGCTTGGCGGCCCCCCTTGCAATCAGGCCGCTCCGTAGCGCTTGCGTGCCTCGATCGCCAGGCCGCTACCGATACTGCCGAAGATGTTGCCTTCCACGTGCTGCGCATTGGGCAGCATGGCTGCCACGCTGTTGCGCAAGGCTGGGATCCCGCTTGAGCCGCCTGTGAAGAATACTGTGTCGACCTGGCTGGCATTCACCCCGGCCTTGGCCAGCAACTCGGTCACGCTGCCGCGCACGCGTTCTAGCAGCCCCTCGATGGCCTCCTCGAACAGCGCTCGGGTCAGGTCCACACCCAGTTCGCGTTCCACGCGGCTGAGGTCGATGCGGCGGCTGAGCTGTTCGGTCAGCTCGATCTTGCTGGTTTCCACCTCCATTGCCAGCCAGTGCCCAGCTCGCTCTTCGATCAGCTTGAACAGGCGATCGATGCCCAAGGTGTCCTCGATGTCATAACGCATGCTGCCCAGTGCCAGCTGCGATTTCTGCGAGTACAGGGCATTGATGGTGTGCCAGGTGGCCAGGTTCAGGTGGTAGCTGGTGGGCATCAGGGCGCCGCTTTTCATCCGGCTGCCGTAGCCGAACAGCGGCATTACGCCCTGCAGGCTCAACTGCTTGTCGAAGTCGGTGCCGCCAATGTGCACACCACCGGTGGCGAGAATATCGCTCTGACGCTCGGCCACCAGGTGCCGTTCGGGTGACAGGCGGATGAGGGTAAAGTCGGACGTACCGCCGCCGATATCGACAATCAGCACCAGCTCTTCACGGCTGATGCCGGACTCGTAGTCGAACGCTGCGGCAATCGGTTCGTACTGGAACGATACGTCCTTGAAGCCGATCTTGCGGGCGACCTCTGCCAGGGTGTCTTCGGCCTCCTGGTCGGCAGCCGGGTCTTCGTCGACGAAGAATACCGGGCGGCCCAGTACCACTTGGTCGAATTCACGACCGGCGGCGGCTTCGGCGCGCTTTTTCAGTTCGCCGATGAACATGCCCAGCAGGTCCTTGAACGGCAGCGCGCTGCCCAGCACGCTGGTGTCATGCTTGATGAGCTTGGAGCCCAGCAGGCTTTTGAGCGAGCGCATCAGGCGGCCTTCGTAGCCCTCCAGGTACTCGTGCAGCGCCAGGCGGCCATACACGGGGCGACGTTCCTCGATATTGAAGAACACCACCGATGGCAGGGTGATCTTGCCATCTTCCAGGGCGATCAGCGTTTCGACGCCTGGGCGGTGCCAGCCGACCGTGGAGTTGGAGGTGCCAAAGTCGATACCCAGCGCGCGGGCCGGCGATACGTCAGACATGGGAAAAAGCTTCCGGAGGCAAAACGGCCGCGCAGTTTATGCCAGTTGGCTACAGAATCAAGACCGATCGTCTGCCTTGAAGCAACCCCAAGCGAACCTTGAAAGGCTATGCTTGACCCCTATCTACAGCTGCAATACGAAAATTCACATTGGTGATCCAACGATGGACTTCAAAGACTATTACAAGATACTCGGCGTAGAGCCCACGGCGGACGAGAAGGCGATCAAGGCCGCTTACCGCAAGCTGGCGCGCAAGTATCACCCTGACGTCAGCAAGGAGCGTGACGCCGAGGATAAATTCAAAGAGGCCAACGAGGCCTACGAGGTGTTGGGCGACGCGCAGAAACGCGCCGAATTCGATGAAATCCGCAAGTATGGCGGCCAGCATGGCCGGCCGTTCCAGGCGCCGCCTGGGTGGCAGAGCCGCGGTGGTGATGGCGGGCCTGGCGGGGGCTTCGAAAGCGGCGACTTCTCCGACTTCTTCAGTTCGATCTTCGGTGCTCGCGGCGGTAACCCGTTCGGTGGCGGCGGCCGGCAACAACAACGCAGTGCCGGCAGGCGAGGGCAGGACGTGGAATTGGAACTGGCGATCTTCCTGGAAGAAACCCTGAGCAAGGAATCCAAGCAGATCAGCTTCCAGGTTCCACAAACCAATGCGGCCGGCCAACGCACCGGGTTCACCACCAAGACCCTGAACGTGAAGATCCCGGCCGGGGTCACCGATGGCGAGCGTATTCGCCTCAAAGGCCAGGGGGCGCCGGGCGTTGGTGGCGGTGCCAATGGCGACCTGTTCCTGACCGTGCGCATGGCGCCGCACCCGCTGTTCGATGTCGAAGGCCACGACCTGATCATCACCGTGCCGCTGGCACCGTGGGAGGCAGCCTTGGGCACCAAGGTGGCCGTGCCGACCCTGACCGGCAAGATCAACCTGACCATTCGCCCCGACAGCCAGAGCGGCCAGCGCCTGCGCGTGCCGGGCATGGGCCTGGCCAACAAGAACGGTGAGCGTGGCAACCTTTACGCTCAGCTCAAAGTGGTGATGCCACCGGCTTCAGACCCTGCAACCCGTGAACTGTGGACCCAGCTTTCCGAGAAGGCTGCGTTCGACCCGAGGACACAATGGAGTAAGTGATCATGAGCAGCACCCTGATCGTTCAACTGGACATGCGTACCTTGTGTCAGGAAGCCGATATCACGGCTGACTACGTGATCGAAATCGTCGAGCACGGCATTGTCGAGCCCTCCGGGCAAACCCCGGAAGACTGGTTGTTCGACGATCAGGCGCCGCTGTTGGCCAGGCGTGCAGCGAAGCTGCATCGGGAGCTGGAACTGGAGTGGGAAGGCGTAGCGCTGGCGTTGGAGCTGCTGCAGGAAGTGCAGCAACTGCGTAGCGAGAACACAATGCTCAGGCAGCGGTTGGGGCGTTTCGTGCAGGGTTGACCTGTTAATTCTGCCAGTAGACGAGCCCCGGCCCGACTCCATATTTTGAACGCGTCGTGTTTAATCCTTCCAAGAGGGCTTTACAGATGAGCGTTCAAGTTGCTGGTACCCAGCAAGATTATCGAGCGGCTATCAATCGCAAAGGGATCGTTGTAGTCGAGGTCTTTCGCGAGGGTAGCTCGGCGAGCAGGGCGGTGACCGAGTATGTTGAAAAGTGGGCCGTCGAGGAGCAGAAAGTCGCATTTCTGCGAGTGCCGCTGGCGCTGGTGAAGGACGATCCCACAACATTCAACCACGTCGCCAGTGCACCCACTATTTGCTATTTCAAGGATGGCAAGTGTGTGCTTGAGGTATTAGGCAACTATTCCACCAGCAACTGGTTCAAGGACAAACTGCGCGACGTTGACGCCCAGGCTTAAGCATTCAGGTCGTAGGCTGGCTATCATCTTGGAGCATCAGCTGCATGAACGTCAGATCCAGCCAGCGGCCAAACTTCACCCCGACCTGAGGCATCTGCCCGGTCACCACGAAGCCCAGCCGCTCATGCATGCGCACCGAGGCAGCATTGCCGCTTTCGATGGCGGCAACCATCACATGCTTGCCACATGCCCGCGCCCGCTCGATCAGGGTGGCCATCAGCGCCGGGCCCAGGCCTTTCCCGCGTTGGTCACCACGGATGTACACCGAGTGTTCCACGGTCAGGCGAAACCCTTCGAACGGGCGCCAGTCGCCAAATGATGCGTACCCCAGCACCCCGGTCTGATCCACGGCCACCAGTATCGGGTAACCTTGCTGACCCCTTGCTTCGAACCACGCCTGTCGGTTGCCCAGGTCTACCGGGGTTTCGTTCCAGATCGCCGTGGTGTTGCGCACGGCATCGTTGTAGATGTCGAGGATGCCCGGCACATCGGTGAACAGGGCGTCGCGTATGTGGTAACTCATGGCAGCGTCTCGCAAAGTCGATGGCTGCAGATTAAATGGTTACCAGCCCGCGCACACCTTCGGCCTGCATGTTTTCACCTCGCCCGCGCTGGATGATCTCGCCGCGGGCCATGACCAGGTATTGGTCGGCCAGCGCTTCGGCGAAGTCGTAGAATTGCTCGACCAGCAGGATCGCCATATCGCCACGTTCTGCCAGGCGCCGGATCACCGCGCCGATTTCCTTGATCACCGAGGGTTGGATGCCTTCGGTCGGCTCATCGAGGATCAGCAAGCGGGGCCGGCTGGCCAGTGCCCGGCCGATGGCAAGTTGTTGCTGCTGGCCACCGGACAGGTCGCCCCCACGGCGTTGTTTCATCTGTTCCAGCACCGGGAACAGCTCATAGATGAACGCGGGCACTTCTCGCGCTGCACGGGCCGGGAAACGCGATAGGCCCATCAGCAGGTTTTCCTCGACCGTCAGGCGCGGGAAAATCTCGCGGCCCTGGGGCACATAGGCGATACCTGCGTGGACGCGTTGCTGAGGCTTGAGTGTGGTGATCGGTTTGCCTTCCCACTCGACGCTGCCCTCGCGGGCCGGCACCAAGCCCATCAGGCAGCGCAACAAAGTGGTCTTGCCCACGCCATTGCGCCCGAGCAAGCAGGTGACTTCACCGACCTTGGCTTCGAAGGACAGGCCGCGCAGGATGTGGCTGCCGCCGTAGTACTGGTGCAGGGTGTCGATTTTCAGCATGTGCAACTCCAGGGAAATCTGCTTTGCCTGTAGCGGCCCCTTCGCGGCCAAAGCCGCTCCCCCATGTTGCAGCTCATCTCAAGGCCTTGGGGAGCGGGTTCACCCGCGAAGGGGCCTGGTGTCTAACGGCCCAGGTACACCTCGACCACCCGCTCATCCGCCTGCACCTGCTCCAGCGAGCCCTGCGCAAGCACGCTGCCCTGGTGCAGCACGGTCACATGGTCGGCAATGCTGCCGACGAAGCCCATGTCGTGCTCCACCACCATCAGCGAATGCTTGCCGGCCAGGCCCTTGAACAGCTCGGCGGTGAATTCGGTTTCGGCATCGGTCATACCCGCCACTGGCTCGTCGAGCAGCAGTAGTTGCGGCTCCTGCACCAGCAGCATGCCGATCTCCAGGAACTGCTTCTGTCCGTGCGAGAGCAGGCCGGCTTGGCGCTGGGCCAAGGGCAGCAGGCGCAGTGTCGTCAGCACTTGCTCGATGCGTTGACGCTGTTCATCACAAAGGCGCGCGGTCAGGCTGGCCCATACCGATTTGTCGGTCTTCAAGGCCAGCTCGAGGTTCTCGAACACCGTCAATGCTTCGAACACCGTGGGCTTCTGGAATTTGCGGCCGATACCTGCCTGGGCGATCTGGTATTCACTCATGCGGGTCAAATCGAGGGTATCGCCAAAGAAGGCGCTGCCGGTGTCGGGCCGGGTCTTGCCGGTGATCACGTCCATCATCGTGGTCTTGCCGGCGCCGTTGGGGCCAATGATGCAGCGCAGCTCGCCCACACCGATGTACAGGTTCAGGGCATTGAGGGCTTTGAAACCGTCGAAGCTGACACTGATGTCCTCAAGGCTCAGCACCGTGCCATGACGGGTATCGAGCCCGGTCTTGCGGGTTTGGCCCAGGCCTATCGCCTCGCGGCCGCTGCCAAGTTGGTCGAAAACCGGTTCGAGCATGAATTCGGGGTGTACCGGGGGCACGCCTCTCATGGCTGGCTCCTTTTTTTCAGCAGGCCGACTACGCCTTTAGGCAGGTACAACGTGACCAGGATGAACAACGCCCCGAGAAAGAACAGCCAGAACTCTGGGAATGCCACGGTGAACCAGCTCTTCATGCCATTGACCAGGCCGGCGCCCAGCAGTGGGCCGATCAAGGTGCCACGCCCGCCCAGGGCTACCCATACGGCGGCCTCGATGGAGTTGGTCGGTGACATCTCGCTGGGGTTGATGATGCCCACCTGCGGCACGTACAACGCGCCTGCCAAGCCGCACAACACGGCGCTGAGCACCCACACCAGCAGTTTGAAACCGCGCGGGTCGTAGCCACAGAACATCAGGCGGTTTTCTGCATCGCGCACGGCGGTGAGCAGACGGCCGAACTTGCTTTGAGTCAGGCGCCAGCACAGGTACAGGCTGGCCAACAACAGGCCGACGGTGCACAGGAACAGCACCGCGCGAGTGCCTTGTGCGGCGATGTCGTAGCCAAGGATCGTTCGAAAGCTAGTGAAGCCGTTGTTGCCGCCAAAGCCTGTCTCATTGCGAAAGAACAACAGCATCCCGGCGAAGGTCAGGGCCTGGGTCATGATCGAGAAGTACACGCCCTTGATCCGCGAGCGGAAGGCGAACCAGCCGAACACCAGGGCCAGCAGGCCGGGCGCCAGCACCACCAGGCACAAGGCCCAGGCGAAATGCTCGGTGCCCACCCAGTACCAGGGCAGTTCGCTCCAGGACAGGAACGTCATGAACCCCGGCAGCCCATCACCGGCCGCCTGGCGCATCAAGTACATGCCCATGGCGTAGCCGCCGAGGGCGAAGAACAGGCCATGGCCCAGCGATAGTAGCCCGGCGTAACCCCATACCAAGTCCAGCGCCAGGGCGACGATGGCGTAGCACAGGATCTTGCCGACCAACGTCAGGATGTAGGCTGAAACGTGCAGTGGATGATCAGCCGGCAGCAGCGACAGCAACGCCAGGGCCACCAGCAGCGGCACGACGACCGCCCCAATGGCCAGTGACAAGCGTGGGCCAGCTTTTTGCGAAGCGGTGACAAGCAGTGGCTGGTTCATCAGTCGATTACCCGTCCCTTGAGGGCGAACAAGCCTTGCGGGCGCTTCTGAATGAACAGAATGATCAACGCAAGGATGAGGATCTTGCCGAGTACCGCACCGATCTGCGGTTCCAGCAGCTTGTTGGCGATACCCAAGCCAAATGCGGCCCAAAGGCTGCCGGCCAGTTGCCCGACGCCACCGAGTACCACGACCAGGAACGAGTCGATGATGTAGCTCTGGCCCAGGTCCGGGCCGACATTGCCCACCTGGCTCAGCGCCACACCACCCAGCCCGGCGATGCCAGAGCCCAGGCCGAAGGCGAGCATATCGACCCGGCCGGTGGAGACGCCGCAGCAGGCTGCCATGTTGCGGTTCTGGGTCACGGCGCGCACGTTCAGGCCCAGCCGTGTGCGGTTGAGCAGCAGCCAGGTAAGCAGCACCACTGCCAGGGCGAAGCCGATGATCACCAAGCGGTTGTAGGGCAGTACCAGGTTGGGCAGCAGCTGGACGCCGCCGGAGAGCCACGCTGGGTTGCTGACCTCGACGTTCTGCGCACCGAACAGCAGGCGAATGGCCTGGATCAGAATCAGGCTGATGCCCCAGGTTGCCAGCAGGGTCTCCAGTGGGCGGCCATACAGGTGGCGAATCACCGTGCGCTCCAGGGCCATGCCGACCCCGGCGCTGACCGCGAAGGCTACCGGCAAGGCGATCAATGGATAGAACTCGATGGCGCCAGGGGCATAGCGCTGCAGCAACACCTGGACCATGTAGGTGCTGTAGGCGCCCAGCATCAGCATCTCGCCATGGGCCATGTTGATCACCCCAAGCAAACCGAAGGTGATCGCCAGGCCCAGTGCTGCCAGTAGCAGGATCGAACCCAACGACAGGCCACTGAAGGCTTGGCCCAGCAGCTCGCCTATCAGCAGCTTGCGCTTGACTTGGGCCAGGCTGGTTTCGGCAGCGGTGCGCACCCCAGGGTCGCTTTCGGCATCCGCTTGCAGCAAGGCTTCGAGGCGGGTACGCGCCAACGGGTCGCCGGTCTCGCCAAGCAGGCGTACGGCAGCCAAGCGCACCGCTGGCTCACTGGCGCCCAGTTGCAGGTTGGCTAAAGCCAGGCCAAGGGCCGCATGCACCGCGGCATCCGGCTCACTGGCAAAGCGCCGGTCGAGGAAAGCCATCTGTGCCGGCTGCGCACTCTTTTGCAGCTGCTGAGCGGCGGCCAGCCGGGTGGCGCTGCTCTGGCCGAGCAGTTGGTGGCTGGCCAGCGCATTGTCGATCAGGCCGCGCAGGCGGTTGTTCAGGCGCACCTTGCGCGTGTCATCGGGCCCGATGCGGCCCTGGCGAAGGTTTTCCAGCAACGGCAAACGCGCTGCATCGGGTTGTGCCGCCCAGCTTTCCAGCAGCCGGGCCTGCTCGGCGGGCTTGGCGGACAGGAAAAATTCGCCCTCGCTGGCCTGAGTGGCCAAGGGTAATAGCAAGAGCAAAAGCACAGTGAACAGGAGTCTGAGCATGCGAGCAATCCTGGCTATCGACGGTGGATTCTTCGTGGGTGAACCCACGCCCACAGGTAAGAAGCAAGGGCTGAACCCTGAAACGTCCCTGTGGCAGCGGGCTTACCTGCGAATGGGCCGCTAGGCGGCCCCGCGCATCAGTTGCCTTTCACAGCGTAATCAGGGCGCTTGTCGTTGCCCGGAATGAACGGGCTCCATGGCTGTGCCCGCAGTGGTTGCTCGGTCTCCCAGACCACGCTGAACTGCCCGTCATCCTGGATCTCGCCGATCATCACCGGCTTGTGCAGGTGGTGGTTGGTCTTGTCCATGGTCAGGGTGAAGCCCGACGGCGCCTTGAAGGTCTGCCCGGCCAACGCCTCGCGTACCTTGTCGACATCGGTCGACTTAGCTTTTTCAGCAGCCTGGGCCCACATATGGATGCCCACGTAAGTGGCTTCCATCGGGTCGTTGGTTACCGCTTTGTCGGCGCCGGGCAGGCCTTTGGCCTTGGCGTAGGCTTTCCAGTCGGCGACGAACTTCTGATTGACAGGGTTATCCACCGACTCGAAGTAGTTCCAGGCTGCCAGATGCCCAACCAGCGGTTTTGTGTCGATGCCTCGCAGCTCTTCTTCACCAACCGAGAACGCCACCACCGGCACATCGGTGGCCTTCAGGCCCTGGTTGGCCAGCTCTTTGTAGAACGGCACGTTGGAGTCGCCGTTGACCGTGGAGATCACTGCCGTCTTGCCGCCTGCGGAGAACTTCTTGATGTTGGCGACGATGGTCTGGTAATCGGCGTGGCCGAACGGGGTGTAAACCTCTTCGATGTCCTTGTCGGCCACGCCCTTGCTGTGCAGGAAGGCGCGCAGGATCTTGTTGGTGGTGCGCGGGTAGACGTAGTCGGTGCCCAGCAGGAAGAAGCGCTTGGCGCTGCCGCCGTCTTCGCTCATCAGGTACTCGACCGCTGGAATGGCCTGCTGGTTGGGCGCTGCCCCGGTGTAGAACACGTTCGGCGACATCTCTTCGCCTTCGTACTGCACGGGGTAGAACAACAGGCCGTTGAGCTCCTCGAACACCGGCAGCACGGACTTGCGCGAGACCGAGGTCCAGCAGCCGAACACCACCGCGACCTTATCCTGGGTCAGCAGTTGGCGACTCTTCTCAGCGAACAGTGGCCAGTTGGAGGCCGGGTCGACCACCACCGGCTCCAACATCTTGCCGTTCACACCACCCTTGGCATTGATCTGGTCGATGGTCATCAACGCCATGTCCTTGAGCGAGGTTTCAGAAATCGCCATGGTCCCGGACAGCGAATGCAGGATGCCGACCTTGATGGTCTCGGCGGCCTGGATACTCCAGCTCAAGCCCATCGCCGCAATCGATGCGCTGAGGGTGAATGCCTTGATCAGACTGCGACGCTTCATGTGCTCTCTCCGCTAGGTTTCTTATGTGTTGGGCAAGCGGGAAGGGGCTTTGCAAGGGGTGTGCCGAGTGGCGGAAGTTGCATGGCAGACGGGTTGTGCGAGGTGGTGGGGCGTTTTGGCGGCCCAGCATGGTGCCTGCTGCAATCGTTCGCACAATAGTGGGGCTTGCTGCCTGAAGAGTTGTACCCGCGAACTATCTAAGCTAAATGCAGCATGAGTTTGTCGCGACGGATAGACCTGACATTTTTGCCAGTAGCCAATGGGTATAGCAGCCTCCTATCGTGTTACGCACAATCCCTTCAATACAAGGAGTGGGCGCAATGGGTAGGCCATCGGTAATTCTCACAGCGGTATCCATTGTTGCGGCGGCGGGTTGCGCACAGTATGTACAAAGCGCTGAGTCGTCTCTGAGTGGTGTTGTAGCTAGCGCAATCGATGCGCAGACATTAGGTGATCATGTCTTCACCCGCGTTAACCTGGAGCAGACTACTCAGGGTTACCTGATCGAGAGTGGCAACCTTTCTATTGCAGGTGAGAAGGTTGATGGATCGCTTGTGGCAGTCAAAGGCCTCGATGGCGCCGTGACGGCCATTGTCGACCGGCCTGGCAAGCGCGGTATCTTACTTATTGATAAAGCCGGCAAGCAGCGTTTTTTACCTGAGTCTGCTTATGATTATTTGAAGTCTGATACTGTGGTGGGCGCGGTGGTTCCGCACACCGATGTAAAGACGCCCAGTAATAATGACGTTATAGATGTGGTGACGCAGTTTTCTGTAAAAGCGGTAACAGTGCTTTTGAGTGATCCTGTCGCATTTTCACTCGCGCAGCTGGAGACGGCTAATCTGGGCTTGCGTAATTCAGAGGTGGAAGGGGTTCGTTTGAATTTGGCAGGTATTCGTTTCAGCCCGAATGATTACCCTGTCGATGGCCCTGGCCTCAACGACTTGAGGGACGAAGTGCGCCCTTTACGTGGCCTTTATCACAATGACATTTTCGTGGGTTACTCCGATAATGCACCTTATGCGGGTATGGCGTACGCGCCAGGAGATGTAAGTATCAACGGGATTCATTATCCGCTTGCTTTCCGGCACGAAGTTGGGCACAACGCAGGCGGTGATCACTGCAACGACGCCGGTAAAGATAACTACAAATTCGGCTACGACAACGGCTCGGGAAGCAATACATTCCTATGCGGTAACAACGTTCCTTATTACTCCAACACCCGTGTGCGTATTGACGGCAAACCGTTAGGTGACGCGCGCACGGCGGATATGGCCAGGCTCTGGCGGGAGCAGTCGGGAAGAATGAGTGGGTATCAACCTGCGTTCGATGGGTATCGCTTGGTCTATGCCGACTTCCAGTCAGCCGATCTGCTTATAGACACCACTGGGTCTGGCAGGACGCACATAGGTGTTGTCGCGCTGTCAAACGATGAAGGGCCGACTACCCTGGTTGATGGTGGTGAGGGTGAAACTCTGCTCACGGCGACTTTGAAAGACGCCGAAGGTCGCGAACATGCGGTGAAGTTCCGGGCAACCCGGCAAGTGATTGGCTGTACAGCGAGCACTTTCATGAATAGTTATAGGCTCTGTGGTAACGATGATGCAGGATCGATCACGCTGAAACTTCACCGTATTTACAAGGACAATGGCTCACTGCCCAGAGGTGTGTACAACGGCACCTTGCAGCTGAAGGTACTGGATCATGATGATCCAACTTGGTCGAGGGACATTCTGGTCAGCTTGGCTGTGAACAAGCTTCTTTAACTTGAGTCACTCACCTGTTGTGCGAAGGCGCTTTAGCGCCTTGCACCAATAGGTGAGTGAGTTATGTTGCGTAAGGGCAGCAAGTACCCGGCTTGATCAGCCGTTACGCACCGTGCTACGAGGGGAGCGTTTGCCACGAAGGAACTGGTAAGTCACCGCCAGCAACAGGAACCATAACGGCGTGACCACCAACGCCGAGCGGGTATCGGCCTCCAGGCTCAGCAGCACCAGAATGAATGCGAAGAACGCCAGGCACACGTAGCACATCAAGCGCCCGCCCGGCATCTTGTAGGTCGAGGCCTGGTGCAGCGCGTCGCGATGCTTGCGGTACTTCAGATACGACAGCAGGATCAGCGTCCAGACGAACATGAACAGCACCGCTGACACCGTGGTCACCAAGGTGAACGCCTCGATCACATTCGGCACCAGGTAGATCAGCACCGCGCCCAGCAACAGGCAGATGCAGGAGAAGTAAAGGCCGTTAGCTGGCACCGAGCGGCTTGAAAGTTTCTCGAATGCCTTTGGCGCATCGCCTTCCTGGGACAAACCGTAGAGCATGCGGCTGGTGGAGAACACGCCGCTGTTGGCCGAGGAGGCGGCCGAGGTCAGTACCACGAAATTGATGATGCTCGCCGCCGCGGGCAGGCCGGCCAACACGAACAGCTCCACGAACGGGCTCTTGCCCGGCACCACGTCGCGCCATGGGGTTACCGCCATGATCGCGACCAGTGCCAGCACGTAGAACACGATGATTCGCACCGGGATCGAGTTGATCGCCCGTGGCAGGGTGCGCTCAGGGTTCTTCGCTTCAGCAGCCGTGGTGCCTACCAATTCGATGCCGACGAAGGCGAACACGGCGATCTGGAAGCCTGCGAAGAAGCCCATCAGGCCATTGGGGAACATGCCGCCGTCGTTCCACAGGTTGGCCAGTTGTGCTGTGCGCCCGCTTGGCGAAGTGAACCCGGTAATGACCATGTACAGGCCGGTAGCCACAAGGCCGAGAATGGCGACGATCTTGATCAGGGCGAACCAGAACTCCAGTTCGCCAAACATTTTCACCGTCACCAGGTTCAGCGACAGCAGCACGGCGACGCAGGTCAGCGCCGGTATCCACTGCGGCAGGTCGGGGAACCAGAATTGCGTGTAGGCGGCGATGGCCACCACGTCGGCGATGCCGGTCACCACCCAGCAGAACCAATAGGTCCAGCCGGTGAAATAGCCGGCCCAAGGGCCGAGCAGGTCGGCGGAGAAGTCGATGAACGATTTGTAGTTGAGGTTCGACAGCAGCAGTTCGCCCATGGCGCGCATGACGAAGAACAGCATGAAGCCGATGATCATGTAGACGAAAATGATCGACGGCCCGGCCAGGCTGATGGTCTTGCCCGAACCCATGAACAGGCCAGTACCGATGGCGCCGCCGATGGCGATCAGTTGAATGTGTCGATTGGTCAGGTTGCGCTGCAGATGCTGGTCATCTGGCGTGGTTGGTGAGGTTTGCGTCATCAAGCGGCATTCCCTTGGAAGGACAGTCTTCTTGTCAGAGGTAGCCGGCTAGGCTAACACGCTCGTGCCAGATTGGTGCGCGACAGATCGACTCGACTTTTGCGTAGCAGGCATGCCTGCTGTACTGGCCTGTTCGCGGGTGAACCCACGAACAGGCCGGACTGCCTCAGGCGCTGACCAGCGCTCGGCGGCGCTTCACCGCCAGGCTGTCCAACACCCACATCACCATCATTGACACGCCCACCAGGGGGAACATCACCCCCAGCACCAGCATTACCCCCACCGCCGCTTTCCAGCGCGGCAGGTCATGGCGCAGCGGCGGTACGCCCAGCCCACCCTGTGGCCGGCGCTTCCACCACATCACCAATCCGCTCACCGAGCCCAGCAGGATCATCAGGCAAACCAGCAGGATGATGACCTGGTTCAGCGGCCCGAACATCTTGCCTTCGTGCAGCATCACGCCCAGTTCGGTAGCTCGGGCTACCGGGCTATAGTCGTGCCAGCGCACATCGGCCAAAACCTTGCCGGTGTACTGGTCCACATGCAGGGTGGCGTCGTTGCGCGGGTCGTCGGCGAATACGGCGATCGTATACACCCCCTGCGCCGTGGTCGGCGCGGTGATGCTGTAGCCCGGCGTTACCTGGCGTGCCGTGGCGATGTCCTGCACTTGCTGCAGGCTCACCTGGGGTGCAGCCGGTCCACTGTCCATCATGTGATGCCCGGCATGTTCGGCATGGGCGCCGGACTGCGGCATCGGCGTGTTTTCCATCGCCCACGGCACGGTCTGGCGGTGCGCGCTGTTCAGCTCGCGGGCCTGTTGGTCGGATTTGGGCACGTCATTCCACATGGCTGCCGGGAAGCGATTCCACAGGTCGGCGTACTGTTTGCCCCACAGGCCGGTCCAGGTCATGCCGCTGATCAGCATCAGCAACAACAGGGCGGAGCCCCAGAACCCCGTGACCGCATGCAGGTCACGCCAGAACAGACGGCCCTTGGCAGCCAGGCGTGGCCATAGCACGCCTGCGCCACTGCGCCCGCGGGGCCACCACAAGTACAGCCCCGACACCACCAGCACGATGCCCCAGCCAGCGGCCAGCTCCACCAGGCGGTCACCGACCGTACCGACCATCAGCTCGCCGTGCAGGGCGCGGGCGATGGCTTGCAGGTTCTGCTTGGCGTCCTGTTCGCCCAGGAGCTTGCCGCTGTAGGGGTCGATGAACACGTTCAGCTCTCGGCCTGCATCGTGTACCACGAACTGAGCGCTGCGCTTGGCATCGATCGGCGGCAGGTACTGGCCGACATGGCCATTGGGGTAGGCTTGGCGGACTTCGGCAAGCAAAGCGTCGGCGCTTTGTTGGTGGTGGCCCTGTTCGACCACCATCAGGTCACGGTACATCAGCGGGTCCAGCTGCGGCTTGAACAGGTAGATGATCCCGGTGATCGCCAGCAGAATCATGAAGGGGGCCACGAACAGCCCTGCATAAAAATGCCATCGCCAGGCCAGGTTGTAGAAAGTGATGCGCGTTCCTCTCATGGGAACCTCCTGTTTGACCAGCATGTGGGCGCAACCGATGCTGCGCCCGTCGTTGTTGTCAGAAGCTGAAATCGACCTTGGTCCAGAAGGTCCTGCCCGGCTCGTTGACCGGCTGTGGGTCACTGGCCGGGTAGCCAAACCCGGCATTCCCGGCCAGGTTCAGATGCTCGGCGTAGGTTTTGTCGAACAGATTGTCGACCCCCGCGCTGAGCTTGAGGTTGTGATTGACCTTGTAGGCGCCGTTGAGCGAGAACACGCCGAAGCCTGCGCTTTTGTCGTAGTCCTTGCCTACCACGTTGCCCTGGTTCTGGGCGATGCGGTTCTGCGCCGCCGCCAGGCGCCACAAGGCACCGGCGCTCCAGCTGTCGCGGCTGTAGGTCAGCCCCAGGCGACTTTCCAGCGGCGGCATTTGCGGCAATGCCTTGCCGTCGCTGCTGTTCTTGCCCCAGGCATAGGCCACAGTGGCATCGGCCTTCCAGCGATCACTGAGTTTGTAGGCCGCGCCCAGCTCGCCGCCCATGATGCGGGCGTCGACATTCTGCGCCTGGGTGCTGCTCATGCCCATCATCGCGCTGCGGTAGTCGAACAGGATGTAGTCACGAATCTGGCCGACGTAGCCCGATGCCCAGGCTTCCAGGCGCTCGCCGCGGTACTGGATACCGAAGTCGAGCTGGGTGGTCTTCTCTGGCTTGATGCTGTCGAAGGCATTGACCGCGCCTGCCGGGCCTTGATCGGGAGAGAACAGCTCCCAATAGTCGGGGAAGCGCTGGGCGTGGCCCAGGCCAATGTACGTGGTCGCCGCCAGGGCTGCCAGGTCATGCTCATAGCGCACGAAGCCACTGGGCAAGGTATCGGCACGGGTGTTGCCGTTGGTGGCGCTGTCGTCACGAAAGTCCCGCGCCGTGGCACGGTCCAGGCGGGCGCCGGTGATCAGCCGATCGTCACCGGTGGCGTACCAGGTCAGCTCGGCAAAGGCACCGTAATTGTGGAAGTCGGCGTCCTTGGTCCATGGCTCGCTCCTGTAGGTGTCGACACCCATGGCGCTGCGCGCACGGTGCTCATTGGTCTGCGCGTCGATGCCGCTGATCAGCTGCACGTCAGCCCAGCGCCAGGTGGCCTTGATACGTGCGCCCAAGGTGCGGCGATCCACTGCAGCGGCCATGGGGCCTGCCATCATGCCGGTACCTGAGGGGGTACGCAGGCTGTAGTTGTCCATCACATGGTCGGCGTAGTTGTAGTAGACCTGCGCCTCGACCTTGTCGAGCACCTCGCCGATGTTGGACTTCTCAAAGCGCAGGCCCAGGCTTTCGCGCTTGAATTGCGCGCCGTCCATGCCCCGCCCGGCATAACGCGCCTCGCCGTCACCCTTACCGGCGGTGAGTTCGAGCAAGGTGTCCTGGTCGGGCGTCCAGCCCAGGGTGACGTCGCCGTTCCACTTTTCCCAGCGCGACGGCA
The DNA here is from genome assembly GCF_014269025.2 of Pseudomonas promysalinigenes. Taxonomy (NCBI): domain Bacteria; kingdom Pseudomonadati; phylum Pseudomonadota; class Gammaproteobacteria; order Pseudomonadales; family Pseudomonadaceae; genus Pseudomonas; species Pseudomonas promysalinigenes. The sequence goes on along the minus strand of NZ_CP077094.1, from coordinate 4,448,264 downwards.
CGGTGTCGCCATTGCCGTCTTGGTAATCGTCCGAGCGCGACTGGTTGCCAATCAAGCGTGCGTAGCCCTGGCTATTGCCGGCGGCAGCGTCGAGCACCTTGTCGAAGCGGCCATTGGACCCGGCCAGCAAGCTGGCATTGACCCGGCTGCCAAGGGTGCCGAACTTCTCCGGCTCACGCTCAAAGAGCACCGTGCCGGCCGAGCCCCCCGGCCCCCAGATCACGCTTTGCGGGCCTTTGATCACAGTCAGGCGGTCGTAGGTTTCCGGGGCGATGTAGGAGGTGGGGGCATCCATACGGTTGGGGCAGGCGCCGAGCATTACACCGCCGTTGGTGAGAATGTTCAGGCGTGAGCCGAACATGCCACGCAGTACCGGGTCGCCATTGGTGCCACCGGCGCGGATCGCTGAAAAGCCTGGGATGGTTTTCAGGTAATCGGCGCCATCGCTGGCCGGCACCGGCTGGCGCGGATCTTTGGGGTTGGTGACCACGGTCAGTGGCGAGCTTGGCGCGATGGCAGTGATCACCGTAGGGCTCAGCTCGGCTTCGTTGGCCTCGGGGCCAAGGTCGCTGGCCAGGGCCATGGGGGCAAGCAGCGAGCCGCATAACGCGGCGAACGTACCGCGCAGGGCGGGTGGAAAGACACGGGTGCAGCCAGACATAGTGATTCCAGTCGATCAGTCATGAGGGGGGCCGAAGCCTTGTGGCTCCGCGCGATAGCAATGGATTCAGACGCTGATCGAAAGGGGCGGCGCGCGGCTACGCGCACCGGGGAAAATCGCCTGCCGGGCATGCCCCAAACGCGTGGTAGTCAGGGTATGCGTGGCAGGGACTGCGCTGGCCACGCCCAGTGGGCTGAGGGCCTGCGGCAGGGCGGGGCAGTTGAACAGCAGGCTGCAATAGCCGCACTTCTCCCACGTCACATGCAACTGGCCATCGTTGCCGTGGCCGTGATGGCCGTCGCTGCCATGGGCGTGGGCCGCAGGCATGGCCATGTCCATCGGCATGCTCATGTCGGCGTGGTGGTCCATCGGCATCGCCTGGGAAATAAGCGGGCCGATGAAAATCATCCACATGGCGAACAGGCTCAGCCAGCCGCCACCGACGCGCCTGCTAGCAGGGCGGGTGGTACGGCTGCGGCTGTTACGCGGCAGGCTCATGTGGGTCAGTGCCTGTGAGCGGGTGTCAGTGCGTGTGTTCGTGGGCCTGGTCCGCTGGCGCCTGCTTCTGTACGGCTACCTCCACGGTAATGTCGCCAGCCTTCTGGAAGTGCAGGGTCAGCGGGAAGCGCTTGCCGTCGCTGAGCAGGCTGCGGTCCTTGGGCTGCATGAGCATCACGTGGTAGGCGCTTGGGGCGAAGACCAGATCCTTGCCGGCGGGCACCACCACGCTGCTGACCTGTTGCATCTTCATGGCGCCGCTGGCGCTCATGGCATGTTCGTGCAGTTGCGCGTCATCGCTGATCGGGCTGTCGACGCTCAGCAAGCGGTCATCGGCTTTGCCGTTGTTGTGCACGACAAAGTAGGCGGCGACGTTGGGCGCGTTCGGCGGCAGTTGCAGCGACCAGGGGTGAGCGATGTGCAGGTCGCCAACGGTGTATTCATGGGCATTGGCGTAGACGCCCGGCAGCAGCAGGGCAGCCAGTACGAGAGCTTGCTTGAGCATGGTGGTTCTCCGATCTGTTCAGGTTCAGGCACACAGCATGATGAACTCAGACCAGGGGAGAGGCACGGGGATTGAGCGCAGGCCAGAGCTGGCGAGGCGTGGGCCGGTAGTCGCGCAGTGTCGGCGCAAGCCTGCTCAGCGAACTGGGCGGGTTGTGCAGTTGTGGCGGATAACCCGGCAGGGCCAACAGCGGGGCGGCGCCTGAGCAGCACCAGCAGTGCTGCATGTTGGAGTGCTGATCGCCTTGGCTACCGAGGTCGATCTTGGCCAGGGCCTGGACATCGACCTTGGCCTTGCCGGCCATGCTGGAACAGAAAGCCCCCCACAGCAGTTGCTCTGCCGGGCCCTTGGGCGCAGCAGCAGACAACGGCATGGCCAGCAGGTTGAACAGCACTGCAAGGCAGGCGATCCAGGCAATGTGCCGACGTGGGGGCATGGAGAGATCCGGTCAGGAATCGTGGCGGCTATTGTACGGCGCAGTATAGGTAAAAAAGCCGGGGTGCGGTGAAGTGACGCAGCCGGGGGCTGCAAAGCCGCCCCCGCCTGGCTCAGGCCTTGGTGCGGCCCATCAAGCCCCGCACCGTCTCTTGCAAATCCGCTGGCAATACCACCAGCTTCGCATTGTTGCTGCTGGCCAGGTTCTCCATGGCCCCAACATAGCGCTCGCCAAGCAGGTACATGGCCGGTACGGTTTCGTTGCCTACCGCTTCCTTGACCAGCGAGATCGCACGGGCCGAGGCTTCTGCCAGGTTGATCTGCGCTTCGGCATCCAGTTTGGCCGACTGCAGCCGCGCCTCGGCCTCAAGGATCGCCGCCTGCTTGGCACCCTCAGCCCGGGTCACGTCGGCCTTACGCTCACGCTCGGCGGCGGCCTGGCGCTCCATGGCCAACTGCATGTTCTGGGACGGTTTGATGTCTTGAATTTCCACCGAGCGCACGGTCACACCCCAGTCTTCGGTCTGCTCGGACATCGCTTCACGCAACCGGGCCTTGATCTGCTCACGGCTGGAGAGCGCTTCGTCCAGGTCCATCGCACCGACGATCGCGCGCAGCGAAGTCATGGTCAGGCTGGTGACGGCGAACGAGAAGTCCTGCACGCCATAGGAGGCTTTCTGCGGGTCGACCACCTTGGCGAAACACAGGGCGTTGGCGACGATGACTGCATTGTCACGGGTGATGATTTCCTGCTCCTGCACGTCGAGGATGATGTCCTTGGTCGGCAGACGATAGGCGACGACGTCCATGTACGGGATGACGATGTTCAGCCCAGGCTTGAGGGTGTTGTGGTAGCGGCCAAGGCGTTCGACGATCCATTCCTCGCCCTGGGGGACGATCCGCACCCCTTTGAACACGGTGATCAGGACGAACACGGCGAGGGCGCCGACGACGATGAGACTGGTCATGATGAAAACTTCCTGTTGTTTGCCAATTCAGGCCCGGATCACCCGGGCAATGTTGCCTTCGATGGCGACGAGCCGTACACGCTCGCCGGCTGCGATGTCGCTGTCGGCGACGCAGGTCCATTCCTCGTTGCCCAGCAGTGGCTTCTGGAAACGCACGCGGCCTTTCTGGAAAGGGGAGACACTGCCGGTCAGCAGCCCGACTTCACCGATCACGCTGTCGGCAGTCCAGCGCACGTCCGGTTGCTTGCGCTTGAACAGTTTGAACCAAAGGTAGGTTGTGACCGAGGAGAGCAGCACCCACAGCAACCCTTGCATGTCCAGCTGCAAGCCTGGAGCGGCCAGGGCGATGAGCGATACCAGCACCGCGCCGATGCCGAACCAGAGGATGAAGAACGTGGGCAGGACCAGTTCGAGCAGGATCAGGCCGATGCCGAAGACCAGCCAGATCCACCATTGCATTTCCATATGAGGGGCGCCTTCCATAGAGGAGGACAGAGTCTAAATCGCTCAGTGGGCGAATGGCCACCCGAAGGTTCTTGATTGTATTGTTGTCGATTAGGGCGTGATCAGTAGGAAATTTCGCTGCGTTAGGCCTGGCCTGTAGGACTCACCAGCCAGTCTTCATTACGCAAACCAGGAACGCGTTGAAATTCACGCACGTTGTTGGTTACGAGCACCAACCCCCGAGCGCGGGCATGCCCCGCTATCAGCTAGTCGAATGGACCGATCGGTGTACCAGCCCGCGCCAGTTCTGCACGTAATTGCCCGCTGTGCTCCGCGGCTTGGCTGTCGTAATCGAGCACTTCCAGGCGGGCTGCGAAGCCTTCCATTATCGAAAGGTTGTGCTCTGGTTGGGTTGACTTCTCTGCGCCGTATATCAGTTCTGGCTGCGGTTACTTTTGAAGACTGCACCTTGCTCCATGATGGGCCTTCTTGGAAGCAGCGAACTGTGACTGAAGTTAAAACGCAGAGCGTATATGTCAAAGGGATATACGCTCTCATGGCATTTCAAGCATCTCTTTGATCTTGGCCTGCAGCAGGCTCGCATGGGTGAACTCAAGGTCTACCTTTGCTAACGAGGGGCGTTTCAGGATCAGCACTGGCACTCCATGCTCCCTGGCCACCTCAAGCTTCGGCTCGGTCGCCACGCTGCCGCTGTTCTTGCTCACCAGCACATCGATGCGCCGCCTTTGGAACAGTGCCCGCTCGTCTTCGATCTGAAACGGCCCGCGCGCGCCGATCACCTCGCAGCGCTCATTGCCAGGGCAGGCTTCCAGCGCCCGCAGAGTCCAGAACTGCTCCGGCGGAATCTCCTCAAGATGCTGCAGCGGCTCGCGCCCGAGGGTGAACAGTGGCCGCCGAAACGGCTTGAGCGCCTCGATCAGCCCGGCCCAGTCATCCACCTCGCGCCAGTCGTCCCCTGGCTGTGCCTGCCAGGCCGAGCGGCGCAAGGCCCAACACGGGATGCCAACGGCTTGCGCGGCGCTGGCCGCGTTATGGCTGATCTGCGCGGCATAAGGGTGCGTGGCATCGATCAACAAGGTGATACCCGCTTCACGCAGGTAAGTGGCCAGGCCTTGTGCGCCACCATAGCCACCAACCCTTACCTGGCACGTAAGGTCCTGGGGCACACGCCCGACACCGGCCAGGCTATAGATGTGCTCGGGGCCGAGCTGGCGGGCGATGGCCAACGCTTCTGTGACGCCGCCGAGCAGTAGGATGCGCTGGCTCATTGCACACCAGCCTTGCCGACCACGCCGCCCTGGCGATCGATGGCGAACACTTCCACTTGCACCTGTGCCGGCACCACGCTGCGAGCGAAGGTCAGCGCGTGATCGCACACCGCATCGCCCAGGGCAATGCCGGCGGTGTGTGCCAGGGCCAAGGCTTGCTGGCTGGTGTTGGCCGAAATGATGGCTGCCTGCAGCTCTGCGTCGGCGCCGATGTCTGCAGCCCAGCCGGCCAGCTGCGGCAGGTCGATGCTCGAATGACGGCTGTGCAGGTCCATGTGGCCTGCCGCCAGCTTGCTGATTTTGCCAAAGCCTCCACACAGGGTGAGGCGTGGCACGGGTACTTTGCGTAAGTGTTTGAGCACGGCGCCGACGAAGTCGCCCATCTCGATCAAGGCGATTTCGGGCAGTTGGTAGATTCGGCGCATGGTGTCTTCACTGGCATTGCCGGTGCAGGCAGCGATATGGGTGTAGCCGTTGGTATGGGCGACATCGATGCCTTGGTGGATGGAGGCGATATACGCCGAGCAGGAGAACGGCCGGACGATGCCGCTGGTACCCAGAATCGACAGGCCGCCAAGAATGCCCAGGCGCGGGTTCATGGTCTTGAGCGCCAGTGCCTCGCCCCCTTGTACGTTGACGGTAACCTCGAAACCGCCCTGGTAGCCGCACTCCTCGGCCAACTGCTGCAAGTGCTCGCTGATCATCCGCCGCGGCACAGGGTTGATGGCAGGCTCCCCCACCGCTAGCACCAGGCCTGGGCGGGTGACGGTCCCGACGCCTTCTCCGGCCATGAAGCGTATGCCAGGTCGCGTCTGCAAGCGGATCTGGCTGTAGAGCAGGGCGCCGTGGGTGACGTCAGGGTCATCGCCGGCATCCTTTAGCGTGCCCGCTTCGGCGCGCTCCCCTAACAGCCGGCAGAACTCCAAGCGCATCTGTACCACCTTGCCCTTGGGCAACGTGATGCTGACTGCATCGTGGCTTTGCCCGGTCAGCAGCAGCCTGGCCGCCGCCAGGCTGGTGGCAGTGGCGCAGCTGCCGGTGGTCAGGCCGCTGCGCAACGGGGCGGGCTGTTCGCGGGTTTCTTCACGCATCGAGGGGCTTCACCACGTCGAGCAAGGTGATCGGCAAAGCCTGGCGCCAGGTGTCGAAGTTGCCCAACGGTTGCGCCTGGGCGATGTGGATACGGGTCAGCTCACCGCCGTGCCGTTCACGAAAATGCGCCAAGGCCAGTTCGCTTTGCAGGGTGACCGCATTGGCCACCAGCCGCCCGCCAGGGCGCAGACGTTCCCAGCACAACGCCAGTACGCCGTCGCGGGTGACGCCGCCGCCAATGAAGATGGCATCCGGGCGTTCCAGCTCGGCAAGGGCTTCGGGGGCCTTACCACGGACCAATTGCAACCCAGGCACTCCCAACGCATCACGGTTGTATTCAATGAAGCCCTGGCGCCCCTCATCGGCTTCGATGGCCAGGGCCCTGCAGGCTGGGTGGGCACGCATCCATTCGATGCCGATCGAACCGCAGCCGGCGCCGACGTCCCACAGCAGCTCGCCCGGCTGTGGCCCCAGGCGTGCCAAGGTGATGGCGCGTACGTCACGCTTGGTCAGTTGGCCATCGTGGCGAAAGGCACTGTCCGCCAGCCCGGCCACACGGGGCAGGCGCATGGCAGCGGGGCTGGCCAGGCATTCGATGGCTACCAGGTTGAGCGCGGCCACTTCGCTGCCCGGCCAGTCATCGGCGGTGCCGTGCAGGTGGCGCTCGGCCTCGCCACCCAAGTGCTCCAGCACGTGCAGGCGACTAGGCCCGAAACCGCGCTCACGCAACTGCGCGGCGATGGCCGCTGGGCTGCTGCCATCATTGCTCAATACCAACAGACGCTGGCCGCTGTGCAGGTGGGCATTGAGCGCTGCCAGGGGGCGTGCCACCACCGACACCACCTGAACGTCCTGCAATGGCCAGCCCAGGCGCGCTGCGGCCAGCGCACAGGAAGAGGGCATGGACAGCACCTGCATCTGCGCAGCCGGCACCTGCCGCGCCAGGCTGGCGCCAACGCCGAAGAACATCGGGTCGCCGCTGGCCAGCACGCAAACTGGCTCACCGCGTAGGGCCAGCACTGGGGCCAGAGAGAAGGGTGTGGGCCAGTCCTGCCGTTGTGCGCTGATGCAGCGCGGCAGGAGGGCCAGCTGGCGTGGACTGCCGATGATCCGCGAGGCGCCCATCAGGGCGCGCCGGGCTTGTTTGCCCAGGCCGCTGAAGCCGTCTTCGCCGATACCTACTACTGTCAGCCAGGGGGTCATGTGTCTCATTCCGCCATTTTTTGGGGCCGCTGCGTGCCTCGCTGTGGGTGAACCCGCCTCTGCAGGTGCAAACGTGTTAACCCGCGAATAAGGCGGTGCGGTCCTGATTTTCTGCTCGATCGCAGTTGAAGCTCGACCACCGGCTTTTCATGCCGCCGGACAAAGCAGGCATAATACCGCGCCTTCTACACTCAAGCGCATTTTCAGCGATTGCCGGACGCCCCATTGACGCCAGCCAACACCCCTCCAGCATCACTACGTCCCTCGGCCTGCCCGGGGTTGTGGCGCATCGTCAGCGCCCGTGACGGCGGCATCTGCCGAATTAAGCTGCCCGGGGGCCTGTTGCTGGCCGATCAGGCCGAGGCGGTTGCGCTGGCAGCCGAGCGCTTCGCGGGAGGGGTGATCGAGGCGACCAACCGTGCCAACCTGCAGATCCGCGGCATAGGCAGCGACCATGCCGGGCTGATCGAAAGCCTGCTGGCGGCGGGCCTCGGGCCACGGGAGGCGGCCGGCGATGATGTGCGCAACCTGATGCTCAGCCCCTTGGCAGGGCTTGATCCGGCGATGTTGATGGATGTGCGCCCGTTGGCCGGGCAGATCCTTGATCTGCTACAGGGTACGCCGCGCTTGCACCAGTTGTCTGCCAAGTTCGCCCTACAACTGGACGGTGGTGAAGGTGTGGCGATGCTGGAGCACCCTCATGATCTGTGGCTGTCGTCAATGCCCCTGGAGCAGCGCGGCTGGTTGGCATTTGGCCTGGCCAGTTGCCCGGCTGATGGCCACGTAGTGGGTGCGGTGCCGGTGGAACAGGGGCTGGCGCTGGTGCGCGCCGTGCTTGAGCGCTTCCTTGAACTGGCCAGCCCCGAGCAATCGCGTATGCGCCAGTTACTGCAAACCTGCCCGGTGGATGCCTTCATCGATGGCCTGGCGCTGCCGGTGCGCCGCGATGCCCCGGTGCTTGAGTGGCAGCGTGAGCACGTCTCAAGCCCATGGCTGGGGGCCGTGCGACAACAGCACGGTATGGCCTTGGGCGCGGCACCGCCGTTGGGCCGGCTATCGGTTGCCATGCTGCGAGGTGCTGGCGCTGTGGCTCGCCGATGGGGGGACGGCAGCCTGCGCCTGACCCCTTGGCAAAGCCTCATGCTTACCAACATCGACCCTGCCGGGCTTGACCAAGCCATGGATGAACTGGCGGCGCTGGGCCTGCTGTGCAGCCCCACCCAGCCCCTGGTGCGTATGGTCGCCTGCACCGGCAGCCGTGGCTGTGCCAAGGGCCAGGCTGACACCAAAGCCGATGCCGCGCAGTTGGCGGCCCTGATCGGCAGTGGCGCGCCGGGCAGTGTGCACCTGTCCGGTTGCCCGCGCTCTTGCGCCTTGGCCCACGTTGCACCGGCCACGTTGCTGGCCCGCTCACCGGGCCGTTATGACCTGTATCTGCGTGACGCGCACCTGCCGGGCCTGGGTGCCCTGCGCGCCACCGACCTTACCTTGAATGAAGCAGGCGCCATGCTCGCCCTGCCGACGGAGCACCTTGATGATTGACTACATCCGCGATGGTCAGGAGATCTATCGCAACTCCTTCCGGATCATCCGTGAGGAAGCACGGCTCGAGCGGATTCCCGCAGACCTGGAAAAGCTCGCCGTGCGCGTGATCCATGCCTGCGGCATGGTCGATGCCATCGATGGTCTGCAGTTCTCTGAGGGCGCCGGTCGCGCCGGGCGTGAAGCGCTGGCCAACGGCGCACCGATCCTCTGCGATGCGCACATGGTGGCCGAGGGCATCACCCGCGCACGCCTGCCCGCCAACAACCCAGTGATTTGCACCCTGCGCGACCCCAGCGTACCAGCGCTGGCCAAAGACGCCGGCAACACGCGTTCGGCGGTGGCCCTGGAGCTGTGGCGCCCGTACCTGGAAGGAAGTGTCGTGGTGATCGGCAATGCGCCGACGGCGCTGTTCTACCTGCTCGAGATGATCGATGCTGGCGCTCCCAAGCCTGCCCTGATCCTCGGCTTTCCAGTCGGTTTCGTCGGCGCTGCCGAGTCCAAGGCGATGCTGGCCGCCGACAGCCGTGGCGTGCCGTTCGTGATCATGCAGGGCCGCCTGGGGGGCAGCGCCATGGCCGCTGCAGCAGTCAACGCCCTGGCCACGGAGGTGGAATGATGGCGCCGCGCGGACGTTTGCTAGGCCTGGGCGTTGGCCCTGGAGACCCTGAGTTGATCACCGTCAAGGCGCTGCGCTTATTGCGCGAAGCGCCGGTGGTGGCGTACTTCGTGGCCAAGGGCAAGCGCGGTAATGCCTTCGGCATCATCGAGGCACACTTGCAGCCCGAGCAGACTTTACTGGCGCTGGTGTACCCGGTGACCACTGAGTTGCTGCCGGCGCCGCTGTCCTATGAACAGGTGATCAGCGACTTCTACGACGAGGCGGCGGTGCAGGTGGCCGAACACCTGGATGCAGGCCGTGATGTGGCGGTTATCTGCGAGGGCGACCCGTTCTTCTACGGCTCCTACATGTACCTGCACGACCGCCTTGCCCAGCAGCATGCTGCCGAAGTGGTGCCAGGTGTCTGCTCGATGCTCGGTGGCGCCTCGGTATTGGGCGCACCGCTGGTGTATCGCAACCAGAGCCTGTCAGTGCTGTCCGGTGTGCTGCCTGCCGAAGAGCTCAAGCGCCGCCTGGCAGATGCCGATGCCGCGGTGATCATGAAACTGGGCCGCAACTTCCCCAAAGTACGCCAGGTGCTCGGCGAACTGGGCCTGGACCGGCGCGCGCTGTATGTGGAACGGGCGACCATGGCCAACCAGAAGATCGTGCCGTTGGATGAGGTCGACCCGCAGTCGTCGCCGTATTTCTCGCTGATTATCGTGCCGGGGGAAAAATGGCAGGGCTGAACAGGCAGCAGGCACCGGCCATCGTCATTCTTGGGCCGGGCAGTCTGGCCACGGCGCAGCGTATCCAACTGCGTTATCCACAAGCGACGATTCATGGCCTGCGTGGCAGGGTCGAGGGTGCCGATCAGTACTACGACAGCTTCGGCGACAGCTTGCGAGCGTTGTACCAACAGGCGGTACCAATCATTGCGCTATGCGCCGCTGGCATTGTCATCCGCAGCCTGGCCAGCCTGCTGGATGAGAAAGGCGCAGAACCACCGGTGCTGGCGGTGGCCGAGAACGGCAGCGCGGTAGTGCCGTTGCTGGGCGGCCTGAGCGGGGTCAACGTGATGGCGCGCGAGTTGGGTGAGGCGCTGGGTGTGACAGCGGCGATCACCACCAGTGGCGAACTGCGCTTTGGCACCTGCCTGCTCAACCCTCCTGAGGGCTATACCTTGGCGGATATCGAGCAAGGCAAGCGCTTCGTTTCTGACCTGCTGGCCGGTGAAGGCGTGCGTATCGAAGGCGACGCGCCCTGGCTTGCGCATGTTCAACTGCCGACCAGTGACGCAGCCCGGCGCACCATCCATGTAGGCTGTGAGGCCCGCCAGGCCAGCCGCGACGAGTTGCTGATCCACCCGCGGGCTGTGGTGGTGGCAGTGGCAGCTGCCAGGGCTGGGCTGGCCGAGCACGTGCGTGGCGCCCTGAGTGCGGCCGGGATTGCCGAGCGTTCACTGGCGTGTCTGCTGGTGGCCGAGCAAGCCATGGCCGAACCTGCTTTGCACCAGGCCGCTACTGAACTCGGCGTCGAGCTGCGCTTCGCGCCCCTGCAGGGCACGTTGGCCAGCATGGTGGCTGATGTATTGCCCGATGCGCAGCTGATCGAACAGCCTGACATGGTCATCGCCAGGGCGCGGCAGCCGGTCGACCCCGCGCGCCTGGGCCGCAAGCGTGGTCGCCTGGCGGTGATTGGCCTGGGCCCTGGCGCTGCCGAGCTGATGGTGCCAGCGGTCAAGGCCGAACTGTCCCGAGCCCAGGACATCCTTGGCTACGAGACCTACGTGCGCATGGCCGGGCCGTTTCGTGACGATCAAGTGCAGCACTGCACCGACAATCGCGAAGAAATGCAGCGTGCACGGCATGCCTTCGAACTGGCAGCCCAGGGCCGTTCGGTAGTGGTGGTATCTTCCGGCGACCCGGGGGTGTTCGCGATGGCTGCAGCAGTGCTCGAGGCGCTGCATGCTTCCAGCGACCCTGCCTGGCAGCGCGTCGACCTGCAAATCCTGCCGGGGGTTTCGGCTTCGCTGGCCACCGCGGCGCAAGCGGGCGCACCGCTGGGCCACGACTTCTGCGTAATGTCCCTGTCGGACAACCTCAAGCCTTGGTCGATCATCGAAAAGCGCCTGGACCTGGCGGCACAGGCCGACCTGGTGCTGGCCTTCTACAACCCCATCTCCAAGTCCCGGCCGCATCAGCTGGGCAAGGCCCTGGAGGTGGTGCGCTGGCACCGCAGCGGGCAGACACCGGTGGTGCTGGGGCGTGACATCGGCCGGCCAGGGCAGACGCTCAGGGTGGTGACCCTGGCCGAGCTGACTCCAGAGATGGTCGACATGCGTACCATGGTGCTGATCGGTTCATCCACCACCTGTACCTTCGACCGCGCAGACGGCAGCCAATGGGTCTACACCCCGCGTTGGTATCCAGAGGCGCCGTGAAGCCGGGGGCTAGCCGACCAGGTAGCCCTTGATCCCGGTGAAGATGATCTGCGCTGCCAGGGCGCAGACGAACAGGCCCATCAAACGGCTGACGATCTGCAGGCCCTGGTCACCGAGCAGCCTTTCGATGCCATGGGAGAGGTACAGCACCAGGCCGACCGTAAAGCTGGCCATCGCGATACTGACGATGGCCAGCAGCTTGTCGTCCCAGTGGGGTTGGCCGACGCCCATGACCAGCAGCGCACCAATGGTGCCCGGGCCTACGGTAAGAGGGATGGTCAGCGGCACGATGGTCACGTCCTGCTGCACGTTGTCGGCCTGCACGGCCGGTTTGCCCTGGGCCATGCTCAGCGCCGAGATGAACAGCACGCTGCCGGCACCGATGCGAAAGGCATCGGCAGTGATGCCGAAAATACCGAAGATCGCTCGCCCGAACAGATAGAGCAATACGCTGGCCACCAGTGCGGCGAACGCCACCTTCCAGGCCAGTTGCTTGCGCTCTTTGCTGGAGTGACCACGGGTGAGGCTGATGAAGCACGACAAGACGAAGAACGGGCTATAGAGCACCAGCATCTTCAGGTAGACACTGAACAACGCGTGGAGCATGGGAGGGTCCTTGCGGGTGAGGGCCGCTCCGTCACACAGCGACCAGTCGGATTAGGAAGTAGGCGCCGTGTCAGCTTTGGCTTCGCGCTGGTGGGCCCAGTACTGGATCAATTCGCGCAATTGCGACAGCTCTACAGGCTTGGCCATGTGCCCGTCCATGCCGGCCAGCCGTGCGCGCTCCTTGTGCTCTGCCAGTATATGCGCGGTGAGCGCCACCACGGGGGTACGCGGGCGTTGCTGGGTGGATTCCCAGGCTCGCAACTGTTGGGTCGCGGAAAACCCATCCAACACGGGCATTTCGCAGTCCATCAGTACCAGGTCGTAACGCTGTGCCTTCATCGCCTGCAACGCCTCTTCGCCGTTGCTGGCGGTATCGGGCTCCAGGTTGAGCTTGCTAAGCATGCCGCGGATGACCTTGGTCGAGATAGTGTTGTCTTCGGCCACCAATATCCGAAAATCGCTCGGCAGCTCCAGCGCGACGGGTGTGCCCGGCGGCGGCGGGGCTGCCTGCTCACGGCCACGCTGGGCTAATTCTTCGGCCAGGGTGGTCTTGAGGGTGTAGCCGGCCACTGGCTTGGCGAGTATCCGTTTGACCCCGGCATTGCGCGCGATGACCTTGCTGGGCGCATTGCTGATGCCCGTGAGCATCACCACCAGGATGTCGTGGTTCAGGCTCGGGTCTTCCTTGATCTTGGCCGCCAGCTGCATACCTGTCATGCCGGGCATGTTCTGGTCCAGCAGTACGGCGTCGAAATAGTCGCGCAGGTGCGCTTTGGTACGCAGCAAGGCCAATGCCTCCTTGCCCGAGGCCACCGCGCTGACATTCATCCCCCAGGCGCTGCACTGTTGCACCAGGACTTTGCGACAGGTGTCATTGTCGTCCACCACCAGTACCCGGGCATCGCGCAACGGCCCGTCGAGGTCCGCCGGAGGTTGCTCAAGGCGTGATGGGTCGAGCGGCAGGGTCAACCATAGGGTATTACCCGTGGTGGTGCTGCTCTTGATACCGAATTCGCCCTGCATCAGGCCGATCAGTTGCTTGGCGATTACCAGCCCCAGGTGGCCGCCTAGCTTGTTGCTGGATAAGAAGTGATGGCTGTGCAACTCGGCCTGCAAAAGCGCTTCACGCTCGGCGGGAGGCAGCGGCTCGCCGCTGTCCTGCACGGCAATGCGCAAGCGCGGGATTTCGCCGCGCTGGTCCAGGGCGACTACCAGCAGGATCTCCCCCTCGAGGGTATTCTTCAGCGCATTTTCCAACAGGCTCGAAAGCGCCTGACGCAGACGCGTGGGGTCGCCACTGATTACCCGAGGCACCTGGGGCTGAGTGAAGCTGATGAGCTCGATGTTCTGCTGTTCGGCCTTGGCGCGGAAGATGTTCAGGCAATCTTCGATCAGGGCATTGAGATCGAACTGCACGTCATCCAGCTCGATCTGGCGGGATTCGAGTTTGGAGATGTCGAGGATTTCGTTGATCAGTGTCAGCAGCTCGTTGCCGGCGCTGTGAATGGTCTGCACATAGTCGCGCTGCTTGACCGACAACGGTGTGCCGAGCAGCAGTTCGGTCATGCCCAGCACGCCGTTCATGGGGGTGCGTATTTCATGGCTGATCTTGGCCAGAAACTCGGCCTTGGCGTTGATTTCCGCATCGCTGGCTGCCAGCGCACGGCTGGCGCTGAAGCGTTCTTCGTTCATCCGCCGTAGGCGTTCACTGACCGCCAGGTTGAGCAGCAGGCCACTGGCCACGGTCAAGCCCAGGAGGATGCACAGCAACCAGGGTGTGGTGGTGCGGGTCAAGCCGAGCAAGGCCGGCAGCAGCACCAAACCACCCACGTTGAACACCAGCATGGCGATGCAGAATAGCCGAGCCGGTGCATAGCCCTTGTACCATTGGTAGCTGCTGACCAGCAGCATGGTGACGCTGCCCAAGGCCAGCAGGGCGTAGGTCATCAGGTTCAGCGGCAGGGTGTCGACGAACAGCAGGATCAGCCCGCTGACCGCCGCCGCCAGCATTTCGCCGTGCAGCAGCCGGTTGAGCCGTGGCGAGTTGCATGGGCTGAAGAAATGCTGGGTGAAGTACAGCCCCGCCAGCCCCGCCAGCACCAGGGTCAGGTAGGCAGCTGGGGTTTGAGCGCTGTGCCACAGGTGCCACCAGGGGCCGCTGAGGTTGAGCAGGATCAAGCCGCTGAGCATCATCAAGCCATGGTACAAGGCCAGGTACAGGGTGGTGCTGGAGCGGGTGTACAGGAAGCGGATCAGGTTGTGCAGGATCAGCATCACCAGGCCGCCGAAAAGCATGCCGAACAGCAGCGGCTGGGCCTGGTTGGATGCCGCGATACCGGCCGGCACCAGGCTGATGGCCGGGCGCAGTTGGTGTTCGGAAACCAGGCGCAGGTAGATGTCCAGTACGTGCTGGCTGTTGGGCAAGGGTAATACGTGATCGCTGCCGCGCAGGGTAGGGCTGGCATTGCCGGCTTGACGCCCATGGTGCATCTGGCGCAGCAGTTGGTCGCCGTCCAGGGCGTAGAGGTCCAGGCGGGACAGGTCGGGGGCGAAGATGCGCAGCAGTTGCTCCTGCTCGCCAGGTTCCAGGCGATAGTGCAACCACAAGGCCTGGCCGGCCGGTGCGGCATCGAGCTCGTCGAGGGTGGTTGGGCTGAATTGGGTGCGGTAGCGATCGGAGCGCACATCGCTCAATTGCAGGCTGGCCTGTTCATCGAGCAATGCAGTCCATCCTGCGCCCTGTTCGGCCGCAGCCGGGAGCACGCAGAGCAAGGTCAGCAAGCTGACGATAAGAGCTGTGGCAATCCGAAGCCGACGCACTACGAGATCCCTTCCTAGCCGATGTGCCAGATGCTAACTATGCGCGGCGCGCCAAGCCGAAGGCAAGGCCCGCGAGGGCCCTGCCGACGAGCCGGATGCCGCAGGCGCACAGTGCTAGAGCGTGCTGCGGCAAGCCGGTACAACTTACTGCTGGTGCTCACCGCGCTCGCGGGCGATGGCCCGGTAGCCGATGTCGGTACGATAGAAGCTGGCGTTCCAGCTCACTTCCTTGGCCAGGCGGTAGGCCTGCTGCTGGGCATCGGCAACGCTGGCGCCCATGGCGGTTGCGCAGAGCACACGCCCGCCATTGGTGACGACCTGGCCGTCTTTGAGCGAGGTACCGGCATGGAACACCTTGCCTTCGATCTTGGCCGCAGCTTCCAGGCCGTTGATCACCTCACCCTTGGCGTAGTCGCCGGGATAACCGCCGGCAGCCAGCACCACACCCAGGCTTGGGCGGGGGTCCCACTGGGCCTCGACCTTGTCCAGGGCCTTGGCGAACGCGGCCTCGACCAGCAATACCAGGCTCGACTCCAGGCGCAGCATGACCGGCTGAGTCTCTGGGTCGCCAAAGCGGCAGTTGAATTCGATGACCTTAGGGTTGCCCGCCTTGTCGATCATCAGGCCGGCATACAGGAAGCCCGTATACACGTTGCCTTCCTCGGCCATGCCACGCACGGTCGGCCAGATCACTTGATCCATCACGCGCTGGTGAACGTCGGCGGTGACCACCGGTGCAGGCGAGTAGGCGCCCATGCCGCCGGTGTTGGGGCCGGTATCCTGGTCGCCAACGCGCTTGTGGTCCTGGCTGGTGGCCATGGGCAGCACGTTGTGGCCGTCGACCATGACGATGAAGCTGGCTTCTTCGCCATCGAGGAACTCTTCGATGACCACGCGGGAACCTGCATCACCGAAAGCGTTGCCGGCCAGCATGTCACGCACGGCGGCTTCGGCTTCTTCCAAGGTCATGGCGACGATTACGCCTTTACCTGCAGCCAGGCCGTCGGCCTTGATCACGATCGGTGCGCCTTTTTCCTGCAGGTAGGCCAGGGCCGGCTCGATTTCGGTGAAGTTCTGGTAGTCGGCGGTCGGGATCTTGTGACGGGCCAGGAAATCCTTGGTGAAAGCCTTGGAGCCTTCCAGCTGAGCCGCGCCCTTGGTTGGGCCGAAGCAGTCCAGGCCACGGCTGCGGAACAGGTCGACCACGCCGATCACCAGAGGCGCTTCAGGGCCGACGATGGTCATGTCGACGTTCTTTTCGGCAAAGTCTGCCAGTTGCTCCAGGGCGCAGACGTCGATGGCGACGTTCTCGCACTTGGCCTCGGTGGCGGTGCCGGCGTTGCCTGGGGCAACGAACACCTTCTCCACGCGCGGGTCTTGAGCGACTTTCCAAGCCAGGGCGTGCTCACGGCCGCCGCTGCCGATGATCAAAACTTTCATGTCATAACCTCGAATTCTTTCGGACGGGAGGCTAGGCCTCACACTGTACGCGGTCGCACTGAAGCCGGGAGCTGCAAGGCGGGGCCGGTTCCGATGAGCGCGGATGCCTGCTGGCAATGAGCATCAGCGGAACCGGCCCTACCTCAGCAGATGCCTGCTTCAGTGCGGCCGATTGCCATAAATCAGTGGCGGAAGTGGCGCATACCGGTGAAGACCATGGCGATGCCGGCTTCATCAGCGGCAGCGATCACCTCGGCGTCACGCATCGAACCACCTGGCTGGATAACGGCGCTGATACCCACTTTAGCCGCGTTGTCGATGCCATCACGGAACGGGAAGAACGCATCCGAGGCCATGACCGCGCCCTGTACCTGCAAGCCAGCATGCTCGGCCTTGATGGCGGCGATGCGGGCGGAGTTGACGCGGCTCATCTGGCCGGCGCCAACACCGATGGTCTGGCGCTGCTTGGCATAGACGATGGCATTGGACTTGACGAACTTGGCCACTTTCCAGGCGAACACCAGGTCGTGGATCTCTTGCTCGGTCGGGGCACGTTTGGTGACGATCTTCAGGTCATCGGCGGTGATCATGCCGATATCGCGGCTTTGCACCAGCAAACCGCCGTTGACGCGCTTGAAGTCCCAACCGGCAGCGCGCTCGGCTGGCCACTCACCGCATTCGAGCAGGCGCACGTTCTGCTTGGCCGAGACCACGTCGCGGGCAGCCTGGGAAATTTTCGGCGCGATGATCACTTCGACGAACTGGCGGTCGACGATGGCCTGAGCGGTTTCGCCATCCAGTTCGCGGTTGAAGGCGATGATGCCGCCGAACGCCGACTCGGTGTCGGTGGCATAGGCCAGGTCGTAGGCCTTGCGGATGCCGCCTTCGTTTTCAGGCACCACGGCCACGCCGCACGGGTTGGCGTGCTTGACGATGACGCAGGCCGGCTTGACGAAGCTCTTGACGCACTCCAGTGCAGCGTCGGTATCGGCCACGTTGTTGAACGACAGTTCCTTGCCTTGCAGCTGCACGGCGGTGGAGATGCTGGCTTCGCCCTTTTTCGCTTCGACGTAGAACGCCGCGCTCTGGTGTGGGTTCTCGCCGTAGCGCATTTCCTGCGCCTTGACGAACTGGCTGTTGAACGTGCGTGGGAATTCGCTGCGCGCTTCTGTGCTCAGGGTTTCTTTGGCCTGATCGATGGTGCCCATGTAGTTGGCGATCATGCCGTCGTAGGCAGCCGTGTGCTCGAATGCCTTGAGCATCAGGTCGAAGCGCTGGGCGTAGGTCAGACCACCGGCCTTCAGGCCCTGCAGAACGCCGGCATAATCGCTGGCGTTGACCACGATGGCGACGTCCTTGTGGTTCTTGGCAGCTGAGCGGACCATGGTCGGGCCGCCGATGTCGATGTTCTCGATGGCGGTCGGCAGGTCACAGCCGGGTTTGGAAATGGTGGCTTCGAAGGGGTACAGGTTCACTGCAACCAGGTCGATCGGCTTGATGCCGTGCTCGTTCATGATGGCATCGTCAGTGCCGCGGCGGCCGAGGATGCCACCGTGGATCTTCGGGTGCAGGGTCTTGACCCGGCCATCCATCATTTCGGCGAAGCCAGTGTAGTCGGCCACTTCCACCGCGTTCACACCGTTGTCCTTGAGCAGCTTGTAGGTGCCGCCAGTGGACAGGATCTCGACACCGAGCTGTTGCAGCTCACGGGCGAATTCGAGGATACCGGTCTTGTCGGAGACGCTGATCAGGGCGCGGCGGACTGGCAGGCGGGTAGTCTGGTCGGTCATTTCGGGTTCCAATAACGCGGTGGAGTCAGCAAAAAAGGCGTCTCTTTGCAGAGGCCGCCTTTTCTGATTGGGATTCTGGCTTACAACAAATCGTACTGCTTGAGCTTCTTGCGCAGGGTGCCACGGTTGAGCCCGAGCATCTCGCTGGCCTTGGTCTGGTTGCCCTTCACGTAGTTCATCACGCTTTCGAGCAGGGGCGCCTCGACTTCGGAGAGCACCAGGTTGTACACGTCGGTGACCGTCGCGCCCTCCAGGTGTGCGAAGTAGTTGTGCAGCGCCTTCTCGACGCTGTCGCGAAGGGTCTGGCCCTCTTCGCTCGGCGTGTTGAGGTGCTGTTTGAGGTTGGCGTTGTCGCTCACGGGCGTTGTTCCACTCACTAATGTCTCAGTCATCATCGTCATGCGGCCACCCCTTGTCCGTCCTCTGTCTCAAGGCTCTGTCGACGTTCGCTGAAATACTCGCGAACGTTGGCGCACTGCGCTTGTGTGTCTTCCAAAGCGTTGAACCGGGCGCGAAACTCCTTGCCGCCGGGTCGTGTTGCCAGGTACCAGCCCACGTGCTTACGGGCGATACGTACGCCCATCACATCGCCATAGAAGGCATGCAGCGCGGCCAGGTGCTCCAGCAGGATGCGTTCCACTTCGTCCAACTGCGGGGCCGGCAAATGCTGGCCAGTCCCAAGAAAATGTTCGATCTCGCGAAAGATCCAGGGCCGGCCCTGGGCAGCCCGGCCGATCAGCAAGCCGTCGACGCCGGTGGCATCGAGCACTGCCCGGGCCTTTTCCGGCGAAGTGATATCGCCATTGGCGAAAACCGGGATCGACACTGCCTGCTTGATGGCCGCGATGGTGTCGTACTCGGCATCGCCTTTGTACAGGTCGGCGCGTGTACGGCCATGCACCGCCAGCGCCTGAATGCCGGCCTGTTCGGCGATCTTCGCCACGTTCAGGCCGTTCTTGTTCGCCCGGTCCCAGCCCGTGCGGATTTTCAGGGTCACTGGTACGTCCACCGCGCCGACTACGGCGTGGAGGATTTCAGCGACCAGAGCTTCATCTCTCAATAAAGCAGAGCCTGCAGCTTTGTTGCAGACTTTTTTCGCCGGGCAGCCCATGTTGATGTCGATGATCTGGGCGCCTGCCTGGACATTGGCCCGGGCGGCCGCTGCCATCATCTGCGCATCACCGCCGGCGATCTGCACCGAGCGTGGCTCGGGATCACCTTCGTGGATGCGGCGCAGGCTGGACTTGCGGCTGTTCCACAGGCTCATGTCGCTGCTGATCATCTCCGACACCACCATGCCGGCGCCCAGGCGCTTGCAAAGTGTTCGGAAAGGCTGGTCCGTGACCCCGGCCATGGGCGCGAGGATCAGGTTGTTGCGTAGTGTGTAAGGGCCGATGCGTACCGCCGACATAGGTGTTCCCTGTTGTGGGGCCGAATCATTGGAGTTCGAAAAAGGGTTGGCATGATACCCGCTCTCGATGACCGGATAAAGAAGGATTTGGATAAATTCTGAACAGCTGCGACCGGTAGCAGGGCGCCTGATGCAGCAAGCCTCAGGCCCCAGCAGCAACCTGGCCGCTTAGCGGCTCGCAGGTTGCCAACATTGCCGCTTGTCGGCTAATCCGGGGAGCGGAAGCTGAGGCTGTAGTTCACCGCCTTGGGGCCTGGGTCGAGAATGTCCAGGGCGATATGGATGGGTGTCTGGCTCGGCATTTCACCGCGCCCGGCAAGCTCACCCGACAGGTACTCGCTGGGCTTGAAGCGCCGGCTGGCGATCAACTGGCCGTTGAGGTCGGCGAAGCGCAACTCCAGCAAAGGAAACGGCTGGGCGAACGGAGCGCGGTTGTAGATGATCGCATCGACGATCAGCGCGCCTTTGAAGTCCGGGTGGCTGCGCACGACCAGGTTACTGCTTTTGATGCGGGCGATATCGACACGGGTCGGCACCTGGCAGCCGAACGTCGGGCACAGTTGCTGGAAGATTGGCCGGTACTGGTCCTGGCGGGCCAGTTCGTCGAAGTGGAACCACACGTACTGAAATGCCAGCAGGCCGGCGGCCAGCAGGCTGAGCATGCCCCAAAGCAAGCGCTTGCCCCAGTTGGGCTGTGGTTTTTCCCAACCCAGTTGCAGCGGGTCATCGACCACCTCGACCAGCGGTTCCTTGCGCGCCGGGCGTTCGGGCCTGGCGGCTAAACCAGGCTCCAGGCGTTCGCCGGCAACTGGCTCGAGCGGGTCGCTATCGTCGTCGTCACGGGCACTGAGGCCCGTGGCGTGTACCACCTCGTCGGGCTCGCCCACGCGCTCTACAGGCTCGGGCTCGATGCTGAGTCGGGTGTGCGCCTGGTCATCGAAGTCCAGGTCCAGGCTGCGACCCAGGGTGGGTTCGGAACGCGCGTTCGGTTCCGCTTCCAATGGCTGCTCGTCCAGCAGTATCGGCATGGGCTCATGGGCTTGGTCAGGCTCATGGTGGTCGTCTGTTGCGGTGCCGAAGGGTACGTCGTCATGGGCTTGGGCAACCGGTTCGTCGCGGCGAGCCTGCAGGGCATCGGCCTTGGCGTCAAAACCCGGTTCGGCAGGTTCGCCACGGCGCTCCAGGCGCGCTAGCTCCTGGTCCAGGTCGAGCTCCTCCAACGCCTGGGCAGTGGCGGCCCAATCCTCTTTCTCGGGCACAGACGGCGCATTGCTGGCCACTGGCTCGGCTGCAGCGACCGGCTCCTGCTGCGCAGGCGGTGGCTCAACAGGGGCAGCGCCGGCTGTGGCGCGGTGTTGTTCCAGCAGCTGCTTGGCCGCATTGAACACCTGCAGGCAATGGCCGCAGCGGACGACGCCGCGAGCCACGCTCAACTGGTGATGGGTGACGCGAAAGCTGGTCTGGCAATGCGGGCACTGGGTGACGAAACTGTCGGTCATGCGGCGATCCGGGAGCTGTGCAGAGGAATAGTCTAGGCCCGCTTAGCGGCGCCGACCACTGATGCGCACCCAACCGTCGCGCACGACGATCGGGTCCAGGTCGAAATCGGCGGCGTAGGCTGCAGCCACTTCCTCACCCTGCTCGGCGAGAATGCCCGACAGCGCCAGCAGGCCACCTGGGCGAACCAGGCCAGAAAGCTGCGGCGCCAGCGAAACCAGCGGGCCTGCCAGGATGTTGGCGACCAAAACGTCTGCCTGCATGGCCGGCATGTGCTCGGGCAGGTAAAGCGCGAACTTGTGGTCGTCGATGCCATTGCGCTGGGCGTTGTCGCGCGAGGCTTCGATGGCTTGCACGTCGATGTCGGTACCGACCGCTTCACGAGCCCCCAGCAGCAGGGCACCGATGGCAAGAATGCCGGAACCACAGCCGAAGTCCAGCACCTGGGTGTCTTGCAGTTGCTGGCCGTCGAGCCACTCCAGGCACAGCGCAGTGGTCGGGTGGGTGCCGGTGCCGAAGGCAAGGCCCGGGTCCAGCAGCAGGTTGACGGCGTCTTTCTCCGGTGCATCGTGCCAGCTTGGCACGATCCACAGGCGCTGGCCGAAGCGCATTGGCTGGAAACCGTCCATCCAGCTGCGCTCCCAGTCCTGATCCTCGATCACCTCGGCCTGATGCTCGGGCAGCTCGGCGCCGGTGAGCAATTTCAGGTGGGCGAACACCGCCTCAGGCTCAGCATCTGCTTCGAACAGGGCCAGCAAATGGGTGTGCGACCACAGCGGGGTGGTGTTGAGGTCGGGTTCGAAGATCGGCTGGTCTTCGGCATCCATGAACGTGACCGATACGGCGCCTACTTCGAGCAGAGCGTCTTCGTAGGTTTCGGCTTGTTCCGGGCTGATGGCCAGGCGTACTTGCAGCCAAGGCATGGCGGGCACCTTTGGTAAATCTGACAGGGGCAGCCCAGGGCTGCGTAAAGGCTGGCAGTTTACGCGAGTGCACAGGCTTTGTGGTACAGCAACGAAAGCCGCCGGGCCTTGGCGCCCGACGGCCTGTTGCGTGCAGCAAAACCCTAGCCGCCAGGGGATACGATGATCTTGACGTTGTGCTCTTTGTTGTTGACCAGCTCCTCGAAGCCCAGCTCGACAATCTGTTCCAGCCCAATCCGCCCTGTCACCAGTGGTCGAATGTCGAGGCGGCCATCGGCGATGAAGGCGATGACATCAGCGAATTCGCCGTTGTACGCCAAGGCGCCCATTACCTGTTTTTCGGTGGACACCAGTTCGAAGAAGTTGAACTCGCTGGGCTCTTCGAAAATGCCTACCAACACACACTTGCCGGCTTTGCGAACGGTGTCGATGGCCAACTTGGCGGTGTTTTTGTTGCCGATGCATTCGAAGCTCACATCCGCACCAAGCCCACCTGTCAGTGCGCGAATCTCGGCCAGGGCGTCGCACTGGCTTGGGTCCAGCACCCAGTTGGCGCCGACCTCCTTGGCCTTGGCCTTGCGTGCCGAGGACATCTCCAGGGCGATTACCTGAGCGGCGCCAGCAGCCTTGGCGCACATGATGGTACATAGGCCAATGGTGCCCGCGCCTATGACCACGACGCTCTGGCCCAGCAGGCTGCCGGCCTTTTTCACCGCGTGCATGCCCACCGCTAGCGGCTCGATCAACGCCCCCGCCTCGCGGGGGAAACCTTCTGGCAGGCGATAGAGCAGATTGGCAGGCACATTCACCCGCTCGGCGAAGGCGCCGTTGTTCATCAAGCCAGTGAACGCCAGGCGTTCGCAGATGTTGTACAGGCCATGGGTGCAGTAGTAACAGGTGCCGCAGTGCTGACAAGCATCTGCAGCGACCGGGTCGCCCACCGCATAGCCCTCGACGCCATCGCCGAGTTTGGCGATTTCGCCACAGAATTCGTGGCCGAGGATGCACTGCCCTTGAATGCCGGTGAGCGGGTGTGGTGCTTCAACGGGGATGAACACAGGGCCTGCGACGTATTCATGCAGGTCGGAGCCGCAGATGCCGCACCAGTCCACCTTGATCTGCACCCAGCCGGGCGGCGGGTCGCCAGGCAAGGGCACCTGTTCGACGCGGATGTCGTGGCGGCCGTGCCAGACGGCTGCGCGCATGTGGGTATGGCTGAGGTCATTCATGCTGATTGTCTCCAGGCTCATGGGAAGGGGCTCAGTGCTTGCGCAAAAAGGCCAAGAGTTGTTCGTTGACCTGTTCGGCCGCCTCCATCTGCACCATGTGGCCAACCGCAGGCACGAGTAGGGTTTGAGCATCCAGGCCCTGGGCATGGCTGGCGGGGATGATCGCGTCAGCGGCTCCCCACACCACCAGCGTCGGCTGCTGGTGCACAACGCAGCGCAGTTGCAGGCGCTGGTGGTCGCCGTCGGCCAGGGAAGCAGCGAGCTGCTGCAAGGCGGTGTCGACCCCTTCCAGGCGCTTGAACTTGAGCATGTCTTCGAGCATCTGCCGGGTGACCAGGCTGGGGTCGGCGAACAATTGCGTCAGCTGTGGCTTGAGTGCATTGCGGTTGGCAGCCGCGACGAAGCCCTTCAAGTAGCCGCCGTTGATCGCCTCGCCCAACCCGGCACTGGCGATCAGGGTCAGGCTAGCCACCCTGTGCGGCTGCAAGCGCGCCAGGTTCAGACATACGGCACCCCCCATGGAATGCCCAGCCAGGTGAGCGCGCTGGATATCCAGGTGCTCGAGCAGTGCCAGCACAGCCTCGCTGAGCTCGTCCAGATCGCCGCGCTGCAGCGTCTTGGCGGACTCGCCGTGGCCGGGCAGGTCCAAAGCGATCACGCGGCGTTCAGTGGCCAGCGCAGGGTGATTGAAGAGCCAGTTGTTGAGGTCGCCGCCAAACCCATGTACCAGTACCAGTGGCGTTCCCCCTTCACCCAGCTCGAACCAGCGCAGCAGGCGGCCGCCCACCTCGGCCTTCTGCGGGGCAGGGCCTTGGGCCTGCTCGGCGCTGCCTTGAGCGGTGAAGTCGGCTTGAAAACGTTGCACAACGGCATCGATTTCGGCTTCGTCTGCTTCGCCTTCCACCACAACGCCGAGCAATGCGCCCACCGGCAGTGTCTCGTCCGGCTGGGCGACAAGGCGGCGCAACACGCCACTGAAGGGGGCTTCGACGCTGCTGCTGATCTTGTCGGTCTCAACGTCCAGGACTTCATCACCTTTGGCGATTGGGTCGCCTTCGTGCTTGAGCCAGGCATCGACCCGGCCTTCGGTCATCGACAGACCCCACTTGGGCATGGTCAAGGTATGGATCTGGCTCATGCGGCACTCCTTGTGGCTTCGATCACTTTGCGCACGGCAGCTTCGATTTTCCCCGCGTCGGGGATGTACAGGTCTTCCAGGGCGTCCGAGAACGGGACCGGAGTGTGCGGTGCTGTGACCATCTCGATGGGGCCCTTGAGCGCAGCAAATGCCTTTTGCGCAACCAGCGCGCTGATGTCGGTGGCCATGGAACAGCGCGGGTTGGCCTCATCGATCACGACCAACCTGCCGGTTTTCTCCACACTCTCGAGGACGCTGTCCTCGTCCAGTGGGCTGGTGGTGCGCAAGTCCAGCACTTCGCAATCGATGCCCTGACGTGCCAGGTTGTTGGCGGCCTCTAGCGCCACATGCACCATGCGGCCATAGGTCACCAGGGTCACGTCGTCGCCATCGCGCAGGAAGTTGGCTTCGCCAAAGGGTACGGTGTACACCTCCTCCGGCACCTCGCCTTGCATGCCATAAAGCAGTTTGTGCTCACAGAAGATGACCGGATCGTTGTCGCGAATCGCTTGGATCAGCAGGCCCTTGGCGTCGTAGGGTGAGGAGGGGCAGACCACCTTCAAGCCCGGAATGTGAGTCCACAGCGAGGTAAGCATCTGCGAGTGCTGGGCCGCGGCCCGCAACCCGGCACCGTACATGGTGCGCATCACCAGCGGTGTGACGGCCTTGCCGCCGAACATGTAGCGAAACTTCGCCGCCTGGTTGAGGATCTGGTCCAGGCAGCAGCCGGCGAAGTCGACGAACATCAGTTCGCACACCGGGCGCAGGCCCTGAGTGGCAGCGCCGACCGCTGCGCCGACGTAGCCGATTTCCGACAGTGGGGCGTCCAGTACCCGTCCGGGAAATTGATGGTAAAGGCCCTTGGTCACACCCAGCACACCGCCCCAGGCATCATCTTCGCCAGGTGCCCCGGCGCCACCGGCGACGTCTTCGCCGATGATGAACACGGTATTGTCGCGGCGCATTTCCTGGGCCAGGGCTTCGTTGATAGCCTGCTGATAGCTGATTTTTCTAGCCATGGTGGTTCTCCTGTTGTTCTTGTTGTCTGGGCTCAGGGGTAGGCGACGTACACGTCGGTGAGCAGGTCGGCGGGCTGTGGCTTGGGGTCGGACTTGGCACGACGTACCGCGTCTTCTATCTGGTCTTGGACGCGGGCATCCACGGCGTCCAGGTCGGCGGCTTGCACTAGCCCGGCGCGAGTCACTCTGCTGCGAAACTGCAGCAGGCAGTCACGGCTTTCCCGCAGGTTCTTCACCTCGTCCGGGGCGCGGTAGGTTTGTGCGTCGCCTTCGAAATGGCCGTAGTAACGGCTGAGCTTGACCTCGATCAGCGACGGGCCTTGGCCTGAACGTGCTCGCTCGATGGCTGCACCTGCAGCCTCATGCACTGCGAAGAAGTCGAAGCCATCGATGGTGACCCCTGGCATGCCGAAGCCTGCGGCGCGGTCGGCGATGTGGTCGCAGGCCACGGACCAGTTCGAGGCAGTGGCTTCGGCGTACCCATTGTTCTCGGCCACGAAGATGCACGGCAGGTTCATGATCGAAGCCAGGTTCATGGCCTCGAAGACTGCGCCTTCGTTGGAGGCGCCGTCGCCGAAGAACGCCACGGCGACGTCGTCGCGGCCTTTGAGTTTGGCGGCCAATGCAGCGCCCGCCACCAGCGGCGCGCCTGCGCCAACGATGCCATTGGCGCCGAGCATGCCTTTCTCAAGGTCGGCAATGTGCATCGAGCCGCCTTTGCCGCCGCATACGCCGGTCTTCTTGCCATAGATCTCGGCCATCATGCCGTACACATCGACGCCCTTGGCGATGCAATGGCCATGACCACGGTGGGTCGAGGCAATACAGTCGCTGTCGCGCAGGTGTGCCATGACCCCGGCCGCTGAGGCTTCTTCACCGGCGTACAAGTGGACGAAACCGGGAATTTCGCCCGTGGCGAACTCTACGTGCAGGCGTTCTTCGAAAGCACGGATGGTGCGCATGACTTCATAGGCATGCAGCAGTTGCGCGGAACTGAGGTGAGTGGACATCTTGTTGTTCTCCAGGGTTGTCTCAACACAGGGTTGCAGGGTGCAGCCGATGGCCGCGGGAAACGGCCAACAAGTGATGCTGGGCGGCGTGTGCCAGCACGGCCTCGACGTCGACGGTCAATGGGCCTTGCAGGTCGAGGGTGATGGTTGGGGTGTCGTGTTCGGCAAACTCGATCTCCCGCTCGCCATCCAGGGCCAGGGTGCCGGCGGCCAAGCTAAGGCGGTGCGGCACGCCGGGTTCGAGTGAGCCGCTGGCGCTGATGCCACAGGCTTGCAGCAAGCCTGGAGCCAGCGGGGCGAGCAGTGCATGTTCGGCGCCAGGGTTAAGGCGCACCCAACTGCCATAAGGCGCGTGCCGAGTGACGGGGCGCCACAGCCCGCACAGGGCAGACAGGCCAATGGCGTGGGGTTCGGCGAAGCAGGCGAACACTTCACTCAGGTCCTCGCTGCGGCTCAGTGCACGGGCACCGACAAACCGCTGTGGGGAAACCGCCACTTCGACCAGTGCCCACTCGCAAAGCCCCTGTTGTGGCACATTCACCATCAGGCGTTTGTTGCGCCGCAGGCCGATGCTCGCCGGCACCCGGCCACAGGCGACCAGGCCCCCGGCCAGGCCGGCAGTGGTGGCTTCGCGCAGTTCCGGGAACGCGTTGTTGGTGCCGGTAGACAAGGTCAGCATGGGCGTGTCGCCAACCTCGGCGGCGACAGCCTTGTGTGTACCGTCACCCCCCAGTACGGCAATCATCGACGCACCGCGCGTGACCATTTGCTGGGCGGCCAGCCGGGTATCGCTGACCGTTTGGGTCAGGGGCAGGTCGAGCACTTGCAGGGCTGGCCAACGCAGGTCCCGTGCCACTGGCCCCTGGCTGGCTTTGAGTACGGCGGCGGCGATCCCGGTCATGTCGGTGGGCAGCAGCACCGTGGCAACGCCCGTGGCGCCGAAGGCTGCGAGCAGGCGCTGGATGGCAGAGGCCTTGTCGGTGCTGGAATAGAGCCCGGCATTGCTGGTCAGGCGACGTAGGTCGCGCCCAGAGGCAGGGTTGGCAATGATCCCGATGATTGGGGCGGGCTGCGGCATGGCACACCTCGTGTTCTTGTTTGCCAAGGCTTGAGCAAGGCAGATGCCAGCTTTGTGCGGCGCAGCGCTAATGGCTGTTGCAGAGCGCCCCGGTGGCTATCAGAGGCCTCGGGGCGGGCCGCTTCCCGAGACGCTGCGTGCCAGCATGGGTAGGATCCGGCGCTCGGGCTGAGACGCTGCGTCTCAAGCCAACCGGTAATCACGCAGTGCTTGTCCAGCCATGCCGGCAGGCGCTTAATGGGCGCACAACGACAAGAACAAACAGTAACCGGAGGCCTCATGCTTGCCGCGAACTCCCGAGCCCATGTCGATTGCGTCAGCCGGGTAGTGAAGAACGCCGACCGGCTGCCTCAGGCGCCGGTGCCAGCGCTGATCCTCGACTCGTGGCGCCGTTCCATGGAGCTGTACCGTCTCGATCCTGGGTCGCAGCAGGGGCCGCGCATCCTTTCCCAAAGCCTGCTCAACGAATGCCGAGAACGTGCCGAGCTGTTCCTGCGCATTGCCAGCGATGCCGTTGCCCGCTTGCATGGTCGGGTGCGTGGCGCCGATTACTGTGTACTGCTGACAGATGCTTCGGGGCACACCATCGATTACCGGGTCGAATCGGCCATCCGAAGTGATTGCCGCAAAGCGGGCTTGTACCTGGGCACCTGCTGGTCCGAAGGTGAGGAGGGGACCTGTGGCGTGGCGGCGGTGCTGACTAGCAAGGCTGCGGTCACGGTGCACAAGCGCGACCATTTTCGTGCTGCCTTCATAGGCCTGACCTGTACTGCAGCGCCGGTTTTCGACCCGCAAGGCCAGTTGCTCGGCGTGGTGGATGTATCGGCCCTGCAATCGCCGGACGACCGTCGCAGCCAGCACCTGATCCTGCAGTTGGTGGAGCAGACGGCGCGAGAGATCGAAAACGCTTTCTTCATGCAAAGCGCTCAGGGCCACTGGGTGATGCGTGCCCACGGCACGCCAGGTTATGTGGATAGCCAGCCCGATTATCTGCTGGCCTGGGATGCCGATGGCCGGTTGCAGGCAATCAACAGCCTGGCCCGCGAGCGCTTGCTTGCGCGCCATGGACGTATGCCTGAGCACATCGGCGAGCTGTTCGACATGGACCAATTGCGCCGCGCCAATGAGGGTTCGGCCCAGCGCCTGCCGGGTTGGGGTGGGCTGTACGGGCGAGTCAGCGCACCTGGGCAGCGAAGCCGAGCGCAATCATTGCAGCAGGTGCAGGACCCACGCATCGAGCAGCACCTGCGCTTGGCCACACGGGTCAAGGACTGCAATCTGGCGGTGCTGGTGCTGGGTGAGACGGGTGCCGGCAAGGAAGTGTTTGCACGCCAGTTGCACCAGCAGAGCCAGCGCCGGGATGGGCCGTTCGTCACGTTGAACTGCGCGGCCATACCCGAAAGCCTGATCGAAAGTGAGTTGTTCGGCTATGTCGCTGGCGCGTTCACTGGCGCATCGAGCAAAGGGATGCAGGGCCTGTTGCAGCAGGCCGATGGCGGGACTTTGTTTCTCGACGAGATCGGTGACATGCCGTTGAACCTGCAAACTCGGCTGCTGCGAGTGTTGGCTGAAGGTGAAGTTGCGCCGTTGGGCGCCGCGCGTCGGCAGCAGGTGGATATCCAGGTGATTTGTGCGACGCACCGCGACCTGGCGGCGATGGTGAGTGAAGGGCGCTTCCGTGAAGACCTGTTTTTCCGCCTGGCCAATGCCCGTTTCGAGTTGCCGCCGCTAAGGGAGCGGGAAGACCGATTAGGTCTGATTCATCAACTGCTGGCTGAGGAAGCCGAGGCATGCGGGGTTGAGGTGATGCTGGGCGACGATGCGCTGCAGGCGCTGCTGGTGTACCGCTGGCCGGGGAATTTGCGCCAGCTTCGGCAGGTGCTGCGTTATGCCTGTGCCGTCAGTGAGGGTGGGCAGGTGTGCCTGGAAAGCCTGCCACAGGAGGTGCGGGGTGATGTCGTGCCTGCGGCTGTTGTGGGCGCTTCGAGCCCGGCGCGGCAACTGCTGCTCGATGCTTTGATACGTCACCGCTGGAAGCCAGCGGAAGCGGCACGGGCGTTGGGGATATCGCGGGCGACTTTATATCGGCGGGTGCATGAGCATCGGATCGAAATGCCGCGAATGAAGGGCTAGCGTCGGGGCTGGCAGGTGTTCGCCGCAACATTTTAGCGCCTGTGAGATCGAGCGCCGCCCGCGCGGCGCATCGCGAGCTGCGCTCGCTCCTACGTTTGTTTCGGGCCAGTGACGCCTGTGACAGGCGCGCGCGACCGCCTTGTTTGAACGACGCGATATCGTGCCATGCGCCAAAGCGTTCGCGCGCAAATCCCGCAGGATTGATTGGCCCGAAATAAACGTAGGAGCGAGCGCAGCTCGCGATGCGCCGCGCGGGCGGCGCTCGATCCCACAGGCGCCAAACCCCTAAAGCCAGGCCATAAAAAACCCCGGAACAGGTCCGGGGTTTTGTTCATCACGCTAACGCGATCACTCCTGGTTGGCCAGTTTGTGCTCGAGGTAGTGGATATTGACGCCGCCTTTGCAGAAACCTTCATCACGCACCAGGTCACGGTGCAATGGGATGTTGGTCTTGATGCCGTCGACGACGATCTCGTCCAGGGCATTGCGCATGCGCGCCATGGCTTCGTCGCGGTCCTTGCCGTAGGTGATCAGCTTGCCGATCAGCGAGTCATAGTTCGGCGGAACCGAATAGCCGCTGTACAGGTGCGAATCGACGCGCACGCCGTTGCCACCTGGGGCATGGAAGTGCTTGACCTTGCCTGGGCTTGGAATGAACTTCTTCGGGTCCTCGGCGTTGATCCGGCACTCCAGCGAGTGGCCACGGATCACCACGTCTTCCTGGCGGAACGACAGCTTGTTGCCAGCGGCGATGCTCAGCATCTCCTTGACGATGTCGATACCGGTGACCATTTCCGACACTGGGTGCTCAACCTGCACCCGGGTGTTCATTTCGATGAAGTAGAAACGGCCGTTTTCGTACAGGAATTCGAAGGTACCGGCACCGCGGTAGCCGATTTCGATGCACGCGTCGACGCAACGCTTGAAGACTTCCTGACGGGCCTTCTCGTCGATGCCTGGGGCCGGGGCTTCTTCCAGCACTTTCTGGTGACGGCGCTGCAGCGAGCAGTCACGGTCGCCCAGGTGAATGGCGTTGCCCTGGCCGTCGGACAGTACCTGAACTTCCACGTGACGTGGGTTGGTCAGGAACTTCTCCAGGTAGACCATCGGGTTGCCGAAGGCAGCACCGGCTTCGGTACGGGTCAGCTTGGCCGAGGCGATCAGGTCCTCTTCCTTGTGCACCACGCGCATGCCGCGGCCACCACCGCCACCTGCGGCCTTGATGATCACCGGGTAGCCGACGTCACGGGCGATCGCCAGGGCGACCTCTTCGTCTTCCGGCAGCGGGCCATCGGAGCCCGGCACGGTCGGTACGCCCGACTTGATCATCGCGTCCTTGGCCGAAACCTTGTCGCCCATCAGGCGAATGGTGTCAGCTTTCGGGCCGATGAAGGCGAAGCCGGACTTTTCCACCTGCTCGGCGAAATCGGCGTTTTCCGCGAGGAAGCCGTAACCCGGGTGAATCGCGGTGGCGCCGGTGACTTCGGCGGCAGCGATGATCGCCGGGATGTGCAGGTAGGAATCCTTGGACGATGCAGGGCCGATGCAGACCGACTCGTCTGCCAGGCCCAGGTGCATCAGTTCACGGTCGGCCGTGGAGTGCACGGCGACGGTCTTGATGCCCAGTTCTTTGCAGGCACGCAGGATGCGCAGGGCAATTTCCCCACGGTTGGCGATCAGGACTTTTTCGAGCTTCCCAGACATCGTTGGCTCTCCGCGATTCAAACGATGGTGAACAGCGGCTGGTCGAACTCAACCGGCTGGCCGTCTTCAACCAGGATGGCGTCGATGACACCGCCAACATCGGCTTCGATGTGGTTCATCATCTTCATGGCTTCGACGATGCACAGGGTGTCGCCCTTCTTCACGCTCTGGCCAACTTCAGCGAAGTTCGGCGAGGTCGGCGAAGGCTTGCGGTAGAAGGTACCGACCATCGGCGAACGGATCACGGTGCCTTTGAGCGCTGGTGCGGCAGCGGCGGCTTCGGCGGCAGGGGCAGCAGCAGCGGCAACCGGGGCAGCAGCAGGAGCGGCGACCGGAGCCGGTGCGAAGTACTGCTGCGCAGCAGGGGTTTTGCTGTGGCGGCTGATACGAACCGACTCTTCGCCTTCCTTGATCTCCAGCTCGTCGATGCCAGACTCTTCCAGCAGCTCGATCAGTTTCTTGACTTTACGGATATCCATTAATCATCAACTCCCAAAGGTTCGGTCAGGGGGCGAAATATAAAAAACGTATCTGAACGTTTCTCTATAACCCCGGCCTGCTCAGGCCGGGGTTTTCGTTATCAGGGCTGTGCGTTGGCAGCCAGCTGTTCCAGCGCGGACTCCAGGGCCAGACGATAACCGCTGGCGCCCAGGCCGCAGATCACCCCTACGGCGACATCTGAAAAGTAGGAGTGGTGACGGAACGGTTCGCGTTTGTGCACGTTGGACAGGTGCACTTCGATGAATGGGATGCTCACCGCGAGCAATGCGTCACGTAATGCGACGCTTGTGTGGGTGAAAGCAGCCGGATTGATCAGGATGAAGTCCACACCCTCGTTGCGTGCGGCATGAATACGCTCGATCAGTTCGTACTCGGCATTGCTCTGCAGGTATTGCAAATGGTGGCCAGCGGCACGGGCACGCTGCTCCAGGTCCTGGTTGATCTGGGCCAGGGTCACGGCGCCGTAGTGGCCCGGTTCGCGAGTCCCGAGCAGGTTCAGGTTGGGGCCGTGAAGCACCAGTAGGGTTGCCATCTGCGGTTTCCTTGGATTTGTAGGGCAATTCGACACAGCGCGGCGAGTGTGCCGCAAAGCGACGGCAAGTGTCCAGTTCCCGGCAATAGCCAGCACGTTGCCCGAGTTTCGCGCGAAGTATGTGACCAAATAATCCAATCTGGTCACTCAGTGGGGGAAACTTCCCGGCACCCGGGAAGTTATAGACTCAGTTTGCCGCGCACGCGCGCCAGAATTTTTGCGAATTCGCCGGCGTTGATCTCGCCTATCACCCGATCGGTGGTCATTTCGCTGCCGTTCGCCGCAAAGAAAAGCAGCGCCGGAGGCCCGAACAACTGATAGCGATCGAGTAACGCGCGCTGTTCGTCGTTGCTTTGGGTGATATCGAAACGCAGCAGTTTGAAGGCGGCCAGTTGCCCTTGCACCTGCGGTGCATTGAGCACTTCATGTTCGATCACCTTGCAGCTGATGCACCAATCGGCGTACCAGTCCAGCAGCACTGGCTGGCCCGCGGCCTTGGCTTGGGCCAGGGCATTGTCCAGGGCGGCTGGGGCAGTCACCGTTTGCCATGCGCTCGTAGTGGTCGCGACCGTGCTGTTGTTGCCAGCGGAGGCTGGCAACGGGCGCAAAGGATCGCCTTGGCCACTCAGGGCGCCGTACCAGCAAGCCAGGGCATAGACCAGCAACGCCAGGCCCAGCAGTTGCGCCAGCCGCTGACGCGGTGTTTTGACCACCAACTCCAAGGCGCCGAGGAACAGCGCCACGCCAGCTGCCAGCAACCCCACCAGCAACAAGGTGGCTGGGCCCGGCAGCACCCGGCTGAGCAGGCCGATGGCCAGGCCCAGCAGCAACACCCCGATGGCGTTTTTCACGGTGTTCAGCCAGGGCCCGCTTTTGGGTAGCCAAGCTGCTCCGCCCGTGGCGATCAGCAGCAAAGGTGCCCCCATGCCCAGCCCAAGGGCGAACAGTTTCAGTGCGCCACCCAGCGCATCGCCGCTGGCGCTGATATAAAGCAAAGCCCCAGCCAGGGGCGCCGACACGCAGGGTGAAACCAACAGGCTGGAAAGCACACCGAGCACCGCTGCGCCAAGCAGCGACCCGCCTTGCGTGCGGTTGGCGACGTTGTCCAGGCGCTGGCTCAAGGCATGCGGCAGCCTCAGCTCGAAAAGGCCGAACATGGCCAGGGCGAACACCACGAAGAACAGCGCGAATGGCCCCAGCACCCAGGCCGATTGCAGGCGAGCCTGCAGATTGAGGCCGGCACCGAAAAGGCCCATCAGCGCGCCCAGCACGGCGAAACTTGCGGCCATCGGCAGCACATAGGCCAGCGACAATGCAAGGCCACGCATGCCACCGACCTGGCCACGCAGGACCACGCCAGCAAGAATCGGCAGCATCGGCAGGACGCAGGGGGTGAAGGTCAGGCCTACGCCGGCGAGCAGAAACAGCAGCAGCGACTTCCAGGACCAGCCCGGTTCGCTGCCTGCCTGCGCCGCAGTGGTTGGCGCAGGCCCCTGCCCATCGATATTCAGGCGTTCGGTTTGCGGCGGGTAGCACAAGCCCTTGTCGGCGCAGCCTTGGTAGCCGACCAGCAGCGTGAAGGCGCGGTCATCGGTGCGAGGGATTTCGATGTCGAGCACACCGTGGTAAACCTCCACATCGCCGAAGAATTCGTCGTGCTTGGCCTCACCTTTTGGGATGTTCGGTGCGCCCAGGGCGATATCGGCCGGCTCCGTCTGGAAGTGGAAGCGGTGGCGGTACAGGTAGTAACCATCGGTGGCGACGAAGCGTAGCTTGAGGGTTTTTTCGCCGGCCTCGACCAAGCTGAGTTTGAAGGCTTCGTGTACCGGCAAGAAGTCGGCATTGTTGGACAGCGAAGCGGCGCCGAGGGTGGCGCTGGGGCGGTTGTCGAGCAGGCCCGACGCGAAAACAGGGCTGGCCAGCAGCAGGAGCAGAACGAAAAACAGGCGGCGCATGGCGGACTCGCGAGGTGGAACGTGGCCGCATGATAACGGAGTTGGCGAAGGTTGGCAGTGCAGTGGATGGCAGGGCGACACATGGCCGCTGGTGAATTCATCGCCCGTTCCGGCCTCTTCGCGGCTGAAGCCGCCCTCACGCAGTGGGCAACCTCTGGGGCTTTAGCCGCGAGGAGGCAACCTCATACCCTGAAAGCGCGCACCGCCTTGTTCAGCTCACCACCCAGGCTCAGCAACTGCTCACCTTGCTCGCGCCCTTCAGCAATTTGTTGCAAGTTGTCTTCGCCCAATGTGTGGATGCGCTCACTGTGATCTCGAATCTCGCTCACCGCGTCACTTTGCTGTGCCGTGACATCAGCGATGCGCACTGCGGTATCGGCGATCGTGCGGATGGCATTGACGATCTCATCCAGTGCGCCATCTGCTGCCTGGGCCTGGTCGGCGGTAGCCTCGGCGTGTTGCAGTTGGGCGCGCATGCCCGCCACCGACTCTCGCGCCGCCAATTGCAGGCGGTCGATCAACGCCTGGATCTCACCTGTCGCGCCAGTGGTGCGCTGGGCCAGTGAGCGCACCTCGTCGGCCACCACCGCAAAGCCACGGCCCATCTCGCCCGCACGTGCAGCCTCGATGGCAGCATTGAGTGCCAGCAGGTTGGTCTGCTCGGCGATCGAGCGAATCACCGTCAGCACGCTGCCGATGGTGGCGGATTCTTCGGCCAGCTGCTCGATCATCCGCGCGTTGCCCTGCACTTCGTCGACCAGCGCTCGCAGCCCCGAAAGGCTCTGGCCGATCACTGCCTGCCCCTGCTCCACGGCGCGCCCGGCATCGCGGCTGGCGTCGGCGGCAGAGCTGGCGTCGCCTGCCACCTGCCCAATGGTCGCTTCCAGCTCCCCCAGTGCGTCGCGAATCTGCCCAGTATCGCCGGCCTGGCGCTCGGCACCCCGGTGCAGCGCGGCGCTCATGCCCGCCAGGGCATGGCTGCTGCCAGCGACCTGCTCGGCGTTGTGGCGGATGGTGCCGACCAGCGCCACCAGGTACTGGCGTAAGCGGTTGAGCGATTCCTGAATGTCATGCAGCTCGCGGTTGGTCTTGCCCAATGCGATGGGCGCCGCGAAGTCGCCTTCTGCCCAGAGCGACAGTGCCGGGGCCAGGCTGGTCAAGGTGCGGGCCAAGCGCCGTTGCAGGCTGTCGATGAGCAAGGCGATCAGCAGGATCAGACCAATCATCGCAGCCTGAATCATGCGTACTTCACTGGCAATCTTGCCGTGTTGGGCGCGCACTTGGGGCTCTAGGCTGGCAATGGCCTGTTGCACGGCAGCCAGGTGCTGGGTGGTGCTGTCGGCCAATGCCGTGCGGCGCTCGATTTGCTGGCGGGTACGCTGCAGTTCGGCGGGGTAGCGGTTCAGCAGGCTCTGCAGCTCACGCTTGAGGCCGACCGCCACGTCTTCCTGCTGCTCGCTGGCCTGGGATTGCAAGCCCATCATGGCAGCGAAGTCGTCGCTGCCTGACTCGGCGCTGCGGGTTACCCCCAGCAGTGGCAGGCCTTCGATGACGCTGGCCTGGCTGCGGATCAGCTGCAGTTCGCGCTCGACCTCTTCAGCCAGCTCGGCGCGGCCGCTGCTGACCAGTTTGTCCCGGGCCAGCGACAAGCGGCCCAGGTGCACGCTGGCGTCGAGCACTGGCAGCAGATAGCGCGCGGCATCGCTGCTGGCGCTGTCGCGGGCATAGGCGGCTAGCTGTTCGAGGTTGGCGCCCAGTTCGCGTTCGGCCTGCAGCAGCAGCGCTTGTGGGTCGCCGGCCAGTTTGCCGGCGGCGAGCAACTCGTTGGCGGTGAAGGCTTGCAGGGTGCTCAGGCTAGGTCGCAACTGGTCGGCAAGCGCTGGTGGCCATTGGGCCAATGCGGCTTTAAGTTGGGTATTGGCCTCGACCGCCGCTGCGTGTCGCAAGGCATCGCCACTGGCAAGGTACGCCTGAACATTGCGTACGCTCTGGTTTTGGAACTGCTGAGAAAGCAACAGGTAGCGCTCCATCAACTGGTAAGGGCGCTCCAGGGCACGTTGCGACCACCACAACGTTGCCCCCAGGGCAATGCAAACGGTTACCAGCAAAAGGGTGTTGAAATTGGTCAGCCACTTCAGGCGCATAGCCACGAACTTCCTGCAGGGAGTCGAGAGATAGGTGCTTGAATTTATGGCGAATTTGTTACCGGGTGATGACGATGATGGCCTTGCGCTACTGCCGCCTAAGGTTCAACCCGCACTACGCAGTTGCGCCCTGCATGCTTGGCCCGATACAACGCCTCATCGGCAGTACTGGCCATGCTCAGTGCGTCCAGGTCAGCGTCCAGTTGCACCACCCCAGCGCTGAAGGTGCATTGCAGATCCTTGGGCTGCGCGGGGTACAGAATCTCGGCGAAGCGCCGGCGAATCTCGTCCAGCACTTTGTGCGCGTCCTTGAGCGAGGTATTGGGCATGACGATGGCGAATTCCTCACCACCGTACCGGCCGATGAAATCGGTTTTGCGCAAGCGTTGTTTGAGAAACAGCGCCAGGCTTTTGATCACCCGATCACCCATGGGGTGGCCGTGGCGGTCGTTGATCTTCTTGAAATGGTCGATATCGAGCATGGCGAAGCTTAGCGGGCGCCCTTCGCGGCGGGCGCGGTAGGTGCAGTCTTCGAGCAGTTGCAGAATATGCGTGTGGTTGTACAGCCCGGTCAGGCTATCGCGAACCATGCGCGCCTTCAGGTGGCGGGCACGGGCTGCACGGTTGCGCACGGTGGTGATCAGGTGGCGCGAGCGGAACGGCTTGGTAAGAAAATCGTCGCCACCTTCGCTCATGGCGTCCAGCTGCTTGTCCAGATCATCTTCGGCAGACAAGTAGATGATCGGTACGCTGACGTACCGGTCGTTGTGGCGGATCACCTTGGCCAGTTCAGGGCCTGAACAGGTCGGCATGTAAAGGTCGAGAATGATCAGGTCGGGTTGAAAGTCGGCAAGCTCTGCCATGGCGCCAATCGGGTCGTTCAAAGTGCGGGTCAGCATCCCGGCACCTGTCAGTACCCGTTCTGTGTGCAAGGCCTGCGTACGTGAGTCATCGACGATCAGCACGCGCAACGGATCTTGCTGGGCGTGACTGGTGATGGCTTCGAGTTTTTCCAGCAGACTGGAGGCCTCCAGCGTACCGGTCAAAAACGCTTGGCCGCCGGCCCGCACCGCAGCAAGGCGGGTGGGTGTGTCCGCTTCGTGCAGGCTGAAGAACAATAACGGTATGGGTGCCTCTTGCCCTAGTTGAGCCCGCGCGGCCAGCTCCAGGCCAGTGCCGGGGCCTGCGTAATCGACATCCATGACGATCGCCGCAGGCGGTTGTTCGGCCAGGGATGCCAGAAAGGCATCGGCGCACGTCAGCGGTTGGGCGCTCAGGCCAAAAAATTCCAGTTGCTGAGCCAGGCGCTCGGCGCGTTCATGGTCATGCAGCAACAGATAGACGGGTTTGCGCACAGGCAGCAGGTCCAGCCGATCAGGCTGATCGCCGTGGCGTAGGCGGGTGCGCGACAGGCGCTGCAATAGCTGTTCGAGCTCCCGTGGGAGGCGGTCCTTGCTCGGCTCGGCTGCTTGGGTCATGTCCTGACTACTTATTAGAGGGCTATGCAGGGGCGATGATGGCTCCATGCTAGCACTCCTTTTTGCTCTTGCACGTGCTCCGGGTCAACAAAGCTTCAAGAATCAATATTCAGTTATTGACCGATTGGTCGCTTATGCGTAAGGCAGTGTCTGCTTTATAGTGCTGCAATGCGGGCTTGCCGTGGCACCCTGGCACAGGCCTGTGGTCAAAGCCCCTAACCGTCGTGACTGATTAAGGACAAAGCCATGCTGGACTGGAAAAACCGCGAGGCCAAAGCCGAGCCCCGTGAGCGTGTGGATGGCCGTAGCGCTGCAGCCCGTAGCTACTTCGGTGGCCTCTGGAGCCGCGCCCTTGGCACGTTGATCGGCCTGTATCTGCTGGTCTGCATTGGCCTGGGCTGGTATTGGAGCGAGGAGCCGGCGTTGTTCCCGGTGCAGCAGAATGCCCAGGCTGCCGCCGAGCGCAACGGCCAGCAGATGGTGATCGGTTACACCACCGTGGAAACCCTCAAGACCGTCGCCAGTACGCTGCTGGACAAACCGGGCGGCTACATTTCCAACGACCGCTTCCCGCCTGGCCTGTGGATGGACAACATGCCGAGCTGGGAATACGGCGTGCTGGTGCAGGTGCGCGACCTGTCCCGTGCCCTGCGCAAGGATTTCGCCCGCTCGCAGTCGCAGTCCACCGAAGACGCCGACTTGGCCAAGGCCGAGCCACGCTTTAACTTCGACAATAAAAGCTGGATTCTGCCTTCGAGCGAATCGGAGTTCGAAGAGGGCATCAAGTCGCTGTCGCGCTACCAGGCCCGCTTGGCTGCTGGTGACAAGGGGGCGATTTTCTATACCCGTGCCGACAACCTGAACAACTGGCTGGGCGATGTCGCCACGCGCCTGGGCTCGCTGTCGCAGCGCCTTTCGGCCAGTGTTGGCCGTGTCAAACTCAACACCAACCTCAAGACCGAATCGGTGGTCGCAGGCCAAGCGCCGCAGGTCGATGAAGAGGTGGTGGAAACGCCGTGGCTGCAGATCGATAACGTGTTCTACGAAGCCCGAGGCCAGGCGTGGGCGCTGTCGCATCTGCTGCGCGCCATCGAGGTCGATTTCGCCGACGTGTTGGCCAAGAAGAACGCGACTGTCAGCGTGCGTCAGATCATTCGCGAGCTGGAAGCGTCCCAGGAACCGCTGTGGAGCCCGATGGTGCTCAACGGCAGTGGGTTTGGCATGTGGGCAAACCACTCGCTGGTCATGGCCAACTACATTTCCAGGGCCAACGCTGCGGTAATCGACCTGCGCCAACTGCTTTCGCAGGGTTGAGCATGGCCATCGGCGCCAACGAGGTCGCCCACCGGGCGGCCTCCGACCGCGAACTGGTGACTTGGGTGGATGCACAAGACCAGGTGCTTGGCGCTTTGCCCAGGGCCGAGCTGCGTGAGCGCGGTTTGATCGGCCGTTGCACGTTCATCCTGCTATTCAACGGTGCCGGTGAGTTGTGCGTGCACCGGCGTACCTTGAGCAAGGCGCTGTACCCTGGGTATTGGGACGTGGCGGCCGGCGGCATGGTCGCAGCAGGTGAGGCCTATGCCGAATCGGCGGCCCGTGAGCTGGCGGAAGAATTAGGCATCGAGGGTGCCGAACTGCGCTTTCACGAGCGCTTCTATTTCAACCAGCCCGACAACCACCTGTGGTGTGCGGTGTATTCGGCCGTTTCGGATGCGCCGCTGCGGTTGCAGCCCGAAGAAGTGAGCGAGGCGAAATTCATCAGCCTTGAGCGTGCCGAGCAGGAGAGCCTGACCAAGCCCTATTGCCCGGACTCGCTGGCGGCCTTGCAGCGCTACAAAGCCAGCCTTTGTTGACGGCTAAAGCCCATACCTGGGGTGTGCGCAGCCCCAGTAAGCGCGGCTTTTCAGCCCAATACCGGCGCTGGCGATGCCATACATCGCATCGCTTGATTGGCAGGTCTAGCCACTTCTACACAACAGCCTGATTTATCGTTACACTGCGCGCCCTTTTCGGGCTGTCGCAGGATCTTGCGACAGTAGCGCCGCCCCTGCCAGAGTGGGGCTTCGCGGTCGGCACCCGCCGACCAGTTTTTGTCCTCAGCACAGAGGAACAAAAGTGGCCAAGAAAGCTTCTTCCTTCGCCGCCCTTGGCGGTCTCGTTTTCTCCACCGATGCCGGTCGGCACTGCCCTGACTGCAGCCAGCCCGTGGACGCCTGCACCTGCAAGCAGCAGGTCATCCCCGAGGGGGACGGCATCGCCCGCGTGCGCCGTGAAAGCAAAGGCCGTGGTGGCAAGACCGTGACGACCGTCACCGGGGTGCCGCTGCCGCTCGACCAGCTCAAGGAATTGGCCAGCACCCTCAAGCGCCGCTGCGGTACCGGCGGCGCACTCAAGGAGGGTGTGATCGAGATCCAGGGCGACCACGTCGAGCTGCTGATTGCCGAGCTGATCAAGCAGGGTTTCAAGGCGAAAAAGTCCGGCGGCTGACCAGCCCACGCTTTTTTGCCCAACGCTTTCTAAACTCGTTGTCGTGACCAGGGTCTACCCCGGGGGCACGGACTAATCGTCATTTTTGGCTTTTACACTGCGCCCGCCTGCTTGTGGGGCAGTGTCTTGCACTTATCTATAGGGGACTTGAATGTCCGTACGACGCACACGCAAAGACGATGGTAGCCAGTGGACTGTGGCCGACAGCCGCAGTGTATATGGCATTCGCCACTGGGGCGCAGGGTATTTCGCCATCAATGAGGCCGGGCGCGTCGAAGTGCGCCCCAATGGCCCAGACAGCT
This sequence comes from Pseudomonas promysalinigenes, assembly GCF_014269025.2. Classification (NCBI taxonomy): domain Bacteria; kingdom Pseudomonadati; phylum Pseudomonadota; class Gammaproteobacteria; order Pseudomonadales; family Pseudomonadaceae; genus Pseudomonas; species Pseudomonas promysalinigenes. The sequence goes on along the minus strand of NZ_CP077094.1, from coordinate 4,407,386 downwards.
CGCCGATCGACCTGTACGAACAGGTCGATGAGTTGCGCAAGAGCGGTTTGTCGCTGCCATTGCTGGTGCGCTTCCCCGACATTCTGCAAGACCGTGTACGCCAGCTGACCGGCGCGTTCGACGCCAACATCGCGCGCCTGGACTACCAGAGCCAGTACACCGCGCTGTACCCGATCAAGGTCAACCAGCAAGAAGCCGTGGTGGAAAACATCATTGCCACGCAGAACGTCTCGATTGGCCTGGAGGCCGGTTCCAAGCCCGAATTGCTGGCGGTGTTGGCCCTGGCACCCAAGGGCGGCACCATCGTCTGCAATGGCTACAAGGACCGTGAATTCATCCGCCTGGCGCTGATGGGGCAAAAGCTCGGCCACAACGTGTTCATCGTTATCGAAAAAGAGTCGGAAGTTGCCCTGGTGATCGATGAGGCAGCCGAGCTCAAGGTCAAGCCGCAGGTCGGCCTGCGCGTGCGCTTGTCGTCGCTGGCCTCTAGCAAATGGGCCGATACCGGTGGTGAGAAGTCCAAGTTCGGCTTGTCCGCCGCTCAGCTGATTTCGGTGGTGCAGCGCTTCCGCGATGCTGGTCTGGACCAAGGTATCCGCTTGCTGCACTTCCACATGGGGTCGCAGATCGCCAACCTGGCCGACTACCAGCACGGCTTCAAGGAAGCCATCCGCTACTATGGCGAACTGCGCGCATTGGGCTTGCCGGTCGACCATATCGACGTGGGCGGTGGCCTGGGCGTCGACTACGACGGTACCCATTCGCGCAATGCCAGTTCGATCAACTACGACATGGACGACTACGCAGGCGTGGTGGTCGGCATGCTCAAGGAATTCTGCGACGCGCAGGGCCTGCCGCACCCGCACATCTTCTCCGAGAGCGGCCGCTCGCTGACTGCACACCACGCCATGCTGGTGATTCAGGTCACTGATGTCGAGCGGCACAACGATGAAGTGCCAACCATCGAGAACAAAGAAGCCTTGCCCGAAACCGTGCAATGGCTGGTGGACCTGCTGGGCCCGACCGACATCGAGATGGTCACCGAAACCTACTGGCGCGCGACCCACTACATGGGTGACGTAGCGGCGCAGTATGCCGATGGTAAGATCAGCCTGGCTGAGAAGGCCCTGGCAGAGCAGTGCTACTTTGCCGTGTGCCGTCGCCTGCACAACTCGCTCAAAGCCCGCCAGCGCTCGCACCGCCAGGTGCTTGACGAGCTCAACGACAAGTTGGCCGACAAGTACATCTGTAACTTCTCGGTGTTCCAGAGCCTGCCGGATACCTGGGCCATCGGCCAGGTGCTGCCGATCATCCCGTTGCACCGCCTGGACGAGGAGCCGATGCGCCGTGCAGTGCTGCAGGACCTGACCTGCGACTCCGATGGCAAGATCAACCAGTACGTCGACGAACAGAGCATCGAAACCAGCATGCCGGTGCATGCGCTCAACGAAGGCGAGGACTATCTGCTGGGCGTATTCCTGGTGGGCGCCTACCAGGAAATTCTGGGTGACATGCACAACCTGTTCGGTGATACCGACTCGGTGAACATCTACCAGAATGCCGACGGTAGTGTTTACCACGCGGGCATCGAAACCCACGACACCATCGAAGACATGCTGCGCTACGTGCACCTGTCTCCTGAGGAATTGATGACCCACTACCGCGACAAGGTAGCCAGCGCCAAGATCAGCCCGCGGGAGCGAACCCAGTTTCTGGATGCGCTGCGTTTGGGGTTGACCCGGTCCTCTTACCTTTCTTCGTGATTGGGGGTGTCCGGCGCTGCATGACTTTCGCCATACCCCCGCTCAACCAACCCACAGATCACGGCGCCACAACCGCCACCCAATCCACCCCAACGTCACTGCCCGCAACGCCATGAACCCGAGGAACGCCAACCACAACCCATGGTTGCCAAACCCACTCATGACCACCGCAAAGGGCAGCGCAATCAGTACCGACAGCACCATCGCATTGCGCATCTCCCGCGCCCGGGTTGCGCCTATGAACAGCCCGTCGAGCAAGTAACTCCATACCGCAATTAACGGCAACACCGCCAGATACGGCAGGTACGGGTAGGCCGCTGAACGGACGCTATCGATGTCAGTCTGCAGCTCGATGAACAGGTGCCCACCCAGCAAGAACACTCCAGCAAAGACCGCGCTGGTGATCAGCGACCAGCCGCAGGCCACCACCAGTGAACGGCGCAGGGTTTGGCGATCCTGCGCACCGATGGCGTGCCCGCACAGCGCCTCCACTGCGTGGGCCAGGCCATCCAGGGCATAGGCGGTAAGCAGCAGCCCGTTGAGCAACAGGGCATTGGCGGCCACCGTAGCCTCGCCCAGGCGCGCGCCCTGCACGGTAATCAGCAGGAACACCAATTGCAGCGCGAGGCTGCGCAGGAAGATATCGCGGTTCACCGCCAGCAGCGGCCGCCAGGCCTGCCAGCGCTTGAGCGCAACCCAGGCGATTTGCCCGGGGTAGGCCCGCAGGGCTGGGCGGGTGAGGGCCAGGCCGAGCAGGGCGGCGCACCACTCAGCAATCACCGAGGCACGTGCCGAACCCAGCACGCCCCAGTCCAAACCCAGCACGAACCACAGGTTCAAAGCGATATTCAACAGGTTGGTGGCCAACAGAATAGCCAGTGGCGCCCTCGCATTCTGGGTGCCGAGGAACCAGCCGACCAGCGCGTAGCTGGCCAGCGCCGCCGGAAGGCCTAGCAGCCGGGTGTGAAAAAAAGCCTCGGTAGACTGCTGTAATGCCTCGCTCGGCTGCATGGCGTGTAGCGCCAATTGACTGAAGGGCAGCGCAACCAGGCCGATCAGCAAGGCGAGGACGGCAGCCAGTAGCAGGCCTTGCACCAGCACTTGGCGCAGCGCCGCGCCGTCGGCACGCCCGGCGGCCTGGGCGGCGAAGCCCGTGGCGCCCATGCGCAAAAAGCCCAACAGGCCGACCATGAAAGTGTACAGCGTGGCACCCACGGCCACGGCGCCGAGCTGATGAGCGTGGGGCAGATGGCCGATTACCGTGCTGTCGACCAGAGCCACCAGTGGCACCGAAATGTTGGAAAGGATCATCGGCGCGGCCAGCGCCCAGACCTTGCGGTGGGTCGGCCGGTGCTGCCAGTCGGTGGTCAGTGGCGACATTACGATTCCTGCGCATGAGGGGCCGGAGCATTGTAACGACCGGCAACCAATCTGCGCGAACACGGTCTCACTTGCCGCATCGGTGAACGTGCCATGACCGCCGTTGCGCTATAGTTGCTGACCTTACGTACACGCTGCCGAAGAGTTCCCACTCCATGTTCAACAAAGGATTGTTGCTGGCCTGCGCGCTGGCTTTGCTCAGTGCCTGTGATTCCTCGACGCCGGGGCAGCCCGCGCCGGCCGACAAGCCGGCAGCGAGCACTGCGGTAGAGCCTTCTGCGCCCAAGCGCGAGGACCCTGCGATACTCGCCAAACGCTACGAGGGGCGCCAGCTCAGCGTGCTGGATGTCTCCGAAGTGCAGCTCGACGGAGCCAGCACGCTGTCGGTCAGCTTCTCAGCGCCGCTGGACGCCAGACAGGATTTCGCCGCCAAGGTGCATTTGGTCGACACCGTCAAAGGCAAGGTCGACGGCGCTTGGGAACTCTCGGACAACCAGATGGAGCTGCGCATGCGCCACCTGGAGCCGCAGCGCAAACTGGTGTTGACGATCGACAAGGGATTGCTGGCGGTCAATGGCAACCGGCTTGATAGTGACTCGGTCAGCCGCCTGGAAACTCGCGATATGCAGCCTACCGTTGGCTTCGCCAGTCGCGGCTCGTTACTGCCCACGCGCCTGGCCGAAGGCCTGCCGGTGATCGCCCTGAACGTGCCCAAGGTCGATGTCGAATTCTTCCGGGTCAAGCCACAGATGCTGTCGCCGTTCCTGGCCAACTGGGGGCGCAACAGCAGCCTTTACGCTTACCAGTCCAAAGAGCTGCTCGACATGGCCGAGCTGGTCTATGGCGGCCGCTTCGACCTCAACCCGGCGCGCAATACCCGCGAAACGGTGCTATTGCCCATCGCCGGGATCAAGCCACTGCAGGAGCCGGGTGTCTATCTGGCCGTGATGCGGGCTTCGGGTACCTATGATTACTCGCAGCCGGCCACGCTGTTCACCTTGAGCGACATCGGTGTCTCCGCTCACCGTTATCGTGATCGCATCGACGTCTTTGCCCAGGCCCTGGAGGGCGGCAAGGCGCTCAAGGACGTCAACCTCGAACTGCACGACGACAAAGGCGCGCTGCTGGCCCAGGCCAAGACCGACGGTGCCGGCCATGCCCAGCTGCCGATCACGGCCAAGGCCGACACGCTGATCGCCACCCAGGGTGCGCACACCACCTTGTTACGCCTGAACACCGCCGCCCTGGACCTGGCCGAATTCGACATCACCGGCCCTCAGGCCAATCCGCTGCAATTCTTCATCTTCGGGCCGCGCGACCTCTATCGGCCGGGTGAAACGGTGCTGCTCAATGGCTTGCTGCGCGATCAGGATGGCAAGCCGGTCAAGGCCCAACCGGTCAATGTAGAAGTGCGCCGCCCGGACGAGCAGGTCAGCCGCAAGTTCGTCTGGGAGGCCGACGCCAATGGCCTTTACCAGTACCAGTTGCAACTGGCAACGGAGGCGCCGACCGGGCGCTGGCAGCTGCTGTTGGATCTGGGCGGCGGTCGCAAGCAGGTGTACGAATTTTTGGTCGAAGATTTCCTGCCAGAGCGCCTGGCCCTTGAACTCAAGGGCAGCGATACACCGCTGTCTCCCGAAGAGGATGCGCGCATCCAGGTCACCGGGCGTTACCTCTACGGTGCGCCAGCTGCCGGCAATCGCCTCAGCGGCCAGGCCTATGTACGGCCTTTGCGTGAAGCGGTGCCGGCGCTGCCTGGCTACCAGTTCGGCTCGGTGACCGAGACTGAACTGAATCAGGACCTGGAGCTGGACGAGGTGACCCTCGATCAAGCCGGTAAAGCCGTGCTCGATATTCAAAGCCGCTGGGCCGAAGCCCGTTCGCCGCTGCAATTGACCGTGCAGGCCAGCTTGCAGGAGTCCGGCGGCCGGCCGATCACTCGCCGCCTCGAACAGCCCATCTGGCCAGCCGAGCGCTTGCCTGGCCTGCGCGGCCTGTTCGATGGGGAGCAAACCGATAGCGATGGCCCGGTTGAGTTCGAGTTCCTGGTGGCTGACCGCGCCGGCCACAAGCTTGCCGCCAGCGAGCTGACAGTTCGCCTGATCCGCGAGCGCCGCGATTACTACTGGAACTACTCGCAGAGCGATGGCTGGAGCTACAACTACAACGAAAAATTCCTTACCCAGAGCGAGCAAACCGTCGACATCAAGGCAGGGTCCACAACCAAGTTGAGCTTCCAGGTGGAGTGGGGCCCGTACCGTGTCGAGGTGCAAGACCCCGAAACCGGGATTGTCTCCAGCGAACGCTTCTGGGCTGGCTATCGTGCCCAGGACAACGCTGAAGGCGGTGCCGTGCGGCCCGACCAGGTGAAGCTGGCGCTGGACAAACCCGCCTATGCCGATGGCGAGACCGCCAAGGTCACCGTGACCCCGCCTGCCGGCGGCAGCGGCTATCTGATGATCGAGTCTAGCGATGGCCCGCTGTGGTGGCAGGAGATCGACGTGCCTGCCGAGGGCAAAACCTTCGACGTGCAACTGGACAAACAGTGGGCGCGCCACGACTTGTACATCAGCGCGCTGGTGATCCGCCCGGGTGAGCGCAAAGCCAATGCCACGCCCAAACGCGCCGTGGGTGTGCTGCACCTGCCGCTGGCGCGGGCTGAGCGCAAGCTGGCCGTCAGCCTGCAGGCGCCGGAGAAAATGCGCCCCAAGCAACCCCTGACCGTGAAGATCAAAGCCACCAATGCCGATGGCAGTGTGCCCAAACAGGCCCATGTGCTGGTCTCGGCGGTGGACGTAGGTATCCTCAACATCACTGACTTCAAAACCCCGGACCCTTTCGCCAGCCTGTTCGGGCGCAAGGCCTACGGCGCCGATCAGCTGGACATCTACGGGCAGTTGATCGAAGCCGGCCAGGGCCGTCTGGCCAGCCTGGCATTCGGCGGGGATGCGGCATTGGCCAAAGGCGGCAAGCGCCCCAATACCACCGTCACCATCGTTGCCCAGCAAAGCCTGCCAGTGACCCTCAACGACCAGGGTGAAGGGGAGGCCACGCTAGACATTCCCGACTTCAACGGCGAGTTGCGGCTGATGGCCCAGGCCTGGACCGATGAGCATTTCGGCATGGCCGAAAGCAAGACCGTGGTGGCCGCGCCGCTGATTGCCGAACTGTCGGCTCCGCGCTTTCTGGCTGGCGGTGACCGCACCAGCCTGGCGCTCGACCTGGCCAACCTGTCGGGCCGTGCCCAGCAATTGCATGTGCAGATCAGCACCGAAGGCCAACTGACCCTGACGGCCAGTGCCGAACAGGATATCGCGCTGGCCGAGGGCCAGCGCCGTACGCTGCTGATTCCGGTACAGGCCGAGGGTGGCCTGGGGCAGGGCAAGGTGCGGGTGCAGGTCAACGGCCTGCAACTGGCGCAGGAACCGGTGAATACCTTCGAGCGAGAATGGACCCTGGGTGTGCGGCCGGCGTACCCGGCAATCCTCAAACATTACCGCGTAGCGCTCAAGGACCAGCCTTGGACGCTGCCCGAAGGTGATCTGGCCGCCTTCGAGCCTGCTGGCCTTGAAGCCAGCCTTGCGCTGTCGAGCCGCCCGCCGCTGAACCTGGCCGAGCAGATCCGTGCCCTCGAAGCCTACCCCTATGGATGCCTGGAGCAGACCACCAGCGGTTTGTATCCCTCGCTGTATGCCGATGCGCAAAGCCTCAAACGGCTGGGCATCAAAGGCGAACCGGCCGCGGTGCGCAAGCGCAAGATCGAGATGGGTATCGAGCACCTGTTGGGCATGCAGCGTTACAACGGCAGCTTCGGTTTATGGAGCTCCGATGGCGAGGAAGAATACTGGCTGACCGCTTATGTCACAGACTTCCTCCTGCGGGCCCGTGACCAAGGCTATGGCGTGCCGGCCGAGGCGTTGAAGAAGGCTAACGAACGGCTGCTGCGCTACCTGCAGGAGCGTAACCTGATCGAAGTGGACTACAGCGAAAACGCCGAGCACACACGTTTTGCCGTGCAAGCCTACGCCGCACTGGTCCTCTCGCGCAGCCAGCAGGCGCCGCTGGGAGCCTTGCGCAGCCTGTTCGAGCGCCGCGCTGATGCACGCTCCGGCCTGCCGCTGGTGCAACTGGCGGTGGCGCTCAATGGCATGGGCGACCAGCCGCGCGCCGAGCAGGCGTTGCAGGCAGGCTTGGGTATCAGCCGCAGCAAAGGCTGGCTGGCCGACTACGGCAGCAAACTGCGCGACCAAGCGCTGATCCTGGCGCTGCTGCAGGAAAGCAAATTGGCCAGTAATCAGGTCGATCAGCGGCTGTTCGCGCTGTCTGACGAACTGGCTGCCAACCGCTGGTTGTCGACCCAGGAACGTAATGCTCTGTTCCTGGCCGGCCGTGGCCTGCTGGGCAAACCCCAAGCGCCGTGGAAGGCGCGCCTGGACAGTGCTGGTGAAGTGCGCGAGTTCAATGAGACCGACTCGGGCATCAAGCTTGAAGGGCCGTTGCTTGCTTCACCGCTGACCGTGCAGAACGAAGGCAGTGAAACGCTCTACCAGCAACTGACCCTTTCCGGTTATCCGCGCCAGGCGAGCGCTGCGACCAGCAACGGCATGGAGATTCGCAGAGAGTATCTGGGCATGAATGGCCAGGCGCTGGACCTGCGCAACCTGCGCAGCGGCGACCTGGTTCTGGTGCACTTGGCCCTCAAGGCCAGCGAACGGGTGCCCGATGCTCTGGTGGTCGACCTGCTGCCTGCTGGGCTAGAGCTCGAGAACCAGAACCTTGCGCAAAGCGCTGCCAGCCTGGACAACGCCAGCAGTGCGGTGAAGCAATGGCGCGAGTCAATGCAGAACGCCAGCGTGGTGCATCAGGAGTACCGTGATGATCGTTACGTCGCCGCGCTCAAACTCGATGGCTATGGCACCACGCACCTGCTGTACCTGGCGCGGGCTGTGACTCCAGGCACCTACCGGGTGCCGCCGCCGCAGGTCGAGTCGATGTACCGGCCTAACCTGCAGGCGCTGGGGGACGCGCAAGCAGAGATGACGGTTAAGGCGCGTTGAGCATCCTGCACCGACCTTGAGGGCGCCCCTCAAGGTCGGTGCAGCGCAGCCAGAGCAATCAGTGAATGACCCAGCTCATCACCCAGAGCCCCAGCACCAGCCAGATGATGCCGAGAATGATCGAGGCACGCATGAAGGCGCGGATGGCCGAATACAGCAGCATCAGGCCGACGATCAGGGCGAGGATGCTGACAAGTGAAGTATCCATGCCCAGCGTGCGTGCCAGGCCGTCGATGAAATTGCCCCCGGCGTTTGCCAGCAGGTTGAACAGGCCGCTCAAGGCGTCGACGATGAAGCGGATCAACGACCCCAGTGCCTGGCCGAGCCACTCGAAAAAACCTTCTACATGCATAGTTGCTTCCTGATGAACGAATTGGCCCTGTTGCCACTTCCAAACCTTTGGCCATCAGCTGGCCAGGTCGGTTCCCGATGCCAAGCTTAGCGCGGCCAGCTACGCAAGCGCGGCGGCTTTTGCGTGTAGCTGTGGTCAGCTTATTGCTGCTGGCCGGCCTGTTATGGCTGGCTGATCGCATCTGGCCATTGCCAATGCCGGGCAACGACCTGGCACGGGTAGTGCTGGCAGAGGACGGCACGCCGCTATGGCGGTTCGCTGATGCCGATGGCGTGTGGCGCTACCCAGTCAGCCCTGAGGAGGTTTCGCCGCTGTATCTGCAGGCTTTGCTGACCTACGAAGACCGCTGGTTCTACCAGCATCCGGGGGTCAACCCGCTGGCTCTGGCGCGGGCGGCCTGGCTTAACCTGCGCGGCGGCCGTGTGGTATCTGGCGGCAGTACGCTGTCGATGCAAGTGGCACGCCTGCTCGACCCACACGACCGCACCTTAGGGGGTAAGCTGCGCCAGCTATGGCGTACCGCGCAGTTGGAGTGGCACTTGTCCAAGCGCGAGATACTGCAGCTCTACCTTAACCGCGCCCCATTCGGTGGGACCTTGCAAGGTGTTGCCGCAGCCAGTTGGGCTTACTTGGGCAAGTCCCCGCAACACCTCACGCCGGCTGAGGCCGCGTTGCTGGCCGTATTGCCGCAGGCTCCAAGTCGCTTGCGGCCTGACCGTCATCCGGCTCGAGCCCAGCGTGCCCGCGACAAGGTGCTGCAGCGCCTGGATGAATATAGGGTCTGGCCGTCACGACAGATTCAGGAAGCTGCCGAGGAGCCACTACTGTTAGCCCCGCGTCAGGAGCCTGCACTGGCGCCTTTGCTGGCGCGCAGGCTGAACGGCCCGCACAGCCCGACGCTGATTCGCACAACCCTGGACGCCTCGCTGCAGCGGCGCCTGGAAGACCTTCTGCTGGGTTGGCGCGCGCGGCTGCCGGAGCGTACCTCTGCCGCCATTGTGGTGGTCGAAGCGCAGACCATGGCGGTGCGCGCGTACTTGGGCTCGGTCGATCTGAGCGACGCACGCCGTTATGGCCATGTCGATATGGTTCGCGCGTTGCGCTCGCCAGGTTCGACACTCAAGCCGTTTCTCTATGGCCTGGCCCTGGATGATGGCCTGATCCACTCCGAATCACTGCTGCAGGATGTGCCGCGGCGTTACGGCGATTACCGCCCCGGCAATTTCTCGATGGGTTTCAGTGGCCCGGTGTCGGCAAGCTCGGCACTGGCGCTGTCGCTCAACCTGCCGGCGGTGCAGCTGCTCGAAGCCTACGGGCCCAAGCGCTTCGCCGCACGGTTGCGCATGGCTGGGGTGCCCCTGACGCTGCCGCCGCTGGCTGAGCCCAACCTGGCATTGATTCTGGGTGGTGCAGGCAGCCGGCTGGAGGATTTGGTGGGCGGTTATGCAGCGCTGGCCCGTGGGGGCAACAGCGCGCAGATTCGCCTACAACCGCAGGCCCCACTGTTGGAGCGGCGGTTGATGTCACCTGGGGCAGCCTGGATCATCCGGCGCATCCTCAGTGGCCAGGCGAGGCCTGACCGCGACCCCCATGCCGAGCTGGTGCAGCGCCCGCAACTGGCCTGGAAGACCGGCACCAGCTACGGCTTTCGCGATGCCTGGTCGATTGGCGTAGGGCCGCGTTACCTGATTGGCGTGTGGATCGGCCGCCCCGATGGCACGCCGGTGCCTGGGCAGTTCGGCCTGGCTTCGGCGGCCCCACTGATGCTGCAGGTGCATGATTTGCTGAGCAACCGCGATAGCCAACGAGGCATACGCGTACCGGTGGAGCGTGTGCCCGCCAGTGTCGGGGTGGCGGCAATCTGCTGGCCGCTGGGCCAGCCCATGAACCGACAAGATCCTAATTGCCGCCGGCAACGCTTTGCCTGGACCCTCGATGGCACCACCCCGCCGACCTTGCAGGCAGCCGATCAGCCGCTAGGGCTTGGGCTGCGCGAGCGGATATGGGTCAATCCCCAAGGCTTGCGGGTGGATGTGAGTTGCCAAGGCGCCAGCACACTGGACATCGCGTTGTGGCCTGCGCCGCTCGAGCCATGGTTGCCACGGGTTGAACGGCGTACGGCTCGCTTGCCGGCGGTGGACCCTAGCTGCCCACCTCAGGTGCCGGCCAGCGCGCCGCCGCTTTCCATCGTCGGCGTGCGCCCCGGTGATAACCTGCGCCGCCCTGCCACCAGCAGCGAGCCCCTGCAGTTACATGTGTCTGCCCTGGGCGGCGGTGGCCGGCGCTGGTGGTTCCTCAATGGCCAACCGCTAGGGCAGAGCGAAGGGCAGGACAGCATGCTGGTACGCTTCGACCAGGCCGGGCAGTTCGAGCTCAGCGCGTTGGACGAGAGCGGAGAAACTGCCCGGGTGGCGTTCCAGGTCACCGAGTGAGCTGCCCTAGTGGGTTGTGAAGCGCTGATGTACAGGCGAGGAACTTGGCGTCAACGCCAATGCCAATTGGGTGCGGTTGTGCATATGGGTCAAACGTAGCACCTGGGACACATAGAGCTTCACGGTGTTTTCGGTAATCCCCAGTTCACAGGCAATCTGGTAATTGGTTTTGCCCTTGCTGACCAGCCTGGCAACTTCCAGTTGCCGTGGCGAGAGTTTCTCGAACGCCGCTGGGAGCTCGCCGTCGGACTCATCGACAGCATCCGTGGCGCGGCGGTGCACGCCCTGGCCACGCGCCTTTTCCAGGTCCTGGTAGAGCTCGTCGATGGAGCCGGCCAGATCTTGCAAGCGTTGGTTCAAAGTGCCCAGGTCCTGAAGGTTGGCCTTGCGTTCGAGCAGCATGCGCTCCAGGCGCCGCACACCTTCGAGCAACTCGTCCAAGTCCATGGGCTTTTGGTAGTAATCGGCAAAGCCTTCGCGCAGGGCGCGGATAACGTCCTGCTTTTCGGCACGCCCGGTGAGCATGATGGCCTCGAAAATACGCTGGCGTCCGCCTATGTCTTTCAAGGTATGAACCAGCTCGATGCCATCGCGATCCGGCATGTGCAGGTCGCACAACACCAGGCCAATGGCTTCATCGGCAGTGAAGCGCACGATGGCCTCATCGGTCGAATGGGCCGTTACGCAGTGGTAACCCTGAACCTCGAGAAACTCGCGCAACTGTTCAACGATTAGTGGCTGGTCATCGACAACTAAAACTTTTACCTCACTGAATGACTTGGTCACGATCAACTCCATGTTCGTGGGCGGCCCTGATCCCGGGCCTAGCGCTTTGGCAGGTTAAAAAATAGACGCTGCCAGCGATTCTGTACAAGGCTTGTACAAGTTATCGGACAACAGGCTGGATTATTGGATCCATATAGCGGTCAGCATGAAACCTGTCAGGACATACGGCACGAAGGCTTGCCTGTCGCCCATTTCTTCAGTGAGGGCGGTCAAGCGTCTTTTTACCTTGGGATTGAGCAGTGCCCATAGACGTTTGCGGGTCAATAGCCATAGGACCACGCTGACACCAGCTCCGATGAACGTGCCGAGCACGTATTGCGGGCTGGTTGCCACAGCCAGCGCGCCCATCAGCTTGACGTCGTCGGCGCCGAACCGGCCCAGCATGTAGCCAGGCAGGGTCAACAGCATGACGATAGCCAGTGCCCAGCCTGCATCGCTGGCTTCGGAGCCGATCCAGGTGTGGCCGGTCGCGAACAGCCAGACCAGGGCACCTGTGGCGAAACCTAAGGTCAGCACGTTGGCGATCTGGCGCTCGCGGATATCTTGTTCAGTGCACAAGGCAAGCCACATCAGAAGAACAATGCTTTGCATCGGCAGGCGCCTTCCCGTTCGTTGAACACTTCTACCCGTTCAGTCAGGTTTCCTAGACAGGGTAGACGCGATCTGACGAACGGGCAGGGTGGGCAGGCAAAAAGTGCGAAGGCACAGCAGGGCGGCTGGCTTACCTGACACGACCAGGTGGGTAGTTGCCAAGCACTTGAGCGACGGTCTTCTGGATCGCGTTGTTGCGCTCTTCGGGGCCAGGTGGGTAGTTGTTCATGATCTGTTCTGCGCTGCCACGCCAGACCAGCTTGCCGTCGCGGCCATCGAACAGGTCGATTTGGATGGTCGCGACCTTGTAATCGACGCTGCGGGTTTCGTTGTACATCGGGCCGCCCCAGTAGCCATTCCAGTAGCCTCCCCAGCCGCCGCCATAGTTGGTGGTGATCTGCTGCTGGCGCTGCTCGACGATCAGGTAGGCGCGTACGGTGAGGTCGGCCTTGGCGGTGCCTTGGGCAGGGCGCAGGCCACGCTGGTCAAGCTGGTCGGCAACGGCTGTGCGGATGCGTTGCTCGGTCAGGTCACTCTTGATGCGTGGGTCGTCAGGGCGGTATTGCAGGCCCGGCTCCTGCCAGGCCCAGCTGCGGTAGGCAGCGAAATCGCGGCTGGCGTCGAAATCCTGCAGAACATTGTTGCTTGAGCAGGCGGCGAGCACCAACGCGAACGACAGTAGAACCAAGCGGCGCAACATGATGGTTCTCCGTTAGGCGTTAACTGGGAGGATAGCCGCTGAGCGCTTTACGAACCGACTCGCGAAGGGCTGCCTCGCGATCGCGCGGCGAGCTTCTGTCGCTGCCACTTTCGGCGCTGGCGCTCCACACTGGCTGGCCATTGCGGGCATCGAACAAGTCGATACGCACCACCATCACTTCCACCTCGTAGGTACGTACGATCGGCACGCTGCCGTAGGCGCCGTAGCCGTTGCGGTAACCGCCAAAGCCAGCGCCGCCGTAGGGGTACGGGCCGTAATAAGGGTCGTAATAGTCGTCACGGACTTGGCGCAGGCGCCGCTCCAGGCGCAAGTCAGCACTGACCAGCAAATCGCCGGTAGCGCCGCGGGCGGGGCGAAGGCCCTGCTGATCGAGGGCTGTGCTGATGGCGTCGGCTATTTGCGCAGGGTCTGCCTGAGCAGTGCCGTTGGGCAACTGACCATTACGCCAGCTCCAGCTGCGATAGCGCCCGTAGTCGCGCGGCGCCGCCGGATAGGCGCTGGCATCGAAGGTGCTGGCCGCCTGTGCAGGTGCAGGGGGCAGCGGGCGGCTGCTGGCCACGTAGGGGTTAGTGCCCTGGCAGCCAGCCAGGGCTAGGGGCAGCAGGGCCAGGCACAACAGACGGTACGGCATGTATCCCTCCGGCAGGGGTGCAGTCAGCAGGGCCGGCACATCCAGTGCAGGTAGCGGCCAAGGCCGGCGAAGCTGGGGTGACGGCGGTGAGCCAGTTCCATTTCCAGCAGATCGGGCAATGGGGCTTTTTCCTGAAATTCTCTAGGCATGTAGTCGTGGAAAACACGCACGCCACTTTCGGTTTCAATGCGCCACATGCCTTCAAGTTGCGCCTTGAGCTCGCGCGGATCAAGCGGTTTTTGCGGGGTCAGGCTCTGCTTTTCACCTTCCAGGCGGTTGCTGCGCAATTTGCGCAGGTGGCCCTTGAGCAAGTTGCGATAGACCAATGCATCGCGGTTGTAGAAGGCCAGCGACAGCCAGCCTGCCGGGGCGGTTAGCTGATGCAGCACCGGCAGGATGCTTTGCGGTTCGGCCAGCCATTCCAGGACGGCGTGGCACAGCACCAGGTCATACGGCTGGTGCAGTTGGTCAGGCAGCGCTTGCCAGGGTGCCTGGATGAAGGTGGCGGGCTGGCCCGCCTCGGCGAAACGTTCCCTGGCCCCTTCGAGCATCGGTGTGGCGGGCTCGGCGAGCGTTACATGGTGCCCACGCTGGGCCAGCCACAAGGCCATGTGGCCCAGCCCCGCGCCAACGTCCAGAACCCGCAGCGGCCGATCGGGCAGCGCCTCGGCCAGGTCCGCTTGCAGCACCGCCAGGCGTATCGCGCCCTTGTTGCCGCCGTAGATTTTCTGGGCAAAGCGCGTGGCCAGTTCATCGAAGTGACGGTCATTCATCGGGCAAAGCGCCTTTCGCTGTCGGCAAGCTTGGCCTGCACCACCTGCTCCATATCCAGCCCCAGCTCACTGCACAACAGCAACAGATAGAGCACCACGTCGCCCACTTCCTGGCCTGCGTGGGCCAGCTGGTCGGCAGGCAATTGCCGGGATTGCTCCTCGCTAAGCCACTGGAAGATTTCCACCAGTTCTGCCATTTCAACGCTGGCGGCCATGGCCAGGTTCTTCGGGCTATGAAAGCCGCGCCAGTCGTTGTTGTCGCGAATCCGGTGCAGGCGTTGGGTCAGTTCTTGCAAATTCATCGGTGCTCTCCTAAGGCTGCATAGCTTCTGCCCAGGCCCGATGCAAAGCAAGTACGAACAAGGCGTTACAGCACGGCCCAGCGCCCGACCATGTGCAGCAATCCACCCTGACCGTCCAGCCGCAACTCCCCTGCGGGCCCCGCCTCGCTGGCACTGAGGATGACTTCCGAAGGCAGGCGCACCGGCTTGCGGAACGCTACTTCGAAGCGGTAACCGCTGGTGGGGATGTGCGTGCGCAAGGCTGCCAATGCCATGGCGCTGCTCCACATACCGTGAGCGATGGCCTTGGGGAAGCCAAACAGCCGTGCGCTGATGGCGCTCAGATGGATCGGGTTGTAGTCACCACAGACCATGGCGTAGCGCCGGCCTATATCGGTGTCGGCGTACCAACGGGTCATCTGGGGCAGGGCGCTTGGGGCATGCTCCTGGCTATCTTCTGCCTGGCCATCGAGCTTCAGGCCGCGCACCAACATGCGGCTGGTCTCGCGCCACAGCAGCCCGAGGCCATCCTCGGCCTCGGTGACAAGGTCGAAGGTGCCGCCCTTGGCGTGGGCCTGTAGGTTATCGGCATACACCGCAAAACGCAGCTCGTCGATGCCACCCAGCGGGCGCAGCACGTCGATACGGTTGTGCAAATGGACAAGCCCGAGCAAAGGGAAAGGGAAGTCGTGGCTGGTGAGCAATTGCAATTGCAGGGTGAACGCCATCACGTGGGGGTAGGTGGCAGGCAAACGGCCTTCATCGGTGAAGTGGCAGAGCCTGCGGTAGGCTTCAAGGTTGCCGGGCTGTACGTGGATCAGGCTGCGCAGGCCGCCAGTGGGCAGGGCATGGCCACTGATCTTGCGTTTGCTGGCCGCGCGCAGGTAGAGGCTGGCGCGTGAGTCTGGGCTGTGCAGGTCCTGCCATTGCCGGCTCATGTTCAAGCCCCCATCAAAGCTTGGCCGCAAACGCGCAGCACTTGGCCGTTGACCGCGCCGGAGCCTGGCTGGCTGAGCCAGGCGATGGCTTCGGCGACGTCCTGCGGGCGCCCACCCTGGCCCAGTGAGCTCAGGCGCCGCCCGGCCTCGCGCAGGCCAATGGGCATGGCTGCGGTCATGTGGGTTTCGATGAAACCCGGCGCCACGGCATTGATACTGCTGCCGTGCTCGGCGAGCTTGGCGGCCCAGGCTTGCGCAAAACCGATCAGGCCGGCCTTGCTCGCGGCATAGTTTGCCTGGCCGCGGTTGCCGGCGATGCCGCTGACCGACGCCAGCAGGGTGATCCGCGCGTTATCGCCCAACGCGCCTGCGTCATGCAAAGCCTTGGTTAGCAGTTGCGGGGCCTTGAGGTTAACCGCCATCACCGCATCCCAGTACTCCGGGGTCATGTTGGCGAGGGTCTTGTCGCGGGTGATGCCAGCATTGTGCACCACGATATCGATGCCCTCGGGCAGCGCTTCGAGCAGCCTGGCAGGCGCATCGCTGGCGCAGATGTCCAGCCCCAGGGCCTTGCCGCCAAGGCGAGCGGCCAGTGCATCGAGTTCCTGCTGTGCTTGCGGCACATCCAGCAGCATTACCTGAGCACCATCACGTGCCAGGGTTTGCGCGATGGCGGCGCCGATGCCCCGTGCCGCGCCAGTGACCAGGGCGCGGCGGCCACCGAGGGGGCGGGTCCAGTCTTCGACCTGGGCAGTGCAGGCCTGCAGGTGCAACACCTGGCCCGAAATGAAAGCACTTTTGGGCGACAGGAAGAAGCGCAGCGCACCCTCCAGTTGCTCATCCGCGCCTTCGTCCACATACAACAATTGCGCGGTGGCGCCGTTGCGCAGTTCTTTGGCCAGCGAGCGGCTGAACCCCTCGAGGGCACGCTGCGCGACACTGGCAAGCGGGTCGTCGAGGGTCTGTGGAGCGCGCCCGAGAATTACCACATGAGCACAAGCGGCAAGGCTGCGCAGCAATGGCTGGAAGAACTCGCGCAACTGCTTGAGCTGGTCGCTGTCGGACAAATGGCTGGCGTCGAACACCACGGCCTTGAGCTTGGGCCCAAGCCCGGCGACCCATTGCGGTGACTGCAGGCCTTGGCCATTGAAGCTGTAGAGGGTGTCGGTCAGTCGCGGGGCAATGGCTTCGACTTGCTTTGCCAAGGGGCCGCCACCTAGCACCAGCGCGCCTTCAACCGGGCGCAGGCGGCCTGCCTGCCAGCGCTCCAGCGGCGCCGGGCTCGGCAGGCCAAGGGCATCTACCAGGCGACGCCCGAGGTTGGAGTTGGCAAAGCCGAGATAGCGATCGCTCATGTGCGGGTCTCCCTGAAGGCAAGCTTGCAAGTGTGGACCAACTTTATGCCAAGGTCGTTCGAATGCGGCAAAAACACCTAGGCTGTACGGATCGAATGGTTAACGGAGGACTATACGCATGAGCTCAACTCGTCGGGTCGCGATCCTGGGCGGCAATCGTATTCCCTTCGCCCGCTCCAATGGCGTTTACGCCAACGCCAGCAACCAGGCGATGCTGACTGCGGCCCTGGAGGGCCTGATCGAGCGTTATCGCTTGCACGGGCTGCAATTGGGGGAAGTGGTGGCGGGGGCTGTGCTCAAGCATTCGCGGGATATGAACTTGACCCGCGAATGCGTACTCGGCTCCCGTCTGTCGGCGCAGACGCCTGCCTACGATCTCCAGCAAGCCTGCGGTACTGGCCTGGAGGCTGCGCTGCTGGTGGCCAACAAGATTGCCCTCGGGCAGATCGACAGTGGCATTGCCGGCGGCGTGGATACCACGTCCGATGCACCGATCGGGGTCAATGAAGGGCTTCGGCGTATCCTCTTGCAGGCTAACCGTGGCAAAACCTTGGCCGAGCGACTCAAGCCGTTTCTGCAAATACGGGCGAGCCATCTCAAACCTGAGCTGCCGCGTAACGGCGAGCCGCGCACCGGGCTGTCGATGGGCGAGCACTGCGAGCGCATGGCGCAAACCTGGGGCATCGACCGCGCCGAGCAGGACGCACTGACGTTGCACAGCCATCGGCACCTGGCGGCCTCCTACAACGAAGGTTGGCAAGATGACCTGCTGACGCCTTTTTTGGGCTTGGCCCGTGACAACAATCTGCGTACCGATCTGACCCTTGAGCAACTGGCCAGGCTCAAGCCATCCTTCGACCGCAGCGGCCTGGGCACATTGACGCCCGGCAACTCCACGCCACTGACCGATGGTGCTTCGATGGTGCTGCTGGGTAGCGAGCAGTGGGCTCAAGAGCAGGGCCTGCCAGTGCTGGCGTATCTGGTCGATGGCCAAACCGCTGCCGTGGATTTCGTCACAGGCCAAGAGGGGCTGCTGATGGCGCCGGTGTACGCGGTGCCGCGGCTGCTGGCGCGTAATGGCCTGACCTTGCAGGACTTCGATTACTACGAAATCCATGAAGCCTTCGCCGCTCAGGTGCTATGCACCCTCAAAGCCTGGGAGGATGCCCAATACTGCCGTGACCGGTTAGGGCTGGATGCGCCCTTGGGGCGCATCGATCGCAGCAAGCTCAACGTCAAGGGCAGTTCATTGGCGGCAGGGCACCCCTTCGCAGCGACTGGCGGGCGGATTCTGGCCAACCTGGCGAAGTTGCTGGCCAAGGCCGGTAAAGGCCGCGGGCTGATTTCCATTTGTGCAGCGGGCGGGCAGGGGGTGACGGTTATCGTCGAGCGGTGAGGCGAAGGCGATCTCTGATAGGCTTGGCTGCTCGGCACTACAAGAATTGGCTATGCAGTTGATCGGACATCCTCGCGCTATTCCAGCCTTGGGACACTTGCCCCGGCCTGTCTATGCGCGTGTCGAAAGCCTTCACGCCGGTTCCTATGCGACGCGACACAGCCATGATTGGGTCCAGTTCTGTTATGCGATCAGCGGCGTACTGGGGGTTTATACCAACGGTGGCAATTATTTCGCTCCGCCGCAGTGGGGCGTCTGGATACCCGCTGGTGTGGAGCACGATGTGGTGGCATCCGGGCAGGCTGAGATGCGTAGTTTGTACATCCGTCGTGATGCGTGCCAATGGGCGCCGGGGCACTGTCGGGTACTGGAAGTGACGCCCTTGGCCCGTGAGCTGATCAAGCAGTTCTGCCTGATGCCGGTCGAGTACCCTGAAGGCGATAGCGCCGAAGGGCGCCTGGTCAGCGTATTGCTGGACCAGCTGCGCACGTTACCGGAGGTTGGGTTCTCTGTGCCTTTGCCGAGCCATCCAGGCCTGCAGGCGTTGTGTAACAGCCTGATCGCCGAGCCGGACAAGGCGCATACCTTGCAACGATGGGCGGCGAAATTAGGGTGCTCGGAAAAGACCTTGATGCGTTTGTTTCAGCGCCAAACCGGCCTGAGTTTTCGCAACTGGCGCCAGCGGATGCGTTTGTTGTCATCGCTTGCGTTGCTGGAGGCGGGGCAAAGCGTGACCGACGCGGCGCTGGGCTGTGGCTATGATTCGACCTCTGCCTACATCGCGGCCTTCAAGCAATTGTTTGGAGCGACGCCGGGAGAACTGAAGTTTTGATGTAGACCGCCCCGGCCCTTTCGCGGGTAAACCCGCGAAAGGGCCGGGGCATCGGTACTCAGGTGCGGAAGCGGCGTACCAGGGCATCCAGTTCATTGGACAGCCCGGCAAGGCTCTCGGAGTCCTGGCGCGCTGCCTGGGCCAACTCAGCTACCAACTGCGCGTCGCCATGAATCTGGCTGATGTGCCGGTTGATGTCCTCGGCCACCTGGTGCTGTTCTTCGGCTGCCGTAGCGATCTGCGTGTTCATGTCGCGGATGATGTCTACCGACTCGCGAATTTGCCCGAAGCTGTCACGGGCCATACCGATGCGGCTGACCGACTGCTGCGACACCTCCAGGCTGGCATGCATCTGCCCAGCCACTTCTGCCGTGCGGCTGGCCAGGTTGCCCAACAAGCCATCGATTTCGGCGGTCGAGTCAGCGGTGCGTTTGGCCAGCGCCCTAACTTCATCGGCCACCACGGCAAAACCACGGCCCTGTTCACCCGCGCGGGCCGCCTCGATGGCGGCGTTCAGCGCCAGCAGGTTGGTTTGCTCGGCAATCGAGCGAATGGTGCCGAGGATGGACTGAATGGCGTTACTGTCGCGCTCCAGTTGCTGGATCGACTGGGCCGACTGCTCGATCTCTTGGCTGAGGCGGTCCACGCTGCTGACTGCCGCGTCAATCTGTTGCTGCCCTTCACGGGCCTGCTGCTGACCGCTATCGGCCGATTGCGCAGCCTGGCTGCACGAACGGGCCACTTCGTTGGCGGTTGCGACCATCTCGTGGAATGCAGTGGAGACCATGTCCACGGCTTCTCGCTGGCGCCCAGCGGCCTCGGCCATGTCGCTGGAAACCTGGGTCGAGCTGGTGGAGGTGCTGAGGATCTTGCTGGCGGCTGAGCCGATGTGCTGGATCAGGCTACGGATGGCGCCAAGGAACTGGTTGAACCAGTTCGCCAGTTGCGCAGTTTCGTCGCGCCCACGCACGTCGAGGTTGCGGGTCAGGTCGCCTTCGCCTTGGGCAATGTCTTCCAGGCCGCTGGTGACGCTGTTGATCGGGCGCACGATCAGTTTGGCGAACGCCGCGCCCAGCACGGCGAACACGGCTGCCAGCACCAGCGCGATAGCCCCGATCAGCCAGGTCAGGCGTGTGGTGGTCTGCATCACTTCGCTTTGCTGGATCAGGCCGATGAAGGTCCAGCCCAGTTTCTCGTCCGGGTAGACGTTGGCCATGTAGCGCTCACCGTTGATCTGCACCTCGACCAGACCTTTGCCGGCCTTGGCCAGCTCGGCATAGCCATCACCGAAGCTGCCCAGCTGCTTGAAGTTGTGGCTGGCATCGCGGGGGTCGACCATGACATTGCCGTTGCTTTCCACCAGCATCAGGTACCCGCTTTCACCCAGCTTGATCTGTTTCACGATCTCGGTCAGGCCCTTGAGCGAAACATCGATGTTGACCACCCCGCCTGGGTTGCCCAGCTGGTTGGGTACGGCGCGTACGGTGCTGATCAGCACTGCATCGTCGGCAGCCCAGTAGTAGGCGCCAGTACGTACGGTCTTGCCGGGGTTGGCCATGGCCTGCTGATACCACGGGCGCTGGCGCGGGTCGTAGTTGACGAACTTCTGCCCGGCTGGCCAGCACACATAGCCGCCGTCACTCACGCCGTAGGAAACATAGGCATAGCCTGGGTGAGACTCTGCCAGACGGGTGAAGAAGTCCATGAGCTGCTGATCCTGTTCACCCAGTTCGTTGGACGGGGTGGCGCTCATGTACTTGTTCAGGTTGGTGCCGGTGGCCGCCACCATCGGCTGCGAGGCCAGGTAGGCGACATTCTGGTCGATGCCCTGGAAGAAAATGTTCATCGCATTGCTGACCTGACGGATTTCCCGGCTGCTGCTGTCGAGGAAACCGTCGCGGGCTTCGCCGCGCAGGTTGAGGACCACCAGGGTGGCTACGAGGACGATGGGCAAGCCCGCGATCACCGCGAAGGCCCAAGTCAGTTTTTGTTTGATGTTCATCGACGCTCCCGGGGTTTTGTTTTTTGCACGCGAGGCAGGTAGCAACTACATCGGCAGCACCCAGGGAAAAATTAGGCCAGACGCCCGTATTTATTGGGCGAAGTCGCATTTGACGACGATTCGGTCGGCGGCAGGCTAATATGGCATACCAAACAATTATGACGCTGTCGCCTCTCCATGCCGTGAAGTGCGAACCAAGCTCCTCAATGGCAGCAGCCCGCGTTTTTGGCCAGGTCCTTGAGAATGGGGCAATCCGGTCGATCGTCTCCCTGGCAGTGGGCAACCAGGTCCCCCAGCGTGTCACGCAGACTCTCCAGCTCCTCGATGCGCCGGTTCAGCTCATCGATGTGACGCATTGCCAGAGCCTTGACATCGGCACTGGCGCGCCCGCGGTCCTGCCACAGAGTCAGCAACTTGCCCACTTCATCCAAAGAAAACCCCAGGTCGCGGGAGCGCTTGATGAACGCCAGGCTATGCAGGTCTTCGGCGTGGTAAACGCGGTAGCCGCTGTCACTGCGCGTGGCCGGTTTGAGTAAACCAATGGCCTCGTAATAGCGGATCATCTTAGTGCTGAGCCCGCTGCGGCGGGCCGCCTGGCCAATGTTCATTGGGCCTCCTCGGCTCTGCTGGTGGGTGCCCAGGTTTTCAACCACAGGGCATTGCTGACCACGCTGACGCTGGACAGCGCCATCGCAGCCCCGGCCATGACCGGGTTGAGGTAACCCAGTGCGGCCAAGGGGATGCCGATCAGGTTGTAGATGAAGGCCCAGAATAGGTTCTGACGGATTTTCGCGTAGGTCTTGCGGCTGATTTCCAGCGCAGCAGGGACCAGCCGCGGGTCACCCCGCATCAGCGTGATGCCCGCAGCCTGCATGGCCACGTCAGTACCACCGCCCATGGCGATGCCGATGTCGGCAGCGGCCAGGGCCGGGGCATCGTTGATACCGTCGCCGACCATGGCCACCACCCCGTCCTTTTTCAGCGCAGCTACGGTGGCGGTCTTATCGGCCGGTAGCATTTGGGCGTGCACATCATCGATACCGAGGGCGTCAGCCACCGCCTTGGCGCTGCCGTGGTTGTCGCCGGTCAACAAGTGGCTGCTGATATGGCGGGCGTGCAGTGCAGCGATGGCTTGCTCGGCGCCGGGCTTGAGGCTGTCGCCGAACGCCAGCAGGCCGAGTACGCGTGGCGCCTCACCCTGCTCAATCAGCCAGGACAGCGTGCGCCCCTCGGCTTCCCAGGCTTGTGCCTTGCTCGCCAACTCGCCAGGTTGTAGGCCGCTTTCATCGAGCAGGCGGCGGTTGCCAAGCGCCAACGCGTGGCCCCGTACGAAACCGGCAATGCCGCGGCCGGAGAGTGAGAGGCTATCGCTCACTTCAGGCACGTCCAGGCCCTGCTCGGTGCAAACAGCCAGCACCGCCTTGGCCAGGGGGTGTTCGCTGCCCCGCTGCAGGGCGCCGGCCAGGCGCATGAATTCGGCGTGGTCGATCCCCTGCGCCTGGCTGTGAACGACCCGCGGGCTGCCGGAGGTGAGAGTCCCGGTCTTGTCGAACACCACGCGGTTGACTGCATGGGCGCGTTCCAGCGCTTCGGCATCCTTGATCAGAATGCCGTGGCGCGCCGCGACGCCCGTTCCGGCCATGATCGCAGCCGGCGTGGCCAGGCCCAGGGCACAGGGGCAAGCGATCACCAGTACGGCGACAGCATTGATCAACGCCGTCTCCACCGGCGCGCCGGCCAGCCACCAGCCGATTAAGGTGATTACTGCCAGCACCAGCACCGCAGGGACGAACACTTGGCTGACCCGGTCGACCAGCTTCTGGATCGGTGCTTTGGCCGCTTGTGCGTCTTCAACCAGGCGGATGATGCGGGCCAGCACGGTCTGCGCGCCTAGCGCCTCGGTGCGAATCAGCAGCCGGCCTTCGCCGTTGATGGCTCCGCCAGTGACGCGGTCGCCGGGTTGTTTGGCCACCGGTAGGCTCTCGCCACTGATCAGCGCTTCGTCAGCGTGGCTGCTGCCTTCTTCGACGGTACCGTCGACCGGGAAGCGCTCGCCGGGTTTGACCAGCACCCGATCGTCCAGGCGCAGCGCGCTGATCGCAACTTCCTCTTCGTGGCCATCAACCACCCGCAAGGCGCGTTCCGGGCGCAATGCCTCCAGCGCGCGGATGGCACTGGCGGTCTGGCGCTTGGCGCGGCTTTCAAGGTACTTGCCCAGCAATACCAGGGCTATCACCACCGCCGACGCTTCGAAATACAGGTGCGGGGCCGTGCCGACCGGGGCCGTGGCCCACTGGTATAGGCTCAGGCCGTAACCTGCGCTGGTGCCTAAGGCCACTAGCAGATCCATGTTGCCAGCACCGGCGCGCACAGCTTTATAGGCGGCCTGGTAAAAGCGTGCGCCGAGTATGAATTGCACGGGTGTGGCCAGGGCCAATTGCGCCCAGGCAGGTAGCATCCAGTGCAGGCCGAACGGCTGCACCAGCATGGGTAAGACCAACGGCAGTGCCAGCAGCAAGGCGGCCACGACGGCCAGGCGCTCGGTGCGCAGCCGCCACTGGATGTCTTGCCGGGCACTTTCCGTGGCTTGTGGCAGGCTGGCGCTGTAGCCGGCTTTTTCGACGGCGCTGATCAACAGTGCATCGTCGACTGCCTGCTGCACTTGCAGATGAGCCCGTTCATTGGCCAGGTTGACGCTAACTTGTTCGACCCCTGGTAGCTTGCCCAATGTTCGCTCGACCCGGCCGACGCAGCTGGCGCAGGTCATACCGGTGATCTGTAGTTCCACGGTTCGGCTTGGCAGTGTGGTGGCGGGCATGGCTTTGCTCCTCGGCAGGGCTTGGGCACAGCATCAACCTTGCCACGCAGGGAAGGTCAATAGCCCAGGCTGGCTCGTCGCAACTCAAGGCCATTGTGGCCCATGGCAATACGGTATTTGTTGATCTGCCCCGCTTGCAGGTTGAGCCGTGTGCTGCGTTGGTCCTCGATACCGGCAGCGCAGCCGGGCATTTGCCCAGGCAGCAGGCGCAGGCGCACGTCCACCGGGCCAGGCGGCAGGTTGAAGGATGTGGACTGCTCTTGGAATACCCGACCGGAAAGCTGGTCATTGAGGTACACGCCGATCTCGCAACTGGTCGCCACCTCCAGGCGTTCCCGGGAAATGATCAGTACGCTGTAGTCCGAGTTGCTCTCGGCGCTGGCCGGGGGCACTGCGGCTAGTGCGGCCAGTAGCCCGACTGCGCCCACTGCTGTCCTGAACATGAAAAACCTCCTGCATGCGCGATCGTCAAAGGCGCAGCTTGGCTGAGGTGCGCGCGGATTTCCAGCCCGGCCGCGCAACGCAGAACTTGACCTTGACCCGATGGCAAGCTTGAAACTGGACAAAACCCCGAAGGAGGCATTCCCCATGCAAGTGTTCAATGTACAAGGCATGACCTGTGGCCATTGTGTGAAAGCTGTGACGCAAGCAGTGCAGGCGCTGGATGCACAAGCCAAGGTTGACGTGGATCTGGCCGGCAAAAAAGTCAACGTGCAGAGCACACTGACGGCTGAGCAGGTGCTGGCGGCCATTCGTGAAGAAGGCTACCAGGCCGAGTTGACATAACCGCAGCCTGATCGCGACACACAGGGCCCGACGCAGGTAGACTTAGCAGCTTGCTTAGCATGCTATGGATTTCTGATGAACCTGCGAATGGTGCTGATTCTGGGCGCACTCAGTGCGTTCGGGCCCTTGGCGATCGACTTCTACCTGCCCGCCTTCCCGGCCATGGCGCAGGCGTTCGCCACCGATGAAAAACACGTACAGGCCACTCTTGCGGCCTATTTCCTTGGCTTGTCGATCGGTCAGCTGGCCTATGGGCCTGTGGCAGATCGGTTTGGTCGGCGCAAGCCTTTGGTATTCGGGGTGGCTTTGTTCACCCTTGCCTCACTGGCCTGCGCCTATGCGCCCAACCTCGACACGTTGATCATCGCTCGCTTTGTCCAGGCGCTGGGCGGTTGCGCCGGCATGGTCCTGTCGCGGGCCATCGTCAGCGACAAGTGCGACCCGGTGGCGTCTGCCAAGGTGTTCTCGCAGTTGATGCTGGTGATGGGCTTGGCTCCGATCCTGGCACCGATGCTGGGTGGGGTGCTGGTGAACTTCGCCGGTTGGCAGTCGATCTTCCTGGCGCTAAGCCTGTTCAGTGCAGCCAGCTTATTGGCCGTAACCCTTGGCCTGCCGGAAAGCTTGCCGGCGCATATGCCGCGCCAGCCACTGTCGGGTGCCTTGCGCCAATACCTGCGTCTGTTGGCCGACCGTGTGTTCCTCGGCCACGCGTTGACGGGGGGGATCGCCATTGCCGGTATGTTTGCCTACATCGCTGGTTCACCTTTCGTCTTCATAAATCTCTACGGCGTACCTGCTGAACATTATGGGTGGCTGTTCGGCACCAATGCTGCTGGCTTCATCCTGGTCGCGCAAGTCAATGCGCGCCTTCTGGTCAAGCGAGGCCCGGCATTTCTGCTGAGCCGTGCGGTCTGGGTGTACCTCGCGGCGGGCCTCTCGCTGTTGGCTGTTGCGGCCCTGCAACCCGCTGCACTGTGGCCATTGCTGGTGCCGCTGTTCGTCTGCATCGCCAGCCTAGGGTGCATCATTCCAAACGCGGCCGCCTGTGCCATGAGCGGCCAGGGCGCTCGGGCGGGCAGCGCGTCGGCATTGATGGGCTGCCTGCAGTTCAGCGTCGCTGCCGCTGCAGCAGCGCTGGTCGGTGTGCTTCATGACGGGAGTGCAATACCCATGAGCCTGGTAATCAGTTTATGCGGGGTGCTGGTGGTCAGTGTCGCATTGCTGACCCGGCGCTTTCAGGCAGCGCGCCCTGCATGAGCGAGTGAGGGGCCTGCAGGCGATTTTGTAGGGTAGCGACGAAGGCGCGGGCCTCGGCTTCGCTGCGAAAACTCACTACATGCTGGTCGAGCCTGACCTGCCAGGGGCAGTTGGGGTTGCGGGTCGACGTACTGACGACAATTTTCATCGCGGCATACCTCCGATTGGCAAGAGGGGCGCAGATAGTGTAGCGCTGCGCACAACCGTTGCCATGGCCCGAGCGGGTGTTCGGACTGGCGGTCGGGGCGTTGTCTCAAGGGTTTGTCTGAAGTTTCCATAGGCTTCGGCTGAATTGAAGTAGAAGCTTCGCTTTGAGTTGCGCTACTTGAGGAAGGGTACTGTCGGCAGAGTCGCAGCACGCTCTGGGCCATCCTTCCTTATGCCCAGTATTTTCCCTCCTGCTCTGGTTTGTAGAGCTTTGCCCGCCACATCGACCGATTCGAGGGTCACCCTACCCAGCGTCATTCGGGCTTACCTGCACAGGTTCCGAGCTGCCGGATGCGGCTTTTCTGCGGCTTATACTGGCGGTCGAGCACTTTGCCTTGGGGGCGATTAGCGTAGCCAAGGCTGGCCTCTGGAAACCAGACGTGATCACGCGGGAGAGATAGGGATATGAATGCAGTCAGCAGTATCAGTCAGATTGCCGGCCTGATGGCCGACCCCAAGCGCAGCGCGATGTTATGGGCGCTGATCGATGGCACCCCGAGGCCGACCGATGAACTGGCGATGATGACCGGGCTGACCTCGTCTTCTGCCTGTGCGCATTTGGCGCTGCTGTCTTCGGCAGGCCTGCTCAGGCTCGAGGCGCGGGGCCGCAAGCGCTACTTCAGGCTCGCCACTCCCCAGGTCGGGGTCGCCGTCGAAGCGTTGGCCAGTGTGCAGTTGGTTGCGCAAAACAGGCGGCATACCGAGGTACTTCAATTGCCAATGGCGATGCGCAGGGCGCGCCGCTGTGGTGACCACTTGGGCGGCGAACTGGCGGCTGAACTGTACCATCGGCTGGTAGTGGCTGGTTGGCTGGTGGGCAGTGAGCGGGAGCTCACGGTGAGCGATGAGGGGCGGGCTCAACTGGCGGCCATCGGGGTCTACATCGACGCGCTGGCATCACGACGCCAAGGCGGCTGTTCGGTCTGCCACAACAATGAGTTGAGCGACCAAGGGCCGCACTTGGGCGGCAGCCTTGGCCAGGCATTGCTCAAACTGTTTCTTCAGTCTGGCTGGATACGCGAACCTGAAGGCACGCGGGTGCTGCAGATTTCTGCCGAAGGTGTGCAGCAGATCAACCGCATCGCCCGCGTGGCGACTTTGCAGGTGGGGTGACGGCTTCAGATCAGGCGAGCATCCAGGCTGTTCTGCGCCAGCTTGCGAGCCTGGTCTTCGGTCATGCCCAGGTGGGTGTGCAGGGCGTGGAAGTTCTCGGTGACATAACCGCCGAAGTAGGCCGGGTCGTCCGAGTTGACTGTCACCTTGACGCCACGCTCGAGCATATCGAGGATGTTGTGTTGGCTCATATCGTCGAACACGCAAAGCTTGGTATTGGACAAGGGGCAAACAGTGAGCGGGATCTGCTCGTCGATGATGCGCTGCATCAGGCGCTCGTCTTCGATGGCGCGTACGCCGTGGTCGATCCGCTTGATCTTCAGAAGGTCCAACGCTTCCCAGATGTACTCGGGCGGGCCCTCCTCACCGGCGTGGGCGACAGCCACGAAACCTTCGCTGCGGGCGCGGTCGAACACGCGCTGGAACTTGCTTGGCGGGTGGCCCATCTCCGAACTGTCCAGACCGACAGCGATGAACGCGTCGCGGAACGGCATGGCCTGGTCTAGGGTCTTTTGCGCTTGCTCTTCGCTGAGGTGACGCAGGAAGCTCAGGATCAGGCCGCTGCTGATGCCCAGTTGCTCGCGGCCATCCTTGAGTGCCTGGTTGATGCCATTGAGCACCACTTCGAACGCGATGCCGCGGTCAGTGTGGGTCTGCGGGTCGAAGAACGGTTCGGTATGAATCACGTTCTGTGCCTTGCAGCGTTGCAGGTAGGCCCAGGTCAGGTCATAGAAATCCTGCTCGGTGCGAAGTACGTCCGCGCCGCGATAGTACAAGTCGAGAAACTCTTGCAGGTTATTGAACGCATAGGCGCTGCGCAGGGTTTCTACGTCATTCCATGGCAGGGCAATCTTGTTGCGCTCGGCCAGTGCGAAGAGCAGTTCGGGCTCCAGCGAACCTTCGAGGTGCAGGTGTAGTTCTGCCTTGGGCAGGGCATTGAGCCAATCATACATAGGGGGAATGTCTCGAATCAGGAACGGTTGCCGACATTCTACAGGGCTCGGCCGGGTATTGCGCCCGGCCGGTCGGTATTCATCTCACCACGTCAGCGGCTCGCCTTTGTAGTTGATGAAGCGTAAGCCACCCTTGCCGCTTTGCGCCTTGATCTGTTCCAGCATGCCCCGAGTGCTGGTGAGCACGTCAATTTCCGCGTTTTCACCGCCCATGTCGGTCTTCACCCAGCCGGGGTGCATGGCCAGTACGCACAGGTCCGGGCGCTGCAGTTCGACCACAAAGCTGTTGATCATCGAGTTGAGCGCCGCTTTGCTGGCTTTGTACAGGCACAGCTCGCCGCCGTCGGGGATGGTTACGCTGCCCAGGATCGAGCTCATGAACGCCAGCACGCCAGTGTTCTCGCGCAGCTGGCCTGCCAGGCGGCGGGCGACACGGATCGGGGCCACGGCATTGGTCATGAACAACTCGCCAACGGCCTGGCTGCTTACCGATTCGAGGTCCTGCGGCAGAGGGCCCATGACGCCAGCGTTGACGAACACCAGGTCGAATACCTCGCCTTGCAGGCGTTGCTTGAGGCCGTCGAGTTGAGCGGCGTCATTGATTTCCAGTTGTTCAATGCGCACGCCCGGGACATCGGCCAGGGCGCCGGGCTGCTGGGGATTGCGCACGGTGGCGGTGATGCTCCAGCCATCTTCCTGCAGGCGCTGGACCAAACCCAGGCCTAGGCCGCGGGATGCGCCGATGATGAGGGCAGTTCTCGAAGTTGCCATTGGAAGATTCCTTTATGGGAGTCGGAAAACAATTGAGCATACTGCAGTGCCGTCAGGTGTGCCTGCCTAGCGTCTGGCTAAAAAATGTACAGCTACGCCCGGCCCTGAGTGAGCCGGGCACTGAACGGTTGGCTCACGGGTTATCCACAGGCTGATCCACAGTAATTGTGCGCAAGCCTGCCCGCGATCTGTCGTTCGCACTGGGGATAACTCACCACAGTTCAGGCACTTGGTGCTGTCATCAAACGCTGATCAAAATATGCTCAATGCTCCGCAGGCCTTTGCTGGCATGGGATGCAGCGGAGTGCCCCAAGCTTATCCACAGGCCGGCCCACAGTTGATGTGGGCAAGTCTCAGCGGTCCTGCAAGATGATTCGGCCGCGGCTCAGATCGGCCAACTGCTGTTGCAAGGTGCCCAGGTGCTCTTCACCCAGCGCGATTTCAAGGTCGACGCCATTGGCGGTGAACTGCTCGTCCAGCACCAGACCGTCGACCTCTGCCAGGCGCAGTTTCACCAGCGCCAGTTCGCTGAACGTACAACTGCAAACGAATTCGCTGCGCTTTACCAGCAGCCGTTTGGGCGCCTGTTGCAGGCATTTGTTGGCGCCACCCCCATAGGCGCGGGCTAGCCCCCCGGTGCCCAATTGAATGCCGCCGTACCAGCGGATTACCAGCACCACGACCTGGTCGCAATCCTGTGCTTCGATGGCCGCCAGGATTGGCCGCCCGGCGGTTCCGCCTGGTTCACCATCGTCATTGCTGCGGTACTGCCCGCCGATCTTCCATGCCCAGCAGTTGTGGGTGGCGGCCACGTCGCTGTGGCGTTCGATGAAGCTCATGGCTTCGGCCGCACTGGTGATCGGGGCGGCAAGGGTGATGAAGCGGCTCTTGCGGATTTCCTCGCGAAATTCGCAGAGCTCGAGCAAGGTAGAAGGCATAAATGAACGTCAGGCGCTCGGCGTGATGCCGCAGCCTTTGAGAATGATGTGGATAAGGTTATTGCTGGCATCTTCCATATCTTGCTTGGTCAGCCGGCTCCGGCCGGTGACCTGGCAGATCTGGGTAGCGAAGTCGGCATAGTGTTGGGTGCTGCCCCACAGCAGGAAGATCAGGTGCACCGGGTCCACCGGGTCCATTTTTCCGGCTTCGATCCAGGCTTGGAATACAGCAGCCCGGCCGCGGAACCACTCCCGGTAGTCGGCGCTGAAGTACTCGGTGAGGCAACTGCCGCCGCTGATCACTTCCATTGCGAAGATCCGCGAGGCCTGAGGGTTGCGCCGGGAGAACTCCATTTTGGTACGTATGTAATGGCTCAGCGCGGTGCCCGGGTCGTCGTCGACGCTCAAGGCGTTGAAGGTGCTGTCCCACAATTCGATGATGTTACTCAGCACGGCGATGTACAGGCCGAGTTTGTTGGTGAAGTAGTAATGCAGGTTGGCCTTGGGCAAGCCGGCTTTCAGCGCGATGGTGTTCATGCTGGTGCCTTTGAAACCATGACGGGCGAATTCGTCTTCGGCGGCTTGGATGATGGCCTGTTCGTTCTTCTGGCGGATACGGCCGGCGGGCTTGCCCGAGGCGGGGAGGCGATGCGCTGGGACTTCTAGGGTCATGGACGATTCCGGACAGGTCTGTGGCAACGAATGTCGGACAAGATTACCTGCCTGTGCTGGCCTGACAAGCCTTAGCGTCAGAAGCGGGCATCAGCGTGTCGCAGCCAGGCTTTCGAGGAAGCTTTCCAATACCAGATTTGGCCGACGGCCCTTGCGGGTCACCCAGCTCAGGCTCAGGTCGTAGAACCGTTGCGCCGGTTTGAGCGCGCGCAGGCGGCCCTGCTGGACCCAGAAGGTCGCGTAATGGTCCGGAAGATAGCCGATGTAGCGCCCAGTCAGGATCAGAAAAGCCATGCCTTCGCGGTCTGAGGCACTGGCGGTGCAATTGAGGGCCTGGTAATGCGCCTGAATCTCTGCAGGCAGGCGGAAGGTAGGGGCGATGGCCTCCTGGCTGTTCAGGCGCTCATCGTCTATCTGCTGGTTGTCGGCGTAGAACAACGGGTGGCCAACCGCGCAATAAAGCTGTGAACGCTCGCTGTACAGCGATTGATATTCCAGGCCTGAAAGTGGGCTGGTCTGCGGCACCACACCGACGTGCAGACTGCCGTCCAGCACGCCTTGCTCGACCTGGCTGGGGGAAATCATGCGGATCTGGATACGCACTTCGGGGCCGCGGTCCTTGAGTTCGGCCAGGGCATGAGTGATGCGCATGTGTGGCAGGGTAACCAGGTTATCGGTCAGGCCGATGTTGAGCTCGCCGCGCAAATGCTGGTGCAGGCCATTGACCTCGGTGCGGAAAGTTTCAAGCGCACTGAGCA
Source organism: Pseudomonas promysalinigenes (assembly GCF_014269025.2). Taxonomy (NCBI): domain Bacteria; kingdom Pseudomonadati; phylum Pseudomonadota; class Gammaproteobacteria; order Pseudomonadales; family Pseudomonadaceae; genus Pseudomonas; species Pseudomonas promysalinigenes. The sequence continues at coordinate 4,375,823 of NZ_CP077094.1, read as the reverse complement.
ATTGCAGTGCCGAGTGGTACACCTCGCGGCCTTCCTCGGTCAGCGAGAAGCCAGCGCGGCCGCGCTGACACAAACGTAAGCCCAGGCGTTGTTCGAGATCGTTCATCTGCTGACTGATGGCCGAGCGGCCTATGCCCAGCACGTTCTCCGCAGCGGAGAACCCTCCGCATTCAACGACGCTTCGGTAAATTTTCAGCAAGCGGATATCGAAATCACTTACCTGGGCGAGAGGGTCGGGGCGTCGGCTCATAAGTTTAGTCTTGCGCTAACTGAAGATTAGAAATGTAGGCTTTTTCAGACTTTATCGCCGTGCCAATTTAGCTGCAACAACATCCATCGTTGCCTAACAGTCTTTCAAGGACCCCGCCGATGAACATGCCCGAAGCCGTCACTCCAGGTATCGCCAGCCAGCTGAAGCTCGATGCCCACTGGATGCCTTACACCGCCAACCGTAACTTCCAGCGCGACCCGCGCTTGATCGTCGCGGCCGATGGCAATCACCTGGTAGACGACAAGGGCCGGCGAATCTTCGATGCCCTCTCAGGTCTGTGGACCTGTGGTGCCGGGCATACCCGCAAGGAAATCACCGAGGCAGTCGCACGTCAGCTGGGTACTCTCGATTACTCCCCGGCATTCCAGTTCGGCCACCCGCTTTCGTTCCAGCTCGCCGAGAAGATCGCTGAACTGACGCCCGGCGACCTGAACCATGTCTTCTATACCAACTCGGGCTCCGAGTGCTGCGACACCGCGTTGAAAATGGTGCGTGCCTACTGGCGCCTAAAAGGCCAGGCCACCAAGACCAAGATCATTGGCCGTGCGCGTGGCTACCACGGGGTTAACATCGCGGGTACCAGCTTGGGTGGCGTCAATGGCAACCGCAAGATGTTCGGCCAATTGCTGGACGTCGACCACCTGCCCCACACCGTGCTGCCGGTGAATGCCTTCTCCAAAGGCCTGCCGGAGGAGGGTGGTATCGCCTTGGCAGATGAAATGCTCAAGCTGATCGAGCTGCACGATGCGTCGAACATTGCAGCCGTGATTGTCGAGCCGCTGGCAGGTTCCGCCGGTGTGCTGCCGCCGCCCAAGGGCTACCTCAAGCGGTTGCGTGAGATCTGTACGCAGCACAACATCCTGCTGATCTTCGACGAGGTCATCACAGGTTTCGGCCGTATGGGTGCCATGACTGGGTCCGAGGCTTTCGGTGTCACCCCAGACCTGATGTGCATCGCCAAGCAGGTCACCAACGGTGCCATTCCGATGGGGGCAGTGATCGCCTCCAGCGAGATCTACCAGACGTTCATGAACCAACCGACTCCGGAATACGCCGTCGAATTTCCTCACGGCTACACCTACTCGGCGCACCCTGTTGCCTGCGCCGCCGGTATTGCTGCGCTCGACCTTCTGCAAAAAGAGAACTTGGTGCAGTCGGCTGCAGAGTTGGCGCCGCACTTCGAGAACCTATTGCACGGCATCAAAGGCACCAAGAATGTCGTCGACATCCGTAACTATGGCCTGGCAGGCGCGATTCAAATCGCTGCCCGCGACGGTGATGCCATCGTGCGGCCTTACGAAACGGCCATGAAGCTGTGGCAGGCCGGCTTCTATGTTCGCTTTGGCGGCGACACTTTGCAGTTCGGGCCAACCTTCAATACTCAGCCGCAGGAGCTGGACCGTCTGTTCGACGCGGTCGGTGAAGCCCTGAACAAGATCGACTGATCATCACGCTTTCGACGCAGAGCGCGTGAGCCGATCACGCGCCTGACTCAACCTTCTTTATCTGGAGTTTTGCATGAGCATTGTTCAGCACCTGATTCACGGCGAGCTGGTTACCAAGGGCGAGCGTACCGCCGATGTCTTCAATCCATCTACCGGACAAGCGGTGCGTAAGGTCGAGTTGGCCAGCCGCGCGACCGTTCAGCAGGCCATCGACTCTGCCAAGGCCGCGTTCCCGGCTTGGCGCAATACCCCCCCGGCCAAGCGCGCTCAGGTGATGTTCCGCTTCAAACAACTGCTGGAGCAGAATGAAGCACGCATCTCGCAGATGATCAGCGAAGAGCACGGCAAGACCCTGGAAGACGCCGCTGGTGAACTCAAGCGTGGCATCGAGAACGTCGAGTTTGCCTGCGCGGCGCCAGAGGTGCTTAAAGGTGAATACAGCCGCAATGTTGGCCCTAACATCGATGCCTGGTCCGACTTCCAGCCGCTGGGCGTAGTTGCTGGCATCACCCCGTTCAACTTCCCAGCCATGGTGCCGCTGTGGATGTACCCGTTGGCCATCGCCTGCGGCAACGCCTTCATCCTCAAGCCATCCGAGCGCGATCCCAGCTCGACGCTATTCATTGCGCAGTTGTTGCTGGAGGCTGGCCTGCCGAAAGGTATCCTCAACGTGGTGCACGGCGATAAAGAAGCCGTCGATGCGCTCATCGAAGCACCGGAGGTCAAAGCACTGAGCTTCGTTGGTTCGACGCCAATCGCCGAGTACATCTACGCCGAAGGTACCAAGCGCGGCAAGCGCGTCCAGGCTCTGGGCGGTGCGAAGAACCACGCAGTGTTGATGCCCGACGCTGATCTGGACAACGCGGTCAGTGCGCTGATGGGTGCGGCATACGGTTCGTGCGGTGAGCGCTGTATGGCTATTTCGGTGGCTGTGTGCGTCGGTGATCAGGTTGCCGATGCACTGATCGCCAAGCTGGAGCCGCAGATCAAGGCGTTGAAGATCGGTGCCGGTACTTCCTGTGGTCTTGACATGGGGCCCCTGGTGACCGCTGCTGCCCGTGACAAGGTAGTCGGCTATATAGACGATGGCCTGGCCGCTGGCGCCAAACTGGTGGTCGATGGTCGTGGTTTGCGTGTATCGGGTAATGAAGACGGCTACTTCGTCGGCGGTACCCTGTTCGATCACGTGACCCCAGAAATGCGCATCTATAAAGAAGAGATCTTCGGCCCGGTGCTGTGCGTGGTGCGCGTGAACAGCCTGGAACAAGCCATGCAATTGATCAATGACCATGAGTATGGCAACGGCACTTGCATCTTTACCCGTGACGGTGAAGCCGCGCGCCTGTTCTGCGACGAAATCGAGGTAGGCATGGTGGGGGTCAACGTACCGCTCCCAGTTCCTGTCGCTTACCACAGCTTTGGTGGCTGGAAGCGTTCGCTCTTCGGTGATCTGCACGCCTATGGGCCGGATGGCGTGCGCTTCTATACCCGCCGTAAGGCGATCACCCAGCGCTGGCCGCAACGCTCCAGCCATGAAGCGTCGCAGTTTGCATTCCCTAGCTTGTAAGCGCTGAGCGTAAGCGGGGGAGGCCGCAAGCCTCCCCCGC